>NZ_KV757568.1 GCF_001712795.1 Nostoc sp. KVJ20
TCAATCCACCTAAGAGGATGTTATGGACTGACATCGACACGATCATTGCCGCACCCGTCGCTCCCATTAGCACTAGTGTACTATTTGTTATCGTGCTGTTCTTTTTTTCTGAAGCCAGTACAGCAGCAGTATCGGTATTAACAAACCTTTCAGTCTCGTTGCCGTAAGTATGCATTTCGTTCTCCTAAAACGATACGCATATTATTCGGGTTTTCACCCACAAAACCTACAAACCAAAGTACTAAAAAAAACCGTACCTTTGCTTACATAGAATATTTAATACAATCTATTTTACAGTAAATCTAGCAAGTAGACTGCTTATATAGATGTTATAGCTGTTTATTATCAGTATTTAAAATTATATAGGTATACAATTTTATATTCATTGATGAAATTTAGAGAAATAAGCGCCAGATTGCCTATTGACTTTTTTCCCTTTGTTGGTTTTCTCATCAGTATGGAACCGATAACGGCTGGATGTTGAGCTTGTCGCCGACTTGAATTTTAACAGTACCAGAGGGCAGTTCTAAAACCTGAGTAGCAACACTACCCTTGTAAATTGGACAAGGATTTTTTGCACAGGGTGGAGCCTTGTAAATAACTGTCGTCACCACATTGTCTTTTATAAAAATGATGTCCAAAGGAATTTTAACCCCCTCCATCCAGAAGGGGACAGCTTTATACTCCTTGCCCAAATTAAACAACATCCCGCGATCGCTGGGCAAATGATTGCGAAACTTCAACCCCTTCTTTAATTCAACAGGTGTGGTGGCTACTTCCAACTTGAATGTGCGATTGTTGTAGGTGAGCATCTGCGTTATGGGTAAATGCTGGGGACGAGTTTGCAAGTAAGCGATAGTTGTTGAAGCGACAATAATTGATATTCCCGCAATTGGGCCAAGAATATTTAACAGTTTGTAAGCCGCAGCATATAAGTCGATGGTTGTGGGAATTTTGACTAATTGCATAATTTAACCAAAAATATTGACATTGCCGACACTATATACACTTGAGTCAAGGGGACTGGACGGTAAACCTTGTAAATCAGCTTTGTTTCGCATACCCTCAATCCGTTCAGCTTCCCGGATTGCCAGAGGATTCATATTATTTCTTGCTGACAATAATGCTTCAAGTCTAATTTCTAGCGGCGGCAGTTCACCCATAGGTGGAACATCGTCTGTGAACATCAGGCAAAAAGTAGAGATAGCCGCCCTTTCCACAATTGCTTGGATTTCCGCACCTACACAGCGATGGGTCGCTTTGAGCAGTCTACGCCATTCTTCATCACTGAACCCATCTCTATCACGGAACCGATAATCAAATCTGGCAAGGTGAATTTTAAAAATTGAGTGTCGCTCCCCATTATTGGGTAAATCCACCTTAAAAATGTCGTCAAATCTCCCGCTTCTGGTCAGTTCTGGTGGTAGCCATTCAATGTTGTTGGCAGAAGCAATAATTAATACATCACTAGTCCTTTCTTGCATCCAGGTTAACAGCATCCCCGCTAGTCTTCGTGATAAATCATCATCTCCCGCAAATCCCTTATCGAAGTCGTCAAAGTATAATATTATACGATTAATCCTATCTGCCAGTGCCAATAATTTTTTGAGTTTGTATTCCGCCATGTTGCCGTAACTGCGAAAGTTACCCCACTCTACGATCATTAATGGTATTCCCATCTGCTGGGAACAAGCTTTAGCTGAGTGAGATTTACCTGTGCCTGGTGGCCCGATTAATAACACTCCCTTGGGTAATCGCAAATTATAAGCTCTCGCCAGTGGTGAGAGCAGCCGCTTGTATTTCTTAAATGCTTCTTGCATCAGTTCTAAACCCCCGACTGCAATTGTCACTGGTTGCAAGAATTCTATGTTGTAAACTCGCTTAAGTAAGTTGATTTTGTAGGCAGACAGTTTTTTAACCAACTCTTGACCATGACTTTCACTATCTAGCCTACTCACGCTTTTGATCAGAAACTCAATATCTGCTATATACATCCCTACAGATGCTTGAGCTATTTCCTTGATTTCCTCTTCGCTTACCTCTGTGGAAAGTATTGATGCTAAGTAATCGCTGATTTCCTCCTCTGTTGGCAGTTGTTGAACTATTGTCGGCGCAAGTGCTGCAATGTCAGATGACAGGCTGGCATTTGACCCCAGTAATAGGGCTGTTTTGTTTGAACTGGTGTTATAAAGCTTTAAATTAATCAAGGCAGACTTGATCCACTCGCTAGTCAAAAAGAAATCAGGATCGCTTGTTCCTGTACCAATCCAGGGAAATATACCCTCTACTATCAAAATTCCTTCTAAGTGGGTAGTTTTCCAGAACCGCAAAATCTCAAAATAATCTTCTCGCCTATTTTTAGCGTTGGCTTGATATTCAGCTACTGGCAAAAGGTTTAAGTCTTGCCCATTGCAAAGCAACTGATGCAGATGGTCATCTTCCAGTGTCCACAAATAACAGTTAATATTCTGGTAAGCACACATCCTCGCCAGATTTGTTAAAAATCTAAGCCTCTCTTGCAGTGGAGATTCTACCGCAATCAAAGGATTGTTTAGTTTTATCAGCTCAAACACTTGCTCTATCAGCCCAGTATTCATCAGTTTTTTAGGTGAGTTCATCCAGATCATAAAAGTTGTGAAAAATTCTTTCTACAGATAAAAGTATTGAAAAATACAGTACTTTTACCTCTTGCTTTTTGAGTACAATATGCCATTCTTTCTTAATTTATCCGCATTGTCTGAGTGAGCAATTTTACTTAAATTCACTGCTATATGATCAGTAAACTGCAAGTTATATTAGTATTTAAATCTCAACTGTTTTTCATATTTACTATTTGCTATATCTATCCATAAATCAAGTAAATATATTTAATGAAATTGATTTTTAACCTTAATTAACTGCTAAAATAGTGACAAAAAATTATGCTGATTTGGGTGTTTTTATGATATTCAATCTTAACAAAAACCAGATTTATGCACTTGCTTTACTATTAAGCTTGGGAGTGTCTTCATGCCAATCACCAGAACAAAAAGCTGCTTATGCTCAAAAAGCAGTAGAAGCAGAGCGAGAGCAAAAGTTCAAACAGTTTGTCGAGAGTACGCCTGATTTATACAAAGTAACTTGGAAAGTTTGTGGGAATGCTGGCGTAGATTTAAATAGAAAAATAAATTTGGGCTGTGATGAAACTAAAGATATTCCTACTCAAGGTTTCCAGACACCCATTTATGTATGGGGCCCTGCTGGAGAAATAAAGTTTATCACTAAGCCTAGCTTCTTTGCTGATATTTCATCGGACTCAACTCTTTTTGTCAAATCTAGGGGATGTCTTGCATCAGGTACTGCTAAACAAGAGCAATTATATGTTGTCAGAGAATTTCCACTAAAGAAAGGCAGTAATCCTCAACCTAAAGATGCGAAAATAGAAATCGTGCCAAAACAGGAAAAAGAGAAGATATTGCGAGATGCTGTCGCAAATGCACAAATAGAAAATGCAACTCTTACAAATTTTGGTGTATCCTCCAATGGGCTAATTCCTACAGGGAAAGCTTGTCAATCATTTGATGAGTGGAAGAAAGGTAATTAGAAGAATTACTTTAGTGGTGTCTGGTCAGTTCTTTATGAGTGCCAAGTAATCGATTGAACAACTGAATTCGCAAGCCTCTGTACACACCCCTTCGCCGACGGTTCAGAAATAGTAATGTCGCAAACTTGCTTGTGAACTACTTCTTTTATGGTTTGCCAAGTAGTCCAACAAACCACTTCATGAACCTGATATTATTGTGATTATATTTACGCAGAAAGTTTTCCGGAAAAATCCACTTGAGACATAACTTGTGTGCGTATTGAATTCGCAGCCTTCTCTGCAATTTCTTCTCTATCAGAATCAGTAAGAACTACTGCAAGTAAGGATTTTAGAGCTTCTCGGTTAGATATAAACTCTTCATTGTATAAATCATCTTGCAACAAAGTAGCTTCCAAGTGAGGTATTAGCTCAGACGAAGGGGATAGCAACCGCTCTTTAATGCGTGCCCTTGCAGTTTCTGTTGCAGAAGTTGTACCTATACCTAAATCCCATGTTTCAATTATTAGCCTGACTTCGCGGTTGAGAGATACACGCAGCGTTGATAGGCGGCCAAATAAAGGAAGGTTGAGCATTAAAGGTGGTAATGCATTACCCCAATCCAAACCAGCGCCAATAGTGCAATTTGCTTCATCTTCGATGCAAACAGCCTCTTCGAGCCATCCTTCACCAAAAAGTAAATCTATAGCTTCTTGGGTTGTTATTGACTCGTTTGCCTCAAAATTATCCTTTTGCTGTTGATGATTCATAAATTTTTACCCGCTCGGACTTTATCTTCGTCTCAATACACCATACTCAAAGTAAACTAAATTCTCATATTCTTCTTCCGAACCGCAGTTCAACATGTTTTGTTTTTCGTAAAATCCTTCAGACCTTGGTAAGGAATGCAACCCAACTCTACCTTCATACCCTAACTCAACACTTCTAATTCTTGCGAAATTTAACAGTGCTTGACCAACACCTTTGAATTGAGGTGGGCGTTGAATCTCGATTCGGTTAATGGGGGCAGTGGCAATGCCATCAATATAAACTAACCTCTTACCAATATTCAACCGAGAACCGTGCATTTGTGTTTCTATTATCATCAATCCTTGAGTTTTGTTTTCGCACTCAACTGCGTAACCTTCAAGATTTTGTTGATTGCCAATATATCTTAATTTAAATATCCAGTCCCAGTATTTATCTTCTTGACTAAATAACCTTAATTTTTCGACCCACTCATTAACATAATCATCAACATGTCTTTGTTCTAAATCAACCAAATATGCTTCAACAGTTGTATTATCAAAACCCCTTTTTAATTCGATTTTTCGCTGCACCTAAAGCTCCTAATTGTCATTATCTGCAATCACTCTATTCGGCGGGCGAGTCAGTGTAAATTCCGAAATTCTTGAAAAGAATAAAATTACTAACTTACCGGATGATAAAATCCCGTATTTTCGTTAAATTCCCACCCAATACCGGATCTATCTTTGCCCTTACACCATGCTACAAAAAGCGGTGGGGGGAGTTTAATTCGCTCCTTGCGTACACTTTCTTCACTTACACCAAGCCTCTTGGCCAAACCTTCTTCAGTTAACGGTTGCATTCTGGGAGTATGCACTTTGAATGATGAATTATTGTAGTGCGATTTCTGTCCCCGCTTTTGTTGGTTGTTGAGATAGTCTTGAATTTTAATGATCGCCTCAGCCAACTGTGTCATTCGGGCATACATCTTCTCCACTTTTTGTTCTAAATTGGCGAGATTATCAATTGCTGTAGTTTGATTGCTATTAGATTCATTTGAAAACTCTGAATCGAGCTTATCAAGTCTTTCGCAAATAGCTCTTATCATTTCATTAGTCGGACTACTGTGATTTTTATTACTTTCCACTAAGTACTTCTCTACACTTGCCTTAATCTTTGAGTCTAGGCGTTCGTCTAAATCGTTACCACCTGTTGTATCAACCTTATCTTGGGAATCGCCTAAGTAGAGATCGATAAATTCGATCAGCGTGGCTGTTGCGGTCGTCCCTTTTGACTTACAACGGGCGATAAACTGCTCCCAAATCCTTTGGTCACAGTTGAAAGATGCCAGCTTTTTTTTACGCCCTGTATTGCTCATGTTCACGTGTCATCTAGGTAAACTGGGACTGGCCACGCTTATTAAATCGTGTAATTCATCATGATGAATTACCTTGATAGTATCATCGCCAAATGCCTCAGCGCATTCCTCAAGCAATGCCTTTTATGAAGAGATGTTACTGCCAACGGCTACCATTGGCGATCAAAAATTATCTCAGGCTTAAACGCTTGCAGGATTGCTTTATCTAATTTTTGCTCATCGAAACAGTGCTGAGTACTTAGTTAGATTGCTGAGTAAGAAAGCAATAATTGCATTCAGTATAGTAAGTCTGTACCCCTACGGGGATCTTGCTACGCATAGCGTCTCTAAAAGTTGCCCCTGCTTTTAAGCCCTGGTGTCCATTAAAGAATTAGTTGTCAGTTTTAAATAATTAGTGTCCAAACGCTCGATTTTTTAGCTCTGTGCAATTTAAATGATGGTCTAGCTCTGTAAATCCAGTTTTTTAAAATTAATGTCCCTTTCACTTACAACAAATGCCCTCATTATCTACTCAAGCTTTTCCAGTAAAATCGCGATCTGGCTTCTTGAGCGAGTTTCTGACACTATACTTTGGGTTAGGCTGATACTAAGCCTAAGCGATGGCGTACTCGCTCTTTTCGGTGGCGATCGCTGCTGAGAAAAGTTTGAGTTTTTGGGGAGCAAGTTTTACCCGTCCGTTTTTCCTTTTTTGAAGAATTTTTTATAGAGGAATTAAACCACTCTCAAAAAATAAACTTAAAATGACTCTATAGTTTTATAGCGATTAGATAGCGGGCTATTCCAATAAGCTTGATTTGGTATGAAAACAACAGAAGCAGGGAAGAATTTTGTACAAGTTTCTTAAAATAATCACCTTTGCCCGTTTTCTCTAACCCAAACCTACACCTGTAATATTTGTGTAGTTAACTGTTAAGAGTATGCTCTTTAATTTTTTATATCACTTATTAACTATAAAGCCATTTTTAGTTTATTTTTTTCACCTATCTTTAGGTTTTTCAATATAGGGGCATTGGCTATAGCCCAATGGCATGAAGAAAGGTAGTGGCTAGTAGTCTGCCAACCCAAAAATGCTGCGTGATGGCTGGGGGAAGGGGTAAGGGGTAAGGGATTTGAAACCTTTCCCCCTTCCCCTTTACCCTTTACCCCGCCAAGTTCACTTGGCGAACTACTAGGTAAACTGGGACGAAGAGTGATTGAGTCAACCGATCGCTCATCATGATAAAGGTGATTATCAGAAAAATGGGTTTAAAACCCCGTGTTTCCAGCACGGCTTTAAAGTAATGAGTAAGGAGTAATGAGTGGATGAAAAATGGGTATTTACTCATTACTTATTACTTATTACTCATTACTCCTTCTTAAGAGTGCGTTCACGGCGGTGAGGATGTCAATGCTTGTGCAGCACGAGCGATGGCAGTCCCAAATGGTAATCGGCTTTTTCTCCTGTGCGCTTAAATGGCAGGGGAATAGTACAGCATTAGTACACCGTTCTGGCTACAGGTGACGGGGGTATTCTGTTGCTGACCGAAGAGGCTTCGGAGCAGGGGTAGCAATCCCTGCCCCGAAGCCGTGAAGCGGAGCGGAACATGGGTATCAAGCCCCGCCCTTCCTCTCTCGTTCTCGATTGGTCGGAGTACAAGCTCTCTTCCAATCTTCCCCCCAGCTAAGAGCTCCCCGCTCCCCTGCCTCTTTTGACAAACTGCCACAATTTTCACTTTGTCCGTGAACAGGGAAAGGGAAACGGTAGAGAAACTAGTACACATTGCAGTACAGTTCCACACTTTTTTCACCGAAATAAATCCTGGGACGGGAGCATCGGCGATAATGATTAACTATCGGGGGTTCGGGGCTGTGAAAATTGACCGTCACGGGAAGGCAAAGGTTTTGTCGGCAGAAGAAATCCAGCGTCTGTTTACTTTGGGGTTAACCACAGAGCGAGACAGAACCCTAATAGGCGTGATGCTGTACACGGGTTGCCGCGTCAATGAAGCAGTTACCCTAAAAATTAAAGATGTTTATAACAGCAAGGGACGGATCAGAGCAGAGCTGATCATCCGTAAAGGGAATACAAAGGGAAAGTTAGCTACCCGCAGCATTCCGATTTTGTCAGAACTAAGGAACTTCTTAGCTACTTACAAACCGACAAACTCCCGTGACGGTTTTTTGTTTCCTGGTCGATGGGGGCGCGGTCACTTGCACTCAGAATATGCAAGCCTAATCTTCCGACAAGCTTGCGAACGTGCGGACATCGAAGGAGCAAGCACACACAGTTGCCGGAGAACCGCACTCACTTTCATGAGCAATGCCCAAATCCCTCTGAGAGTCATCCAAGAAATCAGTGGACATCGCAGCTTAGAGCAACTGCAAAATTATTTGGAGGTGGAACCATCCCAAGTCCGGGGTGCGATCGCGGCGTTGTCGATGCTATCACCGCCATCAATGAGCAGCAACAATCAAGACATGCGAAATGCGGATAACACGAAGTTATCAACGGAGTGATAGATCAGGAAATACCTCTTAGTTGATCTAGACAGGAATGAGAGTAAATAAAGGCTATAAGGATTTTCCCAAAAAGCCATTTACAATTCCATCGGCAGCACATCAAGCGATAGCCAATGATAAAAATGAGGCACAGATTGCTCTAGGTTACGTAGCTCATTTGCAGCGTAGGCTTTATCCCTCAATCGGCAATACCTCTTCACTTAGCAAGCTGTAAAATTCCGGGATTTGAGCCTCGACAAGTCGCAATTCACTCGCGGCGATCGCCTCAAGTTCCAGTACCGTCTCCCAGCGCAAATCACTCTGCCATCGCTTGAGGATGCCTTTAATTGCGTCCACTCCACAAGAAATGCCAGAGCGAAGTATTTCTACGCAGTGGAGTAGAGTAATGCGATCGGTCGGAGGCGACTCAAATTCGGTAGTATCCTCCCCTTGGCAATGGGAGTTCCCTATAGCATCAGGGGGGGGTGTGGATACGGGCTGCTGATTAGGGCTTACACTATACGCAGCAGGGTTTTGAGCAGCGTAATAGGTTCGATTTTCTTTTTGATTACGCTTTTCCACGCGATGAGCAATTACATGCATTGCAAATTCTAATTCCTCTTTAGATAAAGAAAAAAGTTTCACCTGTTGACCGCGCTTGCCCTGCTTGCGGAAAGTCAGCTTTAGCCCCAGCTGTTCTACTAAAGTGGCCAGCAACCAAATAGGTTTACAGTCTAGGGGAATAGTAAACCCAAGAATTGCTTTGACGTGAGCAGCACAATGTATAGCGATCTCCGTCATCTTGAGTAAGGTGGGGTCATCGGCAGTAACTTCATCACCCTTCATTAAAGAAGCGAGAATTTGATGCAGCCCCAGGTTAAATCTAGCCAGCCACCGTGCGGAATAATTGCCCCAGTCGATGCACAAAGGTAGATTGTCGCGCTCGGTGCGGTCTTTTTGGGTGACAATTGTTGGTGGGGTAGGATAAGTTTGCCCAGTTTTGGGGTCAGTAAACGATTCTTCGGGTGGGGCTAAAATGGCTTCAAGTCCAGCTAGGGCTCTAATTAAGCGACCACCTTTATCCATTTCTACGAGTGATTCGGTTACTTCGATGCCGTAAGAATCAGAAATGCGGAATTTTTCGCATTCAAAAATTTCATTAGGGTCAAGGTAATCTTTGCTTTGACGGGCACGGTACTCGCTCAAAGTAATATTCTTGGCCTTGGCAACAGCCGAATTGTGGGCACTATCCAAAGCTTGTGCTGCTGCTTTTAGACTTTCAAGAGATTGCTCATCATCATCACTGCCCACATATATAAATGTATTGCCCATTTCTGTGAGAAGCGATCGCAAGTCATCACGCAAATTATTGAGAGAATAGTGGCGGTTAGCCATAATTTGACAGTAAGCCTCAAGCGCCCAATCTTTCTCCGCCCCCCGCTTACCCGTTTCTCTGTCAATCCGCAACAGAAAAGCGGTCATTTCATTGGTTTGGAGCAAGCGCTCTTTAATCTTGGATGCGTTTGTATCCTTGTAACCAAAGGGGGGACGCGGGGCCACCCAAATATGAAACGGGACTTTTGGACGATAACGGTAAAGCTGTTGGGCACACTCAGTAGCAGTTTGGGAAACGCCGTGAAACACACCGAACACTAAATCAAAATGATACTCCGAAATATCGACACCAGTACCGAGACTGGGAGAGGTGAACAAGGCATCAAAGTTTTTGACGGCGTTGGTGATATCTTTGATGAAAGCGACATTCTCATCACTGCCAGAATTATCTGAATGAACAGACCAGATACGCCATGAAGTCCTACGGACTGGGCAAGGGGTAAGGGGTAAGGGGGAAAGGGTGGAGGAATCTGTTAATTCTTCCTTTACCCCTTCCCCTTTCCCCTTTACCCCTTCTCCTGCCTTTTCGTACTTGATAGTAAAGGATTTGTCGAGTTTTTTGATAAAACGCTTACTGTCACTTGCAACCATAACTTTCTCACCAAGCATCAGCGCTGCCGAGATTTGGGCGACTATGGCGCTTGAATTATCCCCCTCGTACCAATAAATTGTGCGTGAACCGTTTCGCCACTCGTTTTTAATGATGTAAGGTACTTCACCTTTTGGTCGCATTGCAAGAAAGAAGTTTACCGTTAAATCATCCATGTGTGCATCGGCAATCACCACTAACGGTGCGTTGTATACTATATATTCCAGTACTTCTAGGATTGCTGCACGGTGCTGTTTGCAAGTATTACTGTGCAGCAGGTGGGTAAGGTATTGGCAGGCTTCATCTATAAATATGCAGCCGTAGGTGAGAGACTGGGTATTCAGCTTATGCAAGCTGTCAATAGTAATACTAAGGGCTTGGGCCTGGGCTAAACCTGTGTAACCCAAGTCTGAATACATCGCCGTCCGCAAACGTTCGGCAAGATTTTTCAACAAGTTAACCCGATGTCCATTGTTGAGGAACCGCGCATCAGGATTTTGGTCACGCCACCAGCGCATAAGTTCAGTTTTGCCAGTACCCATGTCGCTCCAGAGTACGACCAGTCCTGATTTTGGGAAATTGAAGCTAGGGGATTTCTTCGATTTGGATGAATCAACTCCGCCAGAATCCGTAGACTCCTTCTTTCTTTGATGTCCTTTTATAGATGGCGTGAAAAGTTGTTCCTTTTCAAGCTCATAAAGCTCAGGCAGATTGCATTTTTCTTCAAGTTCAGGAATGCACAAAGCCTCAGAGAGATACTTGACATTAACGGTGACATCTGGTTTGTATTTGCTAAGTCCCCATTTCTTAGCCCGATATGAGCGCTGGTAATCTTTTAGTGATTTAGCATCATCGATGATTGCGGTCAGTAGAGCGTTAGTATCTTCACCCCTGGCTACCACAAAATCATCAACACCTTTCTCTGGGCCTGGTAACAGCGCAACTTCACATTCACAACCTACTGCCTCAATCGCTTTGGCAGTGCGAACAGTGGCTTGAAACACCGACCACCTGGTTTTAGAAGAAGTTTCGTAGTCAAAAAGAATTATGAACTTGCGCCCCGCCTGAGCCATTGGTACTAAGTCAGGATGCAACCGTTCATCAAAATCCTGTTTGCCCACGCGCCCGTTCCAAATTCCCGGAAGTGCGATCGCTACAAACCCTAAACTCAGCAAGCAGGCCGCTTTTTTTTCGCCCTCGCATAAGATAACCGGAATCTCTGGATGTTGCTTTACCCACTCCCAAAATATTAGTGGATTGAGTTGATCCAGTAAGCGCAATGCTAAAAGTGAATGATAGCGCTTAATTAAATAACGCTTTGCAACTTTGTCCCAGATGGGGTTAGCGACATCAAAGTAGGTAACGCGGTTGGGGGTTTTGGGGGGCGACTCGTATTTGACGGGTTTCCCTTTTTGCCAATCAATACGAGGAAAGTTGGGCTTGATCCTTCCCCACTCCATTGGTTGCCAGTTCTTGAATGGGTCAAGTGATTGAATCCACGTCCCACCCAACAGCAAATGCTGATACAGCTTTAAGTATCCATCTGTTACCCGACCCGCATTCTTACGTGGGATTTTATCAGATATGAACAGGAAATCATAAACTGATTCTCCCTCTACATGGAAAAAGTTGCGCTTAATCAACGCCGGATGAATGGCGCTACCAGCTAACAACTCATGGTATTCCGCTGCCGTGAGATTGTTTGGATATTCAGTTGAAGAGGCATTCATCGGTTCTCCCCTCGGAATTCCTTAGAGAGAACTCTTTCAAGCTGCGAAACCCTTGCTCTAGCCTGGATATTCCGAAAATTTCCCTTCGTCACAGCACAAAATTGCCGTGCGAAAGCTGCACTCGACCCCATGCGCTCAACTACAGCGCTCTTGGGGCGTTCTTTGTTTGTCATGATATTTTCCCCTGATAACTTGGTTGACAAGCTCAAAGGGGGCTGTATCAGTTAACAGTCAATTGTTGACAGTTATCAATGACTGTAAATTCCAACTGGTAACTGGTAACTGGTAACTGGTAACTGTTATTCGCGCTGCTGCTTTTTGCTATAAAATTCGCAATTTTTCTTCATCAAACTTAACTTTACAAAAAATTTATGAATTTCGACAGGCAAAACACACCGCAAGGAATGGACTTTCCAAGCGGCAGATCCTATAATGGATCTGGTAGCGCGGATTATACTCTCGGACAAATTTAGCAGTCGTCTTGGTCGCCAAACTTCAACGACAATTTCTTTTGTTCCTTCGAGATCAACCCCGCTCTTTTAAACGATGAATTTTACAAAAAGACAAAGCGCCTACTCCTTAGTGGCGCTTTGTGCTTTAGGCTTTTTGATGGTTTCATATTTTCCTCCATGTTTTGCTCCAATTAGCTTGATTTTACAGAAGTTCTAGTCGCTTGGTATCGACGCTATCTTCTTTTTTGGTTTTGAGTTTTCAATATCTCCCTAGTCTATAAGTGTTTTTGGAGTATATAAGGACTTGTGATAACCTTACATAATGTTTAATAGAAAGAGACTTTCGCTCAGACGGTACTTACCGCAGATTTTGCCTCTACTATTACTTCCAAAATTTGCACCTGAGCCTCTGCCTCCTTGAGTTTTTGTACTTAAAGCTCAATTGTAGCTTAAGTGACACTTCTAGACAGCGTGTTATTATTTATGCAATGTAGCACTCTAAACTTATATCCTGTAAAAGGTAATGATAGCAAGTAGCTTTTTATTAAAAATTGTAAAAAAGCTATATAAAAGTTTTAGGTGAAATTTGAATAGGTATTATGGTAATGCTAATAACGTACTATTGTAGGTAAGTATGTCTTCAAATAAAAATTTAGACCTAGAAGCAGTACTAGAGATTTTGGAAGAGCGGGTGCTTCAGCATACCGGAAGATATTTGTTGCCCTCTGAAATGGTTTTAATCAAAGGGTCTTGGGATGGTAAAGACTATAAGGAGATAGCAAACGATTCGGGGTATAATGTGCATTATTTGCAGACTGGTGTAGGTACTCCTTTGTGGACAATGCTTACAGAAGTTGTTGGAGAGGGAGTGCAAGTAAAAAAATTAACTTTAAGAAATATTTTGCTTAAACTAGCAAAAAAAGAATACTTGAAAAAGCTAGAAGCGTCATACCAAAATGTTGATCGTTTAATAGGCACAACTAGATTGTATGGGGAATTTCCAAAAATAACATCCTTTTATGGACGACAATATGAGATAAGTATTTTAAAAAGGGAAGTCAATATTTTTAAAAAAAGGTGTATATCATTAATTGGAATTGCTGGAATTGGGAAAAGTATACTAGCGTCAAAGTTAATCGAAGAAATACTATTAGAAGATTCAAAGAATTACGAATATGTTATTTGGAAAAGAATAAACCGTTCTTCAACAATTGATAATTTAGTTACTGATTTAATTAATACTTTTAATATAGAACAAGCAGAATATATAACTCTTCAGACCAAGCTATCTTTATTGTTAAATCATTTGCAATTACATCGTTGTCTATTGGTATTAGATGGTTTTGAAGCCATAGCGCCAGTAAATATTTTTGAAAAAAGATTAGAATACGAAGATTTTTTTGTTGGAATCACACAAGAAAAACATCAGAGTTGTGTAATTGTAACAAGCCAAGTGCCTTTAAAAGAAATTGCTTATGTGAATGTAAACTCATCTATTGTATCTATTCAAATAGAAGGTTTAGAAGAAGATGCAGCAATCCAGTTAATGCGTGGAAAGGGCATAGCTGGAGAAAAATGTAAAGAATTGATTGAAACATATCGTGGGAATCCGTCAGAACTAGAGGCTGTTTCTGAGCGAATAAATCGCATTTTTGGGGGAAGCTTAGAAAAATTTTTCGATTATAGGACTACTGTAATTGGCCCGCGAGTTGAGGCGATGTTAAATCTCCAATTTGGACAAAATGGGCTTTTAACTGATCTTCAAAAGCAAGTAATGGTTTACTTAGCTGAGGAGATGGCAAAAAGTTCTGTTTTAATCCCTTTCTCAAAGCTTATTAATGATTTAAAAGAGCGATTAAAATTAGAAGAAATGTCAATTTCAAAGGTAATATCAGCTTTGGAAGTTTTAGAGCAACGCTCGTTAATTGAAGCCAGTAAGAAATCAAGTAAGCATGAACTCAGCTATGGTATGGAACCAGTTATTAAGAAATATATCTTAGTAGATCCATACGGTTTAGTATATAAATCATCAAATAAGAAAGAATTAACCAGTTATGTACAGGGGCAAAACTCTCCGTGAGCTACTGTATAAATCCCTTGTGTAGTAGGCGGCATAATCCTGAAGATACTGAAAATTGTTTAGCTTGTGGTAATCCTTTACTAATAGATGGGCGCATTCGTTTACTGCGCCCATTGCGTTCTTTGGATGAAGATCCATCTGCCTATACAGATGTTTTTGAGGTTGAAGATGTTGAGCCGTCATGGGGGACAAAATCTAGAATCAGAGTATTGAAAGTACTTAGGTGGAGCGATCCTAAATTAGTTCGCCTGATTCAGAGAGAATCACTTATATTACAGACGTTATATCATCCAGGAGTTCCTAAGTGTGGTGTGGATGACTATTTCACTTTTACACTGAAGGACGGTCGTCTAGTATTGCACTGTTTAATAATGGAAAAAATTGAAGGAGAAAATTTACAACAGTGGTTAAAATCTTATGAAAGAATTTCTCAAAAAGTAGCAATGAATTGGTTAGCACAACTAGTTGATATTCTTGAATCTGTACACCGCTCCGGCTTTTTTCATAGAGATATTAAACCAGAAAATATTATTCATCAACCTGATGGTCAACTGGCACTTGTTGATTTTGGAGCAGCCAGACAGATTACCACAACATATTTAGCAAAAGTTGGTGCTAGTGGAGTAAATAAAAGAACACGCTTCAGTAGTGGATATGAAGTAACAGTTGTTAGAACGATTCGATTTTCTCCACTTGAACAACTTAACGGTCAAGCATTGCCTCAATCAGATTTTTATGCTTTGGGGCGAACTTTTGTGAATTTGTTAACAGGGATATCACTATTGGAATTACCAATAGATCAAAACACAGGAAGACTAATCTGGAGAGATAAAGCACCACATATTGATAAGCCTCTTGCTGATTTACTTGATGACATGATGGCTCCTTTTCCAGGACAACGCCCACAGACAACTCAAGTAATATTGGAACGTTTGCAGCGTTTACCATTTAAATTAAAACTTAATCGTTTTTTGATCTCAAATATATTTAAATGCTTTTTGACAGGCTTATTAATAGTGATTATTAATAGTAGTTATAGACAAATTAATCTTGCTTTATCAGGTTACTATTTTAATCAAGCTGGACATTATATGAATGAACCTGAAATAGCTAAAAAATATTATGAGTTAGCATTAATTTACAATCCACAAGATGATGAAATATATAATAACTTGGCAGTAGCTTGCCAGGTAACTCAGGACTTAAACTGTGCAATTGAAAACTACCAAAAAGCTTTCAACCTTAAGCCTAATGCTTGGGAACTGCATTATAATCTAGGCAATTTTTACGATGAACAAGGTCAATATGACCAAGCAGAGCAGCAATACAAGTTATCGATTAAGTACGGCAAGAATCAACCGATGAATGCTGTCAATAATTTATCACGTCTCAAAAATATACAAGAAAAATACTCTGAGGCAGCACAACTAGCACTTGAAGGATTGAAAGGCACTTCAGATCCAGTATGGCAAGCAGCCTTGTACAAAAATTTAGGCTGGGCAAGATTCAAACAACAGCGTTATGCAGAGGCCAAAGATTACTTGCAGAAATCGGTGAATTTAGATTCTCGAAGAGTAGATGCTCACTGCTTGCTAGCAAAAACACAAGAAGCGTTAGGTGACTTGGATAATGCTAGGACACATTGGGAAGTTTGCTTAATATCAAATAATTCTGGTCTACCAGAAATCTCAGAATGGAAACAACAAATTCTACAGCGCATTTTTCCAACAAATTGACTAAGGTGCGTCAATTTCGATAAGCTATCAAATAGATAGCAAATTACTAAATAATAGGAATGCTGATTGTACCAAAGTCAACAGCCAAAAGAAAAAAAGTTTCAAACTCTCAATTCGTAGCCATTGCATTAATACTGTTGTTTTCAAGCTTTAGCAGTGCAGGGGGACAAGCTCAATCAGTCGGTAGAAGCGATTCACATGAGCGAGACTGTGAAGTTGTAGCAAAAGTTATTAGTGGCGATATCAATTGGACACCCCAGAGTAAGCTTTGTAAAGATGACAAAATTCATCCAGTTCGTGGGCGTAAGGTTGAGATTTTTTGTTATTCACATGGAAAGCTTTTATACCTCACAGATAGTACTGTAAGTGAACATTGTTTACCGATTTCTCAGCGCAGATTTGAGAATTGTACTTTGAAAAATGGGTATACCTGTGTTACACCTAAAGGGCCAGAGGAAGATGAAAATATACCTACATTAATCACTCCCTATGGTGTCGTCATTTTAAATACCAATCCGATACTATCTTGGTCTGCCACTCCTTCAGCTACTAGCTATATGGTGCAAATCGAAGGCAAAGGAGTTAACTGGTCAGTTGAGGTTAAGGCAACTCAACTGCCATACCCGAAAGATCAGCCAGTTATGGAGTCGGGGAATGTTTACAATGTAAACGTCATTGCTAATCGTGGAGATGAGCCTATTGCTGCTAGTGCCTCCATTCTTTTGATAGTCCCTACTGATAAGGCACGAGAGATAGCGACGACAATCAATCGTCTTCAAAGTCTCAATCAGTTCCAAGATGAATTGGCTATTGATGTAGATAGTGTATATGAAGCAGAGAACTTGGTGAACGAATCGATTCTGGTGTTAAAGGCAAGAGCCGAAGCAGGTAGTAAAAATCCCACTATCTATCGATTATTAGGCGATCGCTACCTAGAGGCATACTTGCCATCTGCGGCCATATCTGCATATGCAACTGCAAGCAAATTAGCTCGAAAAGAGAATAATGCTGATGAATTAGTCAAAGCAGAAGCAGGAGCGAAAATTGCAGATCAGAGCCAGAAAAGACTAGAAAGAGTAAGGGGTAGTTAGATTTTACCAGTGCTGACTCGTTGCAGACGACATCATAAATTGTTGCACAGTGCTTTGTCAGTGGGACGATAACTGTCACTTAATTGGAAGTTAAATCGTATCTTGGCGGCAAACTTATGCTTCCACTGACAATGCTTTTTGGCTTAGTTGCCAACAAGAATAAAGCCAGCCCAGTAATAGGGATGGAAGTATTTTTCACTAGATAACAAACTCAGTTTTGCAAGTCTTAGTGCTTCTGGTAACACAAGTCCATTTTTCAATCCTTTGTAGAACTCCTCCATCAATAGAGCAGTAGAATCAGCATCGACTAGCCACAAACTAGCTAATGTACTGCGTGCTCCGGCTTGTACAGCTATTCCAGCAATTCCAAGGGCAGAGCGTTTATCGCCTTTTGCAGTTTGACAAGCACTTAAAACAAGTAAATTAATTGTGTCGCCTTCATTTTTGAGCAAAAAGTTCAATTCTTTGATATTTAAAGGTTTGTCCCAAGTCAAGATAAAGGTTTGTTCAGGGTCAGAACTGAATTGAGCGTGAGTACTCAAATGCACTAAAGAAAATGAATTTTTTTCAATTTTTTGTTGAAAGTTGCGACTATTAAAATCACTATCAATTAAAGTTAAAACAGAAGTAGTACTTTTTTTGATATTTTCGATTTCTGTTTTGACTTCTGGTAAAGCTGGTAAATTTTTAGGAACTGAGGGATCGTTAAGACTAGGACTAGGTTGAGAAATACCAGCAATTAAAATATTAGAACTTTTGAATTTAGCCGAATGATTGTGCAATTGTTGAAAGCTGGAAGCTGTTACAATACTATAGGAATCAGTCAAATATTTTTTTCCATCATGTAACATATCAATAGGTAAATTCTGGAAATAACTATCTAGAACAAATCCTAAACTTCCTGAATTAGGAAGATGCTGCTTAATCGGATAAAATAAGAGGTTATAAAGAGTTTGAGAATAAATAAAATAGTTAACACCTTCAGTTCTAATAAATTGCTCTTTTTGAACAATTTTAAGTAAATTATCAATTGGGCCAGCTATTTGGTTGAAGTCTACCGTGTGGCGATAAAATTTTTGTGGTGTTCTAACAACTACTTCTACTTGATCTTTCAACTTAATTAAATAAATAATTGGAAATAATTCTTGTGGAGTTTGTTCATTTCTTAAAGAAGATAAATTCAATCTACCACATTGTAAAAAATTCTCTATTTCAGCGAGTCTTAACTTCTCTTGAATTTCAACTGCTCGTTTTGATTTTACCTCATCCTGGGAAAACAATAACTCCATATATTCATGGTAAATAGGTTCAACTTTATCCTTGAAATTAAACTGAATTTCCGGGTTTACCCCTAGAAAATCACCTCGAACTTGATCAAGACTGTTAATAGCAGATTCATATACTTGATTGGCTTTATCAACTTTTCCTAAGAATCGATATAAACGTCCTAATTGCCATTGCCACTCATAAGCAATATCCCAAGCTTGCACTGATTGAGCTAGTCCCATAGCTTTTTCAAAATATTGTGTTGCTTCAAGTGTTTTACCTAAAGAGTTGTAGATGGTAGCAATTGTTCCTAATGCATAAGATTCGGCTCGGTTATTATTCAACTTTTTGGCTAAAGTGTTAGCTTTATTTGCTAATAGTAATGAAATTGATAACGGATTATCTTTCCTGGAGAAAACAACTTGCTTCAACTGGATATATTCGTCAATTTGTACTAAACTCTGAGCGATATTAAGTTGAGCATAGATAGATTCGATTGCAGGAAATGATTCAAATATTTCCGGGTGACTTAATAAGTTATTAACTAATGTTTGAATATGTTCATTTATAGTTGGATTTTCTAAACTTACTATGTTCTTCCACTTTTTTATCTCTAAAATTAAACTTAACTGGTTGATTTTTGCTTGCAGTGGAAGTACATTTTGTTTTCTGCCTGCTAACTCTTGATAAAATTTTAGAGCATTTTGAACTTTTGATTGAGCTAATTTAAGTGCTTTCTGTTTAGTAAATACATCATCACTTAGCTGATATTTACCTTTTGCTTGAATGTAAAGGGCACGTTCTGTATTACCTAAACTCAATAAAATTTGATTATAAATATCTAATTCTTTTAAATCTAGAGTTTTAGCCATTGCCATAGCATTGAATAATATAATCGAAGATGCTTCTGGATTACCAATCAGCCGCAGCACATCACCTAGATTGCGGAGTCCAATAACTCTGATTCTTGAAAATAGCTGTTTTTCCAAAGCAAACTTTAACGTCTCTAGATAGGCTTGTTGAGAAAATTCCCGTAATTCAATCGGGCTAGAGCAAATCCAATCCTCTAGCTCTAGAGTCTTGCTTAGAGTTTGACAAGCACTAAGATATGAACCACTGGCTTGTAGTGCTAAAGTTTGATTAATTAAGCTACCAGTAATGCCATCAGAATCTTTTAATTTATAGTAAATATTGTAAGCTGTTTTCCATGTTTGTAGTGCGGCTTGAGGCTGTCCTTTATTTAACTCTTCAAATCCTTGTTGATTGAGAAGTTGTGCTTGAGACAGTTCTAAATTTGCAGAAGTTTGGGATTTTGCTTGGACTTGAGATAAAACTATCACTATCGTTAAACATAGTCCCAAGATTAGATACTTTAAATAAGTCGGTAATTGATAGAAAAATAAAATCCGTTTTCTTGCCATGTTTCTAAATTTGAGTTAGTGTCAGCAGGGATCAAAGGAACACCCCAATCAAGACGAGCATTAAGGCGAGCTTCTAACTGGTACTGTATACCAAGCCCGATAGATGCCAGTGTTCCTGTAAATACTGTTATTCCAGTATCTTTAGCAGTAATATTATTCCAGGAAGTTCCCACATCAAAAAAGGGAATGATCTGTAATTGTTCAGTGTCTGTTCTCCAAGCGGGAATACGTGCTTCAATTGATAGTAAAGCTCCGTTATCAGACAAAAATGTATCCTGTCTGTAACCCCTGACCGAATTTATACCACCATTAGCAAATTGTTCTAATGGTACAACAGGGCGAGAAGCTAGCTGAATATCTGCTCTGACAACCAAGGATGTACCATTTGCTGCTAAACGCTGTAGCCATGAAGCTTGTCCTCGCCAAGAGAAGAAACGACTGTCAGGAGCGGAATTGTTAACTGTGGCATCAATTGCACCAACTCCCAAATTGAACTGGGAGCGTGCCAATAATGCTCCTTGTCTTGTGCGTTGTGTCCATTCTTGAAAAAATCTGAGAGCGGAAATTCGCGTTCGCCCTTTAGAATCTGCGCCAGCACTTAAAGGAAAAGGAGTGTTGAGTAATGATGACTCACTCTCCAGTCGGGAAGCTGTCAATCCTAAAGCAAATTCTTGAGTTGAATTAGATCTGGCTTGTCGTAGTATTGGCTGACGCAAAGTCACTTCGTAAGCACGAGCATCAGAAAGAATATCTAGTCTGCTAAAAGGGCGCTCAATAACATTGGCAGAAGAATTTGCATAAAAAAACTGCACAGTCCCGTTTTGAGGATTGAGAGGAATAGAATAATCAGCTGTTAGAGTATTACTGCCGTCAGTGTTTCTATACCCCAAACTCAAGCGATCTCCTAGTCCCAAGAGGTTAGCATTGCTTAATTCAACTCGTCTCTGAAAACTGCCAATGGCAGGTGAGCGAGAGTTATCTAAGAAAGCTTCAATTCTAAAGGATTGACGTGCTTGGACTGTAACGTTTAAAACAGAAGCACTTGATTGAGAGCCTTTATCTATAACTGTAGAAATTTTCTCAATTAAAGGATCTGTTTGCAATAGTTGCAAAGCTGTCAGCAAATGTTTGCTATTAAATACTTCAGTTGTGTTTGTCTGTAAGCGTTCACGAATATAATTTTGTAATCGTGCGCTACCCATAACATTAATTTTCTCTAACTTGCCTTCAATAATTTGTATAGTGACTACTCCTCCACTGGCTGTAATCGCTTGATTTTCTTTAACAGGAAAGAAGGCTCCAGAAGTTAAATATCCTTGTTCAGTGTACAGCCTCGTGACTGCTGTACGAGCTTCGAGCAATTCTGCAAATGTAATTTCTCTGCCTGTATAAGAAGCAACTACTGATTCTAGTTGTTGAGTTGATAAGACAGTATTACCTTTGAATATAAACCTTTCAATTTTAATTTTTTCTCGGTTTATTTTGGTAATTTCAGGCATAGGCACTGAAGCAGGAGGTATTTGCAGTTCTTCTCTTCTTTCTATTGGATAAGGAGCTTGTGGACTTTGAGGAATCGTTGGTATTTGCTGTGTAAAGAGTCTTGAAGGCGCCGTTTCTGCTAAAAGCGGGTTAGTTGTTGATATCAGAATTGCTAGAAAAAAAGTTGCCCCGAACACATTTAAGTATCGATATTTGGACGACATAGCATTTTCTTAATATAGAAGCAACTTTTTAAACTTTTTCATTCTCTAATAAAAGCAGCTAAGTAGATGAACAAAAATATTTACAGATATCGCGTTTGCTCTTATAGCAATCCCAGTCCTTGCGATTGCTACCTTTCGAGAAGGCTTCGCTTACATTAGGCTTCGCTGCATTCGCAATGAAATTATGTAATTAATTATGTTTGACTACATAAAGCTGCTGTTTTATTCCAATGCTCTTTGTATCCTTCTATTTATATTTCTGAGAATTGTGACAAGGTGAGTCTGATAAGGAACCATAAGAAATCACTTCTTTTGGTTTCGTTGTAAAACTTACTGTACCATTTCCATTGTCTTTCCATCCTTGTGCTTCTACATATTTTTGATCTGCTTCGATCTGTATTGGCTGTTGTGATTGTTTAGTGGAAATAGGTTGTCGCTCATCTCTCCAGCCATAAGTGCTGTTGAGGGGATCATTTGGGCTTTGTGGAATACCCCCAGATCCTCTGTCCACAAACTCATTAGGTGCTTTACCCGATTGCGTAGCGCAAATCTGAGCAACTGTAGGAATATTAATTGCTGGTGGAACGAACGCTGCTTTAATGAAATCAAATTGTAAAGTATTTATTTGAACTATACCGTCAATTCCTCTGTCTGAAGTAGCTGTAATTTCACTATCAGAAGAAGAGAAGATTCCTTGAGTATTGATAGTAACATTACCACCCTGCCCCTCAAAGGCATTTGCTGCAATCTTGCTATTCTCTAAGAGAAGCAATAGTTCCGTATTAATATTAATATTCCCACCGTTCCCTTTGGTTTCTTGCTGTCCAGCAGTTGTAGAGATATTACCATTGCGTAATAGAACATTATTCGCATTGAAGATAATGTCACCTCCCTCACCTACGGCAGTGGTCGCGGTAACGTCTCCGTTGTTTGTGATGTTAATCTCTTGAGCTTTAATTTCAAGGATTCCTGCATTGCCTGAGCCATTATTTCTAACACTAACTTGAGCATTATTATCAATGTTCACTTGTTTAGCATTAATAATTAATTTGCCTGCATCTCCAGTAGGAGTGGGAGGCACTCTATTAAATCTAATCCTCAAACTATTATCTAAAATAGCTCCTGATGAATCTATAAAACTAGGAAGTTTTGAATTTGAATCTACTCCTGAAATATCTACTGAACCAGAAGCGTTAATATTAACATTTCCAGCATTTCCAAACGATACAGTACTTGTAGATATACCTGCACCATCTCTGATAATTAGCTTTGAGGTATTAATTTCCAAATTCCCAGCATTACCACTACCAAAAGTAGCAGCATTAATTGTACTAGGCCCGACAATAGGCGACCTACCTATAATATTTATGGTATTATTCGCATTTATTAAAACATTACCTCCTTTCCCACTATTAAAAGTTGTAGCTCCTAAACTGCTTCCATTCTTAAGTGTAATATTTTGTGTACTTAATTTTAAATTCCCAGCATTACCAAAAGAACTAGAAGCTGTAGTTATATTACCCCCATCTTCTAATATCAAATTCTTGATTATTCCTGTAATATTTCCACTATCTCCATAATTAAGATAGCTGAAACTATTAATAGCACCATATCCAAATTGATTAATAGAAGATGGAGTAGAGCCAGTAACTTTTAAATAATCGTTAGCATTTATTATTATTTCACCACCTGGAGTATTACTAAAAGTAGTAGTAGCTATTTGTGCTCCACCAATAGTTATTTTATTTGAATTAAGTTCAATATTTTCTCCGGGCGTATTTCCAAAGTTGCTAGTATAGATACCGCTAATACCAAATTCTGATGCGTCTTTAACTTCCAAAAATTCAGAGTTAATACTAATTTCTCCATTTTGCTTAAATCCCTGATTTTGGCTCATAATTAGCGTACCATTTAATATTTTTACATCGTTTCCCCGAATATTAATAGTATTTCCTTTACCTTCTGTGCTGTTAACATAAACTAAAGCATTTTTTAAAAAACTTATATCTCTAAAACTTATTTTGTTTTCATAGGTTAAGAATAAGCTGTTATTTTCTAGCTTAATATTAACTTCCCCTTGCTCTACACCTGCTAAATCAATTCTTCCATTTTTGGTACTAAGGACTCCTCCATTCAATAATATTTTTCCTCCTATTAAAGCTAAGGTATTTCCAGGTTTTACTTGTAAACCCGTAGAAATTATACTTGCATCTATAGGGGATCTCAAGATAGAGTTCTGAATGGGAAAACCATTACCTTGCACATTAATTTCTCCAAGGGTATTATAAAACTGCAACCCAACAGGTACATTTAATGTTAGCAAAGGAGAATATTGAGGTTCCGTAGAACTAAATTCTATACCATCAGTAAATTTAATACTATTTGCTGTAGTTGCTAAAAAAGAACCACCAATGTCTAATCGAGCGTTTGCTCCAAAAGTGATTCCACTTGGATTCATCAAATATAAATTAGCTGTTCCATTGGCTTTTATCAGTCCATCAATATTAGAAATTAATCCACCAGTAACTCTAGTAATAATATTTTGAATATTTAGAGGATTATTAAATATAACTGTGTTCTCGATAGGTATAGAAAAGTATTGAAAGCTATGAAAAAGGTTGTTTCCTACCTGAGTGCCCTCTTCAATAATTCGATTATTTCCTTCTATTTTGATACCAGTGTTATTAGGTAGAGTAATATCTGGAGTAATTTGAGCTTCAGAAGAAAAGATAGCTGCAAAAGAAATAAAAGCTGTAATTACAAACGTATTGATGATAGTCTTCATAAAGGACGCAAGTTCTGATTGATAGACAAAAATGGCTTTTAGATCCTTATTAGGAAGTATTTTTAAAAGGATTCAGAAATAAGTTTTGAAGGATTTCTGCTTAGAGATTCAATTGGCTTAAAGTGATAGCTAAGTAGATAGGTACAAATAAACCTAACTATGTAACCAAATCTAAAAAGATCAAAACCTTTGTGATTGCTTCACTCCCACAATGACATAGTTATAAATTTTCTCGCCTACCTACTTATTTTATTTAAAGATGTTATGCATCTGCTATCGTGTCGGTATCTTTAAGGACATAATCAATTACTTTAAATACTGCCTGAACTTTACGGGTGCGCCATTCATCAACTAATTTTTGCACTTTCCTTGCAGGCATTCGCCGCATCATTGCTTCATAAAGGTAGGCAGCATGACCTGTTTCATCTTTAGCGATGCTTAACATCCCCAACTTTAAGTTATGAGTGGCACGCTCATCATCAGGTAATACATTCGCCATTCGCATATAGTCTTTACCAGCATCCAACTCCATAATATAGGTACTGGCCATAAAGATATCCCAGTCAATCACGGCAGGGCTAAGTTGTTCTTTGCTATAACCTTCATAGTATGCGGCAAAGAGAGGACTACGCCCCTGACTTGATTGACTTTTAGGTACAACTTCAGGCTCTGAATCTATAGAATTTTTATCTATTTTTTTTAACGCATGAGCAAAAATTTGGCTATGTTTAGTTTCATCCAATGCGTGTTTTTTTAATTTTTCTGCTAGCCATGTATCGCCTTCGTTAGCTGCACGCTCACTAAGTGCAGACAGAAATCCCACAGAACCAGCCTCTGATAGATGTAAACCCTTAAGTACAATAGGGCGAGTTTTAGAGTCACGGATCTGAGAAGCAGTATAGTAAGCAACAGCTCCTGAGCTTGCTAGATGCATGAGATAAGTCAAAAAATTCATGAGGTATTTATGCTAAGTTTTGTAAGCTACATTTCTTATGGTAATACTCTAAATACATTTTAAAAGCCTTTTAGAAGGACTTTTCTCATGCTAATAGTGATAGCAAAAATTATCTCAATTTTTAAGTTGGGCATGGGCATCTGTTACATCTTCTAGTAAATTATCTAGATTAATTTCAATCAGTTTTTATACTATGTTGCTAGTTACTGATAATTACAGTTTTTACATTAGACCTTTCTTTTAGGATTACTAATTTAAGACTATTTTTACAAGTTAAAATCATGATTTTAATCTTGAATTTAAGCGAATAACATTTATCTGCTTGATATTCAATGGTTAAAAGCCAAGAAAACTTTGAGATTGCGATCGCGCTCCAAGAGTTCAATAAATACCATGCAGATATAGCTCCCAAAGGCAGAAGACCGCGCTGCCGCTTTGTCTCAATGAGATTTTGGCTACTATAAGTCCCTTGGCTACACAAAAATTCTCCTGTACTACTAAAGAAGGATAAAAGTCAGGGTAATTTTGTGCTTTGGACTCATTTTAGCCTGATAATAGAGGGTTAATAGTTTCACTTTGGAGGAGCATTAAGAAATTTGTCTGTGTTTGCGGTGGACAGGCGAAACGCTCTGCCTCCGGTTCTTGTTTCAGCAGCCCTAAATTTATGTATGGGGTTTCTCGCACTAGCGAACCATCCCTTCTTTGCCTGTGCTTCTTGTTGACCAAAACTTTACTATTAATATTAGACGGTTAATGTTGAATTTACTTTTGACTTTTCTTGGCATCATCGTTTATCTAGGATTGGCAAGGTGTTTATTTAGCCAATGGTAATTTTTCTTGATGAGTGATAGAGAAATGAGTCGAGAACAGCGCTTTTTGTCTAGACTAATTTTAGTCTTAATCACTATTTTCTGTCCTTTAGTAGTACCATGTGCTTATGTGGAATTACTAAAGTTTCATCGCAAATATAACAAAGAAATCGATTTATTGAGAAATCAAACAGATATCTAGTCGCAAATCCAGTTTAACGTGTAAATTGATACTCAAATATTATTCTTCATCATCTTCATCCTCATAATCGTAATCATCATCACCATGTTCTTCGTACCACTTTTTCTCTTCAGCTAAAGCGATTTCTCTCTCAATCATTTTCCTCTCTAGAATTTCCCTTTCAAGCTTTTCTCTTTCTTGCTTTTTCCTTTCAAATATTTCGTTTTCTATTTTTTCTCTTCTGAGTCTTTCTTTCTCTTCTCTTTCTCTCTCAAGCTGAATTAATCGCTGTTCGACTCGCTCACAATAAAAATCCAAGGCTTTACCAGTGGCTGCTCCGGTAATCGCACCACCAGCTAAAAAGATGAGGACAGTTTTCCAGCCGCTAAAGGGATTACCACTCCATTCCAGAGTACCTTCATTGAGCCATACCAATAGGAAGTAGACGAGAATTCCAATAACTGTATTGATCAGTGCAAAGACTCTTGGTGTCATCTCGGATTGACGGAGTATCAGCCATTGCGCCAGACTAAGAATCACACTAAAGATTACCGCAGCGATGGCACAAAGAACCACATTACCAGGGAAAGTAAACGGATCTACTGTAAATTTGATGATTAGCGTGATAGTAATTGGGGCAGAGAGCAAAAAGCTCAGGAGTAAGCTAGCACTAATTGCAAGAAACCAGTAGCGACCGAGATAACCCAGGCGAAATTCTAACAACGACTCTTGTACTCCAAACAAAGTCATCCAAAATGCAATACCCGCCGTTAAATAATCAAGCATTAGCCGTTGTTTTACCCATGTGCTGAAGAGGGTATTTTCTAGAATAAGCTGAAATTGAATTCAGTTGTCAGAATTGAATTCAGGCTCCTGACTTCTGAAGTCTTTCTTGTTAACTGTGGTATTGGACTGATTTTCGTCAAAGTATTCTTTCATCGGTGCAAAATATAAAAAGTAATGAAAAACCCCAACCTGTTTAAAGGATGGGGGCATAAATAAAAACTCTATATTTCCATGATGACACAATTCAATATTTGTTCAACTGCTGTCAGCCTAGAGGTGGGGCAATGAACAAACCACCATCCAGACGCAAGAAAGTTATCCCTGGGGCATCTGAGGAACCAAAGCCAGCCGCCGACTCTGCAAAGGAAAATAATTCTGGGCAGGATAACCCAGCCTCAGCAACAATTACGGTGACGGCTGTTGAAGTAAGAGAGTTGACCGACCAAGAACAAAGCTTACGCTTGCAATTGGAACGGCGTGTGGAACGTGCTTTTGTTGAAGCAGGTCAGGCGCTGATGGAGTTGAGGGACAGACGGCTGTACCGTTCTACGCACCGTACTTTTGAAGAATACTGTCGCGATCGCTTCAATTATAGCCGTGATGCCGCCTACCTAAAGATTTCGGCCACTGTGGTTTATGAGAATCTTCAAAAGTTTTTGCCGACCATTGGTCGGCAAATTCCAATGCCGACCAACGAACGACAACTGCGATTTTTGGCGAAAGCCGAGTTGGAACCGGCTGTGCAAGCAGATGTATGGCAACAGGCAGTAGAGCAAGCTGGCAATAAAATTCCATCTGGTCGCATAGTGAAAGATGTAGTGGATAGGATACGCGAAAGGACGAAAGTACCCAATCGTTACCATATTGGTGAAATATGCATTCTTTTGCCAAAGGATAACCCAGACTTGAGAGGTAAAGCGGCTTATTGGGGCGTAGTCAGCCATGTTGGAGAATACAGTTGTACAGTCCAGACATGGGACG
>NZ_KV757569.1 GCF_001712795.1 Nostoc sp. KVJ20
TTCCCTCCTAATTTTCTGTCTGCAGGGATTTTATTGTTTTTATACCCCTATGTCATCTTTCTTGGTATGTAACTAGCAACTTGAGTTACTACAGAAACACAAACTATAAAAGATTATTGGTGGAAACATGGATATGGCTCTTCTGGGAGTAACCGTGATGATGGAGTTGTTGTCTTTGGAAAACTCCTCTCGTTGACGGGACTTGGTAAATTTATAAATGGCAGGAGAGGACAGCCATCGCGTATCGAATGGAGTCAAAATGCGAAATCTTTAATTGATGCAGCATGTAATTCTGATAAGTCTGATTCAACGTTAGAAGAAGAGTCTTCAGCTATTGATTATGAGCAGATAGATGTGATTGATTCTACGCCAGTTTTCAAGGATAATTCATCGGTCAGCCAGACACCTGCTGCTGAATCTAAATCTCATATAGAGCTACCGTCGTTGCGGGGTACAACACTGAGTGTTATACCGACTACTATTTCAATTAATGTTGACATGAGTGAATGGGATACCAGCAAAATCATTACCTTCTTCAAAGCTACTCACGGAATTTTTGACGATGATCGAGAATCTGACTTATCAACTACCTACTCACAAAGTATCAGTGAGTCTAGTGATGGATATAGTAATTCGTAGTTCCTATAGTAAAGCCAGCCTAGACTCTTTGGAAAAATATACAGGAAAAAGTAAGCCCTATGTCAAAAGTGCAGTTGATGCTGCTTGCTTACTTAGAATGATAGACAACCAAGATAATGGTTATTTTGCCACGGTCAAGCAATGCTCTGAGTTGCTTACTGCTAAACCTTCTGAAGAGTTGAAGATTGCTGTATTTAGAAAGTGGCTTCAAGCATGGGAGCCTTTTATTCTTTTTCTTCGTCACTTAGCGATGGGAGATAGCCTCGAAGTATCAGCTAGGAGGCTAAGTTCTTTTTACTCTTTTAATAAGGATATTAAAGCAATTTTCGAGTTGCTAAGTCTGTGGGCTAAGACCTGCAATTTAATTGATGCTAAAGGATCTTTAATCATCAAAGAGTATGAATTAGAGGTAAAAGAGCTAACAGAAGATTTTTCTAGAGATTTGCTAGATGATGTAGGAGTAAGACTTTACTTAAACAGAGTCCTTGGTGATGAGGTCTTCCAATGGCTTACCCACAGTGAACTTGAAGAATTGGTAGTTAGTCTTCTTACTTATCAAGATAACCCAAGAAGTGCTATCGAATGTTCGGGAAGAGCTTACGAGGATATTTTGAGAAGGCTTTCTGTTGAAATTGGAACTATTGACATTAAGAAAATTAGAGCAAAGTCTGGCATTTCAGAATTAGCCAACAACGTTTTGTATGCTTACAGGGATGATTCGGGAACTGCTTATAGTTTCATCAACACTAAACAACGTGATATTTCACAAGCAATCGGATCTATTCGTAATATGGCAGGTCATAGCATGGAAGCCAAATCTATGGAGCGATGGGAACTAAGTTCAACCGCAGCTATTGGCAAAATACTGACAACTATTTCATCAATAAGAAGTCTCTTCCACTACATAAAGTACAGCAAGTATTTATTCTAGTTAGGTTTGGTGACTATTATTAAGTAGTGGCACAGGCTAACACTGTACTTGTTGAACATTTTAAAATAATTGGGTATTTGAGCGATGTCTACGACGGGCTACAGCTACGCACAACACTTGCTCATTGTGTTTGGGTTAGAGTCAATGATGTTGTCAGGCATGAGAGTTTGATGAATAAAGAGGGGTGATCGGTGCTAGCTTTAAGAGCAAAGCGTTGCGTGAGAGCAATTCACTATGTCATCAACAGCAATTACCACCGTAATCAAAATGATGGAGTCTTTACCCATTGAGGTACAAGATCGAATTGCAGAGCATCTGCGGGAATACATTGATGATCTACAAGATGAAATCACATGGAATGAATCGTTCCAGAGAACACAATCAAAACTTATTGCTGCTGCGAAACTTGCCAAACAAGAAATTGCAGAGGGACAAGCCACTGCAATGAACTACGACCAGCTATGAAGTCAGCAGTACTTCCTTCCTTTTGGTATGAGTATCGACAGTTGAGCAGCGAAATTAGGCAAAGTGCCAGGAAAGCGTATTGGCTGTGGGCAGAGAATCCATTTCACCCCTCTTTACATTTCAAGTGCATCAACACTCAGGAGGGGATTTGGTCAGTGAGGGTAACGCGAGGCTATCGGGCACTTGGAGTTTTGGAAGAAGACACAGTGACATGGTTTTGGATTGGTAGTCATGACAATTATGAGCGTTTCTTTGGGTAAGTCTGTATATTTAGATAGCTACTGATTGCTGTGTTTGCTAGAATATCGCGCAGAGGCTCAATGCCAAAGGAAGTAGCTCTATGCCAATTGTCATTACCCTTAGCCCAGAATTAGAAGCATTATTACGCGACAAAGCTGCTCGGCAAGGTCAAGATGTTAGTCTTGTAGCATCTGAGTTGCTTACCAGTGTCTTAGAGTTGGAAGTACAAGAATCAGAAGAGGCAATAAAGGGGATTCAACAAGGATTAGATGATTTTGAGGCAGGACGGTTCCGATCTTTTCATGAGTTTGCCCAAGAACAGCGTCGCAAGTATAATCTGCCAGCTGATTCATGAAATATCGCATCGAAATTTCCAGTGTGGCGGAGTTTGAAGCAGACAGTGCGTTCCTACGGTTGTCCCAAGTCACATCCCCTTTAAGGGCAAGTCAATGGTATGCCGAATTGCTGCAAGCGATTGATTCTTTGTCTCAAATGCCGAAGCGCTGTCCTTTAGCACCAGAAAATGAGTATTTCAGCCAAGAAATTCGACAAATACTTTATGGTCGAGGACGCAACTCATACCGCATCCTTTTCACTATTTTGGAGGATCAAGAAGTATCTATGGTGCGTATTCTGCATATCCGGCACACTGCACAGCAAATCCTGGGTGAAGATCCTGAAGAACCCAACGCCACCTAATGGGCGAGTAGCAAAATCAATGGTTGGCGGCTGGAAGCGATCGTTTTGCATAGTAATGTGCGATCGCTAAATTCTGATTTATACTATTTCACGAAAATCTTGATACATATAGATTTTTCGTAGGGGTTTAGCAGTGCTAAACCCTTACCCACGTATTTGTATCATTATTGAAGTGAAATGGTATTACAGCATCAAAACTCTAGTAATTGGCTACAAAACCACAAAAAAATGCAGATTTTGTGTATGCTCTGTGACTAAGTGCCTTAGCAATACCTTTCCAGGAGTCAACATGGAACGCGCCATCTCTGCGTTGGGAATATTAGTTTTTATCGGTATATCCTATGCCTTCTCTATTAATCGTCGTGCGGTGCGTTGGCGTATAGTGGCATGGGGTTTGGGATTGGAGTTTGCATTTGCGCTAGTCATTCTTAAAACTCCTTGGGGTTTGACTGTGTTTAAATCTCTGGGAGATATTGTCAGCCAATTTTTAGCATTTTCTGATGTCGGTGCAAAATTTGTCTTTGGAGAAAATTTTAAAGATCATTTCTTTGCTTTTCAAGTGCTGCCGACCATTATCTTCTTCTCTGCTTTCATCAGCGTCTTGTATTACTACGGCATTTTGCAGATGGTGGTAAAGGTGATGGCGTGGGTAATGATGAAAACGATGAAAACATCGGGTTCTGAATCTTTATCCTGTGCAGGTAATATCTTTTTGGGACCAACAGAATCAGTGTTGATGGTTAAGCCTTATGTAGCCAATATGACGCAATCAGAACTCCATGCCGTGATGACTGGTGGTTTTGCCACAATTGCCGGTGGAGTACTAGGGGCATATCTTTCCTTTGGCATCCCAACAGAACACCTGATTGCTGCTTTCTTTATGACTGCTCCCATGTCATTGGTGGTATCAAAATTACTTTACCCAGAAACAGAAGTTTCAGAGACGCTTGGTAAAGCAAAAGTAGATGTAGAAACGAATTATGTAAATGTCATAGATGCTGCTACTACTGGAGCAATTGACGGTGTGAAGCTAGCAGTTAACGTTGGGGTGATGATTATCGCCTTTTTGGGATTATTGGCTGCTCTCAATGCACTTTTGGGATGGTTGGGATCATTTGTAGGCTTACAGCAACTCTCACTACAGTGGATTTTATCTTTTGTTATGGCTCCCGTGGCGTGGCTAATGGGCGTACCTTGGGATGATTGTCGGCAAGTTGGGGCATTATTAGGTACAAAGACAATTTTGAATGAGTTTATTGCTTTTTTAGATTTAAAGGCACTAATTGAGAGTGGTAAAATCTCTCGACGTGCAGTAACTATTACAACTTACGCATTATGTAATTTTGCGAATATAGGTTCAATTGGCATTACCATTGGTGGCATTGCCGCGATCGCACCAAATCGCCAGCATGACTTAGCTCGCATGGGTGTAAGGTCAATGATTGGCGGATTGTTAGCGGGTTTTATTACCGCTTGTGTTGCTGGGATGTTGATATGAAAAAGTTAGAGAGACGGGATAAATCGCCGTCTCTACAGGTAATTTATCCATCAATTATTTATTGACAAACTACTACTCATCTGTAGAGTAGAACTGTTGGGCGTAAAAACGGGCATACCGTCCTTCTTGAGACAACAGGGAGGTGTGAGTACCAGCTTCAACCACCTCTCCTTGTTCGATGACGAGAATGCAATCAGCCCGACGAACGCTGCTCAAGCGATGGGCGATAATAAACACGGTACGGTTTTGCATCACTCGTTCTAGTGCTTCTTGAACTAGTGCTTCTGATTCAGAATCGAGGGCAGAGGTGGCTTCATCCAGGATCAGAATTCGAGGATCGTTGGCAACTGCTCTAGCGATCGCTAATCTTTGGCGTTGTCCTCCTGATAGGTTAACTCCCCGCTCTCCCACCCAGGTATGATAACCCTGGGAAAACTGGGTGATAAAGGAGTGAGCATTGGCAATCTTGGCTGCTTCTTGAATCGCTGATATATCTAATTTTTCCTGACCGTAACCGATATTTTCAGCGATCGTTCCCGAAAAAAGAGTAACATCTTGGGGAACAATGCCAATTTGATGGCGCAAGCTGGTGAGTGTGACATCACGGATATCAATATCATCAACCAGAATTTGACCTTTCTGAGGGTCATAAAAGCGAAGTAAAAGGTTAATTAACGTCGATTTACCTGCTCCAGAAGAACCAACCAAGGCAATGACATCACCAGGAGAAGCGTTCAAGCAGAGATCCTTTAGCACTGGCTGATCGGCATTGTAGGCGAAATCGACATGACGATACTCTACCTTGCCCATAACTCTTGGCATTGCCTGAGCATTCGATTTTTCGCTGATACTAGGCTCCTTCGCCATCAGTTCAAAGATGCGTTCAACAGAAGCTTCAGTCTGTTTGTACTCGTTGTAGTTGCTAATCATCAGGTCGATTGGCTGAATCAGTAAAGCCACAGCAGCTAAGAAACTGATAAATCCTTGAGCAGTCAGCTGATTCTGAGAAATCTGCCATCCTCCCAATAAAAACAGCAGCATAATACTAACTGCTTCCAAAAAACCAACAACGGGAAACTGAATGGATTTGAGTTGTAGAGCGCGATACTTAGCTTGGCGATTGATTTCTGCTTCTTGATTGAACCGCTTCACCTCATATTCTTGGGCTGCAAAAGCTTGAACGACGCGAATCCCGCTAAATACTTCAGTTAGCATCGCCGACAAATTGGAAACCTGATTTTGGCTCTGGCGAGATAGCACGAGTAATCGCTGACCAAATTGCCCGATCAACCAAGCCATTAAAGGAGCCAAAATCAAACCCGCAAGAGTGAGCGGCCAATTCAGGTAGAGCATGTAAATGGGAATTGCAATTAACTGCAACAAATTGGAAAGAAACTGATGGGATAACTTGTCTACAATTTCGCCGACGCGATCGATATCTTCTGTCAGACGATAAGTCAAGTCTCCTGTCTGTGTGGTTTCAAAGTAATCTAATCCAAGTTTGTGCAGGTGAGCATAAACCCGCTTACGCAAGTTTAAAACCATGTTCAGGGCAGCAGCAATCATAAAGACATTCTGCCCGTATTGACAAAGCCCTCGAACCAAAAATACCACAGTGGCTAGTCCGAGCCAGTAGGCAATCCGGTTTACATTTCCCTGGCCAAGATAAAAAGCGACCTGACCTGCTAAATAGGGCACTGCTAGGGTGAATAACACAAATCCTAGAATACAAGCCAATCCCCGAATTAACAGCGGCCATTGGGGCCAGAGATAAGGCAACAGTTGCCAGTAACTAGAGCGGACTTTCATAGGTAAGTAAGAATTCAGGAGTTAGGAGTCAGGAGTCAGAATTCAGAATTCAGGATTCAGAATTCAGAATTCAGAATTCAGGAGTTAGGAGTCAGAATTCAGGAGTTAGCAAGAAAGGTAGACCATGCTACCCAAGTGTGCTGACTCCTAAATTCTGACGCAATTTCTACTCAGTTTCTCCTAAAGAGTTTAGTAGAAAGCGGGCAATTCTCTCAGATGCGCCGGGTGGGCCAAATCGCTCAGGGCCATTTTCTTTGCACTTTGCGAGGTAGTCTGAATCTTGTAAAGTTTCAACTACTCGTTTCGCTGCTTGCTTGAGAATCTCAGGGGTTGCTGGCTTAGTGCCGATGGTTTGGGCAGAAATGCCCAACAGCCGCGTTTGCGCTTCTGCAAATTGATAGGTAAATTGCGGGCCCTCTCCAGGAATCTGGATGATCGGTTTGCCGATCGCTACAGCTAAATCCACTGCCAACCCTGCCATGCCAATGACGAGGGTAGAGTAATACAAGATATCACTGAAGGCATCTGAGTAACATCTCACTTCTACAAGCGGTGATTCCTCAGCAGAACTTCCGGGAGGAGAATAGGTGAGTATACCTTGATTCAGTTGCCAACCTTGACTTTTAGCAATGTCGTCTAATTGTTCCATCAAATTTGGTACCAAGGCGGCGCGAAACTGGAATCCTGACTCAGGCATCACCTTGGCAATTTCTACCACCAGTTGTAACTGCAAACAGAAATTTCGTGCGGCTTCCGGCATCCGCGATCCTGGTAAAAGTGCGATCGCAGGAACGTCCGGTTTCAGGTACAAATCTTTACCAACGGGGACGAGGCGATCTAAAGCCGGAATACCACCAAACTGAGCTTTAGCTATACCTTGCCGCTGGAGATCAGAAGCCGTATAGGAATCTCTGGTAAAAACTGTCAGACATCGAGAAGAATTCAGATCGTGCCACAGCAGCGGATTGATCCGCAATTGCCCTTCATAGATGGCAGAAAGACAAGAGATAAACGAAACAAAAGGACGTTTTGTTAAGTAAGCAAATGTCTGGGAGACAAAATCCCCAGTAGCCATAATTAAATCGCAGTTGGGAGCATACTGTAACACCGCTTGTAACTGTCGCCACGTTAACCCAATCAATCCCGATTGAAAATCTTTGAGCAAATAGAGGCGCTTCATGTAAAAGAATCCCCCAGAGGGCATCGTTTGTGTGGGCCCAATAATGGGAATGTCCAAGCTGCGGTAAGCTTTTCCTTCCCCCACAATCGGCATTGCCGCCATCTCAATAGAAGGACACAATTGGCGCAAGGTCTGAATAACATGAGAGGTGTGGTTGTCCTCTCCGTGGCCGTTACTGATAAACAAGATTCGCTTAGAAGGCATCTTAGGGTCTTGGATAGGTCTAAAATGTTTGTTTGGTGAGATTTTTAACCTACATTGGGTGAGTAGGCAAAGAGATTGATAGTATTTTTACTCTTGAGAGTTTGTAATTTTATAGACAAATCTACAAAGTTCCTTTTTCAGATGTTAACCGCAATGGAATTACTGCTAATCCCTGTTTTTGCAGACGCTAATCTATCAGAGAATACAGTATTAGGAGTACAAGCGCTATGGGTAAATTGATCTTGGCGGCATTACGGGGATAGCACCGAATCGACAGCATGACTTGGCTTACATAGGTGTAAGGTAAATATTTGATTCTGCAAGACCGATAATTTATATCAGAAGTAAACTTAGAAAATTTATGCCAAAAATTCATATTTATGTACAGCGGGGAGATATTGCAGAAGTCGCACGCCAAATAGCTAATGGCGTTGATATTGATTGCCTAGATGAGTATTCCCAGCAAACACCATTAATGTGTGCAGTTAGTAGTGCTAATGCAGGTGTTGATATGATTCGCTTCCTCTTGGAAAATGGCGCGAATGTGAATGCTGTTGAACAAGAATTTGAAAATACCGTACTTGGGTTGGCTGTGCAGTCAGGAAATCTAGATAAAATCCAATTGATTCTGAATTCTGGAGCGGATATTAACTATCAAAGCCCAAATGGATATGATGTCTTAATCAATGCTATGCATGGTCGAGATATCTTGCAGGATCAAAACTTAATATCAACTTTGAATTTTCTCATCTCTAGAGGTGCTGCTGTCAATGGCATGAGTAGCTATGGTGAATCTGCAATCAAAATAGCTGCTCATATTGGGAGATTTGATGCTGTCAAATTATTATTGAACGCGGGTGCTAACCCAGAGCAACTGGGATGGACAGAATTAATGCACGCTATAGTTTTTGAGAGCTTAGAGCGAGTAAAGTTATTGATAGAGCAAGGAGCAGATCAAGATGTGCGTGATTGTTGGCATAGAACTCCTTGGTTATTGAGTATTCAAATGGGCGAATTACCTAAAGCCAAATTACTCCTAGCTGCGGGAGCAAATCACAACGATGTGGGAAACTGCGGAAAAACGCCATTAATGTATGCGATAGAAAATAATAGGCTCGAAGTCCTACAGTGGCTAATTGCTGAGGGATTTGATATTGAAGCCACTGATGATTTTGGTAGCACTGCGTTAATAATCGCAGCAGAACATGGTGCTACTGATTGTGTCAGAATTTTACTAGAAGCTGGCGCCAACCCCAGCAGAATAAATCATTGCAATGACCAAGCCATTAAGATAGCGACAAACAAGGAAATTGTCAAAATGTTAATTGCGGCTGGTGAAGATGTGAGCGATATTAACGATGATATGCGGCGATCGCTCACCGGAATTGCCAACAGCAAATTCTACTTATCAGAATTATCACCAGAACAATATTTTGCTGGCAAAAATCCGCGCTTTGGCAAAACCAATCCAGAATTGATGCAAATACCTTTTTGGCAGATGATGATTTATGAAGGTTGTTCTGCTTATAGCGCACAAAAGACTTTTAATGATACAGGAAATCGGCAATATAAAGTATGGTGCTACGATAGATTTGGCAGAACCATTACACAATTACCAGATGGCAGAATTGTAGAAATTGCTGGTGAACATGAAGACTACTACGACTCTAATTTTTGTATATATAACGATGTTGTCGTTTTTCAAGGTGATGGTAGTTTTCAGATTTTTGGTTACCCCCAACATGTTTTTCCGCCAACTGATTTTCATTCAGCGACATTAGTTGGAGAATACATATATATTATTGGCAGTATAGGATACCTCGGTACAAAAGTCTATAATGAAACCCCAGTTTATAGATTACATATCCACACATTTGAAATAGAAAAATTAGAAACAACTGGTGAGAAGCCAGGATGGATAAGTAGACACAAAGCTGACTACAAAGAACCAGATAAAATTTATATTACTGGTGGCAAATTGTGTGTAGCTAGTAATGATAAATCAGAAGATTATATAGATAATTCTGTGGATTACATCTTAGATTTAATCAACTTAACTTGGAGCCGAGCTACTGTTTAATACCAATTCAATTAATTATTACAACACATCCTTGGGTAAAGACGCGATGAATCGCGTCTCTACAAATGGTCTATTTGTCGCATTCTTTTTTCAAATTGATATAAATATGAAAAACTCTACCCACAATGGAATGGGAGCATCTCCGGCTCCGCTCCTGAATTCTGACTTCTGAATTCTGAATTCTTCTTCAACAGCGTTTCTTGAGCAACTGAGGTACACTCAAATTTTTGTTTTACAGAGTTAGTTGCTTTGAAAATGTACTTCAACAGTCCGGGAACAACTATATTCAAATTCAATTTTTTTTTAGATACTCAGGCGGCACATGATCGACTAACCAAACACCATTAGCAGAACAATAGAAGATGTAACCCGCCTGATGCATTGCCGCAGTATTTACAGCAAAAACCACTGGTTTTCCATGTCTTGCACCAACAATCTGTGCTGTTTCTATATCCTTTGATAAATGGACATGATGCCGTGACATTTTGCAAAGTCCTGTTTGCAGAATTGACTCTACAGATTTGCATCCCGTGCCGTGATAAAGCTCATCTGGGGGAACAACAGGTTCCAATTGTAAATCTACTTTTACACTATGTCCTTGGTTTGCACGAATAAGATTACCTGTAGAATCAAAAGAAAAGCGTTGTTTCTCGTTGAATTCAACTACTACCTCTAATTCTTGACGGGTGAGCGGAAATTTGTTTCTAGCACAAGCACTGAGTAGTTCATCAACAGCAACCCAACCACCGGGAGCAAGTTTAATTCCAATGGCATCCGGTGTGTGTCGCAGATATTTGCTGAGATATTTGCTGATTTTGACGAGGCGAGAATCACTCATTTAATTGTGGTTGGCATATTTATACTACAAATATATACTTTTATAGTACATCAAATTTTTATTGATGGTAAATTGACAGGATTTGTCTTCCCATCATGGCTAATGCTACTCCAATCATGACAATGAGTGTCACCTTTCCACCAGGAACCAGTGGTTGATTTATGCTATCTAAGTTTTCTTGTTCTTGACGTTGCTTCCAACTCATTAATGCCGGCATAATTCCACCGAGAACTGAGATACTAAATGTTCCAGTGTAATCTAAGGCAGTAAAAAAGATGCTGGGATTGAGCGTTCCGAGAGTCATCGGAGGGAAAAGAACCAGCGAATAGAGGGGGAGGCGTCTAGAAAGTCCACCTTGTGCAAGGAGAAAAATATCTTTGAACAAATCTAGCAATCCATACACAAATCCAATAAATGATGTTGCGATCGCAAATTCTGAAAAAATGGATACTAGCACTCCTAACCATTCCCCCGCCCCACCTGCTCGGAGAATTTGCAGTGGGTCAAAAACACTTGTACCGTCAGATGTGTTATGTAGCATATCGGGACTGACGCTTCCTAAAATTACGGCATTCCACGCCAAGAACATAATTAGAGGAATTACAGAACCAATAAAGATGGACTGACGAATTTTGCCAGCATCCCCTTCGAGTTGCGTCACAACCAACGGCACAACGTTTTGAAAAAATAGCGCCACAGACATTACTGAAATGGCACTACCAAGGGCACTCCAGTCCTGAAATACTAGTTGGGTACTCTGAATGTGCCCTCCTGCCAGAAATAATAGTCCTAAGAAGGAAACAATGACAATTCCGACAAAGGCGCTGTTTAATTTCTCAATAAACTTTTCTCGCCCAAGATACATAATCCCACCAAATAAGAGCGTAAAAGTCGTTGTGCCCACCCACATAGGCAATATTTGCACACCCCAGACTTTTGCCGCCGCAGATCCTAAAATCTCTCCACCCTTGGTGACGTATGCTACCAAGAGAGCATAGTGCATGAATAAATATGCGCTGCCTGCAATTCGCGCTCCCAGCTTACCAAGGATTTTCTCAACAATTCCCAAAAAACCTATACTCGGACGCCCTTCTGTTCGCATCATGTTTAAGGTAACTTCCGCAACCAATAACCCTGAAACTAAAGCGTAGAGCCAAACAGCAATTAGTCCAGATGTAGACGGCACAATACCAGACGGCAGGGTAACGGCTGGTAGGGCGAGAATCCCAGCCCCAACGGTGGTTCCCGCAATCAATGCAGTACTTCCCAATACACTACCCGGTTGATGATTGAGTTTTTTTCCATCAAATTCGAGATGAGAAAACAACCGGGTGACTTGCTCTGAATCTTGGAGAACAGTCTTTATGGGAACCATACTGAATATCCGTACCTAAACCAAACAAACAATATTAACATGTGGAAATATTCTTCGCAAAAACCCTGCTTTTTATGGTTTTTCAGCTAAATTTTTGTGATCAATCAGCGTAGGCGTAGCCCGTCGTAGACATCGCTAATTTATTATCAACACAAATTTTGGAGTTCAAATGTCACTTCTAGTACTTTATTAATTAATTAGATTACGCAGTCGGGAACATTGTCCCCATAACAAATGTGGTTTAAATAAATGTAAATGAAAACTTGTCTAAGGGGAGGAAGAATCTAACGATCGTCTTCGCTCACAAAATTGAATAATTTAATTTCTGGAAGTCCCTAAATACTTTATCTATAGCTAGACTAGACGATCGCAACCTGAAGAAATTATTAGGAGTTAAACAAAAATGGCAACTTTAACTATTCGTTTACCAGACGATAAGCATAATAGATTGAAAGAACTTGCTCAAGCCAAAGGCATCAGTGTCAATAAATTGATTGAAGAACTTTCTACCATAGCTCTGGCAGAATTTGATGCCCATACAAGATTTAAAGCAATGGCTGCAACTGGCAACTCAGAAGAAGGTTTAAGAATACTGGCTAAACTTGATGCTCTGACATAATAGAGCTTGTAGGGCGATTATGAAAACACTAACCGGAGCCGATCGCCCACATCCACCCCATCACCAAAAGTGCGAAGTGGAATAGCCCGTCGTAGACATCGCCAAGTTTAAGAATTGTCCTGTGGATCTGGCGCTTTCCCAGTGGTTAGATACTTTAAAATTAAAACAACATACTTTCAGGAGATTAGCTCAATGACATATATCTCCCAAAAAACCCTCACTAAAGAAGATTTTCTCTGCCAATATCAAGATAACTCCCAATATGAATTAGCAGACGGAGAAATAATTGACATGGAACCCACTGGCCCCCACGAAACGGTGAGTGGGAAAGTTGCAACCCAAATTGGTATACACCTTGTTGCAGAACAACTTCCCTGGGTTATTCCTCGCACTTGTTTAATTTACCCCTTCGCAGATGCAGCTACAGCTCGTCGTCCTGATGTTGTGGTTCTTGATGAAACCGTTCTCGACCGTGAACCTCTTTGGGAGCGAGAACCCGTAATTACGCTGGGACGCTCAATTAAACTGGTGGTTGAAGTTGTTAGTACTAACTGGGAAACTGACTATGCACGCAAAGTTGAAGAGTATGCAATTTTAGGCATTCCCGAATATTGGATTGTAGATTATCGAGGATTGGGTGGAGTCGCATTTATTGGTAAACCTAAACAACCTACTTTCACTGTCTGTCAACTAGTTGAAGACACTTATACTCAACAGCAATATCGATTAAATCAATTAATAAAATCACCGCTTTTGTCCCGTCTTCAACTTCGCTTAGATGATACTCTTCCTCGTTGAATATATTAATACGATGAAGAGTGCTGAGTTGAAAGACCGCTCACACTTTTGCGGGTATCAACCTTCTCCTACATTAAAAGATTTCGTCCACTAGGGGCGGGGCTTTTACCATAGTGCAAAAGTACTGAGTATGATCGCTTGTTACTCAGCACTCAGCACTCAGCACTCAGGACTGAGTGTGGTCAATTGGGAATTTAACTTTTCAATCCAATCCCACAGAAAACAATTTACCAACTTGCGCTAAATCTACATTTCCACCGCTGATGATCACACCAATTTTCACCTCTGGTGCTGTCACCACACCTTCGAGTAAAGCTGCTGCGGCGAGTACTCCAGTGGGTTCAACGACAATTTTCAGCCGTTCCCATAAGAAAAACATGGTGCGAAGAATCGCTTCTTCAGATACCGTCACCATATCATCGACGTAATGCAGCACTAAGGGGAAAGTAATTTGACCAAGGCTAGCAGTCCTCGCACCATCAGCGATGGTATTAGGATTTTTGACTGTTTGCAGGGTTTTGGTGTGAAAGGAGCGGGTAGCATCGTCGGCAAGGGCTGGTTCTACGCCGATTACTTTACAATTGGGTAAAAGTGACTTGGTTGCGATCGCACATCCTGAAAGTAATCCACCACCACCACAACACACTAATAATAAGTCCAATTCACCAACTTCTTGAATTAGTTCTAAAGCAGTTGTCCCTTGTCCAGCGACTACATGAGGATGATCGTAAGGAGGAATAAGTGTCAAAGAGCGCTCATCTGCTAAATTTTGGGCTAATTCTTCCCGGTTTGTTTCTTGGCGATTGTATAAAATTATCTCTGCGCCATAGCCACGAGTGGCAGTTTGTTTGACAGCAGGTGCATCATCAGGCATGACAATGGTGGTGGGAATATTTAGGATTTTTCCAGCTAAGGCGATCGCTTGGGCATGATTTCCCGATGAATAGGTGAGAACACCTGTTTGCTTTTGTGCTACCGATAGTTGGGCTAGGGCGTTGTACGCACCTCGAAATTTAAATGCCCCCGTGCGTTGAAAGTTTTCGCATTTAAAGAATACTTGGCTATTGGTGCGATCGTTAACAATTGTAGAAGTTAGCACAGGCGTGCGGTGGGCAATTCCCAAAATTCGCTCTTGTGCTGCTTGCACGTCAGTTATAGTAACAGAATTATGCTGTGGCATTGATGATGAGATTAAATATTTTTGCTCTTGTTTATATAGATACAGATTTTTATATTTGCGCCTAATATGCTTAATCGAAGCATACTCAATTTCAGGTGGATAGCATCATTTATTGTCCGCATAAGAATAGCTACAGCAAACATTATATATTGCTGTAGCTAAATTTATGAAGCTTAAATTAATTATCACGTTAGGAATTTTCGTAACATGAATAAAACATCTGAAAGTCGGCAAAAAAAAACTGCTCTAATTACAGGGGCGGCTAGTGGAATAGGCTATCAATTAACCCAGATTTTTGCTCGTCATAGTTACAATCTTGTGTTAGTCGATAAGAATGAAGAAAAGCTTAACGAAATTATAAATGAATTCCCGCAAAAGTTTGGCATTTTTGTGAAAATTCTTACCAAGGATTTATCTATACCAACATCGCCAGAAGAAATTTTCACAGAACTACAGCAAGCATCGATCAAGATTGATGTGCTGGTTAACAATGCTGGCTTTGGTACTTATGGAGCATTTAGTGAAACAGACCTCAACCTTGAACTAAAAATGCTACAGGTAAATATGGTCAGCCTGACCCATTTAACTAAGTTATTCCTCAAGGATATGGTCGAGCAAGACTATGGAAAAATATTGAATGTTGCCTCAGCAGCCGCTTTTCAACCAGGGCCTCTAATGGCAGTTTATTTTGCTACAAAAGCTTATGTTTTATCATTTTCCGAAGCGATCGCTAATGAATTAGAGGGCACAGGTGTCAGCGTGACTGTTCTTTGTCCGGGGCCAACAGCATCAGAATTCCAACAAACTGCTGCAATGGAAGATTCCAAGATTGCAAACGTTAACAGAATGATGGATACGGCAACCGTTGCGAATATTGGTTATCGGGGCTTAATGAAAAATAAAATTGTTGTTGTTCCTGGGATGAGAAATAAGCTATTGACTGAAAGCGTAAGATTTACGCCCAGAAATTTAGTAACAAAGGTCGTGAGAAGTATGCACGAACTCAAAAAAAATAGGTAGTCTGATACTCTATAATATTTTCAATTAAATCACGGTAATCCCTTTCCTAAAAGCAACAAAGCTGAGTAAAGAGGGGAGGCATAGTGAGTAAATGACAGGGTTAAATGCCCTGTTTTCTAGTATTTAGATGATATCCTAGTGACTCTAAATTTCACTCTTCTAAAATGTTTCAATATCTGCCATAAGATAGCTGCTTTTTTGGATATATATATGCTGTGAAAGTTGGGCAGAAGTAGCTGGATATAAAAACATCACCATAGTAAGATGTGTACTCACTATCTCAACCGTTATTATATTTATTAAAGATAAATCCAAGATGTAAAGAGGCAAGTAATGGCAATTAAATTAAAAGTTACAAATATTAAAGGTGATGACTGTGCCAAGAATATAACTAAATCTATTCAGACTATGGAATCTGATGCCAAAATCGATGTGGACGTTAATGCAAAAACTGTAACTGTAGAAGCTGCGGCTTCTGAAGAGTCAATTAAACAGATAGTTCAATCTGCTGGTTATACTATCGAGGGCTATTAATTACATTTCTAAATTTCTGAGGAGATTTAGATGAAGTAATTTAGTTAGCACAATTGCTTAGTCATATATTCGCCCGGAAAACGGGCGGAATATTATTAATTACTCTACTTGATAAAGCATATTTTCCTCTTCTGACACGCTTGAACTATTTGGATTTATGCGGAATTATAAGCTGTAACAGATACATATCAAGACTGTAGTATTTTGAAAGTATTGCTGTTGCTTTGTTTGCTCTGACAAAATTGTTAAATTTTCTGGTAATCTTTTTCAAGAACGAATTAACATCGGGTCATAGATTTGACATTCTTGAACCCCATAACTGCCTAGAATTAAGCTAGCGTGTTCAAGCTCATTGTCTGTGCCACTAACGATGAGTATGTAATTGCCTTGCTCAATTTGCTCGTTGTAAAAGCGTGCCCAATCATCTGGTATTCCGAGCCTCATAGCGTCAAAACGCTCACTTACATTAACGTCTGTTGACCCAATCAATTGAGAAAAGTCTTTGCAAATTAAGGAAATCTGGTTTGCTGGAAAACCGGCGGTATACATATCGTTAATTGCCGCTTCAGCATTATCTAAGCTATTAAAGTAAGCGACAGCATATTTAGGTAAAATTCCGCTTTTATTAGGAATGGCAGGTGCAGAAGTTGTCGTGGTTAGATAATTTGTAGTTTTATGCTCATTGTTGAAATATTCATAAATGCCAAACTCTTCTATACCCCAACGTTGTAGGATTGCTTCTACTTTAGGAATTTCAGCAGGTGTACAATCTACGATTATGAAATAGTGTCCATGTTCTACTCGCTCGTTATATGCTTTAGCTTGTTCTTCCGATATTCCCCAACCAACTAGTGCGCCAGCAAAAGTTCCAGTAGCAGCACCAATACTTGCACCGACAAGGGTTGTAACTAAAGCAGTTGCCGCTGCGCCAGCTAGCATTATTGGCCCAACTCCAGGGATTGCTAAAGTACCAAGACCTACTAATAAACCAGTTAACCCACCAACAGCGCCCCCTGAAAGCCCTCCTACTGTTGCGCCTTCGTCAGCTTTATCACCAGTGCGCTCTTTAATTTCATCATTGGCAACCTCATGATTGCGGTCTGCATTCTGTACAACTACAGATACTTTCTCCATCAATAAGCCAGAATCTCTCAATTCATGTAGTGCCTGTTCTGCATCTCGACGATGAGTAAATACGCCTACAGCACGTTGATATTCACTTAAAACCATTATTACTCCTTGGTAGCAGGGGAAAATTAATTTCCCACAAATCTAGTTTTTCATTATCTGTAATCTTAAATACAACTTGATTTAACTCAAAACCATCCTAAGTAATAAAATTCATCAACTACCCCGCCCTCAGCATTAGCAGAGCGGGGTAGTTGATGAAAACCCGATCAACAGATTCTTTAAACGAAAGAATCCGTTGATCGGGTTTAGCCGTTTGCAAAAAATCGGTCAAGATTACGCTCTATCTACTTTGATAGTTCTGGTGTGAAGAGAATGCGGCTGTCATTAATGCGATCAAATGTAGGTGTAGACCAGCGATCGACTACTTTGCCTATAATTGACATTTCTTGAACTAAGCGGTCAAATTTATCAGGGGTGAGAGATTGAGGCCCATCGGATAAAGCTTTTGCGGGATTGGGGTGAACTTCAATCATTAAGGCATCTGTACCAGCTGCGATCGCAGCCATTGCCATTGATGGAACATATTCAGACCTACCCGTACCATGACTAGGATCAATCATAATCGGTAAATGGGTCAGCGATCGCAATACCGGAAGTACTGATAAATCTAAAGTATTGCGGGCATACTTACCATCAAAGGTTCTAATTCCCCGTTCACAAAGAATCACATTTGGGTTTCCAGATGCCAAAATATATTCTGCTGCCATCAACCACTCGTCAATTGTCGCAGACATCCCCCGCTTGAGTAGCACTGGTTTATCTTGAGCGCCTACCTTTTTCAATAGCGAGAAATTGTGCATATTCCGCGCTCCGATTTGGATTATGTCAGCTGTTCTCGCCACTGCTGATAAATCCGCAGCATCCATCAATTCTGTGACGATACCCAAACCAGTAGCTTCCCGCGCTGCTGCTAATAAATCTAAAGCGCTTTCACCATAACCTTGAAAGGCATAAGGTGAAGTGCGGGGTTTATAGGCTCCGCCACGCAGAAACTTTGCTCCGGCTGCCTTCACCCGCTTTGCTGTTTCGACAATCATCGCTTCATTTTCAACGGAACAAGGCCCAGCTACAACTACGATCGGGTGATGTTCGCCGAAATAGACATCACCGTTAGGTGTAGGTACAACAACTTCGCTGGCTTCTCCATGTCGGAATTCTCGACTTACCCGCTTGAAAGGTTGTTGCACTCGTAATACTTGCTCAATCCAAGGGCTGAATTCTTGAACCTGTAATTTATCGATGCTAGTGGTATCACCAATTAGCCCCAGTACAACTTTATGAGTGCCAACGCTTTTTTCTACCGTGACTTTCCAAGTCTCACTCAGTTCTTGGCTGATGCGAGTGATTTCCTCAACAGGTGTACCGCTTTTAAGTATGATAATCATCTGTTTTTCCTTGTGTAAGTAAGTTATTGGGTGTAATACAGTCCGTTCGTAGGACACAGCAATACTCTTTGGTGTCAACTTAAGCTCAAACGCTTATCCCACAGGCGTTTTACCCCACCCTAACCCTCCCCTTGGAAAGGGGAGGGAACAAGATTTTCCGGTTTCCCCCCTTTACAAGGGGGGATTAAGGGGGGTAGTTCGACTTGTGTGTACACTGAAACGAAGAGAGGTTTGTCTAATGCAAAAATTCCGCAAGTTGTTCTAGTTTTGTCCAAGCTGCGCCGCTTTGCAGAATTTCCTTCGCAAGAGTAATACCTTTAACACAACCGGCTAAAACATCCGTTTCTCCATGAATGGCTTCACCAACTTGGAGCGCTAGGGCTGTATTTAAAGCGACTACATCTTGCTGCGCTTGAGTGCCTTTACCTTGGAGAACTGCCTTCAAAATTTCCGCATTTTCTTCGACATCTCCACCGCGTAACGCCGCAGTGGGGGCAAAATTCAAACCAAGTTCTTGAGGATTCAGCGTTAGAGAACGGACTTTTTTATCTTGGAGTACAGCTAAGTCAGTGACATCTGCTAAACCAGCTTCATCTAAACGTTCCCGTCCATGAAGTGCGATCGCTTGTTGACATCCCAATTGCGATAAAGCTTGAGCGATTTCCTCTAGTAAAAGCGGATCGTTCACACCAATAATTTGCCCCGTTGGCCGCATGGGATTTACTAGCGGGCCGAGCAAATTAAAAACAGTCCGCACCTTCAAAGTTTTTCGCAAAGTTGCGATCGCTTTGAGTGCAGGATGCCAACCTGGAGCAAACAAAAAGGTGATTCCAACTTCACCTACTGCGGCTTGTACTTTTTCAGGAGTGGCGTTGAGATTTATCCCCAAAGCTTCCAGCACATCAGCGGAACCAGTCTTGCTAGATGCCGAACGATTGCCATGTTTGGCAACTTTTACCCCGGCGGCGGCAGCAACAAAGGCGACAGCAGTCGAAATGTTAAAAGTTGAAGCGCCATCTCCACCAGTTCCACAAGTGTCAATTAGAGGGATTGGGGACTGGGTACACTTCGACAAGCTCAGTGCATCGCTGGGGACTGGGGATTGGGATTGTAAGACCCTGGCCATGCCCACTAATTCTTCTGCGGATACACCTTTGGCTTGGATTGCGGCTAAAATTGCTCCTGATAGGACATGGGGAATGGCATCTGTGAGCCAACCTTGCATCAAATCTGTAGCTTGGGAAACCGTCAACGATTGCCGATTCAGCAATTGTTGTAATAACGCTGGCCAGTTGTAAAACTCAGGAGTAACGGGGATTTCAGGTGGAATTTGAGTTAAAGCGATCATAATTAGTCATTGGTCATTGGACTAGTTCTGAATGGAGAATAAGTTTGTAGTAAGGACTTTAGTCCTGAATTTTTAAGCACTAAAGTGCTTACTAGAAACTCTGAACCATTAAGGAATAAGGACTTTGGCGACGGTTTGCACATCTTTGTCACCTCTACCGGAGCAATTGATGACAATGCGGGGACTACCTTTTAACTGAGGACAAAGGGTTTCGAGATATGCGATCGCATGAGCAGTTTCCAAAGCTGGGATAATTCCTTCTAGTTGCGAAAGTCTTTGGAATGCATCTAACGCCTGTTTATCGGTGACGCTGTAGTATTCGGCGCGACCAAGATCCTTTAAATAACTATGCTCAGGGCCAACACCGGGATAGTCTAATCCGGCACTTATTGAATGGGCTTCGATGACTTGACCATCATCATCTTGCAGTAAATAGCTCATTGCACCATGCAACACACCTATTTTTCCTTTTGTCAAGGTAGCAGCGTGTTTTTCTGTATCTACACCTTCACCCGCCGCTTCGACTCCAATTAAACGCACCGAAGTTTCATGGACAAATTCATTGAATAAGCCGATCGCATTGGAACCTCCACCCACGCAAGCTAGTAGAATATCTGGTAATCCTCCCCATTTCTCCTGGGATTGAGCGCGGGTTTCTACACCAATTACCGCGTGGAAGTCACGGACAATCATCGGGTAAGGATGAGGGCCTGCAACAGAACCGAGGATGTAATGGGTTGTTTCTACATTTGTCACCCAATCCCGAATTGCTTCGGAAGTTGCATCCTTGAGAGTTCCCGTACCTGCCTCCACTGGACGAACTTCTGCACCCATTAATTTCATGCGGAAGACATTCAGCGATTGGCGTTCCATATCGTGGATGCCCATGTAAATCACGCATTTCAAACCAAACCGCGCACATACGGTTGCAGTCGCTACGCCGTGTTGTCCTGCACCCGTCTCGGCAATAATCCGTTGCTTACCCATGCGTTTAGCTAGCAACACCTGAGCTAAAGCATTATTAATTTTGTGAGCGCCTGTATGATTTAAATCCTCACGCTTTAAATAAATTTGCGGCCCAGTGCCATCTGGTCTAGCGTAGTTTGTTGTCAGGCGTTCCGCAAAATATAATGGGCTGGGTCGTCCTACGTAATCACGGAGTAAGTTTTGCAGTTCTGCTTGGAAACTCGGCTCGTTGCGATATTGATGGAAGGCTGCTTCTAACTCACTTAATGCAGGCATTAAGGTTTCGGGGACGTATTTACCGCCAAATCTTCCAAATCTGCCTAAAGAATCTGGTTGGATAGTTGCAGTTTTGATGTCTTGTATGCTTACCACTGGTTAAAATCCTTTTATGTTGAAATATATTTTTGAGAACTGAATATAGCGGTTCTCGGTTGAGTGAGGTAAAGGAACCCCACCCTAGGGTTTACCCCCCTTAATCCCCCCTTGCAAAGGGGGGAAAAAGAAATCCAGTTCTCTCCCTCTTGCAAAGGGGGGAAAAAGAAATCCAGTTCTCTCCCTCTTGCAAAGGGGTGAAAAAGAAATCCAGTTCCCTCCCCTTTCCAAGGGGGGAAAAAGAAATCCAGTTCTCTCCCTCTTGCAAAGGGGGAAAAAGAAATCCAGTTCTCTCCCTCTTGCAAAGGGGTGAAAAAGAAATTCAGTTCCCTCCCCTTTCCAAGGGGAGGGTTAGGGTGGGGTAAAACCTTGGGTTTTTCAGCTATTTCAGACTTGTGTTTACACCGTAGGTTCTTCGAGAAGGGACTATGATGTACCTTTTTACTTAGCGGAACCAACTTTTTGTAGGGATACTGGGGTAATTGCTGCTTTGAGTTCCCGACAAAATTTTTCTACAGCTTGCAATCCTTCAGTTGGAGTACCTTCAGATAAACGTTTGACGAAGGCACTACCAACAATCACCGCATCTGCTCCCCATTCCATAACTTGATGCGCTTGTTCTGGTGCTGAGATGCCAAAACCAACGCCGATAGGTTTATCGGTGACGCTTCGCAAGTCGGTAATTAAATCTTTTACGCGGTCTTGGATTTGAGCGCGAATACCTGTAACTCCGGTGACGCTTACTAGATAGATAAAACCTTGAGATTGACGAGCGATCGCTAAAATCCTATCTTTAGAACTAGTAGGAGCTACAAGTAAAATTACCTCAATTCCAAAAGATGCAGCAGTCTGGATTAATTCTTCTGCTTCTTCTAAGGGTAAGTCTGGCACTACCAACCCTTGCACCCCAGCCGCAGCAATTTTGAGCAAAAATGACTTAATACCCCGGTGCAAAATGGGATTGTAATAAGTAAATAGAATTATTGGCGCTTTCAGGGTAGGAGTTACAGCTTCTAACATCTCTAGCACTTGCTCTAATTTCGTGCCTTTTTGCAAAGCGCGAGTTGCTGCTGCTTGAATCACAGGCCCATCTGCGAGAGGATCGGAGTAGGGAATGCCCAACTCGATAAAGTCAGCACCGTTGCGATCTAAGATACGTAAAGCCTCGGCAGTGGTTTTTAAGTTAGGATCGCCTGCTGTGATAAAGGGGATTAAAGCACACTGTTGGCGATCGCGTAAAGTCTGAAAATGAGCGGAGATAGAAGTCATGCAGAAAAATAGTTAATGATTGGTTAATAGTTCTGAAATAATCAACACTTAGCAATTAGCGATACCCACGCTAAATTTTTTGTTAACGAGTCTTTGATACTCGTGAATGAGTCTTTTAGCTCCGTTAACGAGTCTTTGATACTCGTGAATGAGTCTTTTAGCTCCGTTAACGAGTCTTTGATACTCGTGAATGAGTCTTTTAGCTTCGTTAACGAGTCTTTTATCTCCGTGAATGAGTCTTTTAGCTCCGTTAACGAGTCTTTGATACTCGTGAATGAGGCTTTTATCTCCGTTAATGAGTCTTTTATCTCCATTAATGAGTCTTTTAGCTCCGTTAACGAGTATCAGAGCTTCATTTTTTAGGTTTACCTCAGCACTCAGCACTCAAAAGACTACGTACAGCTTGTTCTACATCGCTTTGTTTAACTAAAGACTCTCCAACCAAAACCGCACGAACACCAGCTTCAGCAACAAAAGACAAATCAGCAGGTGTATAAAGTCCAGACTCACTAACGACGGTGATATCTAAACTTTGCAAATATTGCTGGCGCTGTGTTAAAAGTTGCTGTGTTATTCCTAAATCAACGGTAAAATTTTCTAAATTGCGATTGTTGATTCCTACTAAATGTAAATCGTCAAGCTTAAGCACTCGATCCAGTTCAGCTAAGGTATGGACTTCTACCAGTGCATTCATGCCCAAATAGTGAATCAGTGGCAAAAAGCTTTGAAGTTCTTGGTCTGATAATATAGCGGCAATCAACAAAACTGCATCTGCGCCTGCTGTCCGTGCTAAATAAATTTGATAGGGGTCAATGATGAACTCCTTGCACAGTAGGGGTAATGCAACTTGTTGACGGATACCACGCAGATTATCAAAACTGCCCTGAAAAAACTTATGATCAGTGAGGACTGATAGACAAGCTGCACCACCTCGTTCATAAGCTTGAGCGATCGCTACAGGGTCAAAATCTGCCCGAATAATGCCACGGCTAGGTGATGCCTTTTTTACCTCAGCAATTAAGCTAGGTTGCTGAGGATTTTGTTGTAAAGCAGTCAAGAAATTTCTGACAGTTGGAGCCGCAATTAATTGCTGTTGCAAATCAGTTAAAGAAAATTCCTGCTGCATCTGTGCAACTTCTTGCCTTTTATGCAACACAATCTCTTCAAGAATATGGCGAGAAGTCGTAACTTGGTTAATCATAAAATGCTTGAGTGAATGGGAAAATAATTAATTATTCTCGTTCCTAGATGGAATCTGGGAATGCATACAATACGGTTTAGAGACGCGATAAATATACAAGACGCGATAAATCGCCGTCTCTACAAGTATTGGGAATGCATGGGAACGAGGCACTTTTGACAAATGACTAATGACCAATGACTAATGACTCTTCAACCTGAGTATATGCCCGCACCACATTTTTAATGATTTCCAGACCGACTTCTCCGGCTAAAGTCATAATTGATTCTGGATGAAACTGAACGGCGGCGATGGGAAGTGTCTGATGTTCAATGCCCATAATTACGTCGTCATCAGAAATCGCTGTCACCTTCAGTTCTTTTGGCAAATGCTGCGGTAGGGCAAATAATGAGTGATATCTACCGACTGTGAAGGATTCCGGTAAATTTTTGAAGGTGACAGAATCGGAATCAGTAACGAAAATCCGTGAAGATTTACCATGTTGAGGATAGTTGAGGACTCCCAATTCTCCACCAAAAGCTTCAACGATGCTTTGCAGTCCTAGACAAACTCCGAAAATAGGAATTTGGCGATAAAGAAGGGCGCCGATAGTTTCCGAAACTCCAAAATCACTTGGTCTACCAGGGCCGGGAGATAATACAACTAAGTCAGGGCGTTCTGTGTCGAATAGTGAATCAGAAAAACCGTGACGTAATGTAGTGACGCTTGCACCAGTTTGGCGAATGTAATTAGCTAATGTATGAACAAATGAGTCTTCATAATCTATTAGTAAGATACGTTTGCCATCTGCTGCACTGGGGAAGATTTTAGTTAATTTTATGGAACTGGATTCATCAATTTTCTGACTCGTTTGCTTAACACGGCGAATAGTTTCAAATAAAGCAGCAGCTTTGGTAATGGTTTCTTGTTCTTCTGCTTGGGGTATGGAGTCATAAAGGACAGTCGCACCAACTCGCACTTCGGCGATGCAGTCTTTTAATCGAATTGTCCGCAGAATTAATCCAGTATTCAAATTGCCATTGAAATTTAAATAGCCGACTGCTCCACCATACCAACGGCGGGCGCTACGTTCATGCTGTTCAATAAAATCTATGGCGGCTTTTTTGGGTGCGCCGGTGACTGTAACCGCCCAAGTGTGGGAAAGAAAGGCATCTAAAGCATCAAATTGCGATCGCAATATACCTTCAACATGATCCACTGTATGGATCAGGTGGCTGTATAATTCAATTTGGCGACGACCAATCACTTGTACTGAACCAGGTTCGCAGATTCGGGATTTGTCATTGCGATCGACATCAGTACACATCGTCAACTCAGCTTCATCTTTGTGGGAGTTGAGTAAATGACGAATTTGCACCGCATCGTCAAGAGCATCTAATCCCCGGCTAATAGTGCCACTAATGGGACAAGTTTCTACCCGCTTCCCTTCAACTCGCACAAACATTTCTGGAGATGCACCAATCAAATATTCTCCACCTAAATTAAAAATAAACCCATAAGGACTAGGATTTATATCCTTTAAAGTTTCAAATAGTTTGCTAGGTTCATCTTCATAGTCTTCAAAAAAGTTTTGACTAGGAACAACTTCAAATAAATCGCCTCGGCGGAAATAATCGAGTGCAGCCTCAACTTTTTTGGCATACTCGCCTACTTTATGATCAGCAGTTTGATTCGGGAGAAGATGTTTTCCGCGATAATCAACAGACTCACCTGTTCGAGGCAAATTCTTCGTGTTGCCATGCGCTGTTTTAAAATCATATTGCAAACGAAAAGCCCGTTGCTGATAATAGTCAACAACTATTAATTCATCTGGTAGATAAAGTACTAAATCACGCTGATCTGTAGGACGTTCCAGAAGTTGAGTAATTGGTTCAAACTGAAAAACTAAGTCATAACCAAACGCGCCATACAATCCTAAATGCTCGTCTTCTTGACTAGAAAAAGTGTGTAGAATTTCGCGGACAACAGTAAATGCTGAAGGTTGCTTACTGCGTTCTTCTTCAGTAAATAATCTTTTTGTAGATTTAACGAAGCCAACAATATTGTTATTATCTAGAGTAACTTTCTCAAGTTGTATTGAGTTAGATAAGCACTCTAAAAGTAATGGTAGAAGTACTTGACCACGTTCATTTAACGCTATCAAATTAAAAGCATTTTCCTGCGTAGTCAATTCCAGTGGAGGATTGACAAATCCAATCGCCCATCTTTTGTATCTGCCTGGATATTCGTAGCTGCTTCTTAGTAAGCCTCCCCGCTGAGAATTTAAATGGAACAGAATATCTTCAAGGGCAGTATCCATTTTCACTTCGGTGATGTAGCGAGAAACAGTTACACCGCCAAGGGTTTTATAAGAACGAGAATCAAAAATCATAGGTAATTTCTCACTAATTGTCATTTGTCATTGGTCATTGGTCATTATTAGTAGTTGTTTGTAGATATGACGATGCTATCTGAGTTGTGAAGATTAAATAATCGCCTTATACCAATTTAATGTGAAGTTGCATATATCTTGATCCCCCTAAATCCCCCTTAAAAAGGGGGACTTCGATGGATGTTTTTCCGGTTTCCCCCTTAATAAGGGGGGCTAGGGGGGATCGAATTCTATGCAGCTTCATAAAAAATTGGTATTATCTACTAGAGGCTTTGCCGACGCGAAGTGTATCGTAGAGAAAAAAGAATATTTATGAATGCTATGAATAACTAACTTAGATTGATATCAATCTAAATCAACCTATTTTAATCTGCGGATGATTTGTAAAAAATGGAACTAAAAACTTTTTGCTTCTTATTTAAGAGTACTAGATATCAAGCAGATAATACATTGAATAATTTTTCGATTGGGTGTCAATTTATTCGCTTTTTATACTGCTTATCTAGTACTTTTCCGAATAACGCTGTTTGAAATTCTTCGCCTCCCTCAAAAGTAGTAGATCATCTCATTTAACCTCTGCATTTCTCTGCGTTTAAAATCCAATCCTAAAATTCCCTCAACAACGATATTGCTTCCCTATACAACAACAAATTCACCTCATGAACCTCAATTCCTTTCCCAATCTCTTGTAACAACATTAAAGTCAATTCTCCCCCCAAATGTTCGCGGAATTCAGTTAAACCCCGGAACAAACAATCAGGATGTTCCAATTGTGATAAATTCTGGGCTAGTTCTGGCACATACAACATGAAACCCAACGCCGATAAAGTATTTAATATTCGTTGCCATTCTGAGCAATCAAGCAATCCTAATAAATAAGAATAGGTGCTATCCAAAGCAATACCGATCGCAACTGCTTCGCCATGACGCAAGCGATAATTAGTCAAATGCTCCAGTTTATGAGCCGCCCAATGTCCAAAATCCAGGGGACGAGACGAACCCATTTCAAAAGCATCGCCGCTATTGGCAATATGTTCTAGGTGCAACTGGGCGCAACGATAGATAACCTGTTGCATGGTATCCATATCTCGCCGCGCCAGGGCTGCGCTGTGAGAGTAAATATAATCAAAAAAGTTCGCATCCTTAATCAGCGCCACTTTGACGGCTTCTGCAATCCCAGAACGCCAATCGCGATCGTCTAAAGTTGTCAAGAACGCAGAATCATTTATAACAGCATAAGGTGGCGCAAATGTGCCAAGAAAGTTCTTTTTACCAAAGGCGTTGATGCCGTTTTTTACGCCAACCCCGGAATCATTTTGCGCTAATACCGTTGTCGGAATCCGAATCAGGCGAATTCCCCGGTGAGCAGTTGCAGCCGCGTATCCTACCAAATCCAACATCGCCCCGCCCCCGATCGCTAATATGTAAGAATGGCGACATAATCCGGCTGTTTCAATCTGTTGGTGGATTTGATCTACTAAAGTGCGATCGTTTTTGGCAGCTTCTCCTCCCGAAATTATCATGGGTTCAGCTGCGATCGCTAGCACCTCTGCATAAAACTTGGTATACGCGACTAATTGCTTCACCAATTCCGGTTGAAACTTTAATATTCCTGCATCTACCACTGCAACTATTTTCTTTGGTTTAGTCTCCCCATCTGCTGTAACCACTTGCGCTAGCGTCGGGTTTTTCAACTCAAATAAATTTTGAGTGAAGTAAACCTCGTAGTTGAAAGTAACCGCAACACGTTGATGAATTAATCTACTTTTTTGCTTGATGTCAACTATCATATTTTTGCAGGTATATCTAAAAGTGCAGCACGATTCAAAGTTTCAAGGAACACCTCTACCGAGTGAGAACCATTTACCTTGACTTGATTATTCATGATGAAAAACGGCACGCTGTTAATGCCATTTAACCGAGCAAATGTTGATTCAGCAACAACTGCATCACTCACAGCATGATTATTTAATTGCAACTTTAATTCGCCAGCATCCATCTGATATGCTGTACCGATGACAACAATAACGTTAATATCTCCGAGGTTCAAACCGTCTTCAAAGTAAGCTTTATAAATAGCTTCTACAACATTGTTTTTTATGCTTGTGGGTGCAAGTGCAATCAGTTGATGAGAAAGCTTAGTATTGACAGCCAAACGAACTTTTTCAAAATCTAGCTTAACTCCAGCCGCCTCACCCGCGCGTTGCGTATAATCAAACATCTGTTGCAATTCTTCCGCTTTCATGCCTTTTCTATTTTGCATAAAGCTACGAAATTCATAACCTTCAGCAGGAACGTTATTATCCAAAAGAAAAGGATGCCATCGGATATGCACTTCTTGTTCTTGCCATTGTGCCAGTGCATCAAACAGATGTTTTTTCCCAATTCTGCACCAAGGGCAAACGGTATCGTGAAAGATATCTATCAGCATATTTTTTGTTACTCAAATGCTAATATTTGTGTGCATCTGTGGTTTCACAAGAAAGAATTCAGGAATCAGGAACCAGAATGGGCTAAACCTTAGCTATCCGCTAACAGAATTTAATTCTGTGCTACTGGTGGATAAATAAATTGGTTCAAGTTTCCTGCGCTCTTAATTCTGACTCCTGTTAGCGGTAGCGGGGCGTTTAGCCCATTCTGATTTCTGAATTCTTCTTCAAAATCTCGCTGGAGAGCCGTTGTGTGTAAAGGCTGGAGAAAAGTGTTAATTTTTTCTTCCAAAAAGCTTTGGGTATTTTCAAATTCTTTAATTAACGCGTCTCTATCTTTCCTTGCCACCAGTTTCGCTAATCGGCTGTAAGTATTAGCTAAAAAACTAATAGCATTACATCTTTCTTCGGTAGCCAGCATAATATCAACACACAAATTAGGATTTTGAGAAAACAAACGTTTAACAATATCAATTTCTTGACGATAGTTAGCAGTTGACATTGTTAAACTCTGCTCTATGTCCACTCTTGTTTGTGCTAAGAAAACGCCCAGACTAAATCTACAAAAATGCTGCGTTGCTTGAATAATCACCATCATTTTATCGTGTTCTTCAGGCGTGCAAAAAACTAATTCACTACCTTTACTTTTAAGAAAGTCTAATAACCATTGAAATGAATCATCGTTCCGACCTGGACACACTACCACTTTTTGTCCCAAAAACGATTTTATATTTGGCCCAAACATTGGATGTAAACCCATGACTGGGCCAGAATGATGTTCGAGCATTGCCTGAGTTGGCTGAGTCTTAATACTCGTGATGTCACAGAAAGCTGTAGTTGGATTAAGATATTTTGCTGCCCGCTTGATAACATCAACCGTATGTTCAATGGGAACGCTGACTAATACTAATTCTGCCTGACTTAACAGTTTTTCTGCGTATTCCCAATCTTCATGTTCGAGAATGCTAACATTATGACCTACTAGCGAAAGCTGCTCTTTGAATAATCTTCCCATCCTACCGCGTCCACCGATGATGGTAATTTGTCGGGGGCTGACATGATTTGTGGCAGATTTAGGAATCAGAGTAGCGTGACAACTCTTCAGCACAGCAACCCAAATAGACTCAGGAATACCAGCTTGAGCGAGTAAGGGAGCGACATCAGCCAGTTGTTCATCTAAAGAAGGTTGTTCTGATGCTGCTAATAATGATATGCGATCGCTAAGTAAGGCGATTAAGCTTTGATCAGTTTTTTTCAGATGCTCAGAATAAGAGGATTTCAAAGGCATTTTTCCTATCCCCAATTTTCAAATATCAAACCGCTTCGCGGAGTCATTTGTCATTTGTCATTGGGCTTTGAGATACCACGCTCATAAGGGGCGAGGTATGTAGCAAAAACCCTTTATCAACAAGTGATTCCTTGGAACTCATTTCGGGTAATATATCCAGAGTCGGTGTTTTTTTTGCGATCGCATCATAAAATAACTCTTCATACCGATCTAGTGCTTGTTCAAAGGAATAGTTTTCTACCGCAAACTTTCTTCCTTTACGACCTAATTTTGCTGCTAATTTCGGCTGATTATATAAATCCAGCACCGCCGCAGCCAAAGCATCTGCTGACTCTGGCTCAACGATAACGCCGCCGCCACTTTCTTTGATAGCTTTCGCAGCAGTCCCAGTAGCGGGAACTGAACCCACAATTGGGCGGCCACTAGCTAACAACAGTGGGATTTTAGAAGGCATATTGAAGGAAATCACATTGCACTTTTGCACAATTAACCCCACATCTGCGGCTGCTAACATTTGCGGTAGTTTTTCTCGCGCTTGCAACGGTAGCAGCAAAACGTTATCTGCACCACAAGCAAGACAATGTTTCTGCAACCTTTCGAGGGCTTGGGATTCACCGGCTATAACAAAGACAATTTTTTTGAGATGACGCAACCGAACTGCTGCTTCTATTACTGTTTCTAAACCTTGAGTGAGAGCAATATTACCTGAATAAAGCGCTACAAATTTCCCATCGAGTTGATGAGTAGTTCTCCAAGAGTTATTCTCCTTTGGTAAAGGGCGAATAAAATTTAAATTTACCCAATTGGGAATGCAAGCAATTTTATTAGCAGGTACACCTTTATTGATTAAATTATCTACAAAGCCATCGGCAATTACGCTAATAGTATGTGCAGTTCGGTAGGCAAATTTTTCTAAAGCTTCCAGAGCTTTAATCATCAACTTATTCTTAATTAGCCCAACACGCACAGCAGCTTCCGGGAGAATATCTTGCACATTCAGCACTACTGGGCAATTGTATAGCCAACCTATCAAAGTTGCAGGTAAACAAACTAGTAGCGGCGGTACTGTTAAGAGAATTACATCAGGTCGTTCGCCCTTGAGGGCTTGTGGCAAACTTGTAAAAACAAAGCTCAACTCTAGCAGTAGCCGGTCTAAGAGGTTAGGTTTAGACTTAATTCGCAGGTAGCTACGCTGAATTTTGACACCGTTTTTCTGTTCAGTAACGTATAACTTACCCCGATATCCGTCGTAAATCTGACGCTGAGGATAGTTAGGCATACCTGTAATTACCCGCACTTGATGCCCCCGCTTTACTAGCCCTTCTGCTAGTTCAGTCATCAAAGGTGCAATACCAATTGGTTCTGGATGATAATTGTATGAATAAATCAGAATGTGCATGAAATGTTAATGTCCTGGAAGCACCTTGATTTTGTAATTCGTAATTCGTAATTACAATTAGCCAGTAGCGAAGCGTAACGCACCTAAATTATGGAGATGGTGCGTTAGCCAAGGGCATAACGCACCCTACGAAACTACAAAACTCTTTAATTACGAATTAGTAATTCTTTAAATTAAAGGCTGGCTTTTGTTGTCCACGTTTCCGCAATGTGATAGTAGCAGCCCCAAGTCCGAGCAATGCTAAACCCAATGCTGAACTAGGCTCCGGTACTTGCTTTCTGCCTTCTACGTTTAAAACTTGGACGCGACCTTGAAAGAAATCGCCCACATACAGCTTGTCATCTTTGAGGGTTGTGCCACCCGTCCAGTTAAATCTGCCGGGAGTGAGGTCGAGGGGGTTGCCAAAAGGAGGGCCAGTGAATGCTGGAGGCGGTACAGGATTACCTGATGCATCGCGGGCATTTTCACCGAAGGAAGTCAAGAAGTTACCGTTTTTATCAAACACCTGAACGCGGCTGTTGATAGAATCAGCTACATAAATATTCTCTTCTTCGTCCACTTCGATGCCAATTGGCTGAAGAAACTGTCCCAGTTCGCTACCTACTGAACCAAATGCCAACAAAGGATTACCATTTGGATCAAGTACTTGAACGCGGTTGTTATACTGGTCAGCTACAAAGATATTTCCACTAACTGGAGAAATTCTGACACCTGCTACACCTTGGAATTCCCCAGGTGCAGTGCCTCTGGTACCACCAATGACACCAAGTTGCTGTCCGTCTGATGTATATTTAAGAATCCTTTCGCCGTTAAAATCACCAACGTACACGTTGCCATCTTTGTCAAATGTCAAACCAGATGGCCCAAAGAATAATCTACCCTCTACCAAAGGGGTAAATGCTCCATTTGCAAAGGATCTAATAAAGTTACCCTGAGAATCGAATTGATTGATGCGGTTGTTGTAAACATCACCCGAATACAGATCCCCTGTTACTGGATTAAAGTCTACAGTTGTTGGCTCGTCAAACTGTCCGGGCCCTGTGCCGCCGGAGCCAATTGCTCCTATATACTGACCGCTAGGATTAAATATTTCAATTTTGTTACCGAGGTCGTAGTTAGGAGTACCATCTGCGGGGTTAATACCGCGTCCGTTAGCTATGAGGGTATTCCCTTGGCTATCCACCGCTATCCCTTGGGGAACAAAAAGTTCTCCAGGGCCGAAGCCGGGGCTACCAATACTTCTGTCGTAAGTTAATGTTACAGCTTTGGCTTGAGCCGCTGTTGCTAACACGGTGAATCCAGTACCGAGAATAGCAAGTGACAAATTTTTGACTAATCCCATGAGTTTGAAGTCCTGGTTGTATGAGTGTATACTCTTTCCTAGACTAATTTCGTTCCCAGTCCTAGTTGGGGAACCCTAAAATTCGGGCTGCTGCCTCTTGTTTGAAATGCAACTTTCTGTGTGAGGCAGCAGCCTATTCTGTAAGCTATGCCTGACAGAGTAGGCTGGTAATAAGGAATTAGACTATCTCTGCTTTGGCTAGCAACTCTTCACCCAACTTGTTTTGGCGTTTGCGCTTGGCGATCGCACCAGTTGCGCCTACACTAGCAAGTGCTAATAATCCCAAGATTGAGGTAGGTTCGGGGACTCTTTCTGTAACGACATCATCCACGCGAACTACCGAACCTAGTTCGGGGCCAACACCGCGCTTGGTGATGTATATCTTCCCGTCAGGGCCAATATCGATTCCAGCAGATGATTCCAGCCCTTCACCGGCAGCCACCAATGTTGTCCGAGTTAAATCTGGAGCAACTTGAATCAGAGAACCGGGAAGGAATCGCAAGTCACCCTGCAACTGAGATTCGTCGCCGAATTGTAAGACTAGCAAATTGCCTTCTTCATCAAAGGTTAAGTCTGTGATTTGCGTAAACCCATCCAGAAAAACCTCTGGGTTGCCATCTTCGCCAATGCGGAAAATCCGCGATTCACCTTCTGGATATGGAAAACCTGAATATTCGGCAACATATAAGGCTCCATCGGGGCCGATTGTGCCACCTGTAGGTACTGATTGAATTGCGATGTTTCCTCCTGGAAGTACCTCTACTAAACCTGGAGGTAGTTCTTGTCCTGGTGGAAGGGGTGGTAATGATGAGGCACTAAGGACTTTTTTGGGAATTGCGATCGCCTGAAAGTCACTTCCATCAAGTTTGACTTTGTAGGCGGTGTTTCCACCCCCGTCAACGACATAAGCAGTATCACCACTAACGGTCAAATCAAAGGGGTTGGTAACTACGTCCCCACCGTCTGGATTATTAGTAATTTCATACTTGCCGAAGTCGAAAATACTTTCTAGTTCTCCGGTGTTCAAATCAGCTTTGAAAAGTTGTGCTAAAAGCGGGGTATTCAGTACTTTATCGGGTGTGGATGGCGGGAAAGTAACAAGTTGCTGCTCTGGGATCGGGAAATTAGCACCAAGGTTAAGTGATTCTAAATCACGATTTCCTGGATAACCAGCAAACCCGGTTAAAAGATAAGCATTCCCTTGAGAGTCGAATTGTATATCTTGAATACCAGCGCCTTGGTTGCCACTGGGTTGCTCTGCTATAGATTGAAAGTTATTGAATAGACGCTGTGGCTGACCGCCTGGTGTCACTTTGACCAGCGATCCACTATTACCAGCACAGATAGGCTGAAAGAGTGTACTCGGAGATGGTTGGCAATTTCCGTTTCCGCCGATACCTGGCTCTGCTACGTAGAGAGTGCCATCGGGGCCAAAGCTAACAGCCCGTGCATTACTGATTCCATCGACAATTGTCGTTAGGGTTGCAGCTTGTACAGATGGTGTTCCGCAAATAGCAGCAAAACAAAATGTTAGAGATGTCAGAGCAAATGATTTGAGTTTCATACCTTTCAAGGGAGATTAAGAGTTAGTAATTTCGGGAAAGTTTTATGGTTTTAAAGACAAGAAATCCTAGTCCCTGAAGAATGCAGGGTAAATGTCCTTGAGAGGAACTGATGTTGGTTTGAAACTTTTACTTGAGCGCCACAACTCTATCTCTGAGCGGTTTGGGGATTCTTTTCTTGTGCAGCCAAGCAACGCCGAAAGCAGCGATCGCAAATACGCCGAAAGCAGAACTGGGTTCAGGAATAGATTTGGTATTCTCAATTCTGATCACTTGTCCAAGTCCTGGGCGATCGCTCCGGTTGGTGACGTATACTGCACCATCAGCACCAATAGTCAAGGCGCTAGGTGACTCTAATCCATTGCCACTCAGAAGAGTTGTGCGTGTCCCATCGGCAGCTATTTTGATCACAGAACCATCAAAATCACCCTTCCAGGCTGACTGATTGGCGTACTGCAAAGCATATAAATTGCCTTCAGTATCAAATTCCAAGTCTGTGAGTTGGGTAAAACCATCGGCGAAAACTGATGATTTACCATCAGCACCGACTCGATAGATTTTTGCCCCACCTTCAGGGAAGGGAAAACCAGTAAATTGGCTGACGTAATAAGCGCCATCAGGGCCTTTGGTAACACTTGAGGGTACTGGTTGGGTTGCAAACTGCAATGCCGTAGGCGATCGCACCTCTTCACCTTGAGATGGAACCTGTGCAGGTTCATTGGATGGTGTACCAGAGGGTGGAAAGACTGGATTAGTCAGTATGTCTTGGGGAAACGCAACTATAGATTGCAAATTCCCGCCACCAGTATTAACACTGAGTAGGTCGTTTGCACCTGCATCAACTGCAACTAACTTATTGCCATCGATGACAAAACCCAAGGGATTGCTACCGACATCACCACCATCGGGATTGTTGGCGAGTTCATAGTTAGCTAAATCGGCAACACTCGTCCAGGAATTGGTATTAAAATCGGGAGCGATGATTTTACCGAGGTCAGTGTAACCTAAATTGCGATCGCGAAATGCTGGATTCGCCCCATACCCAATCAGAACATAAGGTTTACCTTTAGCATCAAACTGGATGTCACGAGGCCCACCGGCTCCAGTACCATCCGGTAATGCTAAAGAAGGAAGTCCTGTAAGTATGCGTTCGGTTTTACCATTCTCAATTTTGGTAACTGCGCCACTAGTGCCATAGCATAAAGAGTCACCTTGACCACTTGCTGGTGGAACACAACCGCCACTTCCCCCGATTCCCGCCTCTGTGACATAGAGATTACCATCAGGACTAAAGCTTAGTCCTCCGGCATTATATAGACCATCGGCGATTACGGAAAACGATGCAGCAGAAGCAGCTTTCATTCCCGAAAAAGCGGCAACACAAAAAGTTAGGATGGTAATAGTGAGTGGCTTCAGTTTCATATTTTTGTCCTTTGTCATTTGTCATTTGTCATTTGTTAATTCACCAATGACCAATGACCAATGACCAATGACTAATGACTATTAACTAATGATTCTTGAATTTTTGGGAGGTAGCTCATTCCTCGGTCAAATGATTTGAGGTTGCCGGCTTTGGCTTCGAGCAAACGTTTGATGTTCATGCTTTCAGCGCCATAGTCTTCAATTTGAAGTTTGCCGTGGGTGACGGTTCTATCTGTTTTCCAGAATGTGATTCTATGCAGGATAAAACCAGAAGCTTCCGGGTCAGCGAAAGCGTAGGCAGTTGGGATAAGTAACGCTACAGAACGCTGATAATAGTCGTACTCTGGATAAAAATATTCTTGTTCAAGCAAGTAGTATTTACTCAAACTATGAACTCGCACAGAAACTTTTACTTCCTGGTCATATTCATCTTTGAATTCACCTGATTCAGAAGTAATATCACCATTCGGTCGCAATAAATGCGCCCATTCGTCTATGTTTTGTAAGTCTTTTAAGTATTCAATGCCGATTTCAATAGGGGCATCAACATAAATGGTGTCTGTATCGATAAAGTGGCTTCCTTTGGCTGCTGTAGTCAGACCGGCTTTGCGTTCCAAGTTACCTTTGAGAGAACGACATTCAGAAGTGTGTACTGTATGAATTCCCTGCATAATCATCTGAGTCTGCCGTTTGGGATCGACAAAGCTCAACCAGTGAAAGTACACACCCTTTTCATCTGTTCCCGGCTCGATGTAGTCGGTGGGAAACAGTAAAACCGGGTAAACCTGAAAATATTTTTGATACTCTAATCCACAGTGCCACTCAATGCCGTAGAAAAGTGGATTTTCTAGTTTCTTAACATGATAATAGAGATTTTTGTGATAACCAGACGCAGTTCCCAACCAGGTATCTTCATCAATCTGCTCTTGCATCCGGCTATAAAGCGTCCATTCGTCTAAGTTCTTTAAACTACAAAGATATTCAAAAGCGCTCTCTGGTGAAGTCGCAATGTAAGCTGATGTTGCAAAGGTATTTTTTTCCACTTCTCACTCCTGAAGATAATAATAATTAAGCTGCGATCGCTTTAGTTTTGTTCCGCTTACCATTCTTGATCCGTTCTTCTGCTAAACGTTTGGCAGCATCGTTGGTAGTAACTCCCTGCGCTTTAGCAATATCAAAAATTGCTAATAGAGTGTCATAGATGTTATGCACTTGCTTGAAAGCTTTTTCTTCGTCATAACCAATCATTTCGTTGTAAACATTAATTAATCCTCCAGCATTAATTACATAATCAGGGCTGTAAAGAATCCCTTTTTTAGTAAGCATTTGACTATGTAGTTGCTCATTCTCCAATTGATTATTAGCTGCACCAGCAATAATCGAAGCTTGTAAAAAAGGAATTGTATGACTATTAAGAATTCCTCCTAAAGCGCAAGGAGCAAATACATCTACATCCAGAGAGTAAATTTCAGTTGGTTCTACAACAGTTGCACCAAAAAGCCGTTTTGCTTCTTCTGCTTTTGCTGGATCTACATCGCTCACAAAAAGCTTGACATCATGTTCATGTAAGTGCCGACAAAGATTTTTACCGACGTTTCCTAAGCCTTGAACTGCAACTTTCATCCCATCAAGTCTTTTGCTCTGCCAACGAGATTCAACAGCGGCTTTAATTCCGAGAAATACTCCTAGTGATGTTATGGGAGCAGGCCCACCAGATTTTTCTGATACCCCAACAACGTGTTTTGTTTCTTGACTGATTGTCCGCACATCGTCAGGAGTAATATTGACATCTTGTCCGGTGATAAAACGTCCATTCAGACTATCAACAAAACGTCCATAAGCTCTCAACAGATCATCTGTTTTATTTTCAGGATTAGCGATAATGACTGCCTTTCCCCCACCAGCCGGAATATTTGCACAGGCAGCTTTATAAGTCATTCCCCGACTGAGACGAAGCGCATCTTTTAAAGCTGCTTCTTCGTTAAGATAAGGCATCAGTCTTGTAGCTCCCATCGCTGGGCCTAAGCTCGTATCATGGATGGCAATAATTGCCTTAATTTCGGGGTTTTTACCATGACAAAATAGAACTTGTTCGTGACCCATTTCTCTAACAGTTTCAAATAGCAGCATCTTGACCTCTTGATATTGTTTGGGATTGGTTAGAGAAAGTAATGACCATTACAAAATGTAAAGATATAGACACAAAAACACTGACGAAGATTAAGATTGGATGAAGTTAAGAAAGACTTGGTGCTTTGCGTAAAATCGTGGCGAATTGAAAGTGGAAATTTAAACGCAAAGGGATGCAGAGGTAAACGCAGAGGGACGCAGAGAGTTTGCTACGAATTAGTAGAGTTAAGATTAGTTATTTCTGACTTTGCGTCCTTCTCTAAGGGGTGGCGGTTCCTACTTATTCGATTACCAACTTTCCAAATCAAACCATTGGAAATGAAACTTGCTTGGCTGCACTTTTTGCCGAGCTTGATTTCACTCCTTGTGCTGCCAAACTCTTATTACGTCCACCAGAAGGTGCTGGGCGATCGGCGTCAATCACTACATCGATTAGAAAAGGAACGCTTGATGCGATCGCTTGTTCTAATGCCGCTTCAATATCCGACTCTCTAACAACCACGATCGCTTCTGCTCCCATCCCACGAGCAATCATGGCGAAGTTTGTCGGTGGGAGTGTTGCATCTGCACCCTTTAATCCCAAGATTTTCATCCCTTGATGGCACATGTTGTAACGCGCATCGTTGAGTACAATCCAGATGGCGGGGATTTTGTATTTCACGGCTGTGCTGATTTCGTTATTCATCAGCATTGCTCCATCACCAACAATCCCTACAGCTTTGCTATTGTTCGCCAGCGCTGCACCCAACACTCCGGTGACGGCGTGACCCATTGCGCCGACTCCGGTGCTGACTCGGTAACGGTTTGCTTCGGCAAATTGGAGTAGATGGGTTGACCAAGTAAAGGAGTTACCACACTCCGCCATGACTATCGCATTGCTACCTTCAACAATGATCTTTTGAATTGCTGCCATCAATACTTCTGGCCGCACTGGATAGTCTACGTCTGATGCCGGTTCAATTGCTTTGTGTTCTGGACGAGGTAACGACAAAGTTGAGGAATGAGGAGCATCTGGTAATTGCTGCAACAACTCTTCCACAAAAGCTTTGATGTCAGACCGAACCCCGAAAGTTTCAACGTGTGGATATGCAACACCTGGTACTTCGGGATCAATATCTACATGGACAAAACCTCCTTTGGGAACCAGCGCCGAACTCCAGAAGGAAGTCGGTTCACCAAGACGGGTTCCTAATACAAGTGTGCGTAGTGGAGGTTGTTCTTCCATATAAGTTAAGACGGAAGCATGACCGCCTAAACCTGTGACACCCACAAATTGCGGATGATCTTCAGGGAATATACCTTTACCACGGGGGGAGCAGATAACGGCGGCTCCGGTTTTTTCAGCGAGTTGGAGGATTTCGGCTGCTGCGTCACGCGCACCGAAACCAACCCAGATAGCAAAGGGGCCGGATGATAATAACTCTACCGATTTAGCGATCGCTTCTTTTGAAGCAGTCATCGGAAAGGGAGAAATATCTAGTTGAGGTAAGGCTATATCCTCAACTAAACTTGTCTGCACAGCGGTGGGAATGCTCAAATGGGCGACAAATCCGCCTGGTTGCGCCATAGCCAGAGCCAGTTTACGAAAAATCTGCGGTAATTGAGCCGCAGATTCAATTGTGATTGCATAGTTGAATAACGCTCCTGGGGTAAAAATTCCCCCACTGGGCAATGTATAAGTGCTGGTTTCTTGAATAGCCCAACGTCCACGCTGCGGTGCTGAGGTGCAAGCTGACAACAAAATCACCTTTGCACCTTCCCCACGAGCCGCAAATAATCCGGTCAGTGCGTTGGTGATCCCCGGCCCTGCTGTGGTAAAAACTACCGTGGGGCGATTATTGGCAAAGTATGCTTCGGTAGCTGCAAATGCTGCTCCGGCTTCATGGCGGAAGTTCAACACTTCTATATTGCTATTGGATAGCGCCCCCCAAAGGCTGGCCATTGCCCCACCGGCGACACCAAAAGCGTAGCCTACTCCCAAATTTTCTAACATCTGAGCGATCGCATCGGCAACTGAAAGCGTTGGGGGCGTTTCGTCATTTAAAAAAGGCTGAATTCCCCCATTTTTCTCCGATTCATCAAGCTGACGGGAGTCAGATACAGATTCTACATATCTATTTGCTGGAAATTCCTTGTATGGTTCGGTAGTGATGAGAGGAGAGTTTGAACCAGTATAGTTTTGACTCATTAGTTTCACTTAATTACATAAAGTTACACAAAGGCTTTTCAGTTTACAATCACAGCGCTAGAAATCTAGAAATATCTAATACAAACAACTCTGTTGTTTCTTACAGCTATGACCTAACTTGGTCGCTAGTAGAAATGGTTGATCGCTGCTGATTGATGCTTGTGAGCGCGGTACCAAAAAATTTTTACCAAAAGCAGACAACAGTCGGGGTTGTGCTTCTTGTGACCAGAATAAGGCAGAGAAAGACTGTTGTGCAATCAAAAATCTTTTGATAGGGGTGTCAAATTTTTCGCTTCTGTGGTGATGAGCACAGTACAAAAGGTAGGTTTGCGGCGAAAAACTAAATCATGTAAGGGTGTATAAACTAGCAACTAACCTGAATTCAACCATGTCTCAGAATCTTTACAAAGCTTAATATAGCTAGCTTTAATCGCACCTATCTACTTGCTAAATTGCCTGGGGAGGTTCTTGATTTGTAATGCTTATTATGGTTAAAATCTAATCTGCAATGAAGAATCTTTTGATGTGGGTGTCAATTCTTTCGCTTTCATTATGATTGTGACATTCCCAAATTAGTCACTTTGAAAGATTGATATTTTGCCTAGGCGTAACCCGCCGTAGGTATCGCAGGAGCAGCAGATGACCAAATTTACAATAGGAAATTTTTTGATTTGGTGATCAATTCTTTTGCTTTAGAACTTACACAACTTTTCACCCGAATTAAAGCATGAGTTGAACTACACCACTTTGGTGGTTTTCATGTTGCCACCAAAAACTCTTTGAGTCAATTATTTGTAACGATAAATACATCGTTTCTTAAATTTTGATATTTCCTTAGAGAGACGACTAAGGGTTTAGTATGCATTGCCTAAGAAGTATTTTTTATTGCTATTGAAACAAATTATATACTTAGTATACTAATGCAGTGTTTCTTCATGACAAAACAAACACAACGCTATACGTAAAAATATACGTGTGTTTTTAATACGAATGTACTTCTTGCGACAGATGACTAAGCATATTCTTCTATAGTTAAATCCCTGAAAGAGTAAGTTAAGATAAATTAAGAAAATAAATTGATGAGTGAAATTTGTTCATTTAAGCCAAGCACTGCAAATTCATTTATGTTGAAAATAAAACGACTTTACAGTATTACAGCACGGTGGGAATCTAGCTACTATCTCAACTAACCAGACAAGTTGCTTAGAGCAACTGGTTAAAGATAGGCAAACTTCCCTCGTGTTGTACTAGTAGTTCGCCAAAGGCCTTGGCGAGCGAAAAATTAAAGGATAATTTGTTATCCTTTAACTTTTCCCCAGTCCAAACGCAGTAATTCTAGGTTGATAAACTACTAATTACCTCTGTAGAGGGCTAGTTTAAATTTAAAATATCTTTCCTACTGATAGATTAAGAGTTTTGACCTCTTAATCTATCAGATTTCTTGACTAATCTAGATTTGATTTGTCTAGGTTTTGTGCTGCTATAAAAAGTTGCTTAAGTCCAAAATAAAATTTTTAGCATTTTAGTTTTTTTAGGAAAATTTGATTTAACAATTTGCATTTTGTTGGTATGATAAGTTTTGTTAAGGCAATTAGTAAGATTTTTTAATTTACTAACTAATTTTATTTTCTAACAGCCGAAGAGTGCACCAAAGATTTTAGTAAGTTATGACTATTAACTCATTAATGGCTACAGTGCTGATTGATTACCAGGAGGAAGTAGGAATATGAATTCTGGCGAATATACACTAGCTAGATCAAACAATCAATGGGCACTACAACCTGAAGTAGAAATGAAGTTTGCTCACTTCCTAATAAATCACGCTGTAGATGCTGCTTTCTGTTTAGGAGCAAACGCGCAGTTTCTTTACGTCAACAATGCCACTTGTCTGATGACTGGGTATTCCCGTGAAGAATTACTTTCTATGAGGCTGCATGATATAGACGTAGACTTTTCTCTGCACAATTGGTCAGATATTTGCTCACAGGGTTCTCTTACCTTTAAATCTCGCTATCGGACAAAAGGGGGCCGGATATTTTTAGTAGAAATATCCATGAGCTATGTAAAACAACAAGATATGGAATTTGGCTGTGCTTTTGCTCGTGAGAAAAATGACGAAATAGTAGAACTGAGCGTGCAAAAGTGGACTGATGAATTAAGGGATGCCAAAGACAATTTGCAACAGGAATTTTCTCAACTCAAAGCAAAAGAAGTAGAACTAGAAGCATCTCTTTCGTTACTTCGTTCTACTCTCGAATCTACTGCCATTGGTATTGTTGCAGTTAATTTTGAGGGAGATATTCTGAGCTTGAATCAGAGATTTGTAGAGATGTGGCAGATTCCAGAGTCTCTAATACTATCTAAGAAATGCCCTCGATGCAAAGCCTTTTTTGAGAATAAACTTAAAGATCCACAAGCTTTTAGTCGGCTGATTTGGGAAGTATCTAGCCAATCTGATTTCGAGAGCTACGACATTCTAGAGTTGAAAGATGGAAGAGTTTTTGCACACTATTCTAAACCTCAGTTGCTTGAGGGCAAAATTATTGGGAGAGTGTGGAGTATTTGGGATATTACTGAATCGAAACAGACTGAAGAAGCATTACGATTAAACGCAACTAGATTTCGGACTTTAGCAGAAACAACAGATACTAGCACTTTTCTGATTCAAGGCACGCGACTTTGCTATATAAATCCGGCAGTAGAGCAACTCACTGGCTATACAAAAGAGGAACTGCTAACAGGTTTTGATCTTCGCCGACTGATTAAGAGCAAAAAAAGCAGGCAGATACGTAAGCAGAGTGAAGCAGGTAATTTTGAATACCAGGAAATGAGTATTCTGACAAAAAATGGCACAGAGCGCTGGCTAGCCTGCGCGGTTGCCAAGCTTGATGGAGGGCTAGATTTTGGTGGAAAACCAGTAGAAATGATTGCAGGCATCGATATTACTGATTATAAATATGCAGAATTAGGTCTTAACCAAGCTTTAGAACAAGCCAAACAACTTAGCGAACTTAGAGCGCGTTTCCTTTCTACGGTTTGCCATCAATTCCGAACTCCACTGAATATTGTTTCATTTTCTAATAGTTTATTAAAGGAAGAAGTAGATAAACGTACACAAAAGAAAATCCAACCACTACTAGATCATATTCAAAAAGCCACTGAACAACTGAGCTTGATGTTGGATGATATTTTGTTCTTCTCTAAAGCAGAAGCAGAAAAATTAAACTTTGAACCAAAACCTGTTGACTTAGTTCAGTTTTGTGATGATTTGGTTGCACAAATGCAGATGACTGTTAACCAAAATCCAATCATTTGCATAAGTCCAGATAACTCTCTAACAGCCAATATAGATAAAAAGTTGTTAGAGCCTATTTTGAAGAATTTGCTCGATAATGCCATCAAGTATTCTTCCTCGAAAATGGCAATTGAATTGAAATTTTATTGTCAAAACGAAAAATTAGTTTTTCAGGTAAAGGATATGGGTATCGGTATTTCAGCAATAGATCAACAACGAATATTTGAACCATTTTATCGTGGTAGTAATATTGATCATATACCTGGTACTGGACTAGGGCTATCGATTCTTAAAACTCTTGTAGATTTACATCACGGTCAAGTCTTTGTGGAAAGTGAAGTTGGTGTTGGGACTACGTTTACGGTGATGCTGCCATTAATGAAATTAGCAACTGGTTACGAGTTATGAGTGTTGAAATGAAGATAGTTGTTAATTGACAACTTAACAATCATAACTCTCGGAACGAGATAGTTCATTTCATCTCTATTTAGATACCCACTAAAGGGTCTAGTAATCAGCTTTTGTAAAAAGTTATGGTAATAAAAAATGATGTACGAATCGTCAAAGAAAATTCTCGTCATTGAAGATGATACCGTTACCCGCGATCTTTATTTAAAGGGTCTTGAGGCTAAAGGTTTTGATATGATAGGTGCTGATAACGGTCGTGTTGGTATCCAACATGCACAAAAGAGTACACCCGACTTAGTGATTTGCGATATCACAATGCCTGATATGGATGGTTATAGCGTTTTAACTACGCTACGCCAAGATCCTGTTACAGCAATTATTCCTTTCATTTTTCTAACTGGTAGTAGTACCAGATCAGATGTTCGCAAAGCTATGGAATTGGGAGCAGATGACTATCTTACCAAACCCTCGACACTAGAAGAACTGCTCAGAGCGATCGCTATTCGCTTGGAAAAGCAAGCTAATCTGCAATACTGGTGTGCAATGAAATTCGAGAAAGCTCCAAAATCAGTATTTACAGATGATACTACAGCGATCGCTGGAGGTGTTGCTGTAGCCTCTGATCAAGAAGCCCCTGATAGAGAAGCCAACATTCCTTCTAAGTCAATCTTTCCCTCCATTCCCCAATTAAAAGAGGTTTTTGACTTTATCGAAGCCCATTATCATCAAGGAATTACTTTATGTGATGTCGCTCTTGCTGTTGGTTACTCACCTGCTTACTTAACGAACCGAGTCGCACGGCAGACAGGAGAGACTGTAAACTGCTGGATTGTCAAACGCCGAATGGCGGGAGCGCGTTTTTTACTCCAAAATAATAATCAGACAGTCGAGAAGATAGCGAAAGCATTGGGCTATCAAGATGTGTCTCATTTCTCCCGTCAATTTCGCCAACATCACGGTTTACCTCCCCAAGCTTGGCGCAAACAGCATCAGCTTGTATTGCAAGAACAGGTGCAACTCTGGTGAAAGTAGATTTACAAAAAAGGCAGAAGGCAGGAAGAAAGAAGTATTAATAAAAACTTTAGTTGTAGGTTTATAGCCGCACTAGTGTAAAAAATTTGTGTCGATAGCGCAGCGTAAAGCCATTGGCATGGCTTCTCTACGAGACGCTACTGCGAACGCTTAGAGCAAGTCATTGAGCGTCGCGGAAAGTTCCCCCTGCTCCCTACTCCCTACTCCCTACTCCCTGCCTTCTTCATACAAATAGTTGCGTAAACTCATATATTAAATCCACCCTGCCCTTGCGTAACATGGCTGGATCTAATCTTTCTGTAGTATTGCAAGTCATCAAGACAACTAACCGTTGCTGCATCTGAATACCAGAGTCATCAATTACACTCTGATACAAAGTGCCATCCAGCAAACTCAGAATGTGTTCGGTTTTGTTATTGTATTGCGCCACCTCAGAAGCACGATTTTGCGCTAGATTATCAGCTTCGTTAATAACGATACAAATACGCTCTATGTAAGTCGGTGGGACAAAGTTAGCGATCGCATCATGATCTAAAATAAAGATTACATACCCCAAAGGTACAAGAATTTCTTTTGCAACTGCCTGTGTCCAGACTGTTTTACCAGTACCCGGTTTCCCATGTACAACAACCGCTAACTGATTTTGATTCAGAATCGCTTGCTGTACAGAATCAGTAAAGTTTTGTATATCTGCGGGAAATGTCCGAATGGAAAATTGACTATGAACCTTACCTACACGACTTTGATATCCACTCAGCATCACGGCTAAGTCGTAAGTCGCTTTGTTAATCAGTGGCGCAAGGTTTTTTGCCATTAAACTATATTGTCGTCGCCCGCGATCGTAGGGGTCAATTTGCAACCAAACGTCATACTTCGACCAGTAAGCATAAACAGTATTGATAACATCTAAGCGTTCCCAGCTGACAAATCTATCTATAGGAAAATAAAAATCTCTTTCTGAGTAATACTGCGTAATAATGTCAGGATTACCCAACACACCTAAAACTCGCAGTACAGTAATTTCTTGCAGTCGGTTAAGAACATAATCAATGGGAATGCTACTACGACTCACAAATTGGAGAATGGGTGTTTCCGTACTCAAAACATCTTTGTAGCGATGATCAGGTGATTGAGGATCTGGCGTGATGTAATTCCAAAACTTTTCAACTTCGTAGCGGGTATTATCAGATACAATATTTAATAAATTAGCCCACCAAGCATAATTATTTCGTCCCAAAATATCAGCAACATTACTCGCTAAATTCAAACTTTTTTGAGTTAACTCACGGGAGTCACTGTGCAATAGTTGCCATAAAAATCCCCAGTCTAATTCTCGGTTAAACGGTCGCCAACCGCTAGCAAGCAAGCTTTGTCGGGTATTATTTGTAGGAGTGCCTTCATTGCTTCTAAAATAGTCAAAATCCATATTTATTAGTTATGCAGCGTTAATCGAATTATTTGGTATTAAGTAGGAGATTTTGAAAAATTTTTCTCGTAATATTAACTAATTGCGTACAAATATAGGACTCATATAGGACTCATATTTGATTTTTGAACAAAACTCAGTACACCTTTATTCCTTCTTCCCAGTCCCCATTGCCCCTAATCCCCAGTCTTTTACCTCTACGAGTGATTCTCCAAATCAAAGCGGATTCCTATATTTGATTTCTGAAAAAACTCAGTACAATTAAGAAGCCTTCTTGACTGTAGCAAGATTGCCTATTGCCTATTAGCCTGCCTACGCAAATTAGTTCAGAAATCAAAGCGGATTCCTATAGTAATTTTATTTTCACCGTGCTGTATTGGCTAGGAAGTTTTTTTAATTTAACTCATCCTGCCTGTACTATACTGTACTACATCAAGATTACCTATGTCAACTTTTTTGACAAAGCAACTGGTAAATGGGGGGCTTACTTTTAGCTATTGATATATCTATGCTACTTATCCATCTCTAGATGAAAACTAATACCATGTCCGTGGAATTGCCCTCAAGATAAAGCACTTAACCCCATTTTTAGCTGATGCCAAAGTTTCTCTCCCTAATCTTGGCTCATAATAAGCGGTTCTAACAGTATTTTCAGGGCTAGAACTGCTATTCATAAAGCCAGTTGCGTAAGTCCTGATAGTATCAGTTTGAGTAATTACAAATTTTTACCATTCTTTCTGACAATATTTGTGGTTTTAGCGATCGCAGCCTGTAACAACAACCCACCTATGGGAACTCACAAGTCAACGCTTGCACGAACGCCTATAGAAACAAAAACCGTTAGCAATAATTTAGGTAAAGTTGAAGTTCCCCTAAAACCGCAGCGAGTTATTGTGCTAGAAGAAAATGTCGCCCTTTCAAATCAATATACTCACAACATATAAAAATAAAATAATACAAATGACTATTGTTACTAAAAATAAAAAATTATTATTAAAAATTTTACCTAATACAGTAGGTTTACTTTTTTTAATTTTCTTCTTCTTCTTTCTTCCCCCTACCATGCCTTGTCTCAAACGATTGTGGGGTTCATATCGTCTGGATATTAAATGTTTTGGGATTTCCTCTTTCTCTTGACTTGCACGTTCAATATTTCTAGGAATTATAGGCAAAGAAAGATTTATTTTATTCTGATATTGACCGTAACCCTGAGAATTCTTATTTGGTCTTTGTGCTACATTACTACGCTCCATTAACTGAATAACTTGTTGCAAATATGCGTTCTTTGTAAATTCAAACCACTCCCTATAAACATTAAATGACTTACAAGCTTGATGAATTTCTTTCTCTACTTTGTAAACGTCAGCAACAAACACATAATGAATGAGTTTCAATGGGTAGGGACTTTGACGGCTATTCAGTTCTTTTAATCTATCCTCTGGTGTCCGTGGTGCTACAGTTAGCCCTATTTTGTATCTATATGTACCCACACTATGAATTAAATAAATGTACCCTGGTTTCATTCTTGTATCTCTGTTTGTAGTTCTTCTGTAAGGATTCAGGTGGCAGAGTATTGACAAAGGGGACACTTGAGGGAGAGTATCACAAATATGAACCAAAACTTGCCTCAAGATTTAGACCGAGAAAGCTTGAACCAGTTATTACGCATAATAAACTGGTAGAGGTAATTATTGAGCAAAGCAAGGCGATACGTGACTTACAGAAAACAATCTTAGAACTACAGCAAGAAATAGAACGTTTAAAAGTCAGCCGAGATTTGGATAGTTCTACCTCCTCGAAGCCACCATCTGGGGATATTCTGAAAAAGAGCAAAAACAAAAAAGCATCGCTGGATGGAGAATCAAATCATCCCAAAAGAAAATCAGGCGGGCAACCAGGGCATCAGGGAAAAACGCATAAGGGTTTTGGTAGATCGTTATGAAATATGAAATCTTACGCCCTTTGGATTGTGTTTACTGTGGTCAACGAAAATCGGCGGGAATCCCATCCCAACGAGAGGGGTGGGAGGGATAGCCGCCCGTCTCCAAAGTCATTAGTTATTAGTCATTAGTCATTGGTGCTAATGACTAATGACTAATAACTCGAAATCCCCCGGCTTGAAGCCGGGGGATGAGTTAAAAAGCATTTGCTCACACGGCAATAAAAGTAGAAAAACACTCTGTAGCACAATTAGTAGAACGTCCCATTGAAATAGTGGAGTATCAACGCTATACGTCAATACAGTTCAGATAAACCCAAAACACTTGTAGAGACGGCAATTCATCGTCATCGCTTCTTCAAAGACAAATTATCTACACCACTAACTTTAACTGAATAGACATTTAACGCCTATCTTGCTGCATTCCACTCTTAATTCAGGCTCGTCAATATTTGGATATGTTTGTCCTGGATCTGTATAGGACTCAACGAAGAAATGGCACTAAGAAAAGCCCAAAAGCTTGTGTCGTCTCGTTCCCAGCCTGGAGGCTCGGAATGTATTTAAAAGAGGCTCTGCCTCAATTCAAGCTACTGGAGGCGGAGCCTCCCAGAATGGATTCCCAGCCTGGAGGCTTGTTCCAGTCAGAACAAGGGCTGTATCTTTTCTTAGTGCCATTCGACTCAACGAAGAAGTGCTATTTTTATTAAAAATATGAAATAATACCCCTTTAGAATATTTCTAAAGAGGGGATTTTTAAACAACAACAAAAACTATTAAAAAAGAACTCTGCAACCAATATTGATAGGTAATAATTTGTTGCAATTGTAGGTCTTTTTATCTATATACATAGCGAGCCGGTATCCACTGGCGACCACGATTTGTTTGCACCCAACGTCCAGGAACTAATATCCTCCTTCTCGCTTGAGCAGGAGTATAAACCCTAACTGGCGCTGGTCTTTTGATTATTCTAACTGGAACCGGTCGCCTAACTGGCCGTCTGACCTGAGCATCAGCTTGGGAAGGAATAAAGGTAACAGCAATTGGTAAAATCAGCGCTAAACTAGCAAGCACTCTTTTAATATTCATTCGCAAACTTTCCTTCTATGATATAGACATCAAGGTAATTAATATCTCGCGAAATATTAATCGCCTTGACAAATAAATGATAGAACTACAAGGATATATACACTAGTGAAAAAGGTAATTACTTAAACCGTGACTAATGTCATAGTTAAAGAAGAATTCATAATTGAGAATCAATTACAGAACTTACGCAAAAATCGCTTTTGATATTTGTGGTAGTGCCCACTTCATATCATGTCCAGTTAATTAGTTATATAGGAATCCGCTTTGATTTCTGAACGAATTTGCGTAGACAGGCAATAGGCAATCTTGCTACAGGCAACAGGAAAGAAGGCAAAAGGGACGGGCAAAATACCCATCCCAGAAAATTCACTTTTATTCAATTGATAGCAAAACTGTTACTGCACTGCGGTGGGGAAAGCACCAGGTTGCACAGCTACGTTAATATTCTGCCCATTGCGACGTAATTCCATACGTAAATCGCCTCCGACTTGGCTATTTTCTACTGCTTTTTGGACACTACTGGCATCTGTGACTACTTGTCCGCCAAGCTTTTGGATTACATCACCAGCACGTATTCCTGCTTTAGCGGCTGGCGAATTTGGTACAACTTTCACAACTAATACACCTTTATCTTCATTCACATTCAAACCGCTGTTGGGATCTGAGTTGATATTTTGTTTTAGTTGAGGCGTTAACCCCATCATCTGAATTCCCAGATAAGGATGTTCTACTTTGCCTGTAGCTATAAGTTGATTAGAAATGCGTTGTACTGTGTTGATGGGAATAGCAAAGCCTAATCCTTGTGCCCCTTGGATTATAGCTGTATTCATGGCAATTACCTCGCCACGGGAATTTAGCAGGGGGCCACCGGAGTTACCAGGATTAATCGCTGCATCAGTTTGAATATACTCTACTCGCTTATCGGCAGCACCGATTAGATTGCTACTGCGTCCAGTAGCACTGATGATTCCGGTAGTTACTGTATTATCTAGTCCAAGGGGGTTGCCGATCGCGATCGCCCATTCTCCTGCTTGCAGTTGATCTGAGTTCCCTAAAGCCACTGAAGGTAGATTCTCTGCCTGAATCTTGACAACAGCGACATCGGTTAATTCATCTTTTCCTAACACCTTACCTTCCAAGGTGCGCCCGTCTTTGAGTGTTACTGTCACTGTATCAGCACCATCTATGACATGGGCGTTAGTGAGAATCCGACCATCGGAACTGATGAGAAAACCTGAACCAGTACCCCGTTGTACCCTTTCTCCTGATTGTGGCAGTTGGGAACCAAAAAAGCGGCGAAAGAACGGATCGTTGAATTCATCTGGTATCCGACTTCTTACGGTTCGGGAAGAGTTAATCCGCACGACTGCTGGCCCGACCTTCTGCACCACCTGTGTCACAAAATTAGGATCTGTGGCGGCTGGTAATGGCGGAGCGGCATTGACTCGACTAACTGCCAAGTTAGATGCACTCTCAGACATCTGCCGAGAATGTCCAGCCATATAACCACCTGCTAATGTCATACCTGATCCCAGCAGCACCAGCGATAGAGAGGCGGCAGCCTTTTTCCAGGGCGCTCGATTTTGGTATTTGGTGTCAACAGTGTTTGATAAAATGCTATTTGATGGGTTTTCTCCATCACGAGATTGGTTTTGCATTGCTGTCTGGAAAGATATTTTAGATATATTACTAATGTAGATATTATTTATGACAGTTTTGTTGCGGAGGTATTGCGTTGTTGTGAAAGATTTGGTATTTTAACCATCGCATCCCGCTTTAAATGAATTCTATCTATAGGACTCCTATTTAATTTCTGAACAAGACTCAGTACGGATCTATGCTTTCTTTCCTATTCCCTATTCCCTATTCCCTACCCACACAAGTAAATTCAAGAATCAAAGCGGATTCCTATATATGGAATATAGTCATTCGTAGAGGCGCACATCTGTGTACTCCGATCGCGTGTTCCATCCATGTCTGAAGGAATAAAATGGCACAGGGTAAAATCTTACTTAAGCCTGGTACTTTATGGACAAGTGTCAAAGAGCAGACGGAATATGCTTTGCAATGTGGAGCGTTGCTGTCGATACCAACGGAATTTGAGTTTGTCGAACAGGATAATGTCCGCTTTTTAGTGCGGATTTTGTCTAACTTGAATCGCAAAAAAGCAGCCGATGAAAAACAGAAAAAACAATCTGCTACGTCTGGTCAAGAGTTTAATCCTTTCTTGCCCTACGAAAAGGATTTATTTGTAGCGGATATCTCTGATACCCATGTATGTATTTTAAATAAATTCAATGTTGTTGATTATCACCTGCTAATCATCACCCGTGATTTTGAGGAACAGGAAAGTTTGCTCACCCTGGAAGATTTTACGGCTATGTGGGCATGTCTAGCTGATTTCGATGGTTTAGCATTTTACAATAGTGGCAAAACGGCAGGTGCTAGTCAGCGACACAAGCATTTACAGTTAGTTCCTCTACCATTTGCATCTTCAGGCCCGCAAATACCTATTGAACCTCTGTTGAAGGCAGCACGATTTAAGGACTCGAACGCAACTTTACCAGGACTTCCTTTTGTACACGCTTTCGCACCGCTAGATTCCAATTGGGTGCAAGGGGGTCAAGCAACACTGGAAGTTTATCGCACTTTGCTAGATGCCGTGGGTTTAGATGCAAAGCAATTGGGTGCTTACAATCTGCTGGCGACACGAGAATGGATGTTGATCGTACCGCGATCGCAGGAGCATTTTCACTCCATCTCTGTGAATTCATTAGGATTCGCTGGTGCTTTGCTAGTGCGAAATGCCGCAGAAATGGAGCTTCTAAAAGCTGAAGGGCCGATGACTATCCTCAAGAATGTTGCTTTGCTATATCCTAATTAAATTAGTGCTATATCTACGACGGATTACGCCTACACAGGTAATAAAACTTGAGAATTACCATTGCTCCTTATACCAATTCAATTAATGATTGCAACACATCCTTGGGTAAAGACGCGATTCATCGCTTCTCTACAAATGGTCTATTTGTCGCATTCTTTTTTCAAATTGGTATTACTTCCTGCACAATATCCTCTAGTTGACGGCTGTTAATTTTCTCTCTAGGTCAAATAAGAAGCCGTGGATATACTCTTCAGTCCATTCTGCACCATAGAAGCGTTTAAACATCCCTCGTGCTGGGTCTTTTTCAGCCCGATATCGCAGGTATCGCAGTTGGGCTTGCTCAATGGCTGCTAAATTTTGGGAATCTGTTACAACTTCTGCCTGTTCTACAAAATCCAGATAAGCTTTCAAATAGTCTTTAAAAGCGGCAAACACCTGAGTTTCAACTACAGCCGTTTCTTGGGGACGAGTCCACAGAAAAGCGGGAGAGAAAAAGGGCCGTGCTTCTTCGGGAAAATCTCCTCCCCAGGATAGATGCTGTTGATGGGAGTGGAAAATGGGCAGAATTGGTTCAGTATATTTTGCCTGATATGTTGGCTCATCCCGAAATAGGGGCTGCATATCCAAAGCAATTAGATGTCCTCCGGGCAATGTCACCAAATCTGCCCCAAAAAAAGGTAAATCGTAGTTGAGACGGGGGAAAATCACAAAATTCAGCACTTGCAGTGAATTGCCACCTTGTACGTGAGCTGCGCGAATTTGCCGCAATTTTGAAGTTTGAAAGGCATAACTTGTGGTGACAACCTCTTCCTGATTCTTTCCCTTGCCCACAACAGCACTCTTGGACTCAAACCCAGTGGGGATAGGATAGGGCTGTAAATCCAAGCGCGATCGCATATAGGCGATCGCATAATCGAGAAATGGCTGATAGAGTGTCACGTCGCTTTGCTCCGAATTCAACAAAATTAATAATCCCCAATGCCCCATGCCCCATGCCCAATGCCCAATGCCGATTATCTTTTGCTAGCGCCAACTGCTAGGGGAACAGCATCTTCAAACAAGAATTCATGGAGAAAGCGCTCTGCCCATTCATGACCAAAGTAGCTGCTAAACAAACCAGATGCGGGATCGCGGTCTGCACTATATTGGTCATAATCTTTTTGAGCTTTGACAATCCGCTGGATATCTTCAGGATCTTGGAGCGGTTTTGCATCTGCTAGCATTTGCCAATACAGGTTTAAATAATCCTGAAAAGCTTCAAAGACTCGCGTTGCTACTGTTTCCGGGTCGGTTTTGGCAAACAATAGGTATTTAGAAAAATACTGGTTGGCATCGTAAAACTTCATTTCTAAGTTTTGCGCCAAATCCGGGTATTTATCGTGGAGAGATTTCAGCGGAACTATATATTTTTTTTGATAATCTTCATCCTGAAATAAAGGCTGAAAGTCAAGCACAATCAGGTTTTTAACTTTACCAAAGGATAAAAAATCAATCCCTAACAGAGGTAAATCGTAGTGATGACTAGGATAAACCACGCTGTTAAAAATTTGGGCACTCTCCCCGGCATCAATGTAGGTATAGCGAATTTTCCGCAACTCTTGACATTGGTGACACCAACTGCGAATAGTTGCTGGGTTTCTGCCGCGATCACTAACTTTGAATTCCAAACCAGGGGGAATAACCCTACTTTGTAAATCAAACCGCTGAAATAGCTCTTTTTCTAAAAATTCCAGGAAAGGCTTATACATGGAGCATAATTTGTTAACCCTTGCATGAAAATAAGTTATGGCAATCATGCACGTCTCATTTATGAGAAATAAAGCAACATTCCTTAATGGGGCATTGGGCATTTGTCATTTGTCATTTGTCATTTGTCATTTGTCATTTGTCATTGGTCATTGGTCATTGGGTATGGTAGATTACTCTTCCCATTCCCCATTCCCCATTCCCCAATTCCCACTAACGCCTAGCATGATTCCGACTGATCATTTGCTCCAGCAGTTGTTGGGAGACACAGCGACGCTCAGAACAATAAGTCATTAAGTTGACTCCGTTCATCATTCGCACGGTACTGACTCTGACACGAAAATCATCCGTAACAAACCAACAACGTTCCTGACCTTGATTATTGTCATAATCAGTATCAATGGTCAGCACTCCATCATCGGCAAATCGATACCGACTCACAACCGGAATGCTCTCAACATAGCCTTGGTTGCGGATCAGTTTTCCAGAACGTCTCGTTTCGTCGGGAACATCAACCAAAATGGCAGCATTATCAGTATTCGGTAGCCTGGTATCTAGGTTAGCTTGCCATGAAAAACTCGCACCGCTTGTTGCTTTAGTAGGATCTATCCCTTGGGCTGTACAAACTTCTTGGACTTTTGGATCATCCTTTTCCATGACTTTAATGATCAAATTCGACTCTCCCGACTCATCCGCTGCCGAGTCAAAATGATGAACTGAGCGTTCTGTAAACCATGTTCCCTCACTTTTGCGGAAGAAGTCGAGCATTGTCAAGGGGGGTATTAAATGCATCTGTTTTGAAACCTCGTTTTATCAAACTTTTAGCGTTATTTAACTGGGGACTGGGGACTGGGGAAACAAGAGAAGATTTGAAAGGGGATTCAAACTCCAACCGAATCTTAAAAAATTTCTTTCCCAATACCCAGCACTGGAGCGCCGATTACTCACCTTCAAGCTGTGCTGAAATTAGGTAATCTTGGGCACAACCCGTTGAATACTGAGTTATGAGATGAAGTCCGGATTTAGCTAAAGTGTAGGATAACTCCAAAAGTTATATTTTAATCAGCTGATGACAAATACTGAAATTCAACTTATTACTAGCGAACGCCCCAGTCCAACTCCAGAAATCTTAACAGCCCTGAAAAAAGGAATCCCTCTGGATGGGGTCGATTTGTACCAATTCAATCTAAGGGAAGTCGATTTAGGACAAGCTAACTTGAGCAAAGCCAAGCTACTAGGAGCCGACCTCAGTGAGTTGGTCTTGAGTAATGCCGATTTGAGTGGGGCTGATTTGCGAGGTGCGAATCTGCGAGGAGCCGATTTGAGTGGGGCGAATTTGCAGGGAGCCTATTTAAACCGTGCTAACCTCCAACAAGCAAATCTCAGTGGTGCAAATTTGGAGGGAGCTAAACTCCAAGTAGCGCGTTATGATACACGAACGAAATGGCCCCAAGAATATAACTACAAAGCTTCGGGAGCGGTAGGTCCGGGTGCTAATCTCAATGGTGCTTTTCTGAATACAGCTTCTTTACGAAATGCAGATTTACAAGGCGCGAATCTGCGTGGAGCCTACCTGAGTGGCGCTGACTTGACTGGAGCCAATTTGCAAGGTGCGGCTTTAAGTGGGGCTGATCTGACAAAAGCTTATTTGACAGGGGCTTGTTTGCGGAATGCTCGGTTGACTGGAGCCGATTTGCGGGATACAGACCTGCGAGCAGCTGACCTCAGTGATGCAGAGATGGAGCATCTTCAAAGTATTGCTGGGGCAGATTTTAGTCTTGCTCAAGGACTCACAGAAGCAACTAAAGCTATGCTTTCCAGCCGTCCATATTCAGAACTCGACGTTTGGAACGCCTACACCCGCACAACAACTCGTGAGAGTTTGAGTACTTAATAAATACAGTGCTGAGTTGCGAGTTCAGAGTGATGAATCGGATAAAAAAGAAGAATGGACACTCAGCACTCTTCATAAAGGCTTCCAGTTCTTTTTCAGGAGCGCTAAAAATGTCGCGTATCCTTCGGAAAAGCCCGGCGGATCTGGTAGAACATATTGGGGAAATTCTTTATACGATCGCCAAGGTTCCGAAGCATTATGCCGCAAATGTAAGGCGCATTCTGAGGAACCTGGTAATCGCCAAGTCATTTGACCAGTTTGTATATCAGTCACAAATGCCTCCTCATCTTGAAAAAGTTGATCTTTTCTTCCAGATTTTGGCAGATTAACCGGATATTTTTATCAAATTTAAGGTAAAATAATGTATTTACTATTACTCAAATAAGTTTTATAAAGAAGAATTCAGAACTCAGGAGTCAGAATGGGCTAAACGCCCCGCTACCGCTAACAGCATGAATTCTGTACGACTGTTGGGTGAATTTATGGGTAGAGTATTCAGAATTCTATATTCTGACTCATTTTGATCACAAAAATATTCTGAACAAAGTCACACTGCTATTGTGGCAACAAATCTTCTAAAGCCGCTCCGACAACTCGGTGATCCTCATCCTGTCTGAGTTGGTTCAGGGCTGCTTTGGCTTCCGGCTCATCAAATCGTTTGAGGGCATAGCAAACTCGCACCCGCATCCGCCAAGATTCATCATTCACTAACGTTAGTATTTGGGATAATGCCGCAGCATTTTGGCTAGAATTAGCTAGTAAGCCGAGTCCATCAACAGAGGATTCCTGTACTGTGAAATCTTCATCTTTTAAACCCTGAACGCAGATATCAAATAGTTCTTCAGGACAATCCATTTCAGCGATCGCAGCCAAAATGCTCCGCCGCACTAACCAATGGTCATCCTGATAATATGCCAGAACTAGATGAGAAACTGCGACTCTACCAAATAGCGATAAAGAATTTGCCGCCTCAGCCCGCACGTTGGGGGTATCGTCAAATTTCATAATTTGCATCAAAGCTGCAAAAGATTCCGCTGATTGTTGATTACCCAAACCCCTGGCGACAAAAGAACGTACCAAAAATTCTGAGTCATGAAGTTTACTCGTGAGCAGAGGAACTGCAACTTCTGATTCATAATCATCAAGAGCTGCGATCGCCTTCAAACGATAGTGAAAATCTGGGTTTTTCAGTTCAGTTTGGATTTTTTGGATTTCCATAGGTGCATTTGGTACAGCTATTCTTTATTTTAGGGCATGGGGCATTGGGCATAGGGCATTGGAAAAGAAGAGGCAGAAGTTCTTTAATTTTGAATTTTGAATTGATTTGTCCCCCTTGTCCCCATGCCCCATTCCCCATGCCCCATGCCCTATTCCCCATGCCCAATGCCCCATTCCCCGTGCCCAATGCCCTATCCCCTAAACCAATGACTCAATTAAGCGAAACCGTCAAAGAATTAATAGCCAAAGCTAGAATTGTCAGCTTTACTGAGTGGGAACAGTCCCATCCAAAACCAGCGATCGCCATATTCCAAGCTGCGGATGATGCTTTTCGCTACCTAGATGATGAAGATTTATCGCAGATAAAAACCTTGTCACCCGATAATTCTGAGTTGATTCCTGTTGCTCAATTGTTACGCGATCGCGCAGCCGAAATTGTTGATGAAGCAAGAGTTCAGGTTTTAGCAACTTATCCCGAAATTATCCAGCCTGGAGGCGGTCTTTATCCACCAGAACGCGCCCAAGCTTGCTGGCGAGACTTTTGGCATTTTCTCCGCTGCATTACATACAGCATTGCAGGTGGCCACACTGAGTATACAAATCCCACCGGACTGCACTATATGAACCTGCTTTATCAGGAATTACAAGTTCCATTGGATGCCATGCTTTTAGGCTTAAAAAGCATCAAGGCTGCTAGTTTGAAACGCTGCCAAGCCAACCAGCAGCAAAATCTTGCTCCCTATTTTGATCATTTAATCAGCCAATTGGCTACTTTCCAAATTCGATAATTTAAGTGGGCGTAAATAATTAAAGGTTTGTAGTCAGAGCTTCAGCTATTACTAGGAAACAATTTTAATTAATTTTACATTGCGTAATATAGTTTAGTTTATTCTTGCCCACTTATTGAGATAAACTTCTCCCTTCGCGTAGCGTCTTGTAGAGAAGGGGAGACGCCAAGGGTGAACGGTGACTCAGCACGATTAATACTTTTGCTCAAGGGGACGACACAATACCATCACTTGTATCCCAATCGCAAATCAAATGCTAAAAAAAGCTAAATTTTCTTTAAAAGTATCATCTAGCTTCACAAATTTTAATAAATATGGTTTCAGCATCGTATCACAATATGTAAAAGCAACCGATGCAAAAACTTAAAATCATCAAGACTAATAAGGATTTAAAATCTCTATGTCCTCTCCTTTGTCACAATGATGTAAAGTTTTTTAACATCTGCTGAATATCCTTCTCATAAAATTTATTTGTTAACTGTGGAGATAGTTTGAATGGCTTTTGGACCAGCATCACGATTAGGGGTCGCACTGTTTGAAGACACCGATCCTATTGATCTGTGGCCAAGTCGCTCTAATGAGGAAGTTGAAACCGTAATTAGATCAGTCTACAAGCAAGTTCTAGGCAATGCTTATGTAATGGAGAGTGAGCGGCTTTCCGTTCCTGAATCCCAACTCAAACGGGGTAACATTAGCGTTCGTGAGTTTGTGCGTCAAGTTGGGAAGTCGGAACTTTACCGTTCACGCTTTTTTGATAGCGCACCCCGCTATCGAGCGATCGAATTAAATTTCAGGCATTTCCTTGGTCGTGCGCCATTGGATCTGGAAGAAACGCGTGTACACAGCACTATTCTGGATACCAAGGGCTTTGAAGCTGAAATTGATTCCTATCTAGACAGCGACGAATACCAAGAAACCTTCGGGGAAAACATTGTGCCTTATATTCGGGGCTACAAAACCGAAGCTATCCAGAGTTTGGTTCAGTTTACTCACTTGTTCCAACTGGTACGTGGTTCTTCTAGCAGCAGCTTGAAAGGCGACTTAGCTGGCAAACAACCAAAATTGAACAGTTTGCTAATTCAAAGCGCACCTACCCCCGTAATTTCACCAGCTAGCAAGGGTGCTGCATTCCGCAACCCAACATCTACTCCTCGCACTCGTCAAGGTGTGGGATCTGGTGACAACGGTAAGGTCTACCGGGTTGAAGTCACTGGCTACAAGGCAAATGTGGTAAATAACATTTCCAAGTTTCGTCGCAGTAACCAGGTCTTTTTCGTGCCATACAATCAGCTTTCACAAGAGTATCAGCGGATTCACAAGCAGGGCGGTGTGATCGCCAGTGTTACTCCTGTTAACTAGGGAGTAGGGAGTAGGGAGTAGGGATAGAAAAACATTAAAAACTTTAGTTGTGGGTCATTGTGCCGAGATTGCTTGCAACAAGGCATAATGCGTCCAAATTTCAATCCCACGCCAACCAGGCGTGGGTTCCCTACTCCCTACTCCCTCTCCCCTACTCCCTCTGAAGCGCTCTGGGGCAATACCCTGCAAAAAGCCGTTTGATGTCTCCATGAATTGCCCCTACCTAAAAATCAGTCAGGGTTTTGGCTATTGTTTGCGTAAGTCCTGATTCATCAACAATTAGCTCAAGCGATCGCTGATTTGGGGTTTGATCGATTCTGCCGTCAGTTGTCATATACGAAGATATTTAACACACTTTCACAAATTAAAGTTTTACAAAAGCTGGTCAGTAGCAAAAATAACTGACAACTGATAGGAAATTCTACCTTTATCAAGGGTAGGATGCTCAGAAATTTCATTTAATTAACGTTTTTAAGGAGATAATTCAATGTCACTTTGGGCTATTGATTCACCGAGAGTTGAACTGCGTCCGAACACAAGCGAAAGTGAATTACAAACACTGATTCGGGCAGTTTACAAACAGGTTTTGGGCAATGCTCACTTGTTGGAAAGTGAGCGACTAGCCACCGCTGAATCGCAATTGCGCGATCGCAAAATCAACGTCCGCGAATTCGTCAACACCGTTGCGAAATCAGAACTTTATCAATCCCTGTTTTTCAACTCTTCTTCCCAATATCGGTTCATTGAACTGAACTTCAAACATTTGCTAGGACGTCCTCCTGCTGATCAGGCAGAAATTGCCGAACACGTCCGCATCTATAACGAACAAGGCTATGATGCTGAGATCGAATCCTATATCGATAGCTACGAATATCAGCAGAATTTTGGTGAGAATATTGTTCCTTATGTTCGCAGCACAAGCTCCCAAATCGGAATTAAGAATGTTACCTTTAACCGCACCTTTACCTTACTCAGAGGGGTAGCTAGCAGCGATAGCGATCGCAAAGCCAAACTGATCAGCGATGTCGGTTCCAATTTACCCACATCCATCAAGGCTCCTGTAGCTGGTTCTAGTGTAAGCAGTACCGACAAACGCTTCTTGATTAAGGCAGTCAAAGGTTCAGCTAATCTCCGTACTCGTCTGGGCAACCTCGAATATGTAGTTAACTACAACCAACTGTCTGGACAAGTGCAAAACATTCATCGGACAGGTGGCAAAATCATTAGTATCACTGAAGTTGCTTAACTAGGTGAGTTAGGAGTGGGGAATGGGGAATGGGGAAATAATAACTCCCCACTCCTAACTCCTAACTCCTAACTCCTAACTCCTAACTCCTAACTCCCCACTCCCTACTCCCCACTCAGCACTCAGAACTCTTGGCTAGTATATAGACAGTGAGAATAACTTTTTAGCCAAGATATATCTTGGATTTTAAGCTACTTTTTTAAGATTGCTTTTCTAATGGAAATTACTGAATTCTTTGAACTTTCAATTGGACGATGGCGATCGCAGCGTAGCGGTCATCATTTAGCATTCGCCCACTTTGAACAAGTCCTGTCTGACATTGACATTGAATCTCTATCCACCGATGATCCGGCAGTGTTAGCAATTTGTCAATTGTATGACACTGACCCCGCCAGTATTACCCACCCTTTTCGGATGACTTGGAAAGGTGAGTCAGACTGGGACGATAAACCCATTTCTGGTAGTACTGTGCTGGTGCCAATTCCTGATGCCGCAAATTCTTCTATAGGAAAACTTCTGCGGGATAAGGGATACGCTGAAACAATCCCAGCAGTGGCGAAATATCATCTGAGTGACGATGGGATTTTTACCCTGCTGACAGAGTATGAACTCGCTGCTGCTGAAGAAAAAATTTGGTTTGCTACCCCAAATCTGCGATTTCGGGTAGCGACAATTAAAACCAGTGATGGTAAAGGCGTAACAACAGCTTCCTTTTCTTCCGAAATTCGTTCTTTGTCAAATTCAACCAGTTAGCAAATATCAGGTTAAAACATAAAAGGAATCATCTAGTTTTGTCACTCTGAGGTTGAATATGACGATAGCGCCCAGTGAATCTAGTACCAACGCTAGCGATTTGCTCACCTTAGCCTGTTGGATGGCGGGAGATTTTAGCAACTACAAGCAATCTTTTGCAAATCCGCAACTTTACGCCCACATTCACATTTTTTTTCGTCCTTTACCGGTAGAGTTTTTTTCTGCTGTCGGTTTTTATTCTGAACAAGCGTATGACCACGATTTATGGACACCCTATCGTCAGGGAGTACATAAACTAGTCGATTTGGGCGATCGCATTTATATCGAAAATTACAGCTTGAAAGATCCTATGCTTTATGCAGGTGCAGCTCGTGACTTAGATATCCTCAAAACTATTACCCCAGAAAGTATTGAACGGCGTTATAACTGTTCAATGGTTTTTCAACGAGAAGGTGAAATATTTCGAGGCAGTGTGGAACCAGGCAATCAATGTCTGATTAAGCGCAATGGATGCCAGACATATCTTGTCAGCGAAGTAGAAATGACCGAGCATACTTGGATAAGTCTAGATAAAGGTATGGATATTGAAACCCACAAGCAAATATGGGGATCAACTGCTGGGCCATTGCGCTTTGAAAAACGAGAAAGTTTTGCTGATGAATTACGTGCGGTGAGCGCATTATGTTGATTCAGCTTGAATCTATTAAAGCTAAAATGTTACCTCCACAGGCTGAAAGAAAGATGCGCTGCTGGATTCGCAGCCGCCACTTGATTTGTTCGGGTAACTTTTTTATATTCGAGACATTAGAATATACAACGATTGAGAGATTTTCTCAATGTGTTGCTTCTTTAGGAGGAACAGTAATATCCGTTGACCCCGTTAATAAAATTTGGATGGGCGATCATCGCCAAGTTATTTTATATCAGGCCAAAGCTAGTTTACATACACCTCATCATACTTTGAAACAATACTGGATCAAATACGGTGGTTTCTACACTAAATTTGATGAGCGGGTTTAAAGGTTACTATCCTGCGGAAATTCTTCTGACAGGCGTGTATAATCCAATTCAAAATTAAGTTTTGAATTTTAAATACTCCCCAAGGGGGTTGACGGCTAATTGTTAATGTCTAGTTGCTAATTTTTTATCATGATTAGCTGTTAGTTATTAACAGTTAGCCGTCTCAGTTTGTTAGAAAATGTAACTAAAAAAATACCCAAAAGTTGATAAGTTAATATCAATAACTAGTAATTAGTAAATCTTAAGTAGAGTATGTTACGGCTTTGCTATTTAGTATTGCCAGCCTACTATAGAAATTTGGCGTTGCATATTTGCGGGATGATTTTGCTAGTTTTGTGGGATGGGCATCTTGCCATTGGTGTCAACTTAACGCGAAACCGCACGTCCGCCAGGGATTGTAAATCCCTGTCTCATAGCTAAAGTCCTCTGAAGAAGACTTTAGAGCGCAAAAATTTTCAGTCTACTTCAGTAGACTTGAGCAATTAGTCAGGGATTTACAATCCCTGGCGTGGGAACAACACCCAATCAGTACGCTATTTTTGGCTTAAGTTGACACCAGTGGCATCTTGCCCGTCCCTTGTATTTCAGGGCGGGCTAGACGCCCACCCTACAAGAATCATCCCTTGATTCAGCAACGCCAGAAATTTTATTTTTACTTGATAAATTAGTCAATTCTACCCACACTAACTCAATTATGCAGACCTTCATAGACGACGCAACCAGACAACGCCAATATCAAGCATTTCCCCAAACAGAACCCATCGAACTGTGGAATACTGCTTCAGTTGATGACATTGAAATTGTCATTCGGGCAGTTTATCGGCAAGTGTTGGGTAATGCCTACATTATGGAAAGTGAGCGGCTTGTCGTTCCAGAATCCCAACTCAAGCAAGGGATAATCGATGTTCGTGAGTTTGTGCGTCAAATTGCCAAATCAGAGTTGTATCGCTCCAGATTTTTTGATAACGTTTACCGCTATCGGGCAATTGAACTGAACTTCAAGCATTTGTTGGGTCGCGCTCCCGATGACTACTCTGAGACGGTACTTCACAGCAACATTCTAGATGAGTCGGGTTTTGAGGCGGATATTGATTCTTATCTTGATAGCGACGAGTATCTAAACGCCTTTGGGGATAATATAGTGCCATATTATCGGGGTTATAAAACCCAAACCGGCAAAAAGATATTGGAATTTAGCAATATGCTGCAACTTCTGCGGAGTAATTCTAGCAGTGATAAGAACCTAGCAACAAATAATCAACCTCAATTGGTGCGATCGCTAATTACCAACACTCCTTACGGTAAACTAAAACCCACCGATGTTAGTGCAATACTTGCCGAAGTATTCAAGCCCAGACCAGAAACGGCTGCTACTCCAGTTAATAACTTTATTGCAACTCGCACAGCAGCCGAACAAGGCTTGCGGCAAAAGATTCAAGAGCAAGAAAGCCAGATTGCAACTTTGCAACAACAACTAGCAGACTTAAGACCCTTTGCCAGCATCGGTGCAACAAAATTTAGTAGTAGTTGGCAGACTTCCAGTTCCGTGACCAGTACAGGCGAATATACATCTTTGCAACAGCAAGCTGACACTCAAGAAAAACAGATTGCAGCTTTGCAAGAGCAAGTTGCTGATTCTCGACGGTCTGCCACAATTGGGGAAGCCCGGTTGAATAAGTGGCGCAGTCGCGTTTTTAATGGCTAATTTCTCTATTGTTTAGTTTTGTCGGGTGGGTTAGGCTTTTCTTAACTCACCCTATTTAATTTCCTGATGTTTTCCGAGTCAGTTTGAAACAATAAATAGTCAAAAAATGTCTGAATTATTGTTTTAATAGGCTTGCAACTTATGAAAAAAGTTATCGTTTATCGATACCCTACTTATGGACTAATTGGATTAATATCCTTAACAACTATATTTTGCACAGCAACATCTGCCCTAACACAGTTAGCAGACAATTCCCCAATTGGGCAAACTCCTATCCCTGCTTCTAATTTAATCTGGCCGACTCAAGGGTTTATTTCTCAAGGCTTCCGCAAATATCAACATGAAGGAATTGATATTGCAGGCGCATCTGGAACTCCTATTGTTGCTGCTGCATCCGGTACAGTTGTCAAAGCAGGTTGGGATAATTGGGGATTAGGTAATGCCATAACTATAAAACATCTCGACGGCAGCATTACTGTTTATGGACATAGTCGCCGTTTATTAGTGAGTAAGGGTCAACAGGTCATTCAAGGTCAAATTATTGCCGAGATGGGATCTACAGGCAATAGTACAGCACCTCATCTACACTTTGAAGTTTATCCAAATAGTCGAATAGCAGTTGACCCCCTGCGTCTGTTGACATCCTTAACTGCAAGCGTTGGTTCTGGTTCTAAAGTTCAACAAATAGATAATCCGAAGAACCGCCCAGTCTCGCCACCTCCAGTAGCAATTCAAGTTTCCCCTTCACAGCCAATTCCCATAGATTTTGCACCTGTAAGCACTGATACTAAATGTAATGGAATTACTGTTATTGAAGGTGAGACTGCAAGCATTCGTGTAAAAGTCTGTGAAGAAAATGGTCAGTTATTTTATATTGGGCAGTTAAAGCAAGACCTAAGTCAGCCTATAAAAATCACAGCTTTGAATATTGGTAAAAACAGATATCGAGCAAATAATGGCAGTTTTTCTTATTTAATCACTCCAGAAAAAGTGGAAGTTTGGCGAAATGGCAGTCAGATTCGTTCTGACCGTTTTTTTACTGGAAACACACGGAAGGCAGATAGCCCCGAAGTAAATCCCTCAAAATCCCAAAAATTTTGAGGGATTTACGTCTTTTAAGTTGTGGTGGAATAGGGAGTCTCTTTATGGAGAATTTTAGCGATCGCCTAAACTAAAAGTAAGCATCTTTTATCCACATAACATCTATGGTTCAGTCTTCTAATCAACGCCTAACCCTAGAAGAATTTCTCGCACTTCCCGAAGAAGATATTACATACGAGTTTGTTAACGGTGAAGCTGTACCCAAATATAAAGACAATGAAATGTCACCAAAATTTTTTCATAGCTCGACTACTGGTGCTTTATTTATACTATTGTCTGCATGGGCACAAGCAAAGGGTCGGGTTGTGATTGAATGGGCAATTAAACTAACACGAAATCAACAAGATTGGATGCCTGTGGCCGATCTGACCTATATTTCTCATAACCGTCTTCCTGCTGATTGGCTATTAGACGAAGCTTGTCCTGTCGCACCTGAATTAGTCATCGAAATCATTTCACCTGGTCAAACTTTTGGTGAAATTGCAGAAAAAGCTACTGATTATCTGAAAGCTGATGTTTCTCGTGTTTGGGTGGTTGATACAAAAGCTAGAACTGTAACTGTATTTGCGCCATCTTCCTTACTGATTACTTATCGATCTCATCAAATAATTACTGATGATTTGCTACCAAAATTGGAAATTACCCCTCACGCAATCTTTCAACAAGCTGGATTACCCTAAAGTTTCATTAGGAATCAACAGTTTTTAGCGATCGCTATTTTATGGCATCCAGCGAATTGAATCTTCTGAACACCATCCTGTTTGAAGACGAAGCAGATAACAAATAGTTAACCTCAGCTTATAAATTACTTAGCGCAAAGTCAAATTCTTCAACCAAGCTCAGGGCTAGGTCAATTAAACTGACTTTTCACCGATGCAACAAAGGTGCGGGTCGATGCATC
>NZ_KV757570.1 GCF_001712795.1 Nostoc sp. KVJ20
CTAATAATCTGTCATTAATCATTAGTCCTTAGTCATTTGTAACGGTTTTAATACCAATTTAATGTGAAGTTGCTCATATCTTGATCCCCCTAAATACCCCTTAAAAAGGGAGACTTTAAATTCCCCCCGTTTATAAGGGGGGCTAGGGGGGATCGAATTCTATGCAGCTTCATAAAGAATTGGTATTAACTGAACCTTATTGAGTGATAATCATCCAAAATATAAAAAAATATTATAAATACTAGTATGGAAAAAAGTGTTATTAATGCCAGCCTTTCTACTCAGAATCTAACCTTTCGTCCAGGTGATACTCCAGTCTCCTTTGAGGTAACTGTCAATAATGATAGCGATCGCTTTGTCAATTTTCAGATAGAAATTACCGCCGCCGGAGAAACCCGGAACACAGGATATCGCTGGTATCGACTCGAACCAGAGGTAGCAGCAGCCAAGCCACCGGGCAGTAGTACTATTTTCCAAGTATTTGTATTCAATACACCCATTCCGGGATTTGTCGGTACTGTCAACCTGATGGTGAATATTTTCTCACCACAATTAGCACAACAATCCAGACTGGTGCTACGTCTGAAAATTGAGCGAGACAACAGACCAACGCATTTAAGTGTAGAATTACCTGTGCGAGAGTTCCAAGTTTATCCCCGCAACTCTGTAGATATACCAGTACGAGTGCGGAATTTGGGGCAACAACCGACTGATGTAGTCCTACGTTTTACAGGCGTTGAACCATCGTGGCTAGCTGGCAGTGCAGAACGCCGATTATCCTTAGATCCAGGTGGTTTAGCAGAAGCGACATTTCAATGCCAACCTCCTTCTGTAGTCCAAGCACCTAGTCAAAATTACCCTTTTACTATTGAAGCTGTTAGCAATAATGGTTATCCAACTAATGCTGAAGGTAAGATTGAAGTTTTACCTGTGGGTTTTATAGACTTTACTACCACACAAAAACACCTCAAAATTCCTAGTAAATCGGCATGGTTGCCTGACTGGAAATCTGATACAGCTTCCTTTGAATTACTATTTAAAAATGCTAGCAATCTAAATCAGCAAATTAATATCCAGGTTCAAGGTAGAGACTGGCGAAAATGTAGTTTCAAAAAGCTTCCCGAAATTGCCAATCTTCATTTAGGAGAGACAAGTAAGATCATCCTTGATGTTAAAACAAAACGTCCTTGGGTCGGAATCGGTAAAACTTTGTTGCTGGAGGCTAAATCGGAATTATCCGACCAACGCTTAGGGAGTACAGACCCCGCCACGCAGACATTAGAAGTAGAGACTCTGCCAATTATACCTTTATGGCTACAACTGGCTGCGATCGCACTTTTAGCCGCACTCCTAGCATTAATACTGCAACCAAGAAATGTAATGCATACACGTTCTGTAAACTCAGTCCGTTTTAGTGGCATTGGTTTATCTGTGGTCAGTGGCTCAGATGATTGCACCTTAAGACTTTGGAGAATTGGCACTGATAGCTTAGATCCTGACGATACAGTAAGATATCCTGGGCAGCCTGTTGCCTGTGATAAACCGCAACAGCCAAAGGGTTTGATGGCGATTACCGATGATGCAGTACAAGTCTTACGCTTCATGCCGTTACAAAACGATCGTGCTGCTGTTGGTTTAGATAATGGTGTAATTGAACTCAGAGATATCCCATCAGGTGCAAAGATTAGCCAACTTCAAGACCTTAAAGATTCTAAAGCAAAAGGCGATCGCGTTTTTGACCTAGCTTTCACCTCAAACTCACTTAACTTATTCAGCGGTTATGGCAGTGGTAAAGTTAGATTGTGGTCAAGACCAGCGCCTAACAGCGATTTTCTGCCAGAACCGCAAGTTATCGATGTCCAAAGTACCTTGAAACTATCAGGTTTCCAAGTCCGGGCATTAAATCTCAGTCCAGATGCAAAAACTCTAGTAATTGCCGGAAACTTCAAGCGTTTCATTTTATGGCAATGGAATCCAACTCAGTCTGATAAACAATTCCCAGGTTTATCAGTGCAAAATCTAGAAAAACTAGACCCATTAGTTGGACGTGAAGACTATATTTGGGCATTGGCTTTTGTTCCTAACTCGGCAGAAAAAATCCTCGCAACCTCCGATTCTGCGGGATTTATTACGATTTGGAATTTAAATCAGTGCCAAACTGTCAAAAATCCAAATCAACTCGAACAAATAAAAGAACTCAATTGCTCACCACTAGACCGTTGGCCAGCATCAAAAACATCTGTGCGTAGTCTGGCATTTAGTGATGATGGTAGTCTCTTAGTAAGTGGTGGCGATGATGGACGAGTCATGGTTTGGTACTTAACCCCCGAACATAAACTCGACAAAACAAAGGCCGCAGAAGGTACAAAAATCTACGAAAGCTCTAAAAAAATCAATAGTATCGACTTGAAAACTAATCAAGGAACCATGATTGTGAGTGGTAGTGAAGATTTTCAAGTCAAACTACATCGCATCAAATAAGGGAGTCGATAAGATGCAAGCTAAATTCAATCCACTGCAAGTTATTATCAACCCACCTGGAATTCAATTTGGGATGCCAGGAGATACAATTGAACTCTATGTTGTTGTGATCAATCAGGGAGATCAAAGTGCAGTTATTGACTTATATTTTGTTTTTGACGAAGTATTTCAAAATTTAACCGGTTGGTCTAGTTCTCCTAGAGAAAGTTTAGCATTAGCTCCCCAACAGAATAGCGACGAAGTAAAATTTGAGTTTCAAATTACCGCAAATGCTTTCCCCGGAACCTATGACTATACATTAGTCGTAGATTCTCCTCTACATTATCCCCAAGATACTCCCATAACCTTCCCAAATCAAATTAAAGTTCTGCTAGCAGAACAGACTGCAATTCGGGTGAATGACCCGACATTTTCCATTAGACCGAACACCAACCCCAACAAGCCGCTAATTTTCAATCCTGGTGAGCCTCTGCAAGTGGAGGTAATAGTAGACAATCGCTCTCATCTTGTAGATAGGTTCCGCTTGAGTTGCCCAGATTTAGACGAGGACTGGTTCACAATCAATTATCCAACAACTGGATTTGAAGGCCCCGGATTAATATCTGATGTCACTGCACTAGAACTCAACCCTGCTACTCAAGGTCAAATATTGTTGAAATTTCACCCACCAGGGGATACCCTTGCAGGAAGCTATTCTCCAACAATCCGCTTGTATTCAGAAAACTCTCCAGACTTAGTGCTGTTGGATTTGGTATACATCCAAATTCCGACAAATTATCGCCTAGATATTGAACTTCATACCATCTTAGGACAAGTTAGCCGTAGTCTTGGCAAATACGAATTATCACTAGCTAACCGGGGTAATATTGTCCGCGAACTGATATTAAGCTTAAAAAGTCGGGATGAAGAAGAACTATATACTTATAAATTTGACCCTACTGAAGTAAGATTATTACCCAATAGAAGCGCAGTGGCCAATTTGACGGTTAAACCCAAATCTTGGTGGCGACGACCGTGGTTTGGTGCAGGGCTAGTGGTCAACTTTCAACTCGACATTAAAGACCCACAAAATTTACCCTTACCTAACACATTGCCTCAAGGAACTTTGGTATGGAAACCCCGTCCTTGGTGGCAATTTGTTCTGTTAATTTTAGCAGTCTTGGGGTTATTAGGAGGAATAGGATTTATCATTTGGCGAATTTTAAATCCCGATCCTTTAAGATTAGAAAACTTTAGTGCTAATAATCCTCGAATTACTGAGGAAGAGGATGAAGTGGCTTTAAAGTGGGACATTCACAATTATCAACAGTTGCAAAAGTTGGTTCTGACGGCCAAAGGTTCGCAACCTATTCAGCCTATTACCTATGACTTTAGCAATGGCATCCCTGAAACACTGGGCAAGGGAAGCGCTAATCAAATACCTCCTTGTCAGGTGCAAGAGAAACAAGAGCTAATTTGTAGCAATGTTAAAACTGGAGTGAAAACAAAAGGAAACTACACTTTTGAGTTACAAGCCTTTTATCGTAGTGGTATACAATTATTTTCTCCCAATAACCAAGTAGTCAGTCAAACAACCCAAGTAGAAATAGCTGAAAAACAAATTGCTGAAGTAATTAGTTTCCAAGCAGATAAGCCACAGTATACAAAAGGTCAAAATATTCTTTTAAGCTGGACAATTGCCCGGCCATTATTGTTGGCACAAGTTCAAATTGCTGGCAGTGCAGATGATGGCACATCATATAGTGAACCAATTACCTATAAATTTAATCAAGGTAATCTTGCAGACCCTAAACTTCAAAAGCTCTGTACACAACAAAATCAACAACTGCGATGTACAAATATTCCTCTATCAGCAAATAAAGCCGGAAACTTTGCCTTTGAAATTAAAGCTTTTCCCAACAATGGGAGTGATAAAATTAGTTCTAAAAAGACTGAATCAAAAATTGGAATATTACCTAAACCATTTAAGATTGTCTCTTTCAGAATCAACGGTAGTGAGCAACCAAATGTTGTTCTCAACGAAGGCGAATCTGCTACTCTGAGTTGGAGAGTAGAGGGAGAAAATATTCAGGTTAAGCTTCTGCCATACGGCAATGACGTGAAACCACTTGACTCAATAAAGCTTCCAGTCAATCAAGCCTTCCCGCCTCAAATCGGACTGCTAGTGAATGATATATCCGGTAAGCAGCAACCCCAGCAAAGAGGATTTGCAATTACAGTTCTCAAAAAAGTAGAGCCTACTCCTATACCTAGCATTAACCCACTTGCGCCTGGTCTTCCATCCAACAGTAGTCCATTTAAGACTCCCTTACCTCTGAGGTAAGGCTTATCGAAAGCTATTTTGAAAATACAGAGAGGTGCGGCACTCCAATACAGTTCAGATAAGACCAAAAGACTTGTAGAGACGGCGATTTATCGCGTCTCAAAAACTTGTTGTCACAGATTATGGTGGGAGCCTTCTCTCCGATTTAGGTAAAATGTTGCGGTTCTGCCTCTTGATGCTCAATTTCTATTTTTATGAAAAGCTCTGCGTCTGCGTCCATTTTCAAACAGGGGTTTTCGCAACGGTACTACCTCAGCTTCACTACTCTCACGTGCTACCCGAATCAGCAACCCAGCAGCTATTAAGCTAGCAATCATGGAATTTCCACCATAACTAAACATGGGTAAGGGTAAGCCAGTAGTTGGTAGAGAACCTGTCGCAACACCAATGTGGAGCAAAGATTGTCCCACCATCAAAACCGTCACACCGATCGCTACCAATCGATGTACTGTATTTTTAGCCTTCAGTGCCACAATTAATCCGAGAGTGGCAAATGTAGCTAAAAGTGCCAACAACACCATACTGCCAACAAAGCCAAACTCTTCGGCGAACACCGCAAAAATAAAATCGGTATCCTGAATTGGTAAATAAAACAGCTTTTGTTGAGAAAGCCCAAATCCAGAACCCCAAGTTCTACCAGAACCCACGGCTAGTAAACTTTGCACCAACTGGTAGCCATCTCCTGTAGCGTCCGCCCAAGGATTGAGGAATGACATTACCCGTTTACGCTGATACTCTTTAATACTAATACTGAGTAGGGCCAACATCACTCCACCAACAGCCGTTCCTCCCAGATACTTGTAAGGTAAGCCAGCTGCTAAAGCAATTAGCCAGATAGTCATACCGCAAAGTGCTGTTGTACTCAAGTTAGGCTGGGCAAGAATTCCTAAAAGTACCAGACCAAAAATACCCAACCAAGCCAAGCGAACCCGCCAACTGATTCGTTCCCACTGACCAAAAAGCCGCGCACTTTGCAGCACCAAAAAGGGTTTAATTAATTCTGAAGGTTGAATCGGAATTGGCCCGATCGCAATCCAACGCGCTGCATCAAAAGCCTTTTTTCCCAATCCTGGGATCAGTGTGACGAAAATTAACGCTAAAAACAGCAACAAAAACCAATGGGCTAGCCCCAAAATTTTCTGCAATGGTAAATTTACAATAATATTGAATCCAATTAAGGAAACAAATACCCAAAGCACTTGACGCTTAAAGTAGTACAACCCATCATCATGACGACCGTCAGCAACAGGATAGGATGCTGAAAATAGCATGACCAAACCAACAAACAGCCAAACCAACGTTAACCAGCGCAACAACCGCGCTTCTAATCCCCAGTTGGAGACTGAACTATCAAAAATTGGAATCAGGCGGCGTAGATTCACGATCAGTACAGGTAAAAAGTTAGAAATTAGGAGTTAGAAATAAAACTCATAAATCATAACTTATAACTCATAAGTAGACCTTACAACCATAAATCTTACAGATGTCAACTTCAATACACCGCTAGTTAATTTTTCTGACAACTGGCTTGGCTATGCCCACGGTTAGCATCAATACATATTTTAGTAGCTTTTTATACAGCAAATTAGTGGATTAAAGAATAATTCAGAGAGGAATCTGATCTAAGTCCTACTGAAATCAGAAATTAGGAGAGTCAGAATAAGAAAGTGTTGAGTCCCAATCCCCCACTGCAAGCATTTCTGAATTCTGACAATTCATAAAGCTCAACGATTTAATGCAATTAATTGCATGTTTATCCACAGACAAGGGAATTTCAATCCAGAACTCAGTTCCTTGTCCAGGTTCTGATAAACATCTTAATGTTCCCCCATGTTTTTCAACTACAATCTGATAGCTAATTGATAAACCTAATCCTGTACCCTTACCTACAGGCTTAGTTGTGAAAAAGGGATTAAACAGTTGTTCTTTGACTGCTTCTGTCATTCCTGAACCATTATCAGCAATTCGGATCACACAGTTCGTTTCGATGACTTCTGTAGTGATTGTAATTGTATTGGGATTAGCATGAATCTCTGCGATCGCACGTTTACTGTTATAGCTATCGAGCGCATCGATTGCGTTACTGATAATATTCATGAATACTTGATTGAGTTGCCCAGCGTAACAATCTACTAAAGGCAAATTTCCATAATTTTTAACTACTTTAATCCCAGGATGATCAACACTATTCTTGAAGCGACTCTGTAAAATCAGCAAGGTACTATCCAGTCCTTGGTGAATATCAACTCTTTTCTTCTCTGCTTCATCAAGGCGAGAGAAATTCCGCAGGGACAAAACAATTTCAGAGATCCGTTCGGCTCCTACTTCCATAGAATTTAGGATTTTGGGCAAATCATCTAGTAAAAAATCTAACTCAATTTCCTTAATGTATTCTTGAATTTCTGAAGCAGGATTAGCACAAAATTGCTGGTAAAGATTCACAAGCTTCAGCAAGCACTGTGTATAATCTTTTGCATACTTTAAATTTCCGTAAATAAAGTTAACGGGGTTGTTAATTTCGTGAGCGACTCCTGCAACTAACTGTCCCAGACTGGACATTTTCTCAGCTTGGACTAATTGGGCTTGAGTTTGCTGTAGCTCCCGAAGAGATTTTTCCAATTTTTTAGACTGAGCCTCAGCAATTTCTGCTAAATTCTCCTTGATTTGTAGCGCACTTCGTAGTTGTGCTCTTTGCTGTTTCAGTTCAACCGTTAACTTTTTGGCATCAACCAAAGCAGTATTCTGAGCTTGCAGTAGAAACAGGAAATCAACTATTGGGTCGTGAATCGCAAAGTCTTTGAGTTTGATACCCAGAGGGGCCAGGCTAGTTGTATCTGTAATCCAAGGAGAACCTAAAAAAAATATCACCTCCTCCTCTGGTTGATACATCATCTGACCCTTGAGCTGCATTCCATTATGGAGAAACTCTAATATGAACAGGGCACGAGACTGCTTACTAATAGCATCAAAATCAACCAAAATTTTTGGACGATTAATCTGGAAATGCTGCTCAATCAATTTACCAACCAATGGTTCCGGACAAATGCGCCCGAAGACATCACCAGCCTGTACAATTTCCCGATTGCGGCTAAAGGCAAAATGGAAAGGAAAAGCTTTCGCCAGTAACTCTGGTGAAAGCGTAAGGTGAGGAGGAGCCATGCTACTGCACTCAATTTGGTTTATAAATCACTAAAAATTCATCATGTTCAGCACCTTCATCCCGACTCTGGGTTTGGGTAATATGAACTTCTGTATCAAACCTACTTCCTAATCCCTTGACTAGTCCAATAATCATTGGCGTTAGCCCTTCTCTATCAGAGCGATAATGTAAGCTTAGAGAATTTTCTTCCATATCAGTACATTCAAATGATGGGGGCTGGAGTTGGGGAAAACTAACTCCTACACGAGCATGAAGATTGTCAAGGTTTTCTAAAAACTCAGGTAGTGTATCTCCACTCATATCCATCATTTCGCCATAGCCTTCTTGGGCTGTGTACTGAACCCAGAACTCTCCAAAAGCTTGCATAATTTGTTTGGGAGATAAACTCAGAACGACACTAGCAGCTTTTACCAGTTTGTGGGTCATGTCATCGGGATAGCCTTCCATACTGAGGAAAACATCTACATCCACTTCTGCTTTGTGCTTAATTTCTTTCCAAGTCTCTTCGCCAAAGCGACTGCACACCATGTCTTGAATCGCCTTGTTCACTAATCCGTACATGGAAGCCTCCTCTTGCTGCACCTAATTTTGTTTTGTGAATTTGCCCAAGACTTGACAACTAATTTCTTAAAAGGGTTATTTAAATGACAAAACTTTCTGTAGTCAAAACTTGAAATATTTTTATGAGAGCTTTAAAACCGAAAAAATAGGGAAAACTGTTTGCATTTTAATACTACAAATACTCATGATTACAACCGTATTTTCACTTATTCCCTTTTCCAGTGAGTTTTGAGGATTTGTAGTAAGCACTTTAGTGCTTAAAAAATAATAACTAAAGTCCTCACTACAAACTTGGTCATCCATCAATTTAAGGTTGACAGACTAATTACAGCGATTCGTCCAAAGGCAACCATGAATCAGGATACAAGCTATATTTAGAGATTTGACGCTGAATTCCGTTAAAAAATTGGACACGGGCATCCATCGCTTCGGCAATAGCCAGCTTTACCTTGATATCCTCTTCATTCATGGTGATTCGAGGTTCAATCACTGCTGCTAGCTTTGCTGCATGACTATCATCTACATCAATATGGACTTCAAAAAAGATCAAGGATTCTTTGGGTAAAGGAGCAGCGCCAACTATTCCTTTGTATAGTTGCGTGTACAGTGAGCTAACAATTCCTTCGGAAGCATAACAGACAGCACCCAATGCAGCTAAATAGCCGTACTTATGTGGCATCTGCAAGTAGGTTTCAATAAGGGCGCGGGTTTCAGGTGCAGTGGGTAGTGCTGTCAGACTTTCATCGTGGATACCAAGGGCGCGGGTAAATTGACGAAATAATTCTGGGTGGGACTGAGTTATATCTCCCTGTCCCATTTCGTCAAATAGGTTTTCCAAAATGACTAACTGACTACTTTCATCTTCGCAGCAAGACAAAATGCTAGCCAAGATACGATTAAATTCTTTGGAAAATTTGTACATCTGAACCGCTAGTACCTGTATGTCTGGTAAAAATAAATTTCCAGTCCGACAGCGAGTTAAGAACTCATGATTCCATAGAGGATGATTAGCCGCTATTTCACGGAAGGAATTTCTCACTAAAGAAGATGTCTGTGTCATCGTGATATTTGTAAGGCTAGATGAAGGGGTTGATCAAGTAAGGGGCTAAAAAATGATTCATCTATTGCGATATGTTCTGGAGTCACACGCAATTCTTGTAAAATTGGCATCGTCTTGAAGCCAGCAATTTTAAGAGCATTAAAGTAATCCTCAAGAGTTTTGTGAATCAATTGCACATTTAGCCAAGAACCATCTCGTTTCCAAATACGACCAGGAAACTGCTGATCTCGCTTGCTAAAGTAGCCTGCACCCTCAACTTGAAAATAAAATGGATATGCTGCCTCCCGCATATATGGAAAAGATGGATGAGGCACGCTGAATACAAATCGACCACCCGGACGAAGAACGCGTGCAACTTCTGTCATGCATTCTTGGGTCTGAGCAATTGTCAAATAGTTAAATAGAAAGACTGCAACAACTAAGTCAATTTCGCCATCATCAAACTGCTTGAGATTAGTAGCACATCCTACTTCATAGCTAATACCCAATGTATCTTCTACTTCTTGCAAGTTTGCTGCTGCAATCATGCCTTGGGAAAGGTCTATTCCATGCACCTGTGCAGCATTGCGTCGGCGTAGTTCTCGACTGCAATAACCTTCTCCACAACCTATATCAAGTACTCGTAACCCAACAACAGGGTCACAAAGCTCTAGTACAAAAGGGCGGGCTGTAAAGTCTGATAAAGAAGTAGGTTCTCCTCTAATCCACTCTGATGCTGTGCGATTATATAAGTTTTTAGTTGAGCTTTTGTGATTCAGATTTGACATTTTTAATTATTTATTTATACTCAAGTTAGACTTGTCTTGTTCAATTTAGTTTGGCACAACTGAAATAATTGATGTATATGTTTTAACAAATAATATGTTTTTCTGAGAATGTTGATTTTACTGCTTTTAGTTTTTTATGATCTTTTTGTTTAAAACCTATTATTTTTCAAGGAAAAATCATCCTGAAGATTATTAACTTATTATTTTCTTTAAATATAAGCAGTTAACTTAGATTTAACTTCATGAACTTGAATTATTACTTAGCTAATAGCAGCTTCATATATAAAAACTTGTTTTTTGAAGCTCTAACTTCATCTTGGCTTTACTAATAAATTTAAAATTAATGATTTTAATTTAGATAATTAATAAAAATAAAACAGTATATTTTACGAAGTATAAAGAGAAGAAGATTGTTAATTTGTAATAGTCAGATTCGTTTTCAAAACGAAATGCCTTTGGATACATGAGTTATTTAATCAATTTAGAATAACCTTGGAAAAAATGATGTTAGAAGAACTGTTAGCAGAATTACCAGTGCGCGATCGCTTACAATATGAGCGTGCGATCGCATTTTCTGAGCTTGGCGATCGCCTCTTTGATGAGCTTGCTGATAAAATTGCTACAAGACGACAGTACCGACTACTGTTTGAACACACATTAAAGCCTGAGTTATTCCAACAAATCCGAATTGCTGCTGCTGGTTATATTTCAGCGTGTCTGAATAGTCCCATCATTCTTTCGGAAGCTGAAATGCTTGAACGACTATTAGAAGCAAGAAGTACTTTGCCGAACTACACCGGCACTGGTCTTTTGATGCCCAAGCGAGAACATACTCTGGCATTTAACCTCTTTCAAAAAAGCGTCGCAGACGCTTTCTACCAACTAGGAGCGAATGACCTGATTGATGCAGTAGATTTACCAGTCAATCTCCGCATGGTCTACGGCAAGACTGAGGCCAAGAAGTTGGGTTTGCCCTTCGCTAGCTCGAAGTGCCATAGCGATGTCTGGGCAGGTGTTGCAGCTGATGCAACTGTAGTGGTTCTCCCACTATTTGGCGACATCGATAATATCACCATCGAAGCAGGTGAAATGCCCCGCGAAATGGAACTACCGTCTATGCAGGTTATGTCAGACTTCGATGAAGGTCGGGATATTCCGATGGTTGTCTCCTACACAGAAGCACAACTAAAACACGGCACAATGTACTTTAATGATGCCCGTGGATTGCACCAAACAGTAAGAAGGAAAACTGAAGGTCTGAGAATTTCAGTAGATTTCCGATTCCGCAGGAAATTCAATGAAGCTTACCGGGTAATGGTAACACCTAGTATTGGTGGGATTGAAGAAGATATGAGTGTACCTTATGAAGACTGGTTGAAGGTTGGTAAGGAAACGCTAATTGTGTTTGATGAAACTGTTGAAGAGGCTAAGAATAAACAGAATGCTAACGCTCCAGTTCCACTTTATACTCGAGGTTATCGCCTTTTAAATATGTTTGACTTTTGATTTACAAAAATCCGAGCCATGAAAAAGAGGTCTTTATCGACCTCTTACCAATTCCCTAAAATAATTTTTTATCTACAGTAATTATGACAAGCCAGTATTAGCACCTTGCTTACCAGTTGCCAATTCCACCTTGATGATTTTGCCACCTGCTTTTTGAATACGTTGTTGTTCACGGAACCAGTTCTCATAAGGAACTAGTTTAGTGAAGTATGTATTTTGCAGTTCGCGTTGGGTACGAATTCGGGTTTGGCTGGGAACTAGAGCAGTAATTTTAAACAAACGGGACATATTTTGAAAATCTCCTGTATACCTTGTGAAAACTTTTTTATCTCAAAATCTTGAGTGCAAATCTTTTAATCATTCAAAGGCTGGAAATCAAACATCAATACTAGACCACCAACACTCATCAATGATAATTTACCAAGATAAGCAATATAACGTTCTAGCACTCACGCTTGATTTCCAGACCTTAATAAAGCCGCACCTAAATTCTTAAGCGCAAACTAGTTCTTAGCTTAAGCCAGAGGAGATATAGTCTAAGTAAACGCCCATTTCCTTACCAGCATCAGAACCAACCAAGCTAGCGGTTACTTCCTTGATTGCTTGGATAGCTTGTACGGTAGCACCTACGGGAACTCCTAAAGAGTTGTAGGTTTCCTTCAAGCCATTGAGCACACGCTCATCTAGGATGGAAGGATCTCCAGCCAACATAGCGTAGGTAGCATAGCGGAGGTAATAGTCCAAATCACGGATGCAAGCAGCATAGCGGCGGGTGGTGTACATATTGCCGCCGGGACGGGTGATGTCAGAGTATAGCAAAGATTTTGCTACAGCTTCTTTGACGATCGCAGCAGCGTTAGCGCTGATGGTGCTAGCAGCACGTACCCGCAGTTCGCCAGTGGCGAAGTAGCCTTTTAGCTTCTCTAAAGCAGAAGAGTCTAGATATTTACCTTGAACGTCTGCGGAGTTAATGACAGCGGTAATTGCGTCTTGAGCCATGTTGTTAATTCCTTATTTCCAACCGTATTGCAATACTTCTGTTTAAGTAGGTAAACAGCTTTACCCTATCCTAGAAGGGCGCCAACTAGGTAGTCGAAGTAGCCACTAGCTTCACTAGCGTCATCACCAGAGAGCAATGTCGAAGCTCCATTCTTCAGCCCACGGATACCTTCAGCAACACCATCGATAGGAGTTCCCAAGGACTTGTATAGTTCACGAGCACCGATAACACCAATTTCTTCGATGGGGGTGACATCACCAGCAACAATACCGTAGGTAATGAGGCGGAGGTAATAATCTAGGTCACGCAGACAAGTCGCAGTCAATTCTTGACCGTAAGCGTTACCACCAGGAGACACAACATCAGGACGCTTTTGGAACAGTTGATCGCCAGCTTGCTTAACAAGACGTTCGCGATTTTCTGTCAAAACTTGAGCAATCCGCACGCGGCGCTCACCACTTGCAACAAATGACTTGATCCGATCTAACTCACCAGGGCTGAGGTAGCGGGCTTCTGCATCAGCATTCACGATAGCTTTCGTGACGATACTCATTAATGGATTCCTCCAATACGAATGAAACCAGGATTTGATTAAACTGGTGCGACTTTGAGTTGGTTTACTGAGTTTATTTCTCGTTCTTTTAGACACAATAGTTTTACAACTGCTACGGCTAATAAATCACGAGTTTGCTTGGGTCAACATAAGTACACAAGCTTTTAAACTCAGTTACCTTCCGCAAAACATTTTCCGGCATTCTGTTGAGCATTTATGACTGCTCTTAATACTTTGTAATATTGCTTTTCAGAATTTACTGTTTTAGGCGCAATCTGAGAGCATTATTACGGAAGGTTACGAAGGTTACAGGGGACAGGTTACGAAGGTTACAGGGGACAGGTTACAGGGGACAGGAAATAATCTGTACCCCATTCCCCATTCCCTATTCCCTATTCCCTATTCCCTATTCCCTATTCCCTATTCCCTATTCCCTATTCCCTATTGGGAAGCGGTTGTAAGGCACAACATCTTCACCGAAGTAGCGGCTATATTCTGGACTTTCGACTATTGCTTCTACAACAGATGACAAACCGCTATCGGCTAGCAGGTTGTTGTACTGGCTAATTTCTTCCTGAGTTGCGGGTGTACGCCCCAACAGATGACGGAAGAGGAACTCAATCACCTTGGCATTAGGGTAAGGCGATAAGAAGCGCTGGCGATAGATTTGGGAACTGGCTAGTTCACGTACAAACTCGCGGACGGAAATTTCCCCATTCTGGAGTTTGCTATCTAGGTCAGTACGGCGGAAATTATCAGGCACTTCACCGCTAAATACATCCAACACCTGACAGTAAATGGCGTTGATTGCCTGTTGTTTTTCAACTTGGTTAGTGCTTTCCGTTAGACGGTAAATGCGTGCATGTTTACGCACTCCCTGTTCCACGGATTGCCCACTACCATCATTGTAAGAACGACCTAATTCAGCAAACGATGGCTTACCATTTGTTTTGGCTGCTATCTCTGCGATCGCCTGTGTCAATAGCGGTGTATCGTTACTAACTCCGACGCGGGCTTGCACTGGCTTAAAGCTAGGTACAACCACGTCATCGTTTTGCTTGGTAAGTTGGTTGTAAAGCTTCTCCGTATTCGGGAAGTTTGCCGCCGGGAGGGTCGGGAAGCGACGGTAAGGCACCGTATCTTCACCAAATACCTGGTTATATTCCACACTATCTACCAAAGCACCAATAAAGGCACGAATACCTTGAGTAGCCAAAATCTGGTTATACTTGCGGATTTCTGCTTGGTCTAGTGGCGCACGTCCCAAGAAGTGTTTGGTTCCTAACTCAATCACTTTGGTGTTGGGGTAGGGTGTGTAGAACTCTTTCAGGTAGAGGTTAGAGTAACCCAAACCTTCAATAAATTCCTTCACACTAATTTCGCCATTCCCCAGCTTGCTTTCCCATTTGGTAAATTCGTTTTTGGCGATGTAGGGTGCAATATCCCGCTCAAAAATCTGACGATAGGCAGCACTAATCAAAGTTTTGACTGCAACTTTGTCACTGGTATTGGCCACCAGCTTGAAGATTTTGGTCTGTTCCCGTTGCTTGCTGACACCTTGGTTAATGCGGAACTGAATATCTGGTTCTGACCGTTGTTCTGTGACTGTACCTAATGTCACAAAGCTTGGTGTTACTTCTTTCTGGACTTTGGCGGCAATATCCTCACGAATGCTACCAACGCGTAATTGTCGCCCTGATACACCACCAGGAGTCAGATACCGTTCGTAAGGAATTGTATCTTCACCAAATGCTTCGCTGTATTCTACGCTGTTAATGATGGCGTCAACCACCGCGTAAAAGCCCTGTTTAGCAGCGATGTCAAAGTACTTGTTGATTTCTTGACGACCGTAGGTCGGACGACCCAACAAGCGGCGGTGAATATACTCGATCGCTTTACAAACATAGAGCGATGACCAGTACAGATTGCGGAATACATCCGACTTAGCCAAACCACGGATAAACTCCCGCACAGAGATGTCGCCGTTTTCCAGCTTGATTTCCAATACCTTCGGGCGCTGACCTTCGTAGAGGTCACGACCGAAAACTTGCAGGTAAGCAGCTTTAATCACTGCTTGCGTGGAGCTTTCGGAGAATCTGACGCTAGAATTTTTGGCAGCCTTTTTACCTCTAGTACCAGGTAGTTGATCTAACTTGAACACCTTAGGCCCAAGAGTACCAGGAGCTTCACCCCGCGCTCTGGGATTACTATTTTGGTTATTAATCCCTGCCCCTTGGTGAATCAGGATGCGTTTGGTATCCTTGCTAAAAGGAGCCGGACTGGTACTGGGGTTACGAGTTTCTTTCGGGAAAATCGCCCCAAACTGAATTTCCAAGGGGTCGTTACCAGAACCGTAGGGATGTTGATCTGGTAGCGGTTGCTCGTAAGCTGCAAATGTAGTGATGAACTGAGGTATCTTGCGGAAAGGCGCACTGTAGTTAAACAGGTCTTGCTGCGGCCCCCAGTTGCGACATTCTTGTGCTTCTTGACCCAGACCCCGGAGGTAGGGTACTGTTTCTTCACCAAAATAGTCGCTGTATTCAGCAGAATCTACTAAGGCATCTACTATGGCTGGTAGACCACCGTTAGAAATAATCGAGAAGTATTTTTGTACTTCTTCACGGCTACTTGGCCCCCGTCCTAGAATGTGACGGAAAGCTAGTTCGATGACTCGGCTGTTAATAAAAGGCTGGTAAAACTGTTTTTGGTAAAGGGGAGATTTAGCTAAACGACGGACAAACTCTTTCACGGAGATGTCGCCATTCTTCACCTTGGATTCTAGGTCAGATATGGACAAGCTATAAGCACGGGTAATGTCGCGCTCAAAGATTTGCCGATATGCGGCCTTGATTACCTCATTTTTTTCGCTACTTGATAACCCAGTTTTCATCACAAACTTGGGACGCCGTTCTGCTGCATTAAAGTAAATTTGCGGCAGTTGCAACCCTTGCTGGTCGCTAGAGGGGCGTTGACGGACTTTATTTGAAGGTGTGGCTGCTTTGAATTCTGTTAACAAAACATCCATGTACTGAGACACAATTGCTGTAGCCTCAGCATCGTTGCGGAAAAACGAAAGTGATCCGGCTTTGATTTCCTGCAAAGCTACTAGCGTTGCTTCACCAGAGCAGGCATTTTCAATTATTTCCCGTAAACCCCGTGTATTCACCGCTATGATGTTGGGGTCGCCAGCAACGATCGCATAAGTAGCGTAGCGCAAGAACCAGGATAAATCCCGCAAGCTCTTGGCCATGTTGCTTGGCCCATAACGAGCAATATTAATTGGTCTGAAACCTGCGGGTGTTGGGCCGCTAGGGGATGAGTTAAAAATTGAGCGTAAATTTTCTAGGAACCCACCACGACTTTCAACGTAGGTTACAGTTCCCAGTTGCATCCCTTGTTGAACATTAGCACCACCACCAGCAGTTACTAATTCTGCTTCTCTGGGCTTTTCTAAAAAAGCCATTGGCGAACCACCGACAAAAATTCGGTTGGCAGCGCGAGATACGATAATCTCAGCATTTTCCGTCAACGTCTGGGAAATTTCTAGACGCTTTGCACCAGATGCAAAATAGCTTGCTAGTTCATTCAATTCACCATTTCCCAAGAAACGGTCTTGCTGCTCCGCTTGGGTAATTGTAGCTACTGCTAGGGTTTGATATAGTTGCGGACGCGCAACTGAGCTTCCACCACTCGCCTTAACACTCATCGGATTTGTAAAACTCCCATCATAAGCGTTTATGTGTTACGTCTGGATTGTTTTGAGGCTTGACACATCGGTGTGTCTATGCTTTATGAGCTGAGAGTGTTGCCTACAAAACTGCCAGTAAATTAACCCAATTAGCTTTTAGATTAGAACGTTTTGCGTTCTCAAGGCGGGTTTATTAAGAAGTGTGTAGAACCTGTATCTTAAATGCCTCTAGTCTTAAAAGTGCATACCCCAATTTGCCTGAGATCAAGTCTAAGTTTTGTAACTAAGTAGTAGGTTGGGAACTGTTGACCGATTTCTTTTTTATTTAAACGCAGATGCGCTTCTCTACGAGACGCTACGCGAACGCGTTCCGGCAGGGTAGGAACGCTACGAATTAATGAAATATTGTACTTAGTTACTGGACAGTAGTTATTATTCGATGTTAGGTTGTTTTTGCTACTGGGAAACTCATATTCACAACTGACACCACACTGGAAGTAATTCTTAATTTATGGCGGTTACATCTGCAAATACTCAGTCTTGAACTACAGGGATAATACTATGTATAAAAGTTCTAAATTTAACTATTTATTCCATGTTACCTTAACTGCGATCGCAATTATTTTAGCTGTCACTCCGGCAAATGCGCTTCCAGGGCAAAATATCAGCACCGTTGTTAAGTGGGCAAAAACCAGACCTCAACTACCAACTTTGAGATATAACAGCGAAGCCCACGGCTACGATGGTACAAAGGGAAATTTATATTTTTATGCTGATGTAACTTCTCAAAATGGAACAGTAACTAAAGAAGGCATAACTGTTAGTGGTGATAAACGCCTCAAATTCACCACAAAAAATGCTAATGCGGTGAAACTGTTACAGAATATTTATAATTCTAATATTGCCAATGACTTCCAGAAGTCTCGGTATGTCAGCAAAGTTGGGCGTGACCAGTATTATCGCGGACAAAAATTTGCTTACATTGCTGCTGAGGTACAAGGTGGGTCTGCATTGCAGATAATTTCCTTGAATAAGTTGCAAGAGTTTATAGATAATGCCAAGTATTGCCAAACAAATCAGTGCGACATTTAACTAATTCGTCATTCGTGATTTTTGAGTTTGATTAAGCCTGTGGAGTGTAATTTACATAAGCATTATCAGTAAAGAAAGGCACGCAATTACTCACGTTGTAAGCTGCGGACAGTTCAACATCGGACTCAAAACCTTTTTCAATCAACTCTTTACCCGAACTGCATTTTTTCAAGTACCCTATTAAATCGTGCTGGAAAGTCTGAAATGTTGTCACAGCAACTTCAGCTTCAGGTGATAGACTGCCATCTAAATAACTGAGAATTGCTCCAGCACCAATTAAATCTTCAAATGCAGGACGTAGACTACCATCTTCTTTCCACCTCTCACCGGCAGGAATCACAGCGATTTTATCACCATACTTTTGAGCAAACTCCGCTACAGCTTGGCAATTTCGCAAGCAACCAGCCAAAGTTGGTGTATTCCCAGTATGTAAAGTCAGAAAAGAACCATTAGGTGAGGGTAAAACTAGTCTAGTTCCAGCAGGAATTTCAGTTACCGATTTTGGCGACAGAGAATATCCAGTTGTAGTCCAACGTTGTCTCTGACTTGCCAACTCTGCTTGCACTGACTTGGCATAATCTATGGCTGATTCATCTTTATATGCATAGGGAAAAATGATTGCGCCGTTGTTGGTGGCAATTTCCACGCAGGTGGAAAAAGAAAGAACGTCAACTATCAAAACTACATCACTTATGGGAGCAAGTTGAGCAACTCCTTGTGCGCCCCATTCACAGCGTAAATTAAACTCTGATTGGTTGTAAATCATTGGAGCGATCGCAAAAGACAATATGATAAAAATCAGAAATGTTGAATGCTAATACAAAACTTTACATAGATAGTTACACTAACTCTAAAAAGCCTAAATTAGTCAACATAACATCATCTCCTCAAACCAATGAACATAACTGATTTTCTGACACATAAAAGATTGAAGATAGCGGAATTTATCTAATAGTGTATGTCCCCATTGTGTGGGAGTATATTGGCAACGCCAAAAAGGTGACAAAGCACAAAATTTGGAGTTAGCAATTGATTGCAAAAAGCGCTGCAAATTGCTACACGTCTTACTATGTCTCAAGAGTGGACTATGGTTCAAATAAACTTGGCTGCCATTTACAGCGATCGCATCAAAGGAAATCGCCAAAATAATTTAGAAGCAGCACTTCATCATTTCACAGCCGCTTCCAAAATCTACACGAAAAGAGATTTTCCTCAAAACTGGGCTACTCTGCAAAATAACCTTGGACTTCTTTACGGCAAATTAGGGCTTCATGACAAACAGATTCAATCCTTGAAAGCTTCTTTGGAAGTATTTACCCGCAAAGCCTTTCCCCTAGATTGGGCAAGTACTAAATATAATCTCGGTCTTGGCTATCAAAAACTTTGACAGAAAAAGCCTTTGAATACTCCGAATCGCGTTCTAAACTTCTTGTAGACTTAATGGCAAGCTACAACCTCTCTCAAGGCGAAGAAATCCCCCCAAAAGTCCAAGAATTATTGCAGCAGTATGAAGAACTGCAACCGCAAATTGACCAAGAACGCCAAAGCCATAAATCTGAAATCCTAAATCTAAAAATAAATATTGGGTTTAGCGATACCTACGGCGGTAAGCTACGCCAAACCCAACTTCAAATAATCTAAAACCTCAGAACTAATTTGCTACTTCAGCCACCTCAATCACTCGCCCTTCATAGTCTTTGACCAAAAAATTCAGGGGCTTATGGTTGCGAATCTTCAATTTCAAACCGCGCATTTCAACTCGCATTAAAATCATTTCTAGGCAGTCATGGTCAAAACAAACGTGGCGTTGCTGATTTTTGCTACCTAAACTTGCGCCAGTAATGACGTGTAACTGGGTGTTTTTCTTCAATTGATACCACAGCCCATCATTGGCGTTATTCATCATTTTGCTAGACAAGCTCGGTCCAGTAGACATATATAGTGGATCAATGCCAGTTGCACCGATAGTTTGTTCGTAGTTGTAGTAGTAGTGCAATGGCACTTCTGCTGCTGGCAAATCTAGCAGCCCTTCATACAATTGTCGAGCAATCTCCAAATCTGACACCATTACAGTGTGTACTTTTGGGGCACTGGTGAGAAACATCCACATGGCACCAGCGTAAGCTGCTAGCAGCATCACCATAATGCCTTGGGTGGAGAATAGGCTATCTAAAGGCAGGGAAGGCAGAAAGGAGCCTAATGTAAGGGGACTGACTAGGAACGATACCACACTAACTGCTATAACCATGAACAAATAAGGATTCTATAAGGGAGTTGATTTTATGATTATCGATTAAGACTAAAATTAAGTCCTTGTTTCTAGTTTATCAATACTCAAGTAGTCTGAGTCTCATCTACAAACTGAGCAACACCAAGATATTATGCGATTAACCAGGGGAGTGCAATTCCCAAAACTATTTTAACAACTATCAATCGCAAGGCTTATGCAAATTCCTCATTTTACGGAAGCTAATCACCCACTGGTGAAATCGCTGTTCCATCACAGTGACCATGAATTACTGACTCTGTTTCAGCGCTATCCAGATGCCGGAAAGTATTTTACGGTGATTTTTTGCCGCTATAGCCCTATAGTTTATACCTTAATTCGGCATTCGGCGCGATCGCCTGTGCAGGCAGATTATTTGTTTGCCCTCACCTGGCGGCATATCTACTATGAACTCGGTGGACTAAATTTAAGCGACTCTGAATCGGGCGGGGAAGCTTTAACTATGCAAAATTGGTTAATTAATATGACAGCTTTCTGTATTAACGAGATTAAACTCCCACCTACAGAAGCAATTCATTATTCTCTCCAAGCGACTTCGCCACCACTATGGTGCTATGTACAACAGGCGTTAGACCAACTACCACCAGTTTTGCGATTAATTGTGTTAATGTCTCAAACTTTCCACTGGAGCGAAACTAGAATTGCTGCTTATTTACAAGCAGAAGGAGAAGCGATCGCTCCTAATGAAGTAGCCAATTTTCTCCAGGAAGGCTATCGTATGCTAGAGGACAAATTACCCGCAGATATCCGCGCCATATACTTTGGGGAAGATTTAGACGAATCATAACTCAAGTGTAAATACGTATATTGTTTGTCTTCAATTTAAAACTTAAAACTTCTTCTTAGACCTTCTACTTAAACCCGCAACTTTACGGGTAATTTTTATGAAACAACGGCTTGTATTTCCGAGGCAAAAGGTAGGCTTAATTTGTGTAGGTGCGATTTCTCGTCCCCAGGTACTTTTACACAGCTTTTTACTGTTTACTTTTTTATTGAGTCCGATGGCGGCGGGTGCGGTTGATATTACGCAACAACTCCACCGCCCTTTAAATAGTTCCGTTGGACGACAATCAAGAGATGAAGCAGATAGTTTGCTGCGTATCGGTGAGCAACAATATGCTTCGGGATATGCGGATAAAACAATTGCGTCTTCCTTGCGGGCACTAGAACTATATCATTCAATTGGCGACCTGAAAGCACAAGGTCTGACTTACAATTTGCTTGCTAAGGCTTATGTCCAGCTAGGTAGTTTAAAAGAAGCAGAAGATGCTTTAAGACGAGGATTAGCGATCGCTCGTGATACTAAAGACTTTCAAAGTCAAATTTTTGTGCTAAATAATATCAGCACATTTCTGCTGCAACAAGGAGAATTTGCTGCTGCTGGTAAAACTGTGGAAGACGCACTCGCAATTGCTCACAATGTCAAAAATATTGAAGGTGAAGGACTATCTTTGAGCAATTTGGGTTTGGTAACTGCTAGGTTGGGAGATTACAACAAAGCGATTAAACTGTACGAAAATGCTTTAATTTTCCGCCGTCAGACTGGCGATGCGATCGGTGAAGCAAATACCTTGAATAATTTAGGAGATGCTTACCTAGCATCTGGAAATTATCAGGATACCATTGCCACTTATGGGGCAGCAATGCGGATAGCTAAAACTAACCGCGATCGCACCAATGAATTACGAGCAATTGATGGTTTAGTTACGGCTCACACTGCTGTCGGACGCTATGAACGCGCCTTTGACTTACTAGAGCAACGTTTAGCACTTGCTAAAGAATTGCGAAATTTGCGAGAAGAATTAAAATCTTTTGAATCTTACGCTCAGTTATACAAGCAACAAGGTAATTTCGTAACTGCCCGCAATTTTTACGAAAGGGCGATTATACTGGCGCGGACATTGGAAGATAGCAAACAAGAAGTGCAATTGCTAGATCAGCTAACTAAAATGCTTCAACGCAAGTAGGAGTTAGTAACTTCTAACTCCTCACTCCTTGATTAATTCAAGTACACTGAACCGTTGGCTTCAATTCTCATAGCACTTCTTCCCTGTGCTGCATTTGTCGCTTCGTTAAATGTCACTTCTAGGCTTCCTGGCTCTGAGGAAGCTTGGGGAGTAACTATCAACTGTCCCCCATCTTCCCGTTCAAATGTCACTGTAACTGGTGCGCTTAGACCTTGCAATATTACATCTGACTTACCTTGTAGCGATCGCGGTGCTGTATCGCCAATCACTTGGAAAGTTACATTAGCAGCAGTATCATTTACCAACCTGATATTAACTGTACCATTTGCTAGTGCGATCGTCGCGCTAGGGGCTTGCCGTGGTTGTTGTGCTGCTGGTTGATCATTGGGAACCGCGCCTGTTGAGGGTTGTTGAGTTTGAACTCCGGGGGCTTGACCTGGTAACATAACACCTGATTCTGGAGTTTCACCACCGACACCCAATCTTGTTTGATCTTGTGATGGGGTAGCAGGGACGGGAAGAAGCCCTTGAGCAGCAAGTCTTTGTGTTAGAGCGTTGGGAGGACAACCTTGTGGCACGACAACGCGAGTGTTGTGTGGTTCTTCGTAGAAAATTCTAGGACAAGGGTTAACTTTGGGAGTAGATTCTTGTGCTATTGCTTGAGGAATTGCTGGCAGACTAATCAGTAATCCTCCACAAATAGCGCCAAATAACTCAGCCGACTTGCGAAACTTTTGAAATTGCATATTCATTATTGACTCCTAGAAAAAGTTAAATTTTCTTTATTTAAAAATTTAATACATTACATTCAATATGGTTTAAACTTTCGATGCACACATATAATACTACCAACTAACTTTATTTTTTGTATCTAACCAGAGATTAGAAAATAATCTAAAATTAGACATAATTATTTCATTCCCAAGTATTGAAAAGCTAAATCATTAGTGATAAATCTCAAAAATATAGCGGTTCTCAATTGCATAGAATACAGACCTACCCCCCAGATCCTTTCCTTATAGCGTTGGAGAGAAGGTCAAAATGTATTGCATACAAACGAGAACCGCTATAACCAAAAAATTAATGAGTTATAAATTTAAAATAATTCATAACTCATTACCCAAGAATATTGGGTAGAATAGTTTAAGAGATTTAACCGACTACCGTGGGTCTAAATCCCCGCCACAAAACTTAATTACGAATTACGTTAGCGTAGCGTTAGCGACGCAGGAGCGTCATTACGAATTACGAATTATTTAAGCTTCTTCCCAAAGCTGACGGACTTTATCAGGTAGCCAGCTAGCGATTTCCTGAATTCGTTCTGGTGATAATTCGTCTTTAGTAGCAGAAAACACAGCTTTAACTACCTGTTCGCGTTCTACATTTGGTGGCATTCCACCTTCATTTGCTACCCGGAATAAGAAGCGATCGCTATTAATTTTAAAGATGCCGGGGCCTTGCCAAGGTGGACGCACCCGACTTAAAAATCCGACAATGGGATTTGTATCGTGCCACAGGTCTGCAATATCCATTTGCAGCGATTTGTCATCGGTTATTTCGGCCGGTTTTTGTAGTTCATCTTCAACTCGATCAGCTGCTTCTGTAGTCATCAGATCGCGCATCACCCGAAATACTACTTCGGTGATGTCTCTAGCATCGTAAATGTCTGGCAAACCACTTTGAGCCTTGACTTTTTCCAAAAATGGTATATCTTTTTCTTTTATATCGCTGGAAGAAGTTGCCATTTAAATAAACCCCCAAAGTATTATTTATAGATGCATATTTGCCAAAATAAAATAGCAGTATGTATAACTACCCCAATAAAGAACGAGGAGTAGAAATATCAAACTGTAGCAATTAAATAAATGGCTAAATATTGCAACTGTTGTTATGTACAGTAGTAAATTTCTTTACTTTTCTACATCTATCACAGGAAACAGAAATTTCTGATCAAATTAAGACTCAAGAGTTATTGGTAAAGTGATAGTAAACGTAGTGCCAATGCCTTGGGTACTTTCAACTTGAATATGACCCTGATGATGTTCGACAATAGCTTGAGCGATCGCTAATCCCAATCCTGAACCAGTAGCGCTGGCTGTAGCTGTATTCCCAGTCCTATGAGTCCGTGCCGGATCTACCCGATAAAAGCGGTCAAACAAACGTGGTAGTGCTTCTGCTGGAATTCCAACTCCGGTATCCTTGACTTTAACTTGCAACTGAGCAGTAGTATAACGTAATCCAGAAACGCGATTTATTCCCTCCATCCGCGCCAATTCCACTTTTACCCGTCCACCGGCTGGAGTGTAATGCAAGGCATTAGCAATTAAATTTGTGAACAGCCGCACCAGTTGATCCCAATTGCCCACAAGGGTAAACCAATTTTCCAGTAATTCCGGGCTAATTTCCGAGGCGGGAGGATCAACTAATTCTAGAGAAAGGTCAATTTCTTTTTCAGGGACTAACAATTGTTGTTCTTCAACAACCTCCATCAGCAAAGCGTCCAGCGGACAAGGTGAAAAAGTATCTTTGCTAATACCACTATCTTGACGTGCTAAGAAGAGTAAGTCATTGACTAACTTACCCAAACGCTGCGTTAACCGTTCCACAACCTTTAACTGTTGCCGATACTGCAAAGAAGTTGTCCCTTCTACCTCTGCTAAATCTAAGTCAGCAAGGGCAACTTGCACATTAGTTTGAATCAAAGTAATGGGACTTCTAAGTTCATGTGAAGCATCAGCAGTAAATTGTTTGAGGCGTTGGTAAGATTCACCTACAGGTTCCATCGCTTTACCCGAAAGAAACCAGCCACTTGCACCTACGGAAACCACCATTAACCCAATACCTAGCGCCAAATCAAAAATTAACTGGCGACTGGGTTTAGTGACTTCAAACCAGGGATGACTAACACGCAGATATCCTAATACTTGCCGTCCCACTTCTACCCGTTGGGTGATTTGCCGCAATAACAATGGGGAGTTGGGAGTGGAGAGTAGGGAGTTAAGAGTAGGGAGTTTATTATCTTCACCTTTTTCTTTCTCTCCCTTGACTACGCGCACAGTTTCACCAGTCCGGTTGGCATGAATGGGAATATCTAGGGGTTCGGATAGCGTTGACCAAAGTAATTCACCAGTCGGACTAAACCATTCTAGGTCGATGTGGTCATCTTCTACAGCGTCGGTATTGTCACGAAAACTAGCTTCTACATTAATGCGAACTTTCTCTGCATCAGTATTAATTGGCTCAAATATGAGCGTAGAAGCACAACGGCTAGTTGTGATACAACGCTCCACTATTTCCACTACATGGTTAAGGGTGTCATCAATCCGCTCAATCAGCGTACTGCGGACGTATAAATAAACGCCACTGGCAAACAGTAATAGTAATACAGCAGTAACAGCAGTGTACCAAATTGCAAGACGGCGGCGAGTAGCCTGAAACATATTTTTCATCCACTTTTTTGACTGAATATCTTCACATTACGTGTTTATACGGTTAAAAATTAGCTCACTTTTTTAGCTGTGGTGATTTTGCTGAGGTTTAATTTTTGCTCAAGAATTACACTCTTGTTGCAGTAAATCTGCTTAATCCTATTTTATTCTTTACATCCAGGATAAAAAATCGTTCTTCTTTGGTTATCTATATCGAAGTAAATGAAACGATTGTTGAATACATTCCACCAAAACAACAAAAACATCCAAGCTTGGAAAATTAAGTCATGACTTAATTTTTATCTTGAGTAATTTATTTTGATAACTGAAATAACTATTAGCCAACTTTTATCATTTGAATTAAATTTGATTTTTGAATCTACCAAAGAGCATATCCTATTGTGGAAACCTGTAAAATTTCAACTCGAAGAATTCTAATAATCTCACTCATGAGATTTAAAAAAAATCTAAAAGTAATTGTAACGTGCTTTTTGTCTTCAACAATTTTGTTCAAAGTAATCCTGGTTCAATTTTCTGCGTTTGCCTTAGAATATAACGAGCAGAATAGTGTTGCTTTGAAAGTAGAAAATAATGCAAATGTTATTGATAAAAGTTTATCGAACTCGAATACAACAGATAATTTACTAAGCCAAACGCTGTTAAAAAAAACTTTAAAAGATGCTAACTCTCGATTACAAAAAGCCAAAAAGTTACGCAGCTTTACCATAGCTGACGTTATCCCAATTGAAGAATATAAAATAGAGCCTCCCAAGCCACCTGAGCAAGAAGAAAAAACTCAGCCGGATACAATTAAACCGTCAACTTCAAATGAACAAAAACCCTATACAACAACACAACAAATACTAATAGAAAAACTACGTCAAGCTAAAAAGCAACAACAAGCAAATCAGAAAAAAATAATTATTGATGCTCTAACAATTAGCGCTAATAGGTATCCGTGGATTATTAACCCTACAGATAACCTTACTTTTAAACCTCAGTTATTTAAACCAAATGAAGACGAAAATTATATAGATACAGATTTAAATATTAGATTTTCTGGAGACAATCAGTTTATTGATAAATTTACCTATGCTAAATTTCCCAAAGAAGACCAGTTTTACTGGGTTCTCGATAACAATAGATTAGTCATTGAGACTAAAGGTACACAAGTAGGTATTCTTGCACAAGGTAGAGCTACTGAAACTTACAGTACCCAAAATATGACGTCAACTCAAGGATTTTGGGGATTACAATATCTTACTAGTCTACCTGTTAATTTTGATGAATTAATCGGTGAAGCTGAAATTAATGATTTTTCTATAGTTTCTATAGCAGGAGAACTAGTTAATCCTGAAGGAATACCTGCTGGGAGAGTGATCATTAATAGTGGAATCAATCCTGAAGATCCTAATGTCACAGTTCTAGAAAATATTACACCAATTATTGGTAGTGGTTCCACCTTGAGTAATGACGGTGGCGGAGCTTTATTTGACTTATTAGATGCTAGTAATACACCTCGAATTATCCAAGCTTTTCCCACTACGAATTTAAAGCCTTTACTAGATGGGGGGAATGTTAGACTGCAACTAGGCGAAATTATTCCTGATTCTGTTCTAGAAGCAACTGGTATTTTATGGGGTAATATTTTGACAGGCGCAGGTTTTGGCTTTACTGCTCCCGTCTCTTCATTACCAGGTATTAAAATTACCCAAAGAGACAAATTTGATAATTTTGATTTATTGAATATAGCAGTTAATCCTTTCTTGACACCACTTGAGAGAGATTTGTCTTATTTAAATTCTTTATCTTGGGTATCTTTCGGCAAAAGAGATCCCATATTTGAAGTTTTATCTGAGACACAAAAAACTTCTAATTGGCACAGACTATATGTTAGCTACCCTCATAACCGCAGTATTATTCAATATGATCCAGAAAAAATTAGTGCTACTTATTCTAATATCTTTTCTAGTCCAGGAATATCTATTACAGCTAATTTCAGCGAATTCAGTATTGATGGGATACAAACAGCTAATTCTACTTTAGGATTGGCATTGGGTGGAATCTTTGAATTCATTAAAATAGATAATATTAACGAAAGTTTAGCAGAAGCGCGACAAAGCTTTAAAAACGGTGAAGGTTTTGTTCCCTTAAATACAAAGTCTACACCAGATCAAAGAAGACAAATTAACAACAGAATTAATCGGACTTTAGCCTATTCTAATGGAGCGACTAGTCTAGAACAGGTATCTGGAAATTTGACACTTCAGAGTAAAATTACTCCCAATGACTCTAGTATCTTGCAAATAAGAACAGGAAATCACAAGCGAGCAGTCCAATTTTTACAAAGAGATATTGAACTTTTAGATCCCGGTGATACATTCTTTTCAACCCTCAGACTTTCTAATGAAAGATTTGGCCCTCTAACTTTTATAGGAAATCAAATTCCTCTGACTAATACTGATATTAATCCTATTAACGAATCTACTGCTGCTGAAGTTATTTTAACTAACTCCGAAGGGAGACAATTTGTACAAAAGTTTAGTTCTGAAGATAACACTATAGTACCAATTCCAGTCAGGACATTTGATTTAGCATTCGATTATTTTGAACTCACCAGAGTTGATCTTATAGGGGTAAATTTTAACAGTTTTAACGGTTATCTATCTTTACCTTCAGTCGAATTATTAGCAGCAGGCTCTACTGGTAATTTAAATTATAGTGCTAGCTTGGGAACTTGGTTTAATATCAATGCCAACTCTGCGCCTGGAGTTTCTAATAATAATTTAGGTTTAGCAGAACCATCTGTGGGCATATATGCTAATCTTCTGGTTAACTATATTAAGACTCATGTCCAGTTAAACTCAGATAAAAAACCTGTAGCTATCAATACTCATGTACCATCATTAAAAATTGACTGGAATAGTGCATCGAATAGTAATAATCCTTTCTCTACTGTTCTCAGCTATTACTTTAATCATCAAGAAAGAAATCTAAGCTTTTCTTTAGCACCTGCTATAGCTTTTGTTGAAGAAAATAGTAATGGTGAGTTGCTAGGACTGTTTAGTGGTGACCTTAGTATTAGAACTGGTTTGAATATTAATACAAGTCTAGAGTTAGGGAAAAGTCTTTTCTATGAGTTACAGGGTTTACAAAAAGTCAGTACCAATTTATCTGTTGGTGCTTATATTAAAAATTATACTACAAGGAATTTGGGTTTAAATAGCCGATTATCTGGCTTAAACTATGGAGCTATTTTTAGATATAACTTTACCGATAATAATGTTTTTTTAGAATCTAAAATTGGTACGGGTGAAAATGGATTTGATTTACAAATTCAAGGTGGTTATCGATTTTGATAATATTAATATATGTAATAACTGTAGAGTAAGCACTGCTACAAGCTTTAAAATAGAATTTTTTCGGCATCAGTAAGCAGTGCTCAATATACAAATCAGGCTAATCTAAAGCACCTGAGCTATTAACACCAGTTCCAGATCGGATTATAGTTGTTATATCTTCAATTGAAACACTATTATTTAGCGAACTTGTTATTGGATCAATCAATGAGTTTGGGCTAGAGGGTGTATTAGTTTGAACTAATCCTGGGGTTATTGTCAGACTAGTGATAGTTTCATTATTTCCACCTGCTGTCCCTCCATAGGTAGGTGTAATTGTTATACCATTATCAAGGGATGAGCCGGAAGGTAAAATTAACTCGCCACTGACACCAAGAAAAGTACCAGAAGGTCTAATTAGACTAACAGCACCACGAGCAGTAGCTTGTTGTGCTGTTACTGGCGCGGCTAAAAAGCTTCCTGCACTCACTAAACCTAATAGACAGATACTTCCCTGAAGAATTATAGATAATTTGTTCATGATTTTATTAACTCCTCATGCTTTTGCCTTAAGCTCGTTCCCAGATTTTGCTTGGGAATGCAGATTCAACCTCAACTAGTAAAAGTAAAGGCGTAATCTTTTCTTAATTCCTTTTGGCAGATAAAAATATATAACCCTTGCTGTGAGCATTTTGTTAAAAATGGACATTTTTAGGCTTCGTATTGTTACGTAAGTGTTCTATCCTTTTTTTGGTAAGTGTTTCAGGGTTTATATTGATATGACTAAAATTATGTAAAGGGATGATGAGGAGTTGCGGCAATCACTGACGCTTTGATTCTATGCTGAGGGATTAAAGAAAAAATTTAATCTTTTTATACGGAAAGCTGCTACGCATCGTATGCAAGACAATTTAGGGGTACATAGCTCATTGGTGTCAACTTAACGCAAAACCGCACGTCCGNNATCTGAAGATGACTAGATATCGCCAAAAATATTCAGTCTACTTCAGTAGACTTTAGCTATGAGCCAGAGAATTCATTCTCTGGCGGGTTATGAAGCCCGCAGCGAAGCTATTTCTAGCTTAAGTTGACACCAATGCACATAGCTGTACCCCTATGCAAGTCAGTACAACAATATTCCCGATTTCTCTAAGGAATATTACGAATTACAGATTGGTATTAAACACTTACCAAAACGGCCTCTCGCAGCTTGGCAATCACGTCACTCAGATTACCCGTGTTCAGGCGGTAACTCAGAGGATGGGCAATCAACCGCGCCGTGCTTTCATACAAAGTAGCAACTTCAATCAGACCATTTTCGCGCAAAGTTCGCCCTGTGGAAACTAAATCCACGATCGCTTCTGACATTCCAGTAATCGGGCCTAATTCCACTGAACCATACAACGGCACTATTTCCACAGGTAAATCTAGACTGTGGAAATATTCACGAGCGCAATTTACATACTTGGAAGCAACTCTACCATGCGGTGGTAAATCTAAAGGCGATCGGTAAGAACTCGATGCTTTTACCGCCACAGACATCCGACAATGCCCAAACTGCAAATCTACCAAGTGGGCAACTTGCGGCTGCTTCTCCCGCAACACATCGTAACCGACAACACCCAGTTGTGCTTGACCATATTCTACATACACCGGCACGTCCTGCGCCCGCACCAACAAAGCTTTTGCAACTCCCTTTGTGTCAGGAATTTGAAGTTGGCGAGTTCCTGAATCTAAAAAAGCACTAAAATCTAATCCCACAGCTTGTAGCAGGCGGATGCTATTTTTAAGTAGTTCACCTTTTGGCAATGCAACAGTCAGCATTCTTTTTATTGGTATCCTTAGCGTCTCGACAGTTGAATAATATTGAGAATATCTCTATATGCTTACCACAAGCAGCATGAGAATTTTATTAGTTGATGATGAAATTGAACTAACTGAACCCCTGAGTCGCTTATTAACTCGTGAGGGTTACGCTGTTGATGCCGCTTACGATGGCACAAGTGGCAGTAAACACGCACAAGCAGGCAATTATGACCTACTGATTTTAGATTGGATGCTGCCAGGAAAAACGGGGTTAGAGATTTGTCAGGAATTGCGACGCCAAGGCAAAACTACCCCCGTGCTGTTTCTCACAGCCAAGGATACTTTGGATGACCGCGTAGAAGGTTTAGATGCTGGTGCTGACGACTATTTAGTTAAACCTTTTGAACTGCGGGAGTTACTAGCGAGAGTTCGTGCTTTATTGCGTCGTTCTGGTTCTCAAACTTATGAAACCACCACTGGACGTCTAATTGTCGCTGATTTAGAACTCGATTGTGAAAATCAAGTAGCCTATCGTCAAGGACGGATAATTGAGCTATCGCAAAAAGAAAGTCAGTTGTTGCAATATTTTATGGAACACACGGGACAGCTACTAACTCATGCTCAGATTATGCAAAATTTGTGGCAAGAGGAAGAACAACCTAGTAGTAATGTGATAGCGGCATTAATTCGCCTGTTGCGCCGCAAGATTGAGGTAGGTAGAGAAACTACGCTGATTCACACAGTCTACGGCAAAGGCTATCGTTTCGGTGCTTCCTCAGTGGAGTCAGTTTAAGCGTCTACTTTCAACTCACAATGATTCGGCTCATTGGTAGGAGAATCATGAAAATTTTTCAATCTTTGCGATTTTAATTCCTGTCGAAGTTTGTTGTAGAGGGATAAATCCACAGGCATCATAATTTGTGAAATTCCCTTCCAGACACCAAGCTGATTATTTGCACCCATATCTTCCATGAGTTGCTCAGTATAACGTAAGGAAAACGAGGTTATGCATGTTGCCTTCGATACAACGCTATTGTATTGAGTTTTCATCCAATCGATATCTGCTGCCATTTCTTGATACATGGCTGGCGGCGAAGGCAATAACAAGTTGCCTTGGACATACTCTAGCAACCACCAAGCACCAACTTCTGATGTCAACTGACTGTAAAAACTGCTGTTATAGCCAACAAAACCCATCTGTGGAATATTAGGATGAATCAGATAACGGTAAAGGTTAAAATTACCATCTTCATCAATTACCTGTCGCCGATATTCTTCCTCAAGAAATGGAAGTTCTTGGCGAAATCCTGTTCCAAAAATTACTATGTCTGTCTGCAACTGCTGACCATTAGCTAATTCCACACCACCAGGGATAAACTTGGCGATGCTGGTTTTTATTGCCTGAATTTTACCAGAGTGTATGTACTTGAAAAAATCTGGAGGAGCTATGCTAATGCCACAGTTAGCCTGATTCATCGGTTGTTCGGGCAACATACCGCAGCTATCAAGACCGAATTGCAGGCGTAGCACCATCTCGTTAGTCTGCCAGAAAGTCCACACTAGTGGCTTACCCAGAGTGTGCAGCATTTTTTCAATCCGTCCCATCTTACGGTAGGGGAACCAAGCTTCTGAAAAGCGGGTTAATAAAACATACTTCAGGTTTACTAAACCCAAGAAAAATCTAGGAATTTTCCACAAGGGCTGACGGAAGACGAGGGTAGATTCTTTGGCTATGTTTGCTGCCAAAGTCGCAATGTCGCAGGCAGATTTGCCAAAACCCACTACTACTACCCGCTTACCCTCAATGATTGAAGCATCGTTAAACTCGGTAGAATGCAGTACTCTTCCTCCAGATGCGGCGAACTCCTCCCCACCTGGTAAGTAAGGTAGCTTGGGGATACTATATGTGCCATTGCACACTAAGACAAAGTCAAATTCGTGTTTTTCCTCTTTTGTCTCACCCCCATTACCTTCCTTCATTCTGATGGTAACTACCCATCCTGGTCGTTCTCCAGTTTTTCGGGAAACATTGGTAACTTCCGTTTGGAAGCGAATTCTCTCAAGAACCCTAAAATTATGGGCGTATGAATCTAAGTAATTCCGCATCTGTTCTGCTGTGGGCCACTCTGGGTAGGATGCAGGCATAGGATAGTCTGAAAAACTATAGGTGTCACCCGTATTTTGGGTTGTTAATCCTGGGTAAGTTCGAGACTTTTCCCAAACACCACCAAGTCCTTTTTGTTTCTCGAATACAGTAACGTCATAGCCTTCTTCGATAAAAGTTTTAGCTGTCACCAGTCCGCTGATTCCAGCCCCGATAACGCAAATCTGTTTGATTTCCATTCTTTTTTATGTAAATTATGAAATAGTTTCTGCAAAGATGAATTTACAGTAGGTTTTATTTATTTGAACTACATCTGTCGTGGGCCCTAAAGAAATAGCAGACATTATTGATCAATGATTAAATAGGCACAAACGTTACAAGTCAATAAAACCTACTTTTTAGGATGCAAATTATCAATGAGGTTTGTGTAAGTTTAATCTGCAAAGCAGGTTTTGATAACTCGCAGATTCAAAACTTAATTGAAGATTTTGCAGAAGGCTGTGAAATATTGCCTGTCTCACTAAAAACGCTTCAGTATGCAGTCAAATTGTTCGTAGGCGTAGCCCTTCGGCATGGTTAGACTCCGCTCACCATCTGCTCAGTAACCATTTTAGATATTGCTATAGCAGTCCTAAATCATTTATGAAAAATTAGATCCCCGACTTCTTTATCCAATTGAAAGGCTTTGGCAGTTTCTCAAAAAATCTCTGAAAAATGAACTTTTTTATTACAAAAGAGAAACTGGGGTTAGAGTCTTGCGCCAGCGCTTCACTGCTGTTTGTAACTCTCCCGACAACCAGCTATCAAATTGCGGATAAACTGGCGATCGCGCTACCAATTCCCACCCCGCAGGCTGTAAAATTTCTTTTAATGCTTGTTCCTGAACATGGGGATAATCAGGATTCACTTCATCTTTTGGGCCAATCCCACCCAAGTCTCTCGCACCAGCTTCAATACAAGCGAGTAACCATCGGTCATCTTTAACTAAATTCGGCGGAATTTGAATAGTAATATCTGGCGGTAAAATCTGACGCGCCCTAAAAATAACTTCTGGTAACTGATGAGGATTAAAAGGTGACGCATCAAAGGTTTGCTGATGTCCTGGACTATGAGGTTGCAAGATAACTTCTTGAATGTGGTGATAACGTTGATGCAGTTCAGATATAGCTGTCAATGTTTCCCACCAATCATCTACAGTTTCTCCAATTCCCAACAGCAACCCCGTTGTAAAGGGAATCTGTAACTCTCCCGCCCATTGCAATTGTTGTAAACGAACTTCTGGTAATTTACTCGGTGCGTGCCGATGTACAGTATTTAACAATGTTGGCGTTAACTGTTCCAACATCAGCCCCATCGAAACATTCACACGCTTGAGCTTTTCTATCTCCTCAAAACTCAGTGGCCCCGCATTTGTATGAGGTAAAAACCCCATTGAAAGCGCTAATTCACACAAATCATAAATCCGCCCAAACCACGCCTGACGCTTTGGCGAATGTGGATGCACTTCACCGCTAAGTATGAGAATTTCACAGACTTTTTCGTTTTGAAGTGGTTTTAAAATACTGTCTGCATCTGAAAGACTCATCCAGGGACTTTTACCCGGTTCGCTGCGAAAGTTGCAGTAACTACACCGATTAAAGCACTCGTAAGTGGGAACGATTGTATAAGCAGGGCTATAGGTTACAAGACGAGAATTATTAATTGGCATAAACAGAATAAATTGGCTCTTAGTAAGCAGCCCCAGATTTATTTTAAGGTCTGGAGAAACTGACTACAAACCTTTAATTATTCACGCTCACTTACTTATTAGATAAACAAAAACTATTTTGCTTTGTAAATTTCTGGTAATTGCCACCAAGGAATATGAGGATGCTCGTGGTGTTCTTCGTGGTAGCCGAAATGATAGCACGTAATAAATGACCACCAAATTGGACGGCTAATAGTTTGGGCACAATGAGGCTGAATATAGCCTTCGGTTGGTTCACTATGTGGGAGGAAAGTACCAAAATAAAATAATTGCAATGAACTTAAAAGCGAAGGAAATACCCAAAAGTAATTTAAATTATCACTGGGTATATGGAGTACATATTTTGCAAAGTTATAAATAGTGGTTAGAGCAATTATTTGTCCCCAACTCCAGTAACCTTTCATAAAATGTAAATACCAAGCAAAAAAGTTTTTGTGTTTACCATTATGAAAGTCTGGGTCTATTTGAGTTGCTGGATTGTGGTGGTGTAACCAATGCTTTTTCAATAATTTTTTATATGGTAAAAGTCCATAAAAAGATAAAGTTAATGTCCCAATAAGATGATTAATTTTGCTGTTCTGGGGAAACACTACCCCATGCATAGCATCATGAGATGTAATAAATAATCCTGTATATAAAAATATTTGCCAAAGTATGCTGGGAATTAGCATCCAAAATTGTAATTTTGAGATGTCAAGGGAGAGTAATAAACTCAGACTAATTACCCATACGCTAACAATGACAATAGCAATGAAAAGCCCTTTAAACTGAGATTTGCTTTTCACTACTGGAGTCACTTTTGATTGATGACTGGGTGGTTGTTCTAATTGAATCACGCTTTTACTCCGCCTCGTATTCAGGTGAAAATTCCTAAAATAAGCCACAACAAAAAGCACTAACCACCAGCCAGAAAACTCTATTAGTGGTCAGTGTTTTGCATTAAATAGTGCCAACACTTATAGCGGTTTTAGCTTGAGTGAGATACAAGAACCCCACCCCCTCCCCACAAGGGATGAAGGGACTATTATTAGTAAACGCTATAAGACATTTAGAAATATTAAGATACTTGAACTATTATTACACATATAATCCCCATACCAACAACTGTTTTTGTTATGGCGGTTGAATTATGTAAGTTATAGCACTGATAGCTTTGGTGATTATAAAAACTAGTGGTTTTAATATAGGGCTGTTTAAACAGCCGAAGTATGGGAAAAAGCCAGTAACATAATTAGCGGCAAGAGTAGGGAATGAAGTGGAGTAATTGGTGCATGATGCTGTAGCACTTGAGATCCCAAACTAATGTAGGCTAAAAACCGATCTTTGCCAAGCGATCGCTCCAAAGTTCAGACTATAGGACTGATATTTTCAAAAATCAAATATGAGTCCTATAAGAATTAAATCTAAACTCTAAAGCATTACTATCTTTGGTAAGGATGAGATTTTTAAAATTCTCAGAAAATACTTTGAAATTAGCTCAATAGTATTTCAGATGCCAAAAAATCTAACCAAAGTTAGAGGTTTTATGACTCGCATTCTCGTTTAGTCACATAGTGGCGGTAGCGAAACATTGCTTCTAATTGCGCTTGCACTAGCCAACCACTGACAAATTCAATTGCTCCTCCACCAGGCATAGAGAAGGAAATAGCATCAGTTAATCTGGTTTTGCCATTTTCTGATTCAAATTCATGTCGATGTACCCACGATTCAAAGGGGCCAGATATTTGTTCGTCGGTAAACAGGCGATATTTTTCACATTCAGTATGACGGGCTAACCAAGTTAAGGGTAATGGGCCGAGAAACAAGCGAAATTCGGTGATAGCGCCCACGTTTAGCCCTCCCTCACGACGAACCACTTGGACTGGCTGCCAAGGTGGATTCAATAGTTGTAAAATATCTGGCCTTTCATGAAATTTCCAAACTACTTCTGGTGAGGCATTAATGATTGAGGAATGTTTAAAGTGCAGCATGGAAAGAAAAACCTAAAATTCAGCTTTCAGATTCAGTATCAATTTCGATATCTAGGGTATCTTCATCAACCCGCACATACAAAATATTTGGGTTACAACAAACTTGACAATCTTCAACGTAAGATTGCTGTCCTCCAGCACTCAAATCAATAAAAGTTAAGTTGGGTTCGCCGCAATAGGCGCAGTAATACTCGGCTGTGTTTTGCATCAAGTTTTCAGCTATGAATTCAATGGTATTGGGGACTGGGTATTGGGTACTGGGTACTGGGTGTTGAGTATTAACTTTTAATTCCTAGTCCCCAGTCCCTAGTTCCTAGTCCCCAGAACTGGCTGTAATTCTTTTGGGCATGGATTGATATAACTCTTAGCATCAGCCAAATGCTTTAGTAGTGTAGACTGTGGCAGAGGCCCTTGCAAGTGGCTCCAGGGTAATACTTGTTCTGTTGACCATTCGGCGTGGACATAGAAATCTAAGTCGGGGATTTGCCCTTTGAGTTGCTTGAAAGCACGTTTGTAGCTACCCAAGGAATCGCCAAAGTCACGAGTAAGTTCCAGAAGTTGGGAGAGTCTGCGATCGCCTCTCGACAATAAAGCCTGTATAATCGACCAATTATAGCTTTCTGGGCGAAACTCTATTCCCTGTGGTTTTAGCTGTTTTTGCAAAAACTGCAACCGCTTTTCGGCTTGGCGATTTACCCCAAACCATTGAAAAGGCGTATGTGCTTTGGGTACAAAGGTGCTGCAACCGTATGTTAAGCGCAATCCCGGCGCAGCTTTTTTGATATTACGCATCATCGCCACAGTTTGTTCTAAATCTTCTGTTTCCTCACCAGGAATTCCTGCCATTCCGTAGAGTTTCAAGCTTTTTAATCCGCCAGCTTTGGCATTTATGGCTGCTTGGATAATTTCGTCGTTATGCAGCTTTTTGTTGACGATTTGGCGGATTTTCTCGGAACCACTCTCTACAGCAATGGTAAGCGATCGCGTGTCTCGTTTCGTCAAAGTTTCCGCTAACTGGACTGTAACAGTATTGGTTCGCACTGAGGCAATACTGAGGCGGACATCATCATACTTTGGCTGACTAATATAATCTAGCAAAGTCTCAAATTCTGGGTGCTGAGTAACTGAAGCCCCTAATAATCCTAGCCGATTTGTGACTTCTAAACCTTTTGCGATCGCTGGAATTAATGAATCTTCCAGACTGGCTGTTCTAAAAGGTAGTGTGAGATAACTCGCCAAACAAAAGCGACACATTTCTGGACAACTTCTCACCACTTCCACCATGTAAATGTTTTCCCAGGCGGCTTTTTCGGTGACTACAGTGGATGCCGATAGAGTATTTCCCCGATAAGTTTGCTTTTGCACCACTGCGGGAGTTTCGGGAGAAATCGGTTTAATAGACTTTACTTGACCATCTTTTGTGTGATATTCCACCTCATACAAACTGGGTACATAAATTCCTGGTATTTGTGCAAGTCTTTTTAGTTGAGTTTGTCTTGAGGCATTTCTGACTTCTTTATAAGCCTCAATAAAATTCCCTAATAGGGTTTCGCCATCCCCCAGTAAAACGACATCAAAAAAATCTGCAAAAGGTTCAGGGTTAGCAGTAAGAACGGGGCCACCACCAAAAATTATCGGATGAGAATCATCACGAGAATTTCCTCGAATTGGAATATCTAAAGATTCCAGCAAATTTAGAATATTCACATAATCCAGTTCCCACGAAATAGAAAATCCCACAATTTCCGGCGTTCTGGGAAGCTGTTCGTGAATATCGGTAAACAGGCGACTCACCTGCACATCATCACGCATTGCAAAAGTTGCCCACACTACTTGATAACCAAGGCTAGTGATACCTACGCTGTACTCGTTGGGAAAGGCGAAGATTATGGGGATAGCGTTGGTGTCTGGGGTGGTGGGTGTAAAAAGAAGGCGTTCAAAGTCAAATACAGATGATGTCACAGGTGTTTGTTAGAGGCAAGTTTATCTATATTTAATTTTAAGCCATAGAATAATTAAGTTAAAAACCAATGTCACGCTATTAGCAAGAATAATTGGCAAAGATTGTAAATAAATTCCATAGATTAGCCACAAAAAAATACCACTTATGAATGTAATAAGCGTAACTAAAGAAACATCTTTTGCTGATTTTGTTTGCCAAGTTTTAAACATCTGTGGCAAAAAAGATATTGTGGTTATTGTGGCGGCAGCTAATCCTAAAATTGTTATAAAATCCATGTTTAATTATTTATATTAAGTTCCAATACCATAATATATAGCAATTATACCTGAGTTTTGAAAATTACTTATTTAAATGAACGAATCACCAAAATGTCAATATAATCAAATTTCACAGATAAACAAATATTTAAGTTGGGTGAATAGTGGCTGGTAGAAACTTTAATTCTCTAGTAATTAAAAATGTTAATTTCCTTTTTGCTTCATGACATTGTTTAATGTAGTTAAAATAATCGCATCTTACTAATATACGCAAAAGTGTTGAATGTTAAGAAAAATCCGATAAAAATAACCCAAAATATGGTAATTTTGGGCGAAGGCTTAAACTATTTTAGTTTGATCGTGATTATAAATTCATTTCCCAAAATTGTCAAAGATATCCTAAAAAGCCTGCCAAAAAACGATTATCCAGTATTAAATAGTCGTCTATTCTTTGAGTGCTGGCTATCGTATGCTCTGGATAACAGTTTAACAAGTATGCGAGATTTATTTCAAAGATTAAATAACACCGGATTTGAAGTAGATATTTCGACCTTTTCCAAAGCCAGTTCTCATCGCGCACAAAAACCATTTCAAGAAATTTATCAAAAATTGAATGAGTTAGTACAGAAGAAAATTCATAAAAAATTACACAACAAATATGCTATTTGTCCTATTGATTCAACAATTATTACCCTGACAAGTAAATTGTTATGGGTTTTGGGTCATCATCAAGTCAAACTTTTTAGTTCTTTGAATTTAGCTACCGGCAGCCCAGAAGATAACTTCATCAATTTTGGACATGATCATGATTATAATTTTGGTTCCAAGATGATGTCTAGTCTACCAAATAATGCTGTTGGGGTAATGGATAGAGGCTTTGCGGGATTAAAATTTATCCAAGAATTAGTGCAAGAAAACAAATACTTTGTTTTGCGGATTAAAAACAATTGGAAATTAGAATTTGAGGATGCAAGTGGATTAGTCAAAGTAGGTGCATCTGATGATGCTCAAGCCTATAGAGTCATTAATTTTTGTGATTTAGAAACTAAAACTGAATAACGCTAAGGTGACTAATTTACCAGAGTCGGGAGATGCAGCTGTTCATGATGATGAAATTAGGGATATTTATCGATTACGTTGGGGAGTTGAACTCTTGTGGAAGTTTTTAAAGATGCACTTAAAACTTGACAAATTAATTACCAAAAACGTCAATGGTATTACCATACAAATTTACGTGAGTCTGATAGCTTATCTGATTTTACAGCTTTTATCTATTCCCGAACAATGGGGACATACACTATTAGATAAATTCCGCTATCTTCAATCTTGTATGTGTCAGAAAATCAGCTATGTTCATTGGTTTGAGGAGATGATGTTATGTTGACTAATTTAGGCTTTTTAGAGTTAGTGTAACTATCTATGTAAAGTTTTGTATCAGCATTCAACATTTCTGCGCTTATAGGAATTCTTAATAGACTAGAAACTACTGAAATTTTTAATACACCCTATCTTAATCATCAGGATGTATTAAGTGCCGATAGAATGTCTAGTTTATATGTAATTCTCCACTGTTACGAAAATTCAGTTCGTTGCTTTATTGAAAAAATATTTTCAAAGGAACTTGGAGATAATTGGTGGGAACAAGTTGCAAACTCACAAATGTTAGAGAAAGTAGAAAGAGTTAAAAATAAAGAAATAAAAAACAAGTGGGTTTCCCCAAGAGGAGGTAGTTCACCTCTTTATTGCATTGATTGGGGCGATTTGGCGAGATTAATTAAAAATAATAAAGAATTCTTCCTACCTTACATTGGAGACATTAATTTTATTGAGAATAGATTTACACAACTAGAAGATTTGCGAAATATTGTTGCTCATCATGGGATTTTACCATCTGAAGATGATTTCCAAAGAGTGTTTATTTCATTCAGAGATTGGTGCCGTCAAATAGGACAGCATAAAAATTTGTAATAGGATGTCTGAAAAATCAAATTTTCAAATGTATTTTAAGCTAAGAAGCTTGGATCAAGAATCTGCTCAATTATAAATGGACATTCATCGGGAAAATTTTCCACAGATTTTTGAGTTTCTTTAGCTGCATCACGACACGCGCGCCGATAATATTTTTGTATCCATACTGGGTCTTGAAGAAAACGCTGCAAACTGGGAGTATCTTCCAAACAATCTTGAATTTGATCTCGGCAGTTTGACAGTGTATTATCCCAGCTTTTGGTTCTTCGCTCAGGCTGATACTGGCATTTGAGTAAGTGCATTAACAGCACTTGCAAATAGCTACCGAGTTCTTTCTGTTCACTACGACCCAAAGCCTCTAGTTCCTCTACCAAGTGTTCAACGTCCAACTCAGCCCAATATCCTTTCTTCAAGTACTCGGCTTGTTGTTGTGTCCATAACAGAAAGTCTTTGTCGTAGCTCGTTGCCTTACTCATCAACGATCGCCCTTCTCTGCTTAATGCAACGCTGTACTAAACATATTACACCTTCAGCGATTTTTGTGCGATCGCTACAGCTACTAACAATAATATTCCCGACTTATTTAATAAGTCAGGAATGTGAGACTATCTTTTAAAAGCGATCCCTCTATTAATTACAACACCTTACACTGTCCATGATGCCGTAACAAATGGTCACACAACACCAGCGCTACCATTGCCTCAACCATTGGAACTGCACGCGGTAACACACAAGGGTCGTGTCTTCCTTTTGCTGCTAATAGGGTTTCTTCACCTTCACGAGTCACTGTCTTTTGCTCTTTTCTAATTGTCGCCGTCGGCTTAAATGCAACTCGTAAAATGATATTTTCCCCGTTAGAAATTCCCCCCTGAATACCACCAGAACGGTTAGTTACAGTGCGAATTTCCCCATTTTCATCAATATAATATTCGTCGTTATGCTCAATTCCGGTTAACAGCGTTCCGCCAAAACCAGAACCAATTTCAAAGCCTTTGCTAGCAGGAAGAGACATCACACCCTTAGCAATATCAGCTTCCAATTTATCGAAGACTGGTTCGCCTAAACCTTTCGGAACATTACGCGCCACACATTCTACGACACCGCCGATAGAATCACCTTGTCTACCAACTTGCTCAATTAATTCAATCATGCGATCGCAACATTCAGCATCAGGACAGCGAACGATGTTGCTTTCCACTTGTTCTAAGGTGACAGTATTTGGATCAACTACACCTTCCAAATCCTTGATGCGCTTGACATAACCGATAACTTCAACATTGGCAACTTGACGGAGAATTTTTTTAGCGATCGCACCTGCTGCTACTCTGCCAATTGTCTCACGCGCTGACGATCTACCCCCACCTTGCCAATTGCGAATGCCATATTTTGCATCATAAGTTGCATCCGCATGAGAAGGGCGATACTTCTCGGCCATCTCGTCATAATCTTGGGGACGAGTATCTTTGTTCCGTACCAAAATTGATATGGGCGTTCCCAAAGTTTTACCTTCAAATACACCTGATAAAATCTCGCAGGTATCGGCTTCTTTGCGAGGGGTGGTGATTTTACTTTGTCCCGGACGCCTTCTATCTAATTCTACTTGAATTTCTTCTGCCGAAATTTCTAGTTGTGGAGGACAACCATCAATCACAACCCCCACACCGCCGCCGTGAGATTCACCAAAAGTAGTGATGCGAAATAGATGACCAAAAGTGTTGCCCATGATCTTAAAGAAAAAGGATGAGGCTTATGTATTTTACCTAGAGTTCGCGCAAAAGTTAATTCTTGTACTTGTTTTGGTACTTGGACTGTATGAGTACAAATAAGAAAGCGCCCTCTGTTTAGAGAGGGCGCTTTCTCAATTTAGCTAAACTTCAGAATTAACCGTTGATAGCAGGAGCAGTAAGAGCTACAGGAGCAGAATCGCCAGCAGCCAAATCTAGAGGGAAGTTGTGAGCGTTACGCTCGTGCATTACTTCCATACCCAGGTTAGCGCGGTTGATTACATCTGCCCAAGTTGCAATCACACGACCTTCAGAGTCAATGATTGATTGGTTGAAGTTGAAACCGTTCAAGTTGAACGCCATTGTGCTTACACCCAAGGCGGTGAACCAGATGCCGATTACAGGCCATGCTGCTAAGAAGAAGTGCAGTGAACGGCTGTTGTTGAAGGAAGCGTATTGGAAGATTAGACGACCGAAGTAACCGTGGGCTGCAACGATGTTGTAGGTTTCTTCTTCTTGACCGAATTTGTAACCGTAGTTTTGTGATTCGGTTTCGGTCGTTTCACGAACCAAGGAAGATGTAACCAAAGAACCGTGCATTGCAGAGAATAAACTTCCGCCGAATACACCAGCTACACCTAATTGGTGGAAGGGGTGCATCAAGATATTGTGTTCTGCTTGGAACACGATCATGAAGTTGAATGTTCCAGAAATACCTAAAGGCATACCATCAGAGAATGAACCTTGTCCGATTGGGTATACCAAGAAGACTGCTGTTGCTGCTGCTACTGGTGCAGAATATGCGATCGCAATCCAAGGACGCATTCCTAAGCGGTAGGATAGTTCCCATTCACGACCCATGTAGCAGAATACGCCAATCAGGAAGTGGAAAACTACTAGTTGGTAAGGACCGCCGTTGTACAACCACTCATCAAGAGAAGCTGCTTCCCAGATTGGGTAGAAGTGCAAGCCGATAGCGTTGGAGGAAGGTACTACTGCACCGGAGATGATGTTGTTTCCGTAAATTAATGAACCTGCTACTGGTTCACGGATACCATCGATGTCTACGGGAGGAGCGGCGATGAAGGCGATTACGAAGCAAGCGGTAGCGGCTAGCAAGGTTGGAATCATTACTACGCCGAACCAACCGATGTAGATCCGGTTGTTGGTGCTGGTGATCCATTCGCAGAATCGATCCCATACGTTGGCGCTTTCGCGACGTTGTAAGGTTGTTGTCATTGTTTTATAAATGCGATTATTTGCAGATGAATTTAGGTAGGTTTGACTACCTGTTACACATCTTAAATAATTTATTGCGTTTTGTAAAGTACTTTCAGAAAAAATTTTCTCTTGGGATTTACGCACCCACAATAGAAAATCCCCTTTTTCACTGAAAAAGGGGATTTTGGGTGATATAGCAGGAGGCAGGAGGTAAAAGTATTACTATTCCTAGCCTTGGGGTTTTCAAAATGTCCTAACCTATGTGGCTACGGCTATACCATTTTAGATTTTAGATTTTGGATTGTGAGAAACGCACTTTATCGAACAGAATTCAGGAGTCAGGATTCAGAATTCAGAATTCAGAATGAATTTTGACCTAAAAAGCGGATAGCGCAGCGTAAAGCCTTCTCTTTCAGAGACGCTAACGCGAACGGCATGGCAACTCTTAGAGACGCTAGCGCGTAGCTTGCTTCTCCGTAGGAGTACGCTTAGAGCAAGTATTCGAACGTCTTTATTCTGACTTCTTCATTCAATCTTCAATTCGCTGCTGGCTGCTGGGATATGGACTCTATACCCACTTCTTGTAAAGGTGGACGCACAGATAAATAAATTAATGGGCCGAATAACGGTATCAACGCTATTAACCAGAAAAACTGGGGATTTTTCCAACCGCGACGCGCCATATCATCCTCCAGTAATGTAGGAAATAATAGGCAAAGTAGACAGAAGTCTAAACTCATCACATTTATGAAGCGGTTAGTTTGCCACTGTTGGACAAAATTGCCCCAATCTCCGTCTCTTAAACCATAAGCAACTAAAATAGCTGTGGATACCGTCAAAACAACCCCAGTCATACGAAAATCTAGTAGTTTGAGTAAGGCATTTTTTTTACCAACAAACTGATTATTTGGTTCCCTAATGGCTAAGTACGGCAACAAAGCAAAAGCACCAACTCCGAAAGAAGCGATCGCAAACAGCCAAGCAGGTATTTTTTGTCCTCTGCCATCAATCAACACTACTGCACTGTAGATGAGAGGCCAAATACCCATGAGGTTGAATAATGCTATTACTAACGGGTTAACACCTTCCCACTGCATAGTAGAAAGGTTTTTAATTAACTCGAATGTACCGGGTTGCTCAGGAGGCGCGAGGAAAAATGCATAGATAGTGAATCCCAGCCACAGTAAGCTAAAGGCAATTTTTCTAACCATGAAATATTTAAGTATTATTAATTTTGCCGCTATAAATTTGGGTTATCTGCTTGCTATGGTATCGTTCATTTGTCTCAAGCAGCTTGTCCTAAAATATTACACGATACGTATTAAGGATTGAAATAACTGAAAGCTTCAGAGAGATAATCAGCAGCAGATGCTACTACTGCGATCGCACTTTCATAATCTAGGCGCGTTGGCCCCAAAACTCCCACACTTCCTACTGGTATTGAACCTCGGCGATAGTTGGAAGAAATCAAGGTACAGGTGCGTATCGGTTCTAATGGATTTTCTGCGCCAATGCGAACCGTTACCTTTGGTTTACCACCATCTTCCGGTTCTGGTTCCTCAAATATTAATCGCCACAGTTGGTCTTGTTCTTCTTCCAACAGGTGGATAATCGTTTGTACCTGCTGTAACTGGGAAAATTCTGGCTGGCGCAAAACTTCTGACACACCCCGAACCATAATTTGGGTTGCAGTCGGTGCATGAGTGCGACGACTCAATTCGGCAACTGAGTTTTTCAAGAATTCTCCATAGCGTTGGAACTCTTGATCTAGTTCGCTCCAGTCAAGATAGGCTAATTCCAACAGACTTCGACCCCGCAAGTGGCTATTCAAAAAATTAGAAACAATCTGCAACTCACGATCAATTACCTCTGAATCGCGCTGCGTTTCTTCCGGTGTTGAAGCCAAATCCATTAATTTTGAATGTGTCTCGTAACCATCAGTTACGACAATCAGCATGATTCGCCCAGCTTCAATTTGCACTAATTGCAGATGTCGCAATAGTGCTGTAGTGGTTTGCGGCATAGTGATCAAGCTAATACAACCACTCAAGGTTGCTAAAATTTGCGCGGCTCCTTGGAGTAAAGCTTCTAAACTCCGATCTTCCCACTGGAGATGCTTTTGCAGTGCCACTTCTACTTCTCGCCCTAAAGTTTCTGTTCGCGTAGCGTCTCGCAGAGAAGGTGTAATTAGCTGGTCAACATAAATGCGATAGCCTGAGTCTGAAGGTACACGTCCAGCAGAAGCGTGTGGTTGGTAGAGTAATCCAGACTTTTCTAAAACGCCCATCACATTGCGAATTGTAGCCGAGCTTACACCCAGGTCGTACTCTTCGACCAAAGCCTTTGAACCAACTGGCTCTGCCGTAGCAATGTAGTGACGTACCGTTGCCCAAAGTATATGCTGTTGTCGATTTGTTAACTGGACTTCCATTGTGGTATGTTTTGCTGAACGCAAATTCTAATCAAACTCTGAAAAAACTTGTAGATTTAATAGAAAACAGAGAATATTAATATTTTATTAAAATACCAAATTATACAGTTATATTATGATAAGTATTTTTAAAATTAATACACATAGATACAGAGCATTTTTTTCAGACTAGGGTTGAAATAGTAGGTCAACTTTATTTGGCAAAAGCTGCTAGTACGGCAAAGCGGAAGTCAAAAGTCAAAAGTATTATGGAATAGACCTTTTAGGGATTTCAAATGGTTGCTCTATTTCCGCAGTGGCGTACTAGTTATAATCTACCTTTGTAATGCTTCTTTATAACCGTATTTTTGCACAAATTTGCAATTGCAAAAGTATTATTAGATACGTATTTTTTGGTAGGGACTAATTCTGAAATGTGATTTGCCCCAGCAAAAAGTTTTTGTGCAGATGTACTTGATGCCCAAATTCCAGGCTTTTTGGCAAGCGTTTAAAGTGATGTATTACTGTTCTTAGCATAGCAAAAGCCAGATGGAAGAGTCAGTTCCACCTGAGCAAAAGCTAATATTGGGGAATTGAAGGGTCTACTAATATGGAATAGGCATCAATACCACCCGAAATATTTTGCACATTTGTAAAACCTTGAGCAATCAACCACTGGCACATCTGGGCGGAGCGGATGCCGTGGTGACATAGCACAAGGGTTTCAGCTTGGGGATTGAAGAGGGTAGGTATTTGATCTCCCCATTCGGTAAATTGACTTAAAGGTAGGTTGACAAAGCCCTCAATGCTAGCGATCGCTAATTCTTCTGGTTCACGCACATCTACTAGCTGAATACTGGCATCACTAGAAGAAAGACGTTGCCCCAGTTCTTCTACACTAATTTGGTTCATGGGTTGACTAAAAAAATTCCCTATAAACAGTCCTAATCCTATTTATGGTGACAGAAAATCTCTGCCTTCGCATGAGTATCCATTCTCAAGAGGGTTGATAAATTCTGCTAAGGTTTCTGCTTAAATGGCTGTAAACCGTCTTTTTTAATATGTTTAATGTGAATAGACAACGTTCATTTATTGGTTTTATCGTAGCTGGGGCGATCGCACTGCTAGTAATTGCGATCGCTGGCTTTTACTGGTTTTTCGCTAAAAGTCCGGCTAACCTCATTGCTTCTAACTCTGGGCCTGGTGCGGCCATATTCGTGTCGAAACTTTCCCCTGCGATGGTTTCATTGCTGACGAATCCTGATCGTTTGCAGGTGTTGGAGCGCGAAGAAGAACTATCTAAACTCAAAACCAGTTTATTCGCCAAGAGTGGCATAGATTACAAACAAGACATTCAACCCTGGTTAGGGAACGAAATTACATTAGCGATCACCACCTTAGATATTGATCGCGATCCAGAAAACGGACAGCAGCTAGGGTATCTGTTGGCATTAGCAACCAAGCAACCGGAGAAAAGCCGCGAGTTTGTCGAGTTGTTGTTTTCTAAACGGGCGTTAGCCGGAGCAAACTTAGCTGTTGAACAATATAAAGGCGTAAAACTGATTTCTGACAATCAAGAAGTCATCACAGAAGAGAAAATCCAAAATCCAAAATCCAAAATCCAAAATTATCTAGCTGGTGCTGTTGTCGGCGAAGGCTTTGTATTATTTGCCAACGATCCGAAAGTGCTGCGAGATGCTATTAATAACGTCCAAGCGCCCGATCTGAATTTGACTAGCTCCCCCGAATACCAAAAAGCTAGAAAAGAACTGCCCAAAGGGGGTTTAGCTATAGCTTTCTTGAATCTTCCCATCGTGGCAAAATGGCAAGGGTTAGAGCTATCAGAACAAACTTATGACAGCGAAATCATTTCCCTGGCGTTAAACCCCAAAGGATTACTAGCGGAAACCACCTTTTTGACTTCATCGGAAATTGTTCCTCCATCTCCACCGCTATCTAAACCTGTGGGAGCATTGCAATATATTCCAGAGTCCACAGGTTTGGCAATTTCCGGCTCAAATTTGAGTAATTTGGCGGACAGTGATTTAGCCAAACTCTGGAAACAAGCAACAGCAACTTTATATGGTTCTGGGGAAGATGTGGTTTCTCGGTTAGCAAAACCTTTAGTGGATGTTCAAAACCGCTGGGGGATAAACTTACTAGAGGATATTTTTAGCTGGGTACAAGGAGAATATGCGATCGCATTGTTACCTGAGAAAGAGCAAATAACCCCCCATTGGATTTTTGTGGTGGAAAAATCCGACGGTGTGGAACAAGGCATTGCTCGTTTAGATGCGATCGCCTCATCCAATGGACTCAGTATTAATCCCTTGACTATAGACAAGCAAAAAATCTCCGCTTGGACAGAGTTAACCACGGCGACAAAAAAAACTGATGCCAAAGAAGGAGCATCTTTTAGCATTGAAACAAAAGTGCTGGGATTGCATACAACTTTAGGAAATTACGAAATTTTCACCTCTGACTTAGAAACTATGGATGAAATTCTCACAACTAAGGATAATTCCATAATTGACAATCCAAATTTCAAAGATAGTATCGCGGCAATTCCCTTACCAAACCAAGGTTATGTTTATCTTGACTGGATAAAGAGCCAGAATTTGTTAGAGCGTCAAGTGCCGATTATCAAACTAGTGGAAGTCTTAGGGAAACCGTTTTTTAATAACTTGCGATCGCTCACAGTCAGTAGTTATGGAACTGACACGCGATCGCTCAAAGGTGGTGTTTTCTTCAAACTCCATAAATAATTCGTTTTTCGGCGTTGCATATTTGCGGGATGATTTTGCTAGTTTTGTGGGATGGGCCGAAAAGCCACTGGTGTCAACTTAACGCGAAACCGCACGTCCGCCAGGGATTGTAAATCCCTGTCTCATAGCTAAAGTCCTCTGAAGAGGACTTCATAGCGCAAAAATTTTCAGTCTACTTCAGTAGACTTGAGCAATTAGTCAGGGATTTACAATCCCTGGCGGGTGAACAACACCCAATCAGTACGCTATTTTTGGCAAAAGTAGACACCAGTGCCACCCTACAAGAATCATCCCTTGATTCAGCAACGCCCGTTTTTCTAGGGTGTCTGTGATGAGGCGATCGCCTACATAATATTTGGAGAATGACAAAAAATAGAGTCAAGGTAAGCGCTACTACCTACTTTGACTCTATTTCCTAGTAGTTTCCCTAGCGCCGCTATCTTCTCAAAATTAGAATGCACTTGCTGTGGGGCGGACAATTACTTCATTGATATCGACATCATCTGGCTGGGATACGGCGTACAAGACGGCTCTTGCGATCGCATCTGGAGTCAGTGCGATTTTGCGAAATTCTTTCAAAGCGCCTTTTGCAGAATCATCCGTGATATCAGAGCCGAGTTCAGTCTCAACGACACCAGGGGATATTGTTGTCACGCGGATATTTTTCGATTCCTGACGCAGCCCTTCGGATATGGCCCAAACAGCATATTTTGTCGCACAATAAACTGCACCAGTAGGCACCACCACATGCGCGCCGATGGAAGCAGTATTGATAAACTGGCCGCCGCCTTGCGCTTCCATGATGGGCAAACCCGCAGCAATGCCATTCAAGACGCCGTGGATATTCACATTAATCATGGTGTCCCACTCCTCGACTTTCAGAGCGTTCATCGGGGAAAGGGGCATAACACCTGCGTTGTTATAGATGACATCAACGTGGCCAAACTTGTCTAGAGCAAAGTGAATGAACTTTTTCATATCCTCACGATTAGCGACATCCACCGCCTTGAATTCTGCTGTGCCGCCTTCCTTGTGGATATCCTCAACAATTTTTTCCAGTTTTTCCGTGCGTCGTGCGCCTAAAACAACTTTTGCGCCATTTTTAGCTAGCAATTTGGCTGTAGCTTCACCAATTCCGCTACTGGCTCCAGTGATGATAACAACCTTGTTTTCTACGTTTGACATGATTATTTTCTTTTCTATTTAAGTTAATTTGAATCAAAGAAACATACCGCCAGAGACTTCAATTCTCTGTGCATTCACCCATCTGTTTTCTTCAGAAAGCAAAGAGGCGATCGCACCTCCGATATCATCAGGAAGACCGACGCGGCCCAGGGCAGTTTGCTCGGCGATGAAGTTGTTAATCTCTGGATTGTCACGCACCGCACCGCCGCTAAAATCCGTTTCAATTGCGCCGGGGGCTACTACATTCACACCTATATGTCTTTGTCCCAATTCCTTGGCCATGTATCGGGTTAAAACCTCTATAGCCCCCTTCATGGTTGCATAGGCTGCATAGCCTGGCAGGGCAAAACGGGCAAGTCCAGACGAAATATTAACGATACGTCCCCCATCATTGATCAAAGGAAGAAGTTTCTGTGTGAGGAAGAAAACCCCTTTGACATGAATATTCATCAAGTGATCGAAATCTTCCTCGGTTGTATTTGCAAAAGATGCATAAACACCAACACCAGCATTATTGACAAGGAAATCAAAATGCTCTGTCTGCCATTTTTCTTTGAGTGACTGCTTGACTTGCCCCACGAAACCGTCAAAGGTTTTAGTGTTTGAAGTATCTAGTTGCAGTGCAACGGCTTTACCACCAATCTCTTCAATAGAAGATACGACGTTTTTGGCTTCCTCATCGTTGCTATGATATGTCACGATCACACTGACCCCTTTTTTAGCAAGAGTCAAAGCGGTATTTTTGCCAAGTCCTCTACTCGATCCCGTTACTAATGCAATTTTTGTCTTGTCTTTTGTCATTGCCTTATCCTTTGACTGTTTTATTCGATGTGTTCATAATATGTCTATAATCCAGAGTTTTAAATGCACAAACCTCGCGTTTTATTGCCTAATTCTCCAAAACAATATTTTATGAGTAGGCAAAGATGTTCTACAATCATCAAAGAAAAATGATTAAATCACTCAGGAAGCCAGCATGGCGATTGAAATACTGAAGCATGGCGCGGCTGTCAATGAGTGTAAAGAACTGGCAGCATTATTAGAGAGGCACACCGACGGCAAGGGGAACGGTGTCCACAAAACAGATATAAATAAACTGGAATTTATGCGGGAATCTTCTACTTCCACCGCATTACAGTGTGTTTATGAACCTATTCTTGGCATCGTCGTTCAGGGTAAAAAAGAAGCTTTATTGGGTGAGGAAACCTATCGTTATGGCGCGGCTCAATATCTTGTTGTCTCGGTTGATTTGCCGCTCAGTGGATTTGTTATAGAGGCCACGCCACAAAAGCCCTATTTAGGATTCAAGCTGAATTTAGACCCACGGCAACTCTGTGACATTATTGCCCAAATTAGACCAGGTACGCCTAAGAAAGAAAACTCTGTCAGAGGCTTGTTTGTAAGTAACGTTGATGCACCGTTGATCGATTGTGCCCTAAGACTGACACGGCTTTTAGATACGCCACAGGATATCCCCATACTGGCGCCGATGATTATCCGCGAAATGTATTATCGCCTTTTAATGGGTGAACAGGGAGAAGCTGTCCGCCAGATTGCTACATCCGGCAGCAACATGCAACGCATTGCCGAGGTGATAAAACTTATCAAGGCTGATTTTACAAAACCGATGCGGATTGAGGAGCTAGCTGGGCAAGCTAGTATGTCTCCTTCATCTTTCCATCACCATTTTAAGGAAGTAACATCAATGAGTCCGCTTCAATATCAAAAGCAATTAAGACTACTAGAAGCGCGTCGGTTGATGCTTGCCGAAAACTCCGATGCCGTCAATGCTGCCTATCAGGTGGGTTATGAAAGCCCCTCACAGTTTAGCCGTGAATATTCCCGTATGTTCGGTGCGCCGCCAATTAAGGATATTGAACGTTTACGTACAGCTTGATCGGAGACTGCCCAGTTATCTTTCAGGTTCAACCACAATATTGGCGTAATAAACTAAACACCTGGCTGAAGTTGTCTAGTCCAAAAGAGGTAATTACATCTAAATCATTTGTTGCAAAATTGTAGCTGCTGCCTAGATCAAGATACAACCTGGCAATTACCTGGCTGCCCTCAAAGTCATTACTTGTGGCACATTTGATTGTGGCACAACCGACTGAAATTTCACGGGAATTTTTTAACTAGAATATGTATATATCACTACTAATTTAAAAGCCTGTTGGAGGGCTACTATGAAATACTGTCGCCCCCGACTTCAGTTTTGCGGCGGTTGGCTATTGGCTATAATTACCGCCATCACAGCTACCCCTGTAATAGCAGAGACAGCAAATTTTGGCGCTTTAAACTTATCAACAAATTTTGATCCAGCACAAGGAACAGTGCAGGGGTTTACAGGTGGTTCTTACTCATTGTCTGCCATAAGTAACCGCGATCGCGATCAAAAAGCCTGTATTGGTTTTGCCGATCCAAGTCCAGATCATATTATGGTTCTGGAAAATGACTTTTCCCAGCTAACAATCCAAGTCGATAGCAACAACACCGACACCACTTTACTGATCCAAGGCCCAGATAACACTACAATTCGTTGTGGTGATGACACTGGCAAAAGTAAAGATGCTAGCGTTAGCGATCGCAACTGGAAAAATGGCACGTATCGGATTTGGGTAGGTACATTTAATCCTGGGGTCAAGCGGGATTATACTCTGACGGTGGAGCAGCAGTAATGGGAATCGGGAAGTTAGGAGTTAGGAGTCAAGTGATTAATACCTAATTCCCAATACCCAATTCCCAATACCCAATTCCCAATTCCCAGTTCCCAATTCCCAATTTTTAGGTGTAACGCTTGAAAGGATAATATAGGAGAGTAGCTTGTCGTGCTTTCCGAGGGTGCTATCTCGTGCTATCTATACTGCGTGCTGACTTTCGTATCATATTTGAACGTGACCCAGCTGCCCGTAACTGGTTGGAAGTTTTATTTTGTTACCCAGGTTTGCAAGCCTTGCTATTTCATCGGCTGGCTCACTGGTTGTATACTCTTGGTCTTCCTTTGATTCCACGCCTGATTTCTCACTTAGCTCGGTTTTTGACTGGAATTGAAATCCACCCTGGTGCAGCAATTGGGCAAAGTGTGTTTATTGACCACGGTATGGGTGTAGTAATTGGTGAAACTGCGATCGTGGGAGACTATGCTCTCATTTATCAAGGTGTCACCCTTGGAGGTACTGGTAAAGAATGTGGCAAGCGCCATCCTACTGTGGGTGAAAATGTCGTAGTCGGGGCTGGAGCGAAGGTACTGGGCAATATTCAAATTGGCAATAATGTCCGTATTGGCGCTGGGTCTGTTGTTCTCAGAGATGTGCCTTCAGACTGTACTGTGGTAGGGGTGCCTGGGCGTATTATGTACCGTTCTGGAGTTCGGGTTTCACCTCTTGAACACAATAACTTACCAGATTCAGAAGCTCAAGTAATTCGTGCTTTAGTAGACCGAATTGAGGCGTTGGAAGAACAAATACAAACTCTTCAGCGCACTAATTCTTCAGAAAAAACTCCTGTTTTAGTGGGTTGTTTAGCCACCAAAGAGGATGAGCCAACCCACGATTCTCGCTGGTGCAACCTCAAAGATAAGACCATCCAGCAATTTCTAGATGGTGCTGGCATTTAGTTAAAATCAAGAGTTAAGGGTCAATCTTTTGACTCTTGACCAAATAATTCGTAATTCGTAATTCGTAATGACTTCACGGATTAATCGCTTCACTAGACCACTCTTGCTGATCATTACGGTGGTAAAGCCATCGATTTTGTGGTTCGCCGCGTAATTCTAAATGGTCTACTTGCACCGGATCGAGTAGCAGGAGACAAAAATTAGGGACTGGCTCAACAGAATCAGGCGGCGATGGCTCAAAGGCTCCTGCTTCTTGGATTCTGGGTTTACCAGGATGTGGCCAACCAAACTGTAAACGCGCCGCATCACTTAATTCTTGCCACATTGCAATCCGCGCTGGCTGTAAAACCTGGTCAGAATCATCACCGCTTACCAGAGTCAAACAACCAGTGATGCGAAATTGTTCTCGTGTATTGGGGAAGTACCAGCAAACTTCTGCCCAAGGTTGTTGCTGTATTTGGTCGGCTTTGGCACTACGGTTATCGGTGATAAATCTTAGCTGGTTTGTATCTTCTAAAAAGCCGCGAAAGACTAGGGTACGATTGGCGGGGCGACCATTCGCTTGTAGCGTTGCTAGTTGCAGGTAACGGGCATAAACAAGACTACGGTTGCGATGGAGTGCATGAGCGATCGCACTTCGCCAAGGAGCAAGAGACATATCAATTAAAAATTAAAAATTAAAAATTAAAAAATTCAGATTTAATCTGGGTTTCCAGGTTTGGGTCTGTTGTCTTATTTTAGACAATTGGTACAACACTAAGTAAATAATTTTGCAATTGTCTCTGTGTCTTTGCGTGAATATTATCCTCAATTCAACGCAGAATATACAGTATGTTGTATAAATTCGCAGATGAGCTATGGCAGAAATTCAAGTCGGTATTGAGGGTGAAGGCGCACCAGCAGCAGCCGAGGCTTTGTTAGAAATTCCTGGAATATCGGGAAGCTATGAAGTTCCGACGCAAAGAGAGGGGACTCTGGCGGCTGTTGCTACTATTGTCGGCATTGTGGGTGGTGTTGCGGCTTTAGCTGAACAAATTCGCAAATGGTATCAAGAATGGCACAAATCTCATCCAGGGAAGCAATTTGATGTGGTAATTCTTGACCCTGATACTGGAAACAGGATTTTACTCGAAGAAGCTACCATAGAGGAAATCACGGAAATCCTCAAATCTATCAGCAAATAAGTGCAAACTATCCGCATTCAACTTCGGGAAAGTACGCAGGAAACGGTTGAACTCAGGTATTGGCTACCTCAAAAAAATAACTATGAATCACGTCGCCTGAAATTAGCAGAAATCGCTGATTTACTCAAGCAAGGAGAACGAGATTATTATAAACTGCTGCCCAATTTACCAGGAATCGGGAAGCAGTTATTTTTTTGGTTGGATGGGGATGGACGGTGGTTGAGTCGGGGAATTGCTAACTGTCGCGGTGAAGGGTTGGTAATTGCTATTGATACTGATAAAAAACTGACACATCTACCTTGGGAAGTGCTGCATGATGGTGAGGATTTTTTGGTGAAGCGGGTTAATCCAGTGGTGTTACCTCTGCGCTGGATTGAGAAAGAAACGGAAGGGTTTTCTGTGGAAGCACGACAATTGCGAGTATTGTTTATGGCAACCGACCCGGAAGATGTGCAACCAAAGTTAGAGTTTGAACAGGAAGAAGCGAGAATTCTGGCAGATACGCGAGATTTTGCTGTAGATTTGCGGGTGGAAGAAAGCGGTTGCGTTAGCGAGTTGGGTAAGGTGTGGAGTCGCTATTTTAATGATTTTGATGTGTTTCACCTCACAGGACACGCCTCAATTACGAGTGAAGCACCTTACACGCCTTACTTTATCACTGAGACGGAAATTGGAGAACGCCACGAAACCACAGCCGCAGAACTGGCGGAAGTCTTCCGGTTTCGCTTTCCCAAGTTGGTGTTTTTGTCTGGGTGTCGGACTGGACAAGCACCAGATAAAGGGGCTGTCCCTTCAATGGCTGAGGCACTTATTGAACAAGGCGCTAAGGCGGTTTTAAGTTGGGGGCGGCCTGTGGAAGATCGGACAGCTACAGCCGCCGCCGCGCACCTCTACGGGAAATTGGCAGCCGGATATCAATTAGCTGAAGCACTCGCTAGCACTTACCAGCAGTTGTTTAAACAGAATGTGCGTGACTGGCATTTGTTGCGGTTATATGTCCAGGGAGAATGTCCCGGTGCGTTAGTGGATGTGTGGGGAGATTTGCCACCCTCAGCACCGGAACCTGCTTATCAACAGTTTTTAGATCCCGATACCCAACTGGTGCGGGTGGCGAAACCCTCGGAGTTTGTGGGGAGACGGCGGAATTTGCAACGTTGTCTCAAAGAAATTCGCACTTCATTAGGGGTACTAATTCACGGACTGGGGGGTGTGGGTAAGAGTACTGTGACGGCGCGACTTCTGGAAAGGATGGTTGGCTATCACAGGCTGGTGAACTTTCGGCACCTGGATGAGGACAAACTGCTCAAAACCCTTGCTGAACAATGTACCTCGGAACGGGGGCATGAAATTCTCAATGGCAAGTTACCCTTGATGCAGCGCCTCACCAAGTTTTTTACTGAAGGACTGAATACCAAAGAACAGCGCTTTGCCTTTGTGCTGGATGACTTTGAGGCTAATTTGGAATTACGAAATGGGGTTTATGTCTTGCAACCACAAGTTGTGGATGTACTGCTGGCGTTGCTGAAGGCGATGCAAAATTCCCAACTTCCTCCCCACAAGGTTTTCCACAAGGTAATTATTACCTGTCGCTACAATTTCACTTTGTCGGAACTGAATCATCGTCTGTACCGCGAACCTCTGGGGGCTTTGGCTGGGGCAGATTTAATTAAAAAGTATAATCGTCTGGATTCGTTTAATGGCAGTTGGCAATTTCAGCCAGATTTGCCGGAACGTGCCAAAAAAGCAGCAGATGGAAATCCTCGGCTGTTGGAATGGTTAGATAAGATTTTGCAAAATTCCCGAAGTCGCCGGAAGCACAGAGGGGAGTTGAGATGATTCTGCAAAAGATGGCAGATAAGGAAAAGGAATTTCGTGAGGATATTTTGGCACAGGTATTGCTGAAGCAGCAAACTCCAGCTTTGCGTCAAATGCTGGGGAAGTTGTTGGTGTATGAGTTACCTGTTCCTCTAGCTGCTATTGACCCGATTTGTGAAGATATCTCAAGTTGGGAAAGTCATATTCAACGCGCTGAAATTTTGGGTTTGTTGGAAGTTACCCTCACCAACAACACAGAGAGGTTGTATCGTGTTCCCCGGATTTTGTCACCGTTGCTAGAGTTTCCAGAAAACCCCAAGGGTGAAGAGTTGTATAAACAAGCTACACAAATTTTGTATCGCCTGTGGTGCGAAGGGGTGGAAAGTTCTACGGAAGCAAAAATGTTAGAAATTCATCGCTTGGCGTTGCTGGGGAAGGATGAAAATATTGCGGGGAAAATAGGTAATTCATTGGCGGGACACTTGCGGAATCAAAGTCGATTTCGGGAAGCAATAGATCTGTGCAAATCAACCTTAGAAATTATTGATAACCATAGTGTTCTCAAAGAAATTGCTTATTGTGAACACCAAATGGGTGAGGTTGATCGAGCATTAAACTATTACCAACAAGCTTTAAATCTTTGTCCCGCAGAAGACAAAAGAGAATTAGCATCAATTTATCATTATTTAGGGATGCTGAAAGCCGACAAAGGGGATGTGGATGAAGCGATCGCACTCTACAATCAATCTTTGGAAATATTTGAACGTATTGGTGATATTCAAGGCAAAGCGGCGACGTTGAACCAACTGGGAATGATCTACGCTAACAAAGGGGAAGTGGATCAAGCGATCGCACTTTTCAATCAGTCTTTGGAAATAACTGAACGCATTGGTAATGTCAAAGCTAAAGCATCGACGTTGAACAATCTGGGATCTATCTACGCCAACAAAGGGGAAATGGATGAAGCGATCGCACTTTTCAATCAGTCTTTGGAAATAGCTGAACGCATTGGTAATGTCCAAGCCAAAGCATCGACGTTGCAAAATCTGGGATATATCTACGCCAACAAAGGGGAAATGGATGAAGCGATCGCACTCTACAATCAGTCTTTGGAAATAACTGAACGCATTGGTAATGTCCAAGCCAAAGCGGCGACGTTGCACAATCTGGGATCTATCTACGCCAACAAAGGGGAAGTGGATGAAGCGATCGCACTCTACAATCAGTCTTTGGAAATAAAAGAACGTATTGGTGATATTCAAGGCAAAGCGATAACGTTGTACCAATTGGGAATTCTCTACGCCAACAAAGGGGAAGTGGATGAAGCGATCGCACTTTTAAATCAGTCTTTGGAAATAAATGAACACATTGGTAATATCCAAGGCAAAGCGGCGACGTTGTACCAATTGGGAATTCTCTACGCCAACAAAGGAGAAGTGGATGAAGCGGCCGCACTTTTAAATCAGTCTTTGGAAATAGCTGAACGCATTGGTAATATCCAAGGCAAAGCGGCGACGTTGAACTTTCTGGAGTATCTACGCCAACAAAGGGGAAGTGGATGAAGCGATCGCACTTTTCAATCAGTCTTTGGAAATAACTGAACGCATTGGTGATGTCCAAGGCAAAGCGGCGAATTTGCATGAACTGGGAAATATCTACGCCAACAAAGGGGAAGTGGATGAAGCGATCGCACTCTACAATCAGTCTTTGAAAATAAAAGAACGCATTGGAAATGTCCAAGGCAAAGCGGCGACGTTGAACCAACTGGCAAGGATCTACACCAACAAAGGGGAAGTGGATAAAGCGATCGCGCTCTACAATCAGTCTTTGGAAATATTTGAACGCATTGGTGATGTCAAAGGTAAAGCGGCGACATTGAACCAACTGGCAAGGATCTACGACAACAAAGGGGAAGTGGAGCAAGCGATCGCACTCTACAATCAATCTTTGGAAATCAAAGAACGCATTGGAAATGTCAAAGGCAAAGCGGCGACGTTGAACAATCTGGCAGGTATCTACGC
>NZ_KV757571.1 GCF_001712795.1 Nostoc sp. KVJ20
CGAAGCCGAACCCCTGTTTCAGGAAGCTTTAGAACTGACAAAACGCTTACTGGGAGCAGAACATCCCCATGTTGCCATTAGGCTGAACAATCTTGCAGGACTCTACTTTTTTACAGGACGTTACAGCCAAGCCGAACCCCTATATCAGCAAGCTTTGTCACTAACAAAACGCTTACTGGGAGAAGAACATCTCCACGTCGCCGCTAGCCTGAACAATCTCGCATTACTCTACTTTTCTACAGGACGCTACAGCGAAGCCGAACCCCTGTATCAGCAAGCTTTGTCACTAACAAAACGCTTACTGGGAGAAGAACATCTCCACGTTGCCGCTAGCCTGAACAATCTCGCAGGACTCTACGATTCTACAGGACGCTACAGTCAAGCCAAACCCCTGTTTCAGCAAGCTTTGGCAATTTGCGAACAGACTTTAGGTGTAGGTCATCCCGATACAATTACAGTTCGGGGAAACTATGCAATCTTTTTAAGAGAAGCATATCGCTAGCGATCGCACCCTTTCCCAAAATCACACCAAACTGATGCCAGACAACAGTTGTAGTTCAAATTTTAGCAGCGATCTTCCCCTCATAACCAAAGTACAGTAAAGAATAGAGCGTAGGCGTAGTCCGTCGTAGACATCGCTTTGCGGTTTCAAATTCCAAACGCCAAATTTGAGGATAAAATTATGCGAACAGTACCAATCCAATTACCAGAAACAGTATTTTCAGCACTTCGTAAAAATCCAGAAGAATTTATCCAAGAAATGCGAATTGCAGCCGCAGTTAAATGGTATGAATTAGGTGATATCTCACAAGCCAAAGCAGCAGAGATTGCTGGGCTAACTCGTGCTGAATTTATTAATGCCTTATCACGCTACAAAGTAGATTTTATGCAATATACTGCCCAAGAGTTAGCCCAGGAACTGGCAAATGTCGATTAATCGTGTAATTATTAACTCTTCACCTTTGATTGTTCTATTAAAAAGTCAACAAGCAGAATTACTTCCACAATTATTCACAGAAGTTTTAGTTCCATTAGGTGTTTTTGAAAAAGTCACAACAAAAGATGATATCGCATCAACACAATTACCCAGTATTTCTTGGATACAAACAGTAGAAGTTAATGCTATTGCTCCTGAAGTCGCAGCTTGGGATTTAGGAAAGGGAGAATCACAAGTATTGAGTTTGGCACTAAAAAATTCCAACTGTGCCGCTATTGTTGACGATAGGGCAGCACGGCGTTGTGGTCAAGCTTTAGGTATTATTACTATCGGAACCGGAGGCTTGCTGATATTAGCAAAAAGACGTGGACTAATCCCAAGCATATCTCCTGGAATTCAAGCTTTGCGTGACGCTGGTTTGTGGTTATCCGATAGTTTGGTCAGTTTACTGAAAACTTCAAGCAGGAGAATAGCGATCGCCCATCAATTGTAACTTCAAATAGCGATCGCTCCTTCTTCTCTCTTTCTTGACGGTTTGATTCTTATGTTAATGCTTTTAAATGCTTTTATGCGAATAGGATTTATACCCCAAAGAGAGGAGATTTCCCAATGAAGACAAAGCTAGAATAAAAGTAAATTTCACAAGCTGTTTATGCAATGGGCTAATTTTCTAGCCAATGAAGCTGCTACTAATGGCTTATCTCTAGAGCAAACGGCAGCTTTTGCAAAGTATTTTAAGACAGAAAACTTAGGAAAAAGTGAAACTAAACTTGCCAGCGAATTAAACGTTGATATTGTTGCTTTCAGAAAGTGGATTGGTGAGGTATATGACAAGTTTGCCCAGAATTATCCTGAGTTAGCGATTTCCAACAGTCGAGACAAACGACAAAAGTTACAAGCTTTCCTGAATGCAAAATATAATAGCGAATTGGATATCCTCAAACCATTGGCGGCGATGAAATTATTAAAATCGCTGGTGGTTCGGGAACGACTGCAACAAGAAGCTTGGGCTGCGAGAAGAATTTGTAAATTTTTAGGATATTTACCTTTAGCCTTAGAGTTAGTGGGGCGATATTTGGATAAGATACCAGATTTGTCTCTGGAAACATTGCTGAAGCGGCTAGAGAAGAAACGAGTGGAACATGAACCAGTAGTCAATGCTAACTCATTGATGTCTTATGAATACGGTGTAATTGAAGCTTTTGAATTAAATTGGGAACAATTGGATGAAAATGCACAAAGCTTTGGCTGTTTGCTAAGTTTGTGTGCCTTAGCTGACATTCCCTTATCTGTTGAGACGATAGAAGATGACCAAAAACAACAACTCAATAAGAAAGCCATAGACGATTTACTAGAATTACATTTACTACAACAGAAAAGTAAAGTAATTTATCGTCTAAATCCATTGATTCGGCAACTTTTTCAAATGAAGTTGGATAAATCAAGTGAGGCGGATGAAGCAAAAACTAAATTTGCAGCGATGATGTTAGAGGTAGCAAAGCTAATTCCGCAACAGCCTAACCCTGAAGATATTCTCAACCTCACTCCACATATTCCACATATTACAGAAGTTGCAACCAATTTATCCCAATATCTGGGCGATGAAAATCTAATCACTCTGTTTACCAAACTAGCCTGGTTTTATCAAAGTCAAGGACTTTATCAGCAAGCAGAAACTTGGTTGCAACAGTGTGTAGAATTGACTCAAAATCGTCTTGGTTTAGAACATGCTGATGTCGCCACTAGCCTGAGCAATTTAGCATTACTCTACGAATCTACAGGACGCTACAGCGAAGCCGAACCCTTGCTTAAGCAAGCTTTAGAACTGAGAAAACGTCTATTGGGAGAAGAAAATACCGATGTCGCTACTAACCTGAGCTATTTAGCATTAATCTACGAATCTACAGGACGCTATAGCGAAGCCGAACCGCTGTATCAGCAAGCTTTAGAACTGTGGAAACGCTTAGTGGGAGAAGAACATCCCAATGTTGCCACGAGTCTGAACAATTTAGCAGCATTGTACTGTTATACAAGACGCTACAGCGAAGCCGAACTTTTACTTAAGCAAGCTTTAAAACTGAGAAGACGCCTGCTGGGAGAAGAACATATCGATGTTGGCACTAGCCTGAACAATTTAGCACAACTCTACGAATCTACGGGACGCTACAGCGAAGCCGAACCACTGTATCAGCAAGCTTTAGAACTGAGTAAACGCTTACTGGGAGATAACCATCCTGATGTCGCTATCAGTCTGAACAATCTCGCAGCACTCTACCGTTATAGAGGACGCTATAGGAAAGCCAAACCCTTATTTGAGCAAGCTTTGAAAATTTGTGAACGGACTTTAGGTATAAGTCATCCTACTACTATGACGGTTCGGACAAACTATACAAGCTTTTTAAGAGAAGTATATAATTAGCGATCGCACCTCTAAAGGAACTTCCAAAGAATAAATATGCGTTTTTGGTAGCCTCTGCGATCGTTTTTGCAATACAGCAGATTGCAAGTTAATGAAGTACAAAAATACCCCACCCTAACCCTCCCCTTGCAAAGGGGAGGGAACTAAATTTCCGGTTTCCCCCCAATGCATCGGGGGGATTAAGGGGGGTAAAAGATGTACTTCAATAATGCAACCTCGGTTATTGAAAAATTGAACCATCAGGCATAATTGCCCCTGCTAAGTTAGTACCAATTAGTTTAACGAGAAGACGCTCACCAGAGCGAATCCGCGCTCCCGTCAAGTCGGCTCCTCGCAAGTCGGCGCCACTGAGATCCGCACCAATCAAATTAGCAGCGCGTAAATTTGCCTCCCGGAGATCCGCTAAAAGTAGGTTTGCCCGAAATAAATTTGCTTCAGATAAATTCGCACCTCTGAGGTTGACTTTGTGCATAAAAGTATCGCTGAGATTAGCACCACTCAAATTGGCATAACTCAGATTTCTGCCAGATAAGTCTTTATTGCTCAAATTTGCCCGACTGTAGTCTTTGCCACTCAAGTCTGAGTTTTGCTTTGGTGGTTGCTGGGTTGTTTGAAATGGTTTTTCTTGTTGAGGTGGCGGAGAATTAAATGTAGTTTGAGGTTTGGTTTTTAGAGAGCGCAATTTTTCACGAGCTTCATTTATGGCTTTCAGCTTATCTTGTGCTTTCTGCTGTAAACGGAGATTGTCTTTAGGAATGCGATCGGGATGCCAAACAAAGACTAAATCTTTGTAAGCCTGGTTCACTTCCTCAAGTGTTGCTCCAGGCTCTAATTCCAAAACTCTATAGTACCGCTCCAGATCGCTCATACGATATTTTGGTGGACAATCAACTTAATTATGAGTGATGGAGCCATCTATCCGCTGCATCATTTGTTATTGATTATGGGTATTGGGGATTGGGCATGGGGAATTGGGCATTGGGCATGGGGCATTGGGCATTGGTTATTAATTCTAATCCCTCACTCCCCCTGCTCCCCCTGCTCCCTCATCTCCCCATCTCCCCATTTCTCCAGCGAGCGATCGCTCTCCAATATGCTGCAACTGGAATCTGATAGACTTCAATAAAAATCCAAACGATAATTGATAAATGTGATAAAAAAGTTAATATCGTCCAAATATATGGCATCCAGGTAATGGGTTCCTTCAGATTAGCAGGAAAATAGTAAGCTACTATGCCAATTAGAGTAGTGGGAAGAATTACAAAAACTGCTGCTGCTAGTCCATAGCCCCAACCTAACTCCACACCTTCTAGCTGTCCTTCTGTCCAACTAAACCCATTCCAACGCCAAGTTAAGGGTGGTTGCCTAGAAGGCATCTTGATTTGCTGTAGTTCTAAGTTGACTGTAAAAATCTCTTGGCAAAAGTCACAAGCCATAGCTTCCATCAATGGCATATGAGAAATCTTACCTATCCGACAGACTGGGCAGGGGTAAGCTCCATGATAGTCGAAAGATTGGGCTAAGATTTTGGAACTAGGCATAATGAAACTGATGATCCTAAAAAGTTGATCTTGTCAATGAGGACTTGGGTAAGAATAATGTATGGCGATTGTCAATTGTCTGCAATAAGCTTTCGCAAGATGAAGTCATAAGTCAGGAGAATTATATATTCTAACTTCTCAATCCTGGCTCTTTGAACCTCTAAAGTATGGAAACCACCGCTTATAATTCTCTCTAATTACCTTATTACCTTAATTTGGCTGTATTGTATTCGTTAGAAAATTTTTTTACTGGATAGTTATTTTTGCCATGCTGCACTAGTACTTCACCAAACAATTTAGGAAAGGGCGTGATTTTGAATTCCCCAAAGCTTTATAGTGTTGATCCCCACAGTTGTAATGAGTCTATCGCTTTTTTATAGTTTGTGGAGGTCTTGACACCGTTTACTCTTCCTGATAATATTACCTTAAATAGGTATAGCTTCTAAATTTTCCAGCAAGAGCTACGCAAATGCTTAACACAAATTCCTACTTTTATTTTTGGTTTAAGGTGGTTCACCGGGAGTGAATCGAGTTTCCTAATGGAAACCGCCCGGTGAACCGCAGAGCAAACTCTGCGGTTTTTGTTTTTTTAAGGAGAATTTCATCGTCATGACTTATTTCACTAGCTGGTTTTATGGCTTTTACTTTTGGCCCAGACTAAGTTCCGGGTAAATAGCGTCATGTCGATAAATCAGAACGCGCCCGGAACTTTTAAAGGTTTCGGGCTTTTTTGTTGTTTGTTATTGGGGACTGAGGGAGTAGAAATTAGGACTGTAAAACAACTCTTACCCAATCCCCAATTCCCAATCCCCAATCCCCAATCCCCAATCACTAACTTTTCAGGAGAATGAAACCATGATTAATGCCAAACTTGCCGCACAATCTCATCTGAACCACCAGACAATCGTTAAAATCTCAGAAAAAGTCGCTTTCGGCGGCAAAGAACTGGTAATTATTGGCGGCCCCTGCACTGTTGAAAGCTTAGAACAAATGGAGATAGTCGCCCAAAAACTAGCTACTGCATCGGTGCATGGATTGCGTGGGGGTGTTTATAAACCCCGCACATCTCCCTACGCTTTCCAGGGTATGGGAGTGGAAGGATTAGAGATTTTGGCAAAGGTGCGATCGCATTACAATCTGCCAGTTGTCACTGAGGTGATGTCAATTTCCCAAATTGAAGTAGTCGCCGCCCACGCTGATATGCTTCAAGTTGGTAGCCGCAATATGCAAAACTTTGACTTGCTCAAAGCTTTGGGACAAGCTGGTAAACCAATACTACTCAAGCGTGGTTTAGCAGCGACAATTGAAGAATTTGTCATGGCTGCTGAATATATTCTCAGCCACGGGAATCCTGATGTGGTGTTGTGCGAAAGAGGTATCCGCAGTTTCGATGATTACACTCGTAATGTCCTAGATTTAGGGGCAGTAGCAGCACTCAAACAAATCACTCACCTGCCTGTGATTGTAGATCCTTCCCATGCCGTTGGTAAACGGGAACTTGTAGCACCTGTGGCTAGGGCTGCGATCGCTTGCGGTGCAGATGGATTAATTATTGAGTGTCACCCAGAACCAGAAAAATCTGTTTCTGATGCCCGTCAAGCACTTTCTTTAGAAGATATGGTGCATTTAGTTAATAGTTTAAAGCCTGTAGCAACAGCCGTTGGGCGCAGTATATCAGAAGCCGGGGCGGGTTTGGAACCTGCCCCAATTTTTTGGGCTGCCTAAATTTCAATTGAGGCGAGGCGATCGCTTGAATGTCTGAGTCAAAATATTTATTTTGGCCTAAAGACAAACAGCGATCGCTTTCGTAAAAGAAAGTTGTTACTTAGGCTATTCCATTTGCCCTCAAACAATTTTGTCAACCCAATCTTGTATATACAAATAAAGTCATAACAACTTAATACCAAAGTCACAACATTTTCACAACAATTTCCTTCCAAAAGGGTAGGCTAAAACAGCAATCATTAGTACACTAATATTTAGTTTAGCTAACTATTTTGTTTGTCTAATTAGAGTTAATCGCAACCAACCATTTTGCGGAAAATGCGATGTCTAATGACAAGCTAATACGTGTCTGTGCTTCCCCCTTCCCCCCAGATTGTTGATATGCGCTGTTTAGCCCCTATTCAGACAATAGAGCCTTCGCCCTTGCCTGCTCAAGCTGTTCCTTGTTTTCAAAGCATTATTCAAAGAGGGCGGTTCTCGCTACTTATATTAGGTCTTACCTACTTGTGTAGTGCTTGTAATGCAACTGACGCCCAATCAAGTAGCAAAGAAGCAGGGAAAAAACGAGCTGTGCCAGTGGTAGTTGCCAATGCAATTAAAAAAACGATTCCAATACAGCTATCGGCGACGGGAACGGTGGAAGCATATTCCACGGTATCTGTGAAGTCTCAGGTAGGCGGACAGCTTACGGGAGTCTATTTTCAGCAAGGACAGAACGTTAAGAAAGGAGACTTGTTATTTAAAATTGATTCCCGTCCTCTACAAGCCGCACTGATGCAAGCTAATGCTGCCAAAGCTAAAGATTTAGCGCAGGTAAAACAGGCACAGGCAAATGTGTTAAAAGCGATCGCCCAAGTGAACCAGGCAAAAGCGAATGTAGTGAAGGATAAGTCCCAGGCAACAAATGCAGATGTGCAAGCTCAACGTTATGCTAGTTTGCTCAAAGAAGGGGCAATCAGTAAAGAACAGGCTGAACAATATCAAACCAGTGCTGCTGCTCAACAGGCGACTGTGAAGGCAGATCAAGAGGGAGTGGCAAATGCTCAGGCAGCGATCGCAGCAGCCCAAGCAGATGTACAAAATGCCGAGGCAGTGGTAGTGGCAGATGAAGCTGCGATCGACAATGCCAAAGTTCAGCTTTCCTACAGTTCTATCTACTCACCAATTGCTGGACGCACAGGTAGTCTGAAGCTAAATCAAGGGAACTTGGTACAGACGAATGCCGATGATCCGCTAATTACAATCAGCCAAATTCGCCCGATTTACGTCAACTTTTCCATTCCTCAACGACTGCTGCCAGATATCAAAAAATACAGTGCTAATAACGGCAAGTTAAAAGTCGATGCTTTACCTCCTAAAGATGTAGGGCATCCAGTACAAGGCGAACTCACTTTTGTCGATAGTGGAGTCAATACCCAAACAGGCACAATTCAACTTAAGGGTACTTTTGCCAACGCTGATGAGCGCCTGTTTCCGGGGCAATTTGTCAATGTAGTACTCAAACTCAGCGAAGAACCAAATGCCATTACTATTCCTTCCCAGGCGGTACAAAGTGGACAGCAAGGGCAGTTTGTGTATGTAGTCAAACCTGACAAAACAGCAGAAATGCGTCCAATTACGGTAGGTGACACCGTTGGGAATGAAACGGTAATTAAGCAAGGCTTGAAACCAGGCGAACAAGTAGTCACTGATGGACAATTTAACCTAGTACCTGGTGCCACAGTCCAAGTGAAACCGGAAGTAGGAAGCAAGAGGCAGGCAGCACAATGAACATTTCGGAGCTATTTATCCGGCGTCCAATCATGACAACCCTAGTTATGGTTGGCATTTTGATATTTGGGCTGATCAGTTACCAACAGCTACCTGTTAGCGACCTGCCTAATGTAGATTATCCGACACTCCAGGTAACAGCTAACCTGCCCGGAGCTAGTCCAGAAACGATGGCTTCCTCGGTAGCAACCCCCTTAGAGCAGCAGTTTTCTAGCATAGCGGGATTGAGTTCAATGAACTCTACCAGTTCTTTGGGTACTACACAGGTGACGCTGCAATTTGACCTGAATCGGGATATCGACGGCGCAGCATTGGATGTGCAGTCTGCTATTTCTAAGGGAGCGAAGCAGTTACCGACTAATATGCCTAATCCCCCATCTTACCGAAAGGTAAATCCGGCGGATCAGCCAGTGCTTTATATCTCCCTCAACTCGTCTATTCTCCCCCTATCAACTGTAGACAAGTATGCTGAGACATTGCTGGCACAACGTCTATCAATGGTGGATGGAGTAGCGCAGGTGCAGGTGTTTGGTTCCCAAAAATACGCGGTACGAATTCAGCTTGACCCCGAATCGCTGAGTGCTAAGGGGATAGGAATTGATGAAGTAGCAACTGCGATCGCAAATGGAAATGTTAATCTACCTACTGGCACACTTTACGGTCAACAGCAGAATTCTACAATCCAAGCAAACGGTCAACTCAATGATGCCGCCAGCTATCGCTCCCTAAATGTAGCCTATCAAAATGGCGCACCAGTGCAGCTAGGCGAACTGGGTCAAGTCTTGGACAGTGTAGAAAATGACAAAATAGCAAGTTGGTATTTTCCTGTCAAAAAGGAGAGTAAGGAAGCAGGGGACAAGTCCTCAATCCAAAATCCAAAATCTAAAATCCAAAATTCTGGCGTGCGGGCGATTGTTCTGGCAATTCAGCGCCAACCGGGAACTAATACTGTTCAAGTAGTGGATGCAATTAAGAAATTGCTACCCACCTTCCGCACACAGATTCCGGCGGCTGTGAACATGGATATTCTCTACGATCGCTCCCAGTCAATTCGTGAGTCGGTGGATGATGTCCAATTCACGCTGTTGCTCACCATCGCGCTGGTGGTGCTGGTAATCTTTCTGTTTCTCCGCAATCTCTCTGCTACAGTCATTCCCAGTTTGGCAGTGCCGCTTTCGATCGTAGCGACTTTTGGAGTCATGGTGCTACTGGGCTTCTCTCTCGATAACCTATCGCTGATGGCGTTGACCCTTTCAGTTGGCTTCGTGGTTGATGATGCCGTAGTCATGCTAGAGAACATTGTCCGCCACATGGAAATGGGTGAAAGCCGGATGGAAGCAGCCCTAAATGGTTCTAGAGAAATTGGTTTCACAATTTTATCTATGACCATTTCCTTAGTAGCAGTATTTATCCCGATACTTTTCATGGAAGGCATTTTGGGGCGACTGTTCCGTGAGTTTGCCGTTACAATCAGCGTTGCAATCTTGGTATCTGGCGTAATATCTCTGAGCTTAACGCCAATGCTGTGTTCAAGATTCTTGAGTCCACCTCATCATGAGCAAGAGAGTGAGGGGGATGAGGGAGCAGGGGGAGCAGGGGAAGCAGGGGAAGATGAGGGAGAAATTCTTAATTCCCAGTCCCCAGTCCCTAGTCTCCAATCCCGAATCCAAAATTTCAACCGTCGTCTCTACAATTTTTCAGAAAATATCTTTAATGTGATATTGGGCAGATACGATTGGAGTTTGAAGAAATCACTCAAGTATCACCGCACGACGATGGTGATTTCGGGAGCGATTCTTGTAGCAACAGTGTATCTATTTATAATTGTGCCTAAAGGGTTTGTTCCCAACGCAGATGTTGGACAAATCACTGCAACTACTCAAGCATCAGAGGATATATCCTTTGATGAGATGGTAAAACATCAACAAGCTGTAGCTGCGATCGCCTATCGTGATTCTAATGTCGATTCTATCAACTCCAGTGTCGGGGCTGGCGGGCCAAATGCTTCCGCTAATGCTGGCAGAATTTTAATCGAACTCAAGCCCCGCCATGAGCGCCATCTCAGTGCTGATGAAGTTGTGCAGGAACTCCGACCGAAGTTGTCAGTTGTGCCTGGAATCAAAGTTTTCTTGCAAAATCCTCCAGCCATCAATGTTGGTGGACAACAGACAAAAGCACAGTATCAATTTACTCTGCAAACTCCCAATATCCAGGAGCTTTACCAGTATGCTCCAGTTTTAGAAGAGAAATTGCGATCGCTCTCAGATTTACAAGATGTCAACAGCGATTTGCAAATCAAGAATCCCCAAGTAAAAGTAGACATTAACCGCGACCAAGCTTCGGCTCTAGGTTTGACGGCTAATCAGATTGAAACTGCTCTGAGTAATGCCTATGGTACTCGCCAAGTTTCCACTATCTACGCCTCTGATAGCCAGTACCAAGTAATTATGGGTGTGGAACCAAAATATCAACAAAATGCCAATGCCCTAGATTTACTTTCAGTTCGTACCCCCAGTGGGCAACTCGTACCTCTTAACGCTGTAGCAACCTTGAGCAAAGATGTAGGCCCCTTGACTATCAACCACAAAGGGCAACTGGCATCTGTCACCTTCTCCTTTAACCTCAAGCCAGGAGTATCACTCGGTAATGTCACTGGGAAAATTGAGCAACTCGCCCGTCAAACACTGCCACCTACTATCAGTACAGCCTTCCAAGGTTCCGCGCAGGCATTCCAGTCATCAATTCAGGGCTTAGGAATGTTATTGCTGGTTGCCATCTTAGTGATTTATATCGTTTTGGGGATTCTCTACGAAAACTTCATTCACCCGCTGACAATCCTTTCTAGCTTACCATCCGCTGGATTTGGGGCAATACTGACCCTATTGCTGTTTCAAGTTGACTTGAATATTTACGCCTTCGTGGGCATCATCCTGCTGGTTGGCATTGTGAAGAAAAACGGGATCATGATGGTTGACTTTGCAATTATTGCCCGTCAAAATGGCAAAACTGCTTATGATGCTATCTATGAAGCCTGCTTGGTGAGGTTCCGCCCCATCATGATGACGACAATGGCAGCACTCATGGGTACACTGCCTATCGCCCTCGGTTTGGGAGCCGGTGCAGATACACGTCGTCCCCTTGGTTTAACGGTAGTTGGGGGGTTGGTGTTCTCGCAGTTTCTCACACTTTATTTGACGCCCGTTTTTTACACCTACATGGAATCTTGGCAAACCAAACTGCAAAAAAGAAATTGGCGCAAACAGGCAATTTGACACTCCCCTGATATCGTGTTCGGCTAAAGACTTATCATTTAGACATCAGGGGGAAAGAGGCTTTTCTGATGTGCGATCGCGATTATCTCTTATGGAAAACTAAAAGCGATCGCTCCTGTCTGAAATTTGAGGTTTGCCGAACTAAGTAATAATAACTACTCTACCTGTATCTAAATCGTAACGACCCCCCACAATTTTCAATTTTCCCGCCTCCACCTGCTTAGTTAAAAGCTTTGAGTGCTTCAACCGTTCGATTTGATATTGCACATTTGCCACGACAGCGTTTTCAACCGCATCACCTGGCTGATCTTTGACATTTTTCAGGGCTGGCTTAATGGCCTGAACAAAAGTACTAATATCACCAGGTAACGATTCGTTTTGTACAGCGGCGGTTACAGCCCCACAACGCTCATGACCCATTACCATCAGCAACGGACTACCTAATAAGACAACCGCATATTCAATACTGCCGAGCGCTTCATGTGTGGCAATATTTCCGGCAATCCGAACATCAAAAATATCCCCAATGCCTTGGTCAAAAACAATTTCTGCGGGTACTCGTGAATCCGCACAACTAAGAATAGTTGCAAACGGATGTTGAGCTTGAGCAACTTCCTGCAACCGCAGCGCAGATTGATCAGGGTATTGGGGATGATGATCAACAAATCGCTGATTTCCCTCTATCAGCTTTTGTAAGGCTGCATCGGGACTAAGGGATTGAGTAGAGGCTGGGTGCATTTCGCCCGCTGTAGCCTGTTCTACCCGCCAGAGTAAATCGCTGGCAGATAACATCATCCCAAACGCCCCGGTCATTCCTAACTTTAAAAAGTCACGACGTTCTATGAAATGCTTCATTGAATTTATAACTCTCTTACATTGACGCAACACATCTGACAGAGCGAATCTCCATCACATCAGAAACGTAGCAAGTACCCCCGAACTTGTTGAGAAGTGGTTTGATATTTTCTACAACAGGTTTGAGTTGTTCTGGCATACAAAATGCCAGGATGTAAACATTATCAAGCATAGTCATGTCTAAATCTTCTGTCGTTCCTTGTAATCCTTTACCAGCAACATTTCGGATTACGGCATGGTTATGTACACCCGACTTGTCTAAATTATCTAAAATTTTGGCAAGCTCAAAGGAGTTAGCGATAATTTCTATCTTTTTAACTACGTGCATATTATTAGCTCCAAAATAGGTTAATTCCGTAGAGATATAGCGGAATTCCCACAATAATATTGAACGGAAATGTCACCGCTAGAGCGGTAGAAACATACAGGCTGGGATTTGCTTCTGGAACAGTCATCCGCATCGCCGCTGGAACAGCAATATAAGAAGCGCTGGCACACAATACAGCGAACAAAAGCGAATCTCCGCGAGGCATACCGATGAATTTGGCAATTAACAACCCAATCCCTGCATTGAGTATAGGAATTAGTATGGCAAATAAAATTAGGAAAACTCCGGTTTTTTGCAAGTCTTTAATTCTTCTAGCAGCGACCAATCCCATGTCCAGTAAAAAGAAGGTGAGAACACCATAAAATAACCCTTGAGTAAAGGGTTCTAATACTTTCCAACCGTGTTCTCCTGTCAAGACACCTATAAAGAGACTACCAACTAGGAGAAAAACTGAACTATTAAGAAATGCTTCTTGTAAAACTTCCGGCCACGATAAGTCCCGCTTGCCATCGGCGGTGAATATATTCACCAAAATTAGACCAACTATAATCGCTGGAGATTCCATCAGGGCAAGAGCTGCTACCATGTAACCATCAAAATTAATGCCAAGCTCAGTTAAAAAAGCGCTAGCCGTGATGAAGGTGACAGCACTGATAGAGCCATAAGTTGCAGCGATCGCAGCCGCATCATAAGTATCCAATTTCCACTTCAGGATAAAAAAGGTATAAATTGGAACAACGCAAGCCATCATCATTGCTGCTGCGAGTGTTAGAATTACTTCCTGAGTTACACCGCTTTTGATTAGTTCTACTCCTCCCTTAAAACCAATGGCAAACAGCAGATACAACGAAAATAGTTTGGGAATTGGTGCAGGAATTTCTAGATCGGACTTGACAAAAACAGCAATCATGCCTAAAAAGAAAAACAGGATTGGCGGATTCAAAATATTGGATACAATTAAGCTAAAATCCATATCCACCCCTCCTTGTATTGGTTAAACCTGAAATTAAAGAAATTTTTCATCTTTAAAAATTTAACGGTTGAATCATGATGTATCGTGTATTGCTACCCAATGTCAATTGGGTATTCAAGGAGTGAATAGTCCTATTGGTGACAATACTCTCGGTTAGGTATTACAGCCTTTTTCAAACAAATAAAGCACGGGCTAGGGAACATTGCGGTGTCCCTACGAAAATCCGGAGGGGCAATTCATGTAGACGCGTTCGCGTAGCGTCTCGTAGAGAAGCGGCTTCCCGCAGAGTATTGCCCCTACTGTTGACAACAGAACAAGTCAGAAATTACCCAGTATTTTTATAATTTTTGATTCCCCGTCGCTGATTTTACGACAGAACGCGCAGGAATAACTGATGGCTAACTTATCTACATAGAAAAGTTAACGTATTGTCGTGGCAATTCATTAATTGCCACAATAAAAACCTTGTCTAAATGCCAGTATTTTTTGATTTACAACAATTTAGCAAATCCCGCTTGCTCAAAATGACGGTCAGATTTGACATCCTCCCACAACTGATTCGGAGTACCGAATGCAATGGGGGATTCCAAAGATCACTCCTTGGGTTTCCTCTTTCCACGACCTAGCAATCGCGTGATTCTTGACCATAATACGCCACAAGGTCGTTAGACCTCACCACGCACCTTGCCGTCTTAACATCGAGTTAAGCTTTGCAGCATAGGGAAAATCAGGATTAGCAGCTAACTTCTATTGTTCGATGGTGGGTGAAGGCGATGCGATCGCGCTTAACCCACCCGACAAGCAACTAAGGCTGTTGGCGTATCCTTTGCCAGACAGTAAAACCCAAAAGAAGAATAATGCTACTGGCGGTAGTCAGTATCACAGCCGAACTCATACCTTGTATTCTCATCGCCAGCAAGTTGAAAACTAAGGTAATTGACCAAAGAGTGAACGCAGCATGGCGCTGGGAAAGTCCCCAAGCAAGTAAGCGGTGGTGCAAATGGTCTTTACCAGGAGTACTGAGAGGGTTATTTCCTGCTAGTAGCCGCCGCACAAATACTTGAGTGGTGTCTAGCACTGGTAACAACAGAAATAAAACAGTAGGAATTAGTGCATAAACTGTGTTTTGTTGCAGTTTGCCTAAAATACTAGTTGCTGCCAGCACATAGCCAAAAAAGTATGCTCCGGCATCACCCATAATAATTCGTGATGGATAGAAATTATGGCGCAAAAACCCTAGTGCAGCACCTCCCAAGGCTGCTAATACCAAAATAGCTGCTGCACGATTGTTAAATTGGGCTGCAACCCCCAACAAACTCATGGCGGTAATAAAGCTGATTCCTCCCGCCAAACCATCCATACCATCCATCAAGTTAATGGCGTTGGTAATCCCTACTACCCATAGCACTGTTAGCAACATGGATAGTAACGAGTCGATAGGAGTGCCAAACATCACTTGGACACTGATGCCATTAGCTACCAGCAACAGTGCCGTGACAATTTGCGCCCACAATCGAACAGAGGGCGGTAAGCCGAACTGATCATCGATAAAGCCCACAAGAACTAATATCGAACCCCCTAACAGAATAGTGAGCACCTGAGCCAATACGTTTTGGAGTTCGATCGGTCGTAAAAGGCTAGCTAATACCAGCGCGGCAATCACACCCGCGTAGATAGCTAGCCCCCCTGCATTGGGTAAAGGTTCTCGATTGAGTCGCCGTGCGTTGGGTTGGTCAGCCCAACCTACCCGCAAGGCAAATTTTCGTACTGTCGGAATTAAACGCCAAGTTACAAGCCAAGCCAAGAGGAACGTAAATACTACTGCCAACCAGCCGGTGCCGCTAGGGTCGGCAATACCAAGGGACTTAAGGGAGTTGTCTAGATTCATCTCCCAATTCAAGCATTACTGCCAGTATCTAATATGAGCATCACCTGTATATTAATCAATTTTTTTTATTTCCATTTGTAACTTGAGCCGCTTGAGAGATTAGCACTCTGGCGCTGTGAGTGCTAAATTGTCTAATGGAAGCGCTGGAGAAATAAAACATGGCGAAAATTATTGCATTTGACGAGGAATCGCGGCGAGCTCTAGAAAGGGGTGTTAACGCCCTTGCCGATGCCGTAAAAATCACCTTGGGGCCTAAAGGTCGCAATGTCCTTTTAGAAAAAAAGTTTGGCGCACCTCAAATTGTCAACGATGGTATCACTGTTGCCAAGGAAATTGAATTAGAAGATCCTTTGGAAAATACTGGTGCAAGACTCATCCAGGAAGTAGCCTCAAAAACTAAAGATGTCGCTGGGGATGGTACAACCACCGCCACAGTTTTAGCACAAGCCTTGATTCGGGAAGGTTTAAAGAACGTCGCGGCGGGTAGTAATCCAGTTAGCTTAAGACGTGGGATCGACAAAACTATTGAGGCACTGGTAGAAGAAATTGCCAAAATAGCCAAGCCAGTAGAAGGAAGTGCGATCGCTCAAGTTGCTACTGTCTCTGCTGGTAACGATGAAGAAGTTGGCCAAATGTTAGCCCAAGCAATGGAAAAAGTCACCAAAGATGGTGTCATTACCGTTGAAGAATCTAAATCCCTAACCACCGAACTAGAAGTAGTTGAAGGGATGCAGATAGATAGAGGTTACATTTCTCCCTACTTCGTCACCAACAACGAGCGGCAAATTGTTGAATTTGAAAACGCTCGGATCTTGGTTACTGACAAAAAAATCAGCAGCATCCAAGATTTAGTGCCAATTTTGGAAAAAGTCGCCCGTTCTGGTCAACCTTTGTTAATCATTGCTGAAGATGTCGAAGGTGATGCTTTGGCAACTCTGGTAGTGAACAAAGCGCGGGGTGTACTAGCCGTGGCTGCCATTAAAGCGCCTGGGTTTGGCGATCGCCGCAAAGCTTTGTTAGAAGATATTGCCATTCTCACCGATGGACAGTTGATTTCCGAAGAAATCGGCTTAAGCCTAGATACCGCTGCTCTAGAAGCGCTGGGAACTGCCCGCAAAATTACCATTGACAAAGAAAGCACCACCATTGTAGCTGGCAGTGTCACCAAGCCAGAAGTACAAAAGCGGATTGGTCAAATTCGTAGACAGTTAGAAGAAACCGATTCTGAATACGATCAAGAAAAGCTCCAAGAACGCATCGCCAAGCTTGCTGGCGGCGTGGCAGTGATTAAAGTGGGTGCGGCAACCGAAACCGAACTCAAAGACCGTAAACTGCGGATTGAAGACGCGCTGAATGCTACTAAAGCAGCCGTGGAAGAAGGTATTGTTCCTGGTGGTGGAACAACTCTAATTCACTTAGCTAAGGCGGTAGAAGCGATTAAAAAGACCTTACAAAATGACGAAGAAAGAATTGGGGCTGATATTGTCGAACGAGCGCTAGAAGCCCCCTTGCGCCAAATAGCAGACAATGCCGGTGCTGAAGGTTCTGTGATCGTCTCGAAAGTCCGGGATAGCGACTTCAACATTGGCTACAACGCTGCTACTGGCGAATTTGAAGACTTGATTGCTGCTGGTATTATCGACCCTGCCAAAGTCGTGCGTTCAGCTTTGCAAAATGCTGGTTCCATTGCTGGTTTGGTCTTAACTACCGAAGCGATCGTTGTTGAGAAGCCAGAGAAGAAATCCGCTGCTCCTGCCCCTGATATGGGCGGTATGGGCGGTATGGGTGGCATGGGTGGCATGGGCGGCATGGGCGGCATGGGTATGTTCTAACTTCTGCTCACCCAGATAAATATTTTTTAAACAGTTTGCCTGGGCAAGGCAAACTGTTTTTTGTAGCATTGCTGATTCAGAGGCGATATGTTATACCAATTCGTAATTCGTAATTCGTAATTCGTAATTTGTCAGATTAAGTCTGGCTGATGAGTAAATTATCAACCTAAATAATTGGATAATTTAGAAATTACCGTTTTTATATTAAGTTTGAAAAAATTACGTGTAAGTTATCCTTATGTACTTTGTTATTTACAAATGACAAATGACTAATCACTATTAGGTAATATTTTATGGCACGAAAACTGCGTCGCCTTCCCAAAATACTAAATAATCCATACGAAGATGAGTTCCATCACCAACCAGGGACTATCCCTGGAACCATTTTTATTGATGCAGATGCTCCGCCACCAATAATTTTCTTGATTGACTATAACCAAAGCAATTTCATCCGCGAACAAATAGCAACTCCAGAGGAATGTATCCCTTATATTGATAGCGAATCCATTTCTTGGGTAGACGTACAAGGTTTAGGCAGTCAGGACATATTACAACGATTGGGTAACGTCTTTGAGTTACATCCTCTAGTTTTAGAAGATGTAGTCAATGTACCGGAGCGTCCCAAAACAGAGGATTATGAAGACCAATTGCTATTCATTGCCCGCATGGTAGTACCAAAGGAAAGAACATGTGGTTTTTACAGCGAGCAAGTAAGTTTAATATTAGGGAAAAATTATTTGTTGACAGTACAAGAGGAACCAGAACATGATTGCTTTGAAGCAGTGCGATCGCGAATTGAAAAAAACAAAGGTATCATCCGCAAACAGGGCGCGGATTATTTAGCTTACGCTGTGTTAGATGCGATTATTGATGGCTTTTTCCCAGTGCTGGAGCTTTATGGAGAGCGAATCGAAGAGTTAGAAGAGGAGGTAATAGTTAAACCAACGCCACAAACACTACAAAATATTTATCAAATTAGGCGAGAACTACTGCAACTACGTCGTGCTATCTGGCCCCAACGAGATGCAATTAATTCCTTAATTCGAGATGGTAGTGAACTAATTGGCGAAGAAGTACGAATCTACCTGCGAGATTGTTATGACCATACAGTGCAAGTGATGGATATGGTAGAAACTTATCGAGAACTATCATCTGGATTAATGGATGTGTACCTTTCGGCAGTAAGTAATAAAATGAATGAAATCATGAAGGTGCTAACGATAGTTTCAACAATCTTTATTCCCCTGACTTTTGTGGCCGGAATATATGGTATGAATTTCAATACTGAAAAATCGCCATATAATATGCCTGAATTGAATTGGTATTGGGGCTACCCAATTTGCTTGGCAGTGATGGTAGCGATCGCACTTAGTTTGGTATTCTTTTTTTGGCGACGAGGCTGGCTGCAAAATTCTGTAGTGATCAAGCGCAATTAAAAATTGTAGATTAGCGATGAGTCAAATATATATTCATTAGCACCGGGAGTTAAGATTCTGAGTTATGAGGAGTAGCGACCAGAATTTAGTAGTTTTGACGATTTATATTATTGGTGTCTCTTATGTGTTTAACCGCATGGTTGAATCCATTGATGACCAAGTTAAATTTGAGTTTAAAAAAGGAATCGTTGATGAGCAACTAAAAGAACAAAATCTCGACGACAAAATTGGAATTTCCTTTAAACTTAAACCCTCATACGCCATTGAAGATTTGAAAGATTTAGGAATTAGCATAGAAAATAAATCTGAGAATGTTGCCGTATACGTTGACTGGGACAATAGTTCTTTAGTCGTTGAGCATAGCAAACAATCGCGGCGTGTGATTCGGAAATCACCAGACTTAACCCGCGACTTAGCAGTACCTCAAAGTCCTAGCCTGATTGCTCCCAAAAAAACACTTTCTGAGACAGTGACAGCAGAAGATGTATTTGAGCGCGATAAAGAAGCTGGAACCTATTCAGCCAAAAAACCACTAATTGATATTAACGGGCTGCAAAAAGGCCAAAAAAAGCTGTACAACGACTTTATCAATAGAAGAAAGGAGTTGGACTTTTCCCTGCAACTAGTACTCAGGATATCTGAGGTACGTTTAGGTCTAGCCCCAGGTCGTGATTTTCCTCCCATTAGTATTATCAATTGTCCTTTCACAGTCAGGAAACTACCTTGGACTTACGCTCTACCTTGGAATAAAAAAAAGTAATATCAACCAGACAGACTATGCCATCCAAGATTACACTGGATCTAAGGAGAGAGTAGACGCAGGCGGTTGCAGATCAGTCATAGTCACTGGTTTGAGGAAAGTCCGGACTCCCGAAAGACCAAACTTGCTGGATAACGTCCAGTGCGAGCGATCGTGAGGATAGTGCCACAGAAAGATACCGCCAAGAATAGGGAATAGGGAATAGGGAATAGGGAATAGGGAAAGAAAAACCCCACTCCCCACTCACCACTCCCCACTCTCCAATCTTTGGTAAGGGTGCAAAGGTGCGGTAAGAGCGCACCAGCAGTATCGAGAGGTGCTGGCTCGGTAAACCCCGGTTGGGAGCAAGGCGATAGGAACTATGGTTGGTCTTTTACCAGTTCCGCTCAATGAGAGCCGCTAGAGGCGTCTGGTAACAGGCGTCCCAGATAGATAACTGCCCTCGCAAGAGAACAGAACCCGGCTTATGTACTGCTCTCTCCCCCTTTTTTAGTGCTGAGTTAGAAGAGACGCGATGAATCGCGTCTGTACAAGAATTAGAAGTTTGTATTTTTCCCCTGCTCCCCCTGCCCCCTTCCTCCCCTGCCCCCCTTCCCCTTGTTATGTAATGTCCCTTGCCTATCCACGCCGTCAACGGCAACTTGAAAGTTTAGTCCAAAAATTAGGTTTGTCGCTAGAAGCACCTATAAAGTGGGAACTGCTAGATTTAGCGCTAACTCATCCCACTGTTTCTGATTCGGCAAATTATGAACAGCTGGAGTTTGTTGGCGATGCAGTGGTGCGCCTGGTGTCGGCTGTTGTGTTATGGGAAAATTATCCCGATTGTCCCGTAGGGGATTTTGCGGCAATTCGTTCGGTGTTGGTGAGCGATCGCATCCTCGCCCAATTGGCCAGAACTTATGGTTTGGAGTTATACTTACTAGTTGCTGGCAGTGCTACCGCTGATAAAGTTGGACTAGAGTCACGACTAGCAGACGCTTTTGAAGCAGTTCTGGGGGCGCTTTACTTAAGTACTCAAAATCTAGAACTGATCCGCTCTTGGCTAGATCCCCACTTCCTACAATTAGCAACAGAAATTCGCCTTGATCCTGCCAGACTTAATTACAAAGCTGCTCTCCAAGAATGGACTCAGGCACAATTTAAAGTTTTACCAGAGTATCGGGTTGTAGAAGTCAGTCAACCGCACCGTAATCATGAACGTTTTGTGGCTGAAGTGTGGCTGCACGGAACCAAGCTAGGATTTGGTAAGGGGCGCTCAATCAAAACCGCTGAACAAGCCGCAGCCAAGGTAGCTTTTTTAGCAATCTCTAATCCGGAAAAACCCTGAACTCAAAAGATTACAAATAAACTGATAATCAGTTGCTAGTCATTTGTTATTTGACTAATGACTAATGACCAATGACAAGTGACAAATAACTAATGACAAACCAAATTAAAATTGCTGTCATCGGAGTTGGACGTTGGGGAGTGCATCTGCTGCGAAATTTCTTAGCACATCCCGAAGTAAGTGTAGTTGCTGTAGTAGATCCTCATCCAGAACGATTAGCGGCGATAAAGCAGCAGTTTAATTTAGATGAAAATGTATTATTGACAACTCAATGGCAAGATTTAAAGAAAGTGCCAGGATTGACAGGTGTGGCGATCGCAACTCCTGCTACCACCCACTATGATTTAATTAAAGATGCTCTCCAGCAGGGATACCATGTTTTAGCAGAAAAACCTCTAACTCTCAACCCAGTAGAATGCCGAGAACTTTGCCATCTAGCAGAGCAGCATCATTTAATACTCATGGTTGACCATACTTATTTATTTCACCCAGCAGTTGAGCGAGGAAAAACTGTAGTACAAGCGGGGAAATTAGGAGATTTACGCTATGGCTACGCGACGCGCACCCATTTAGGGCCTGTCCGGCAAGATGTTGATGCATTGTGGGACTTAGCTATTCACGATATTGCTATCTTTAACGCTTGGCTAGGTCAGATTCCTGTGAAAGTACAAGCAACGGGTACGGTGTGGCTACAGGGAGCAGGGGAGCAAGGGAGCAGGGGAGCAGGGGAGCAGAAAGATATAAATTCTCCTCTGCCTCAAGGTTTGGCTGATCTAGTATGGGTAACACTGACATACCCAGATGGCTTTCAAGCTTATATTCATTTGTGTTGGTTAAATCCTGATAAGCAGCGACGGCTGGGGATTGTAGGTAGCCTTGGTAGCTTGATTTTTGATGAGATGTTGCGATCATCACCTCTAACCCTGCTACATGGGGAGTTTGAACAACAAGGTAATCAATTTATTCCTGTGAATCAAAAGCAGGTGGTGCTGGAGTTAGAATCAGGGGAACCATTGGGGCGAGTTTGCGATCGCTTTGTTGTCTCTATCCTTAACAATACTCCCTCAGAGATTTCGTCTGGCTGGGTAGGCACTGAGTTAGTAGAAATTCTTGCTGCTTTAACAGCATCTCTTGAGCAAGGCGGCCAACCTGTTTTTCTGAAAAACTGCTCTCAAGTCTAATTTTCCCCTGAGAATAACCGCCTGATACTGTTCGGTTAAGCAAGAGACGCGATAAATCGCCGTCTCTACAAGAATCAGTCCTTTGTAGAGACGGCGATTTATCGCGTCTTTGGGATCGCATTGAATAACCACCCATTTTCATTCATTAACGGAGTTCAAAGCCTCATTCACGAGTATCAAAGACTCATCAACGAAGCTTTGAGGTTCATTAACGGAGTTCAAAGACTCATTCACGAAGCTCTGAGGTTCATTAACGGAGTTCAAAGACTCATTCACGAAGCTCTGAGGTTCATCAACGGAGTTCAAAGACTCATTCACGAAGCTCCGAGGTTCATCAACGGAGTTCAAAGACTCATTTACGAAGCTCTGAGGTTCATTCACGGAGTTCAAAGACTCATTCACGAGTATTTATCAAAAATTCATCCGATTTTTAGCGATTTTCGGGTAAGTCCTGATAAAATCAGCTAACGTATGAGCATGATTATGCACAACCGTATATTTACTACTCTATTTTTAACTCTATTTCTGGCTACCACACCCCAGTTTGTAGTTGCTCAAAACAATATTGAACAGCTATTTAAACAAGGCGACGCTGCCGAATCGGTGGGTAATAATTCCCAAGCAGAGACAATTTGGCGGAAAGTTTTACAAGTTGAACCCAATAATGGCAAAGCTCATAACAATTTGGGTAATGCTTTGCGGCGACAGGGGAAACTAGAAGAAGCATTAGTGGCGCACCAAAAAGCGTTACAACTCAACCGTAATGATGCCGAAGCTTACGTGGGTATAGGGAATGTGCTAAATGCTCAAGGGAAATTAGAAGAGGCGATCGCACTTTACCAGAAAGCCTTGCAACTCAACCCTAAATTGGCTATTGCTTAGAGGATGTTTTAAAAGTC
>NZ_KV757572.1 GCF_001712795.1 Nostoc sp. KVJ20
CTCAAGGTAGTTTTTTTCCTGAGCCTTGGCCCACTTCCCCTCCACAACTTCATGTGTCTCAAATCACTCTCTCTACTGCCTGATTTTTAAACCCCTACCCTTGAAAGCTACTCCCTCTCCCCTACTCCCTCTGAAATCCTATTTGTTTACTTCTTATTCCAGAGACTTAAAAATGCTTGAGAGATGGCTGGGGTAATCTGACTTTGTAAGTGATTTAGTGCATCACGATGATTTTGATTGTTGTCATCATAATAAGTGAACAGATTCGTCAGCTTCACAATCTCAGGATTTTGATCATTTGTTCCTCTCCATTTGTTAGTAACTTTGTGTAAAACGTCCTTGGGTAGATTTTGTTGTAAGTTATTTAGGGCTGCAATGTAAGAAGTATTTTGAGGATTCTTTTTGAATTGAACCAACAAATCTATCAGCCTGAATTGGGGCTGTGGCTGCTGCGGCTTATTTGTTAGAGTAGGCTGCTGTAGAATTTGACGCTGTTCAATAGTAGCAATGCCATTTTCAGTTAAACCCTGAGATTTCTGAAATTTTCTGACTGCTGTATAAGTAGCTGGTCCATAAAAAGGCCTGTCTGGAGGAATTTCGGCATTGGTTGCAAAACCGTGAAACTTCAATCTATTCTGAAGCCCTTTGACTGTATCTTCCATGACAGTTCGAGTTTCCGAATCAGCGTTACCATTAACCACAAGTTTTTGTGAGTACTGTTTCTGAAACTTTTTAATCGCCTCTTCGGTAGGATCATCTGTCAAGGAGTTGTTATTCCGCTTCCAGGGAGCAAATTTAGTCAGATCCGGCTTAGGATCAATTTCAGGAGCTAAATATCCCAGTCCAATCAATATATGACGGATGACTTCAGGGCTACTAACGGCCATGCTTTTTGGTTCCTTTGCTACTAAACTACTATTTAATGTATCTTGTTTTACAAAAATTAAGTAAGTAGAAATAACTAAGTCTAACATTTCTTGTTTGCAAGGCGTTGTAAAAGTTAAGCAATGTGTGATGACAAACTGCAACTCTTTGAGACGTTCGGCGTAGGCTAGTACACACCGGGAATTAAAGAAAGTGCGATCGCGATCGCACTTTCTTTACCATTGATGATATAGGAATCCGCTTTGATTTCTGAACTGATTTGCGTAGGCAGGGAATAGGCAATAGGCAATAGGCAACAGGAAAGAAGGCTTCTTGGTTGTACTGAGTTTTTTCAGAAATCAAATATGAGTCCTATAGTCATTAGTCATTGGTCATTAGTAACAATCACCACTGACTTCGATTTTCTCACGGTAATTACAAAAAATTAGCGATCGCGGGAGCATTTTGTCAGACAAGTGATGTTTTCGTAGCTGCGAGATGAGTTAATTTTAATTAAGAAACTGATTAATTTATCACAATATATCCACATAGTTATTTTTACTTATTTATTTTAATAGCTCTATTACTAAAAAAATATAATAGATAACTAATTTTAATCAAAAAATCATCCTAAAAAAATTGCCCAGAGAAATAAATTATGATGTTACAAAAAACTGAGTATTGGGAATACTTAATTATTATAGCCATTGAGAATAGACTATTGGAATGAGGTCAGCATATATGACAATAGAACTAGATTGGACAGTTGTAATCGAAGGATATCAAGTTGTTGAGCAACTTTACTTCAGTTCTAAGACTATTGTCTATCGGGGTATTCGAGATATAGACTTGCAACCTGTGATCATCAAATACCTGAAACGTGATTACCCATCCTTTAGTGAACTATTGCAGTTCCGCAATCAGTATACAATCACCAAAAATCTTGACTTACCTGGTGTTGTTCAACCCTACAGTCTAGAAACCTATCGCAATAGCTATGTACTAGTGATGCCAGATTTTGGAGGCATTTCACTTGGGCAATATACTAAGATACAGCCACTAAAATTAAGTGAATTTCTAACGATCGCTATTCATCTAGCTGACATTCTCAACGGACTCTATCAGCACCGGGTAATCCACAAAGATATCAAGCCGGCCAATATCGTCATTCATCCAGAGACAAAACAAGTTAAGCTGATTGACTTCAGCATCGCTTCTCTGCTGCCCAAAGAAACCCAGGAAATTAAAAATCTTCAGGTCTTGGAGGGTACTCTTGCTTATCTTTCTCCTGAACAAACAGGACGAATGAATCGGGGTATCGACTATCGCAGTGATTTTTATTCCTTGGGGGTGACTTTTTTTGAATTACTCACGGGTCAATTGCCCTTCCAATCCAATGATCCGATGGAACTGATTCATTGTCACATTGCTAAACAACCAGAAAAATTAGGAGGCAGGAGGCAGGGGGCAGGAGGCAGGAGGGAAAAAGAAATTCCGCAGATGATTTCAGATATTGTGATGAAATTGATGGCGAAAAATGCTGAAGACCGCTATCAGAGTGCATTAGGGCTGAAATATGATTTAGAAATTTGTTTGGCTCAACTCAAGGAAACGGGTAGAATTGAAAGTTTCCCAATTGCCCAACGGGATGTGTGCGATCGCTTCCTCATTCCAGAAAAACTTTATGGTCGTGAAACCGAAGTAGCTACACTACTGCAAGCCTTTGACCGCATTAGTAGTGGTACTAGAGAAATCATGTTAGTAGTGGGTTTTTCTGGTATCGGCAAAACAGCGATCGTTAATGAAGTCCATAAGCCGATTGTCCGGCAGAGAGGTTACTTTATCAAAGGTAAATTCGACCAGTTTGGGCGGAATATTCCTTTTTCAGCCTTTGTCCTAGCATTACGGGACTTGATGGCGCAACTACTTACCGAAACAGATACCCAACTAGAACAATGGCAGACGAAAATTCTCTCTGCTTTGGGTGAAAACGGGCAGGTGATTATTGAAGTCATTCCCGAACTCGAACGGATTATTGGTAAGCAACCTCCTACACCTGAACTCTCAGGGAGTGCAGCTCAAAATCGCTTCAATCTGCTGTTCCAAAAGTTTATTCAGGTACTCACAACCCCAGAGCATCCCTTGGTGATTTTTCTGGATGATTTGCAATGGGCGGATTCGGCATCACTGGCTTTAATGCAACTACTGATGAGTGAGGCAGAAACGGGCTATCTGTTGCTCATTGGTGCTTACCGAGATAATGAAGTCTCCCCTGCTCATCCCCTAATGATGGTATTGAACGATATTGGCAAAACTGGAGCGGTAATTAATACTATCAACCTAACTCCCCTCAAGCCATCCGACCTCAATCATTTGATTGCCGATACCCTTAGTTGTCCCCCAACACTAGCAGCACCCTTGACGGAATTGGTATATCGGAAAACTACGGGCAATCCCTTTTTCGTCACCCAGTTACTCAAGGCATTGTATGAAGAAGGATGGATTACCTTTGATATTGAGAAGGGCTATTGGCAAGGGGATATTGCTCAAATTCAAGAATTGACGCTCACCAATGATGTTGTCGAGTTTATGGCGCATCAAATCCAGAAGTTGCCTACTTCTACCCAATGTGTTTTAAAACTAGCTGCTTGTATTGGTAACTCTTTTGACCTGGCAACTTTGGCCATTGTCTATGAAAAATCCCCAGATGAAACCGCCGTAGACTTGTGGAGAGGGCTGCAAGAGGGATTGATTTTACCAACCAGTGAAATTTATAAGTTTTTCCAGAAGTCGGGGACTGGGGATTGGGGATTAGGGACTGGGGACTGGGAGAATTTGATTGCGGGTCTAAATCCTGCACCAAATTTTGAGGAATTTATACCCAGTCCCGGAGCGTCTTGTCGCCAGACATCGCCTAGATCAGGTGAATCATGCCAATTACCCAATTACAAATTTTTGCACGATCGCGTCCAACAAGCCGCCTATTCTCTCATCCCAGAGGAGCAAAAACAAGCAACTCACCTAAAAATTGGGCAACTACTGCTGAAGAATACAACTTTGGCACAGCAAGACGAAAAGCTTTTTGAAATTGTCAACCAATTTAATATTGGCAAAAATCTGATTAGTGAGCGATCGCAGCAGACTGAACTTGCTCAACTAAATCTGCAAGCTGGAAAGAAAGCAAGAGCCGCAACTGCATATACAGCAGCATTTGAGTATGTCACCACCGGCATTGCTTTACTGACACAGGAACGGTGGCAAACACAATATCAGCTAACTCTGGCTCTTTATGAAACTGCTGCCGAAACTGCTTATTTGAGTGGCAATCTAGAACAGATGCCACAATTTGCGGCAGTTATTTTAGAAAATGCCAGCACTCTGTTAGATACAGTCAAAGTCTATGAAATCAGAATTCAAGCAGCTCAAGCCCAACATCAATTTCTAGCGGCAGTGCAAATTGCCCTGGAGATTTTGGAGTGTCTCGGAGTCAGTTTTCCTCAGCAACCGAGTGAATCGGATATTGCCCAAGCGTGTGCGGCGACTAACTCAATCTTGGCTGGTAGGCAGCCGTTAGATTTAATTACTTTACCCCAGATGACGGAGCCGGACAAGATAGCCGCCATCCGGATTCTTGCAAATGTCTCTTCTTCTGCTTATGTTGTCGCGCCATCTCTTTTACCATTTATTATTCTTGAGCAGGTGAATTTATCGGTTCAATATGGCAATATCTCATACTCAGCAAATGGCTATGCCTACTACGGACTAATGCTATGTGGGGTAATTGGAGATATTGAGTGTGGCTATCAGTTTGCACAACTGGCGTACTTGTTGCTCGAACGGTTGAATGCCAAAGAAATGAAAGCCAGAACCTATGTCGGAGTTCAGTGTAGTGTGTGGCATTGGAAGCAGCCACTCCAAAACACCTTAGCATTTCTCAGAGAAGGCTATCAAAGTGGACTGGAAACAGGAGATTTAGAATCGGCTACCATTTGTGCATTCGTTTACGTCATGCACTCTTGGTTTGTTGGCAAAGAACTGAATGATCTCAGCCGAGAGAGTGTTGCCTTCCGTGATCAACTCACTCATCTTAAACAGGAAGGTCTTCTCAGCCATTTAACTATTTTTCAGCAAGGGATTTTGAATTTAATTGGCGATGCTCCAAAAGCATGGGAACTGATTGGTAATGCTTTTGATCAAGAGAAAATGTTGCCAATTCTCCAGCGCTCAGGCGATCAAACAGCACTGTGCTATTTCTACGTCAGCAAACTAATCCTCTGCTATACATTTGGTAAGTTTGAGCTAGCAGTTGAAGCTGCGATCGCAATCAAAAATTACTTGGGTGGTGCTACAGGATTATTCCTAGTTCCAGTTTTCCACACATACCACTCTCTGGCACATTTGGCTATCTATGCTGAAGTTTCTCCAGCAGAACAACAATCCATTCAGCAACAGGTAATTGCCAACCAGGAAAAGATCAAAAAATGGGCTGACCATATTCCAGCAAATCACCTGCACAAGTATTATTTAGTGGAAGCGGAATGTCATCGCGTTTTGGGCAATAAAGTTGAAGCGGTTGAATATTATGATTTTGCCATTGCTTTAGCTCAGGAAAATCAATACCTCAATGAAGAAGCTCTAGCCAACGAACTTGCAGCCCGATTTTACTTGGGATGGGGCAAAGAGCGAATTGCTCAGGATTATTTACTCAATGCCTACTATGCATACTCTCGTTGGGGAGCAAAAGCCAAGGTTGAGGATTTAGAACGAGACTATCCGCATCTTTTAGCTCCCATTCTGCAACAAGAGAAAATACAGATGATGGCTGATGTCACAATTAGCCCAGATGATAATGGCACTTTCAACTTAAATTATGTCAACTCCACGACATCTGCTAGTAGTGGTGTGTCAGTTGCACTGGATTTAGCAACACTCCTCAAAGCTTCCCACACACTCTCTAGTGAAATTCAGCTAGAAAAACTGCTTTCGACATTGCTGAATGTAGTAATTGAAAATGCTGGAGCAGATAAATGTGTATTGCTATTACTCGAAAAGCAAAGGTTGCTGATTGAGGCAATTACTACAGTTGGCCAATCATCAACAGTAATGCAATCGCTGCCTCTAGAAGACTCACAGGATCTACCGATTTCACTAATTAATAATGTTAAACGCACCTGGCAACCCTCGACTATTATCAATGCAACTACCCATCCTTTATTAATGGGTGATGCTTACATCATTCGTGAACAACCCAAAAGTTTGTTGTGTACACCGATTATTCATCAAGGCAAACTGTTGGGAATTTTGTATTTGGAGAATAGACTAACCACTGGGGTATTTACAAGCGATCGCGTCGAAATCCTGAATCTGCTCTGTACTCAAGCTGCGATCGCTCTGGAAAATGCCCGCCTTTATCAGAAGGCGCAGACTTATGCTCAACAAGTGGAGCGATCGCTCGCCCAACAGAAGACTTTGTTTAATGTTGTCACCCAGATGCGAGAATCTTTAGACATGGATGCAATATTTTGTGCTGTAACCCAGAATATTCGTCCCATTCTGAACGCCGATCGGGTGGGAATCTATCAGTTTCATTTTGAATCGGGGTACGAATACGGCGAATTTATTGCCGAAGATGTACTACCTGCATTTCCTTCTGCCTTGGCGATCAAAATTCAAGATCATTGCTTCGGCGAAAACTACGCAACTTTATATAAACAGGGACGTTTCTGTGCAATGGCAGACATCGAAGCAGATGAAGTACTAGAGTGCCATCGGGTAATTTTAGAGCAATTCAGTATCAGAGCCTTGCTGGTTGTGCCAATTATGCAAGACAACGAACTTTGGGGACTGCTTTGTATTCACCAATGCGATCAACCTCGTCACTGGCAAACTTCCGAGATTCAATTTGCCCAACAAATTGCCGCCCAAATGGGGGTTGCACTCCAACAGACAGATTTACTAATCAAAACTCGCCAACAGGCAACCCAACTAGAACAGACACTCCAGCATCTCCAAGAAACCCAACTTCAGCTAGTTCAAAATGAAAAGATGTCAGCACTGGGGAACCTCGTTGCCGGAGTTGCCCATGAAATTAATAATCCCGTTGGCTTTATTGCTGGGAACCTGAAACCCGCCCAAGATTATGTGCAAGACTTATTTGGGCTAATTAACTTATATCAAGAAAAGTTACCCAATCCAGGACAGGATTTGGAAGACGAAATCGAGGCAATTGATTTGGAGTATATACGGGAAGACTTGCCGAAATTAATCGACTCGATGCAACTAGGAGTCAATCGCATCCATGAGATTAGTACTAGCCTCCGCACCTTCTCCAGGTCTGATAAGGATTACAAAGTTCCTTTCAACTTACATGATGGCATAGACAGCACCATCTTAATTCTCAAACATCGCCTAAAACCTCATGAACATTACCCCGGAATTGAGGTGGTGAGGGACTATGGCAATTTACCTCAAGTGGAATGCTTTGCAGGCCAGCTAAACCAGGTATTTATGAATCTGCTAGCCAATGCGATCGATGCATTAGAAGAGTCTCATCGGCAGCGCCATTTAGCAAATATTCAAGCAACCCCCCATCAGATTTTAATTCAAACTCGTCTCTCTGAAGATGGAGAACAAGTTGCGATTCGGATTGCCGACAATGGTATCGGCATGACTGAAGAAGTGAAGCAACGGGTATTTGATTACCTGTTCACCACTAAATCCGTGGGTAAAGGAACAGGGTTAGGATTAGCGATCGCTCAACAAATTGTCGTAGAGCGACATGGGGGAAGGCTCAAGGTGGATTCTGTTCTAGGACAAGGAACAGAGTTTACAATAATCCTTCCTGTTACGGATGAAACTCACTGAGAGTTAAACCCTAAATTATCATCAAGTCAAAAAAGCAAACTCCGATTTAATATTCCAGCGCTTACCGTCGTGAAGCAACAGTGTTAATTTGTCGGCAGTAAACTCAAAATGCAATTGACGCTTTTCAAATTCTGGCCAAGCAGCTTTAAAGTTCTGCTTTGTTAAATCCCGAAACGCAACCGTTATATGGGGCGTAAAAGGGCGCGTTTTAGAAACCTGGTCAACAATTCCCAAGTTGCTTTCTGTATAAGCCATTAAATTAGCTTGCAAAGTCAAAAGGTCTTGACTTCTGACTACATTAATGTATACGACACGAGGCACAAAGGCATCAAACCCCCTGAGTGTAATTGCTAGTGGCTGTTGTCCACGAGCAAACTCCTTCAAGGATGCTTCTAGTAGTGGTAAATTAGCATCTGCCCATTCAAAGGGCGGTTGCAGAGTAATATGAGGCGGAGATTTTAGCGCTCCACTACTAGAATAGCGATCGGCAAAGTCCTGCTTAATCTGGTTGACGTAGTCTTGAATGTCCTGGGATGGTAGGAGGGCAATGAAAAAACGGCTCATTCAATTTTAGATTTTTGATTATGAGAGGATGCAAGTATATGCTTCTCTTTGTAAAGAAGCAAGCCACGTAAAAACGACACTTCTATGAAATTCAGTGCGTTTGTTACTTATTTGCTACTCAAAAGTACCATCTTTAATCAGATTTTTAGCGATCGCACTACTCAAATGCGACTCATTTAGTATTATCCAAATTGTAGGGGCACAATATATTGTGCCCCTATAGGTGCAGTCTATTGAATTGAAAACTATCTTGAAAGTGGGTTCATATTTGGATTACACTTCCACTCAGTTGACCGGGCCCAACTATGCTTGAATGATGAAATCGGAAGCAGTCAGAGTAGGCGCACCACTAAGTTTTGCAAATTGACCACCACTGCCTAAACCAGCAGCGCTACCATTTTGATTGTATAGTAAATTTCCAGTCAGAGGATCGTAGACAATCACAGCATTACTAACCGCCCCTAGACTGGTGACTTGAAAATCACTAGTCTTACTAAAACCCGTTCCCACAACAGAGGTAATGGCATTAAAGGTGGTCTTATCCAGAACAATCTTGTCACCTTGAGAGCGGTTGAAGTCAGTGATAGTATCAATACCCACAGTAGCGCTAGTAAAGGCAGCATTGGTGTTGTAAACGAAAGAATCAGCACCTAGACCACCGACAAGAGTATCATTGCCTTGTCCACCAATGAGAAGATCATTCCCAGTACCGCCTCGCAGCAGGTCATCACCACTTTTCCCGTCGATGATGTCATTACCTCCTTGACCATTAATCACATCGTTAGAGTTGTCAAAACCGACGATGTTATTGTTCAAATCATTGAGGAAGGTGACGGTGTTTCTGTTGAAAACGCTAGTTTGAGTGGAGTCGGCATTAATCACATCATAGTTGTCGGTAAAGTTAGCCTGTCCATCAAATAGGATATTACCGATGGCGGGTCTTGTTGCTAATGCAACTAAGTTCTCCAGGTTTTCTAACTTAAAGTTTTGCAGAGTGACTTTGGTATTAGCCACATCTTCAAAGGTGACTTCTAAATTGTTTGCATTTTGAGTTAATTGCAGATTTCTCGCAGTCAAACCAGCCCCAATAAATTGCAAGGTGTCTATTTTCGCAATCACCGCAGCTGAAGGATTTGAGTTAGTACCTACACCACCAAAGTCCGTGATGATGTCATTGCCATTGTTTAATCGGGTGATAAAGGTGTCATTGCCAGCGGTACCATTAATAATTTTAGGTTTAACAGTGCCACTAATAACAAAGTCAAAGGGGCTTTCGTCACTATCGTTGTTATTTAAACTGAGGCTACCACTATAAGTGCCTAGTGTAGTGGTGTTGAGTGCCACCACCATATTGGTGGAAGCATTAGCAGCCACACTCGTCGGAAGAGTACCAACCACACTAAATCCGTCAGGAAGTTTAAGATTACTCAGGCTGAGTGCAGCTGTACCGGTGTTCTTGATAGTAAAGGTTTTGGTGAGAGTGTTACCAACAGTGGTGTCGCCAAAGTTAATGGCTGTAGTGGTGCCATCTGCAATGTCAACAGTGCCATTGAGAACTTGAATTTCTGGGGCAGGAGCGGGTTTAACAGTACCACTAATCGCAAAGTCAAAGGGGCTTTCGTCACTATCGTTGTTGTTTAAACTGAGGCTGCCACTATAAGTGCCTGGTGTAGCGGTGTTGAGTGCCACCGATATGGTGGTGGAAGCATTGGCAGCCACACTCGTCGGAAGAGTACCAACCAAACTAAATCCGTCGGGAAGTTTAAGGTTACTCAGGCTGAGTGCAGCTGTACCGATGTTCTTGATAGTAAAGGTTTTGGTCAGGGTGTTACCAACAGTGGTGTCGCCAAAGTTAATGGCTGTAGTGGTGCCATCTGCAATGTCAACAGTGCCATTGAGAACTTGAATTTCCGGGGCAGTAATAGTGATGCGGGGAGCTTCGTATGCACCAATATCAATCAATGCAGTGCCATTACCATCCCCATCCAGAGGAATATTCCCAGTTATGGCATTGAAGACATTGGAACCAGCATCGATCGCAGGACTTCCAGCTTTGAGCGCAAAATTCTTTTTGGCCGCATCAACAAATTGAGGATCTTTACCCAAAATGTTCTGCAATCCCGTAGCTTTTAGATTATCTGAAGCTTGAAATAAATTCGAGTTATAAACAAGGTTGCGATCAAAGGTTATATTTTTGGCGAACTTAATGCTGTTCGCTTTTTGATTGTTGGTTGCGTACAAGATGTTGTTGTAGACACCTACTTTTTCTGAATAAGAAACACCAATCTCTCCATGCTCTTTAAGAACACGACCATTCTGGTAAACTGTGTTGTTGAGGACATCGACATTTGTAGCTTTAAAAATCTCAATGCCTGCGCCTCCATTGTTGTAACTTGTGTTATTTGCAATTAGTGCTTTACCAGTATAGGGTAAGCCGTCTTTAGTCTCCATAGTGGTATCAAGCATAATACCGTGCCCTTCAGTGATTTTGCCTACCACTACCCAAGGAACCAGACTTTGATTATCGTAAGCAATGTTGTCTCGAAAAATTATCCTGTAGTCAGTAGTATTGTTATCAAAGTTAAAACTGTTAAGTGCGGTGATTCCCTGATTACCAAAAGGCGAATACCAAGCGTTTCCAGACACAACATTTTTCTCAACAGTAATGTAATCGGCATCACGAAATGCAATGCCTCCACCTGCAAAGTTACGGACTGTATTCCCAGCAATGACAATGTGATGGGGATTAGTACCGCCCGCTCCCTGACTATCTTTCCATGCTGATACATAAATTCCATTAGCATAAGTCAAGGGGTTGTTAACGTTATCCTTCTGACTTAAGGCATATTCTAGAGTGATGTTTTCCCGATTGCCCTCTAGCTCAAGTCCTTCAATCCGCACGTAAGATGAACTAAATACATTAATGCCAGTTATAGTTGTTTTTATCTTAGGCGTATGTCCTGGATAGGCTTTGACGGTTGTCCAGTTGTCTGGCGAACCATTCATGTTAAAAATATTTCCTCCTTTCTCATAAGTGCCATTCATGACGTAGACTGTATCGCCTGTTTTCATCTCATAGAAGGCTTTACCCAAACTGCGAAATGCAGTATCTTCTTTCAAGCCATTATTTTTATCATTGCCTGTTCCAGAAACGTAGTATGTTTTGCCAGCCATTATCTTTACTCCGAATATTTTGTAAGGTGAATTGGTAATAAATTCTCAGCCACTTTCATCAGTTGCTAAGTAGTTATTTGAATGGGTTATCTATCTGGAATTTTCAAGACAGTCACAGTTAGTCCAATCGCGACTTGAAATCGCGTTGGTTCTAGAAACGCTGTTGTAAAATTGAAAATTTTTCTCCTGTCAACCGTTGATGGTTAAAACAGGGATATCGATACCATCAATCCAATCGTCAGGGTTTTGTTGAGGGTGATCGGACGATTAGCGGGTAGATGCTTCGCCTGTTTTGCTGGTTGTCAGACATAGTCTGATTAGCAAGGCTAGATGGAGTCGAATTGAATCGTATCTTCATCTGGAGCACAGATGTAATCGCTGCTCTTTGTGAGCCAGCTTGACCATCTGCTATATTCAATACAGCGATCATAATTTTGCATGGTAATTCCTCTGGACTTTATCCGTTGTCTGAGGTCAGGAGATTGCTAAATAGGCATGGTAAAATACACCCCTGACTAATAACTTCGGACTTAAAGTTACAGTGGTCAAAGTTAAATTTTGCTTGAAACTTTAGTAGGTTTACCCCTTAACTTAAGGGGATTAATCTAACAACTGAGTCGAACCTGTTTTTAAGCGGTGTAACTGATGTCTTGTTTTGAACTTAGTTAAAAGTAACCTTTACAAACAGCACTTGATATCAGTAAATGCTCGTAACATGGTAAGTTTTTTTACAACAAAAGACAAAAAACTATGGAAGTGTCGTGGTGAGTCCTGTTAATTTCCTGAGTGATATGGGAATAGAGAGTGCTTTGTGCGAGGATTTGATGAAGTTTCTCTACAAATTTGAGGACTGGGGATTAGAGATTGGGATTGGGGACTAGTAGCGCAAGGCGGAATTAAAAATTAAAAATTAAAAGTTAAAAATGAAGACAGCATAAGGGTTTTGTTGATTGAGAATGGGTGGCTTATTTCCGCCGTGCGGTACTAGTATTTTTTACTCAGCACTCTCTAGTCAGCACTATCAAGTCAGGTTGCCGTAACTGTTTATCGTTGCGATTGGGTAGGAGGGAATAGGGTTTTAGCCTAGAGAGCCAATCTTTGAGATAGTTTGGTTTGATGGTGTCAACTTACTTAATCTTCATAATATGAATACTGCAATAAACTCCAGAATACCTGTTGCTTTAACCATTGCTGGTTCAGATAGCGGTGGCGGTGCAGGAATTCAAGCCGATTTACGCACCTTTGCTTTTCACTGTGTCCACGGTACTAGCGCTATAACCTGTGTCACGGCACAAAACACTCTAGGAGTGAGGAGGGTTGATGCTATGCCAATGGAGGCTGTTGTAGCGCAAATTCAGGCAGTAGTTGAGGATATTGGCGTACAAGCTGCCAAAACGGGAATGTTGCTCAATCAGGAAATTATCTTTGCTGTTGCCCAGCAGGTAGAAGCTTTACAAATCAATAATCTAGTAGTTGATCCAGTAATGGTGTCACGTACAGGAGCACAATTGATTGATGATGATGCTGTGAAGACTCTGTGCCATACGCTGATTCCCAAGGCGGTTATAATCACGCCCAATCGCTATGAAGCTCAGATTTTAAGCGGTTTACAAATTAACTCCTTGGAAGATATGCAAGCTGCTGCTGAAATTATTCACAAGACTTTAAGAACGAAGGCTGTTTTAGTCAAGGGCGGAGGTATGAAAGGAGATTTACGTGGCGTTGATATCTGGTTTGATGGCGATAAGTTGGAAGTTTTGACTTGCCAGCAAGTAGAGACAAAAAATACCCACGGTACTGGTTGTACACTATCGGCTGCGATCGCTGCTAATCTGGCTAAGGGAAAAGACTTGTGGCAGGCGGTGCAATTAGCAAAGGAGTACGTAACTACTGCGCTCACTTACGCTCTAGATATTGGCGAAGGGCAAGGCCCTGTAGGACACTTCTTCCCATTGTTGGGGACTGGGGACTAGGGACTAGGGACTAGGGAAAAGTTTTCTTAATACCCCAATACCCAATACCCAATACCCAATACCCAATACCCAATCCCCAGTCCCCAATCCCCCAATAAAAAATCTTTGCCCTTTCGATATTTTTCTATTATTCTTGGGCATAGTTTCAGGGGTGACTATCTCTGTTAGCATCTCTGTACGATCTAATTACCTTGATTTTTAATACCAAGCCCCCGATGCGAACAACCATAGGTTCTGTTCACAGAAATTCGCCAACACCGACTACTCAAGCCTACCCTCCCTCTGTACCACTATCTGTATACAGGGAATTGTCAACAGAGTTGCAAGCAGCACAGGCGAGGCTAAATGCACTCACCACCCAAAATCAGCAACTAACACAAGAAAATCAACTATTACGCCAAGAAATTACCAAAGTCGTTGAGTCTTTTTCTCGCTTGCAAAATTTTGTGGATTCCCATGCTAAACCTAATTATCATCAAGCTACCCAAGCTGTTAGCGAAGTTAAAAATGCCGCTAAACAGCCTGTAACACAAGGGCGTCCACGTCAGCAGGTTTCTCGTTCACATCCACCCGTTGTGCCCAAAGCCGCACCCGAAAAAAGCCGCCGCCAAGACTTTTCTACACCTGTAATGGAAATGAATTTCCCGATACCAGAACAAGTTTTTATAGAAGAACAACAAGTAAGTTATTATTCCACTACTGAGCCAGATGCCAAGGGACTCAATGGTTGGTGGTTAATTATTACCATCTTGTTAATCATGCTTACTGCCTTTAGTGCTGGATATTTCGTTGTGCGTCCCTTGTTTGAACATCAGAAACGTTAGTTGACACTCCCACAGTCAGCAGCAGCAGTCTTTCGGGCTACTATGCAATTTATCTACAATCACTCTCTAAATATCCAAACAAATCTGCTAAATAGTGGAGTTGATTTATTTTTAGGTTATAAAAGCTACATAAAATGCTAAATTGACAGAAACTTCTTTATGTTAGAAGCTCAAAGATTATCCAAGTTATTGGCACTCTCTGGTCTAAAAATTATGGTGGTTAAAACTACACGAGGCTTTGGCGAATGCTCAGTCGAGCCGTCGCTTATATCTCATCCCTAAAGGGACTGAGTTTTACGCTTACCTAGTGTTTCTCTAAATCTTTGCTGGTTCTCATGTCCCAAATGCTCAAGCAAAGCATCTACATTTTAAAAAAGTGGCAATTATTACATATCTTTTAGGAAAAGCACTGCTAGTTACAGCTTCAGACAGCGGATCTGGTTAGATATATAAACGAAGCTAGTAGAAGTCAGGAGTAAAGAAGATGAAAAAAGTAGAAGCTATTATCCGCCCATTTAAGCTAGATGAGGTAAAAATTGCCTTAGTTAACGCTGGTATTGTCGGTATGACTGTTTCTGAAGTCCGGGGGTTCGGACGGCAGAAAGGCCAAACTGAACGGTATCGCGGTTCTGAGTACACCGTTGAGTTTCTACAAAAACTCAAAGTGGAAATCGTAGTTGATGACAATCAGGTTGATATGGTGGTGGACAAAATTATTGCTGCTGCCCGCACTGGTGAAATTGGCGATGGTAAAATTTTCATCTCGCCTGTTGAACAAGTGATTCGGATTCGTACCGGCGAAAAGAACACTGAAGCAGTTTAAAAAGTTAGGAGTAGAGACGCGATTAATCGCGTCTGTACAAGAGTTATGAGTTATGAGTCAGGACTAATGAATGAAGATTTAGCATAATTCATAAATCCTAACTCCTAACTCCTAACTTCTAGCTCCTAACTCCTAATTCTCTCTAGTTGCGGAAGTAAAGCTGTAAAAGCCTTCCCTCTATGGCTAATTGACCTTTTTAACTCTTTTGTCATTTCAGCAAAGGTCAATTGCAACTCTTGTACATAAAAAATTGGGTCGTAGCCGAAACCACTATCACCACGAGGTGCGTGGAGAATTTCGCCACAACAAACACCTTCAGATTGTAATACGATCGCACCATCAGGACGAGCGATCGCTACTGCACAAACAAATTGAGCTTGCCGATTTACCTCGTTGCCTAATTCGCTCAATATCCTAGCAATGCGTTCTGAGTCGGTTTTGGCGTAACGTGCAGAATACACTCCTGGTGCGCCATTCAGGGCATCTACTTGCAAGCCTGAATCATCAGCAATTGCCCAGTTTCCCGTAGCTTTAGCAATTTGTGACGCTTTCAGACAAGCGTTAGCGGCAAAAGTTTCGCCCGTCTCTTCAATTTCCAATTCTTCAGGTTTGAGGGTTAATTCCCAACCAGAATTTTCCAGATAAGCTTGCATTTCCCGCAACTTACCTGGATTTCCTGTGGCTACTACAAGTAATTTAGTCATTGGTCATTAGTCATTGGTAATTGGTCATTAGTCATTGGTCATTTACCAAGGACAAAGGACAAAAGACTAATGACTAATAATGAATTTTACTCCGCCCACTGTTTCGCCCAAGCAAGAGTTTGATGCACTTGCTCAATTGTCGAGGCTTCGCAGTATAGGCGTAAAACTGGTTCAGTCCCGCTGAAGCGAATCATTAACCAGCTTTTATCAGCTAGACGATACTTGTAGCCGTCAATTGTTTGGCAATCAATCACTGCTTTACCTGCAATTTCCGTCAAGGGTTGGGTTTGCAGTTGTTGCAAAAGACGCGATCGCACTTCCATACTTGCTAAGGGTAAATCAATGCGATCGTAAGCTGAAGTAAATCCTGTTTGTTTCTGCAAGTGGCGATAATACTCACCTAAATCCAAACCAGATTCTACAATCGCCTCTAGGACGTACAATGCTGACAGCAGTGCATCCCGTTCGGGAATATGGCTACCATAGCCGATTCCTCCCGATTCTTCGCCGCCCAGCAAAACTTCTGCTGCTAACATTCTGTCAGCAATATATTTATAACCAACTGCTGTCTCAAATACTGACAGATTATGTAGTGCCGCTACAAGCGGCATCAAGTCGGAACCACTAACAGTTTTGACTATTTCTCCAGTAAAACCGCGCCGCAGGGTTAAATGGTCGATTAATATCGGGATTAATACTTGGGAACTTAGGAAGTTGGCTTCTCCATCCACTGCTGCAATGCGATCGCAGTCTCCATCAAATACCAACCCCACTGTTAAACCTGATTTATCGGTTTCTCTGTGAGTCTTGATGACTTCAAATAGCTTTGAAAGGTATTTTGGTAAGGGTTCCGGCGCACCGCCACCAAATAGGGGATCGCGATCGCTGTTGATTTCTTTGACTTGATTGCCTAGTAGTCTCGCCAATCCGCTAGCAGCAGCGCCATGCATGACATCGGCAAATAATGTCAATTTACCAGATGCGATCGCTTCTCTAAGTTTGGCGATATCAACTTTACGTTCTAGTGCTTGGGTATAACTGGGCCAAGGATCGAATTTCTCTTGCTTACCTGGGGTAGCTGCTAGAGGTACTCCCACCAACAACTGATCTTCGATCTCTTTTGTGACTTCTGGCGGTACTGATCCACCAAAATAACCCTTGACTTTTAAACCTAAATATTTACCAGGATTGTGGCTGGCCGTAATTACTAGCGCCCCTAAAGCATTGAGTTCTTTTGCTGCCCAACTATAAGCTGGGGTTGGGGCATAAGTTTCGCTCAGTAGCACATCAAATCCGACAGATGTGACAGTATCGGCGACAGCACGAGCAAAGTCTTCTGCCATGAATCGGCGATCGTAACCGACAATTATTGTCCGGCTACCCACCGTAGAAAAATACGTATCATATAATACTTTCGCGGCAACTGGTGCGACCAGGGCTAGGCGTTCAAAGGTGAACTCGTCACCAATAATGCCCCGCCAGCCGTCTGTACCAAACTTGATTGAGTTAGCTACAACTGGCATCTAAGTATCCTAACTGTCTACTTGAGGATTCTAGCATTTATACAGTGTGCAGAGTAAAAAAAGAATCTAGTAAAAATATGTACTAATATTGGGCTGTTTCAACACAAAATTGAGCAAATTTGTGCAATGGAGTGCGTAGACGCGCAGCAACTTGTCATCAGACAGCGCCTTTTGGCTCACAATTAAAATCCGCCTTCGTAGACGTTTCATATAATATCTACGTAGCTTGGTTTGTGTAGGGGTGAATTCTAATCGCTAAGTATTTTAGTATTATCTAGATTTGAATGCATTAACTGCTCCACCTCGGCAGCTTTTTCGCTTAAATCAAGCTCTCTGTAGATTTGCAGACTTTCTGTTAAAAACTGGGTAGCAGTTACCTTAGTACCTGATTTATAATGCTGGGCGCGGCTCAGGTATATTTCGCCCAAGAGTTTACAAGATGAAGCTTCTAGTTTTCGGCGATTGTACTCCTGAAAAACTTGGAGGGACTCTTGAGCTAATTCTTCGGCTCGGTCAAGATTTTTTAAGACGCTGACTTCCAGATAGGCACGGGCGATATCAAGAGCTTCATCTGCTCGATTTACTGTCTGCACCAGTTCGGCAAGATATGTCAAGCCAGTATTATAATATTCTTCAAATTGGGCAATTTGTTCTTGCGGTAACGAGTCTTCAATAGACAACAGGCGTAGGTGTTCTGACCAGATTAAGCTAAAGATAATGTGGTCGTAAGCAAGATTTTCTTTATAGTCTCCTGTAGTATTTATTTGGATGGCTTGACGGATATTTTGTTCAGCTTGCGCCAGTAATTCAAAAGCTATTGCTCTATCTGAGGTATTTTTTGCTAACAAGCGTTGACTGTTACCAATTGCTCTATGACATTTAGCTACAGCCTCACCTAAATCTAGTTGCTGGTACAAGTTGTAACTGTGCTGAAAATACTCTAACGCCTGCTTATAATTATCCCAGGCTATATAAATTCGTCCTAGCCAATAATATGCATTAGCTATTTCGGGTTTGTTTTCTAGTGCTTGATGTAGCAAAAGATATTGTTCTTGACATTTAACTGCTTGCTCATATTTACCCCAATTAAGGTAGCAATAAGCTAACCAGTCCCATTGACTAGCCACATCTTTTACTTTATCTAATTGCTCGTAAAGGTCACGGCTTTGTTGGAAGTAGGCGATCGCTTGTTCATATTTCCCCCAAGCTTGATGAATCCAGCCTAGTTGAAAGTAGGCACTAGCTATACTTGGTTCGTCTTCTAAGCATTGATATTGTGCCAAGGACTTTTGCTGACACTCAAGTGCTTGTTCATATTTGCCCCATTCCCGATAACAATCAGCTAGCCAGTACCACAAGTTAGCAACATCCTTCTCTTTGCCTAATTGGTCATAGAGTTCTCGGCTTTGTTGGAAATAGGAGATCGCTTGTTCATATTTGCCCCATGCTTGATATATACGTCCTAGCTGATAATGAGCAAGAGCTATTCTGGTTTGGTCATCTAACTGATGGCAAATTGCCAAATCCTTTTCCTGACACTCTACGGCTTCCTGATATTTACCCCAATCACGATAGCAATCAGCTAGCCGATACCACTGGTTAGCTATATCTTTCTCTTTACCTAATTGCTCAAAGAGGTCACAGCTTTGTTGATAGTAGGCGATCGCTTGTTCATATTTCCCCCAAGCTTGATGAATCCAGCCTAGTTGAAAGTAGGCACTAGCTATACCTGGTTTGTCTTCTAACTTTTGACGTTGTGCCAAGCACTTTTGCTGACATTCAAATGCTTGTTCATATTTAACCCATTCTCGGTAGCATCCAGCCAAGTTGTACCACTGACTAGCTACATTTTTGTCTTGACCCAATTGCTCATAGAGGGCACGGCTTTGTTGGAAATAAGCGATCGCTTGTTCATACTTGCCCCATGCTTGATAGATACGACCTATTTGTCTGTAGGCATCTGCTACATTTGTTTGGTCATCCATTTGTTGACGGATTGCTAAATCTTTGAGTTCATATTCTAGTGCCGACTCATATTTGTCCCATTCTCGATAGCAACTAGCCAGCCAGTACCACTGGTTTGCTACATTCTTCTCTAAACCCAATTGCTCATAGAGTTCACGGCTTTGTTGATAGTGGGCGATCGCTCGTTCATATTTGCCCCAAGCTTGATAGATGCGACCTAGTTTATGGTGTGTCGAAGCTACACCTGATTTTTCTTCTAACTTTTGGCGTTTTACCAGGCACTTTTGCAGATACTCAACAGCTTGTTCATATTTGCTCCATTCGCCGTAGCAATCACCCAACCAATACCACAAGTCAGCCACATCTTTTTCTTTGCTCAATTGCTCATAGAGGTCACAGCTTTGCTGGTAGTGGGTGATAACTTGTTCATATTTACCCCAAGTTTGATAAATTCGTCCTAAACGCCAATAGACCAGAGCAATTCCAGGTTGGTCATCCAACTGCTGGCGGATTACCAATTCTTTTTGCTGAGAGTCTACAGCCTGCTGATATTTACCCCATTCTTGGTAGCAATTACCCAGCCAGTACCATTGGTTTGCTACACCCTTCCCTTGACCCAATTGCTCATAAAGATCACGGCTTTGTTGGTGGTAGGCGATCGCTTGTTCATACTTACCCCAAGTTTGATAAATTCGTGCTAACCGCCAGTAGGCGAGAGCTATTCCAGGTTGGTCATCCAACTGCTGGCTGATTACCAATTCGTTTTGCTGACACTCTAATGCCTGTTGACATTTGCCCCATTCTCGGTAGCAATCACTCAACCAGCACCACTGGTTTGCTACATTCTTGTCTTGACCTAATTGCTCATAGAGTTCACGGCTTTGTTGGTGGTAGGTGATCGCTTGTTCATATTTACCCCATACTTGATAGATGTGACCTAACCGCCAGTAGACAAGAGCTATTCTAGGTTGCTCGTCCAACTCTTGGCCAATTGCCAATTCTTTTTGCTCGCACTCTAATGCCTGTTCATATTTTCCCCATTCTCGGTAGCAATCACCTAACCAAGACCATTGGTTTGCTACATTTTCCTCTAAACCCAATTGCTCATAGAGATTGCGGCTTTGTTGGTGGTAGGCGATCGCTTGTTCATATTTTCCCCATTCTTGATAAGTTTTAGCTATATTCCACAAATCACTTGCTTCATCTTCAGGCTTGCAAAACTCTCTGTCTATAGCTAACGCCTGCTGGAAGCATTCTAGTGACTGCTCGTATTTGGTGTGTAAGCGATGACAAATACCGCGATTTCTCCAAAACAGTAGAAAAGCTGATGGATGAATATATAAGGCTAGTTTTTCAAAGCATTCCTGATAGTAGTCAATTGCTTGCTCAAATTTATCTTGTTCCTGATAACAAGTTGCAATTGACCAAGCTATATAAGCACTGTACCTGACATTTGGCTGAACATTGATTTCTTCTAGAAGCTCAACAGCTTTTGTATATTTATCTGTACGAATATAAGATATTGCGGTAAGTAAATTTAATGCTTTTTGAGAGTCTTGATCGCCATTATAATTTTCCAGACTATTTTCTAAAGCAGGTGTGATTTCTTCACCTAGTTCTTTAACCAATTCTCTAAGACGACAAAATAGAGTAGGCTCTAGCTGATTAACAATATCAATGGCATAACTAACTAATCCTGCTCCTGATTCACCACAAGCAACATAAAGAATAGTGGTCTGTGCTTTTACCCGTATCTCTTCAGTAAGTATTGAGTCATTAACAAATTCTTTTAGTCGTGCCAGAACTTCACCTTTCTGGTTAAACAGTTCAATTTGGCGTAACAGCCTTAACAGTTGTTTAGTTGTATCATCCTGAAAGTCTGTATCTAAACCAAGATAAGTAATAACTAATTTTTGAATTAGCTTTTTGCGACGACTACTATTGACCTCAACTTGAGTTAAAACCTCACCAGCAAATAATAAATCTTTCAACCGTAATTCCGACTGCTTACAGTTAGTAGTTGATTCTTCTTGCAAATCTGACCAGATGATAATTGCATCCTGCGAAGATACATTTTTTATTTTTAACTTCGCACCTTTAATTACAGGTTCATAAGCCTCAAGATTACTGAAAAGCTGCTCAACTAGCTTATTAACCTGTTTAGGAGAATAAATTCCGTAATAACCTAAAGCCAGTAAAATTGGCTCATTCCAACGCGGTTCATGCAAATGTTTACGGATAATTGCTAAAATATCGCTTACTTCATTGTCAGCAATATAACGTGCAGCAAAATACTCCTCAAACGTCAGGTGCATAAAGCCGTAGACTCCAGGCGCACGTTCCACAAATAGACCTGTGGTTTCCCGCACTTTTCGTAAAAACTCCTGCACGGCTTGGCGTACTGAGTCTGATTCTAAGTCAGTATCATTTAGTTCTGCTAGCTTTGCTGCTAACTGTTGTTCAACTTCTGCCTCAGTGACTAAACCAGAAGGCTTTTCCTCATGCATCCAGTAAGCCAGTGGTGCTAAAAATGCAACTACTTCATTTTGGTTCAGCAGCACTTTCGGAGCATCTGGCAACTTCTTCCCTAGCTGCCAATCTTCGGTCAAGGTTTGCACTGCCAATTCATAAAGTTTCACCCGGCGGTTAGGTAGGCGCTCACCATTGCGGTGAATCAGTGCCAAAATTGTCAACAGTAGAGGGTTCGCTGTCAAGCGCTTTACACCCTCATTGTCTTTAATTGCCTCTAAAATCTTCCTTGCTTGGTCATCTCCTGCTCTTTGCCATTGCGCCTCACTAGCTTCTGGCTGCTGCGCTCGTTCTATGGCTAAACACCAGCGTTGCAGGAATTTTTCTACCTGTTCGTCACCCATATCTTCGATAGTGAACTCAGCAAAACGGCTGCTCAGTTTCACATCGCGGTAACCAGCTATCCGACTGGTAATGACAAACTTATTATTAGAGAAAGCATTGACAAACTGATCAATTCTTTCCACAATCAGCCTGCGGCTTTCTTGTTCAAATACCTCATCTAGCCCATCCAGCAGTATCAAGCACTGCCCTTGGTACATTTTTTCTAATAGTAGCGCCGCCATCTCTGTTCCCGCTTCCACTTCATCTTGAAAGTAAGCTTCCCACTGACGGTAGAATTGGCGCAGATAGTCGAGCAGGCTTAACTGTGGTTCTTGTTGAAGTCGTTCTGCATAATCGGCAATACGAAAGAAAATTGGCAACAGAGCTTTACCCAATTCTTCTTGGGGTTCGCCACCAATTACTGTTTCATTGCCGTCACGTTTCGCCGTGGCAAAATGTAGCGCTAGATAACGCAGTAACGTTGTCTTTCCCGCCCCTGGAGCGCCGAGAATTACGCAGTATTGATTCTCCCGCACTGCATGAGATAAATCAATTCTTTGTGTTACTGTTTTAGTGCTAGTAGTGGATATTGAACTTAGTAAAACTGGTTCGTAATAAGAAGGTTCGTCTAAATCGTAGAGGCCAGAGATGCCCAACCTATGTTCAGCTTTGCGAAATGTAGTCATCTCTTGGTCTAGTTTCGACGTTTCTGTTATCTGCTGTCGCCTTACTGCTTGTAGTGAAACATAAATTTGATCCAGAAAAATATCCACTTGGCGCTGGACTTGCATCACGCCACTGATTTTGAGATAGGAATTTTCAGCTATCAACCACTCCAGATAAGGATAAAACAGAGGATTTACGGGTGGACGTGCCTCAAATTTCACCAACTTACCCCGCCAATCCCAGAAATCAGGCGCACGGTTACGAAACTCTTCTAAAAATTCTTCTTTATTCAGCCAAAAAATTATGACTAATTCCCGACCAAATAGCGAATCTCTCCCTAAATTCAACTGCTTCATCTCTTGTTTTAGGCGTGATGTTGGCAGTTGATCAATTCCAAACGCCATTATCAATTTGCGTTTAGTTTGAGAATTATGCAGCCCAGTTTCATCTAAACTGTAGAGAAAGTTATAGAGTGAGTTATCACTGTAAAAAAAGTTTTGAGGTTCATGAAAAGTATGATCCCCATCTGACAAAAGTAACTTTATTCCCTCGACTACCGGATGTTGTGGCCCACTCTCCGGTGCAATAGCAAAAATTGTCGTTGTTCCACTAGATAATTCTAAGAAACTAACTAATTTATTTAGCTCTGTTGCGTCATTTGCACTTAGAGAATAAGTGTTATCTTCGTTAGAAGCCATTTTTATTAATTAATAATTGCTGATTGCGAGAGAAAACAACTATTAAATTTTTGGAGAGTTAGCAGCTTGCCAACGTTGTAAGTCTTCTAATAAAATAGGGTTCACATCAAACCAGGATCTTTTACTGTGATTGTAATAGCCTAATACAAATTTATTTTGCAAAAGCTCATCACAAATCACAAACTGACCTTTGTTAGGCAAACTATGTGTATTAGTAGTTAAGCAACCTGTGCGGTGAACTTTATCTAGTTCCGGGAAATGGTAATCACTCAAATTATATTCTCTGCGAACTTCTTGCACAGCCTCTTTAGCAACATCTAAGTCTACATATATCAAATCTAGCCTTAAAGAAACTTCACAAGCTGTACGAGCCAGTCGCACCAAGTCACGCATCACACCGCCACTCTTTTCAGAAATTAGTTCTAGCGCATCTGGATTAAATAAACCCTTATAAGCAACACCCAAACTTGCTAAACGCTTATGAATTACACTATTAAGAATGTCTCTACCAAGTTGATTAGGGATTGTAGTAGGACATAAATTTTCATCACACTCAAATACTGGTGGATTCGTTAAATCTAAGCATTTTTGAAAGCTTTCCATTGGTTGACGAAAGCTTGGAGAATATCTGAGCGAAATCGGAATCGCATATATAATATGGCAACTTAGCTGAGTCAGCAGTGGACTAGCGAACATTTCCAAGGCTGTAACTTGATCGTGTCGGTCAAGACCATCTACAATCACCAGTAACTTCTGCTTGTTTCTTTTCTCAGCAGCTTCTATGATGGCGTTAACTCGCTCAATTATTTTACTAAGCTGCGGACGAATATTAAGAGTTGTAGTAACTTTGCGAGTTAAACCTTGTTTAAGAATTAGACCTAGTTTTTTGAGAATTTCTGGAAGTTCAAGACCCGTATTTTCAGCATCTTCATCTTGATAAACTACAGTTTTGAGACTTTCGAGTAAATCATTTAATAAATCGTCTTTTAAACCCCACTCTCGTTGAATAACTTTTTCAAAAATTTTAATTCCAATTAAGACTACAACTTCAGCATAGCCAATGTTGTACTGGTCGAGAGCAGTTACAGTATCAATCCAAATTACTGTATACTTACTGTTCAAATGTTGTTCTAATCGCCGCAATTCTGTAGTTTTGCCACCACCCCTGTGACCTGCTAATAAAAATTTAGCTGGGTCGTCTTCCATATCCAAGAAAGTGATTAAATTCTCTACAGGACTGTTGGCTCGCTGGACATAAAAATTTTTCAGTTCTTCAGGTGTAGTAAGTGGTTCCTCTGGCTTAAAAAGCTGATAAGCAGGCTTCCAAAAACTGGTATTACTCATGGTGACAAATTTTAGCTGATCTCAAACGGTGTTTTGACTTACACTCGTTTATCTCAGTATAACTGGGTAATTTCCTGCTGTAGATTCCTAGAATCGAAAAACTTTATACTATAGTCCGAAATAATACTCTATGCCACTTTGATTGCACACTAAAAATTGATGTGCGATCGCTCGGTTTTACATAACTTGATTAGCCGCGTAGATGCATTGACGTAAAGCAGCTTCCCGTTCGCGTAGCGTCTCCAAAGAATAAGGGTAGCGATCGTTGCTAAATATTGTGTCTGTACAAAGATATAAACATTAATAATCCTTAATAGTATTAACTATTAAGGATTGTTAACATGAGCAAAAACTGCTCACAAACCTGATTGTTCCTTAAAAATCATCGAGAAACTGACTAAGGCGACTGATTACGGGGTCAACCTCTTGAGGAGGGGTAGCAACAGTATAAGAAGTATTATTTACTACTTCTAATTGAGTTGGAGACGGAACGAACGAGCGATCGTTGACTATGAGCGCCAGTTGTGCAACTTGTTGAGAAAGTTGCAATAGATGATGTTCCATCGCCTCCAAACGATTAGATCCCTTGGCAAAAAAACGTTCCTCAAGTCCAGCCACTTGACGTTGCAGTTCACCGATTTGTTGATCAATCGGTGTTGTTACTGCCGTTTGTGGAGCAGGTTGTACAGATTCCGGTACACATAAAGATTGCCACAAGGCTTCTTTACAGAGATCGCTGAAAGTCTTGTCTGGTTGTTTTTCCAAATAACTTTCTACTTGCGCTAACAAGCTTTCATCAGCAAGCTCTGGGTTGAACGTGACGGATTTAACTACCTTTTTTGACCATTGGAACATCAGTTTTATGCCCTAGCAGCGCGATTGGAGGATAATTGTGCCTCTCCATAAATATACTGCCCCAAAGCATTCGCCTGACGGGAAGGTGCTGCTAAATGAGCATTAATCTTTGCTTCCTTGAGCAGACGTTGAACGTCGTCCCAGAAGAACTCACCACCCCCGCCAGTGAGAATCACATCGGTGACGCGTTCTGGCAACCAGGCTAGCACACGGCTACAGATTTCGCGAGAAAACATCTCTGTGAGGTTGGGAAGAAAATCGTCTAGGTTGGTGGGCTTGCTAGCGCCTTTAGGACGGTAAAAGCGTTCACCTCTGGGTTTGTTGACAGCGGAAATCAGGGCTAGAGATTGACTATCTGCTCCCTCGATTTCGGCAGACACCAATTCATAAAACTTATTCATCCCGAAGTCTTCGCTCTTAGAAGCACCTCTGGCAAAACGGAAGTTATCTACCATCAAAAGATCGACGGTTTGGTGTCCAATATCAACGATCGCCACCGATATTTTTGTAAAATCGGGACTACCAGGGCTTTTCTTCGGTTGAGCTTCAGACCACAGCAAGCTGCCGTAACCTTCTGGCATTACCCATACCTTATTGACGTTCAGCGACACAGATTCGCCTCGGAAGTTCAACACATGAGGGCCACCTACTTGGCTAATCAACTGTGCTTTTTCCTTTTCAAATTGCTCTAAGGAAAGAAAAGGCAGACCTAGTACGACTGAGATATCATCTCTGAGTTTGAAGTAGCCAGCACTTGCTAATACTTTTACTAGTGCAGCTTCTACTTTAGATTGGCCAACTCCTAGATTCGCTCCAAAATCGGCTGCTAGTTGACCAACAGCATATCCATTTCCTTGATACTCCAGCCACAAATCCATTAAGGGATCAGTGGCTCTGGCTTCAAAAACACCACCGCGTACTTGCTCTATTGACATCTGCTTGACGTTGGCAGGTACGAACACCACATTACCAGGTTCACGACTCACACAAGTTTTTGTGGAAGTTCTGCCTAAGTCAACACTGAGAATGGTTTTTCCCGGAACACCGCCTGTCTTGGGAGGATTATTATTAACAGCATTGATGGGAGTCGATGCTAACGGCTGCCTATTCATCGGTATAGCAGCGGCATTGATTGGGGTAGCGGCGGAAGGTTGGTCTGTCATGAAAGCTCCTAGTTCAAATTTAACTGTAAAAAGTTGTCATGCTCATCTTACAAAAATGCGAGCAACCAGAAATTCTAGGTTGCGTCAAGTGTAGCTAGAAATACGTCAAAAATGAATTCCGGCGATATCTCCGATAAGCTCATGCATTCGCACATCTAGTATTATTTGGCATAGTGTAGGCGAATTTTGGTCAGATGTAACCCCTGCTTTCACTGCTTTCAAACCAAAAGCGTCCGTGTTTTATCTTCTAGTACGTCTTAACTGGCGCTTGAATATCCAGAAAACAAATGCTAGAACCAAACCCCCAAGTACGATTTTGGATACAGGAGCAAGGTACTTGTCCACAAGTTCATACTGACTACCCAATATGTATCCTGAGTATGTTAGCAAACCCACCCAAGCAGCGCTACCGAATGTTGTGTAAACCAAAAATGGTAGCAAGGGCATATTGCTCATCCCTGCGGGAACAGAAATCAAGGTGCGGATTCCCGGTACAAGACGACCAATTAATACTGCTGTTCTACCTTGTCGATTAAACCACTCTTTGGCCTTGGTGATATCTTTACTAGATATACCCAACCATTTGCCATACTTGTCAGCCCAACGCTTCAAACGGATTTCGCCCAAAAACTTACCTGGATAGTACCAAATAAGTGCGCCCAATACAGAACCCAAAAGTCCTGCGAAAAACACACCAATGATATTTAGCTTTGCCCCTCCTGGTTGATATGGACTTGCTGTAAATCCAGCTAGTGGCATGATCAATTCTGAAGGAATGGGGGGAAACAGGTTCTCTAGGAACATCAGTAGGGCGATTCCCCAATAGCCAAAATAGTTGATAGTATTAGTTATCCATTCAAGCATTTAGTCAATTCCTGAAATTGCTGCATTATTAAAGTTGGCATCGCAACGGAGAAACAAAGCAAGACCGAATGGAAGGTAGGGGTATGTTTCATTAATTTCGAGGGTTATTAAAAGTTCGGAAGTAGCTCTAACCCTTGAAATTGAGCGATAAATCGCTCACTACGAACCTTACAAAATTAATGAAACCAACCACTAGTAGTTTGCCAACCCAAAGATGCTAGGTGAGGTCTGGGGAAAGGGGAAAGGGAAAAGGTTAAGGGATTTAAAACCTTTCCCCCTTCCCCTTTACCCTTTACCCCGCCAAGTTCACTTGGCGAACTACTAGGTTTTGTTTTCTAATTTTTTAGATCCCCCTTAGTCGCTTTTGTAATCAGGACTTGGGAGGATCTAAAGATTTGATGGCAAATTTAAAAACATATTTTAGATTTTTTTTGAGGTTGTGGCTGTGGGAGAGCAGGGAGAAAATTTTACCTTGTCCCCCTCATCCCCTCATCCCCTCATCCCCTCTTGGTCTAGGCTGTCGGTGTCAATGATTGTACCCTTGGTTCCGATTGCCAGTCTAATGGATTCCAAACTCGATCTTCCAGCGCCATCTGTTCAATTAAACTTGCCAGTCTTAGGGCTTTGAGAGCTTGTTCACCACCTACTGATGGTTGATTGCCACCATGCACACAGTTGACAAAATGTTCTAATTCTGCACTTAAGGGTTGAATGTTGCTGGTGTAGACTTTTTCAATCACACCATCTTGCCTATAAAGTACTTGTCGGTGGTCGGTGAGAGAATTGGCAGCCGTTTGTCGGTGAATCAAAATTTCATTCTTGAGAAAATCTGCCTCAGTAAATGAATTTTTGCAATGGGCGACAATCCGGCGAATTTTTCGGTGGGTAACTTTACTAGCAGTCAGAGTAGCAACAATACCATTGGCAAACCCCAAGGTGGCGGTTACATAATCTAGATAACCAGAGTCTAGGGAGCGAGTACCGCTAGCAGTCAATTTTGTTACTGGGGAAGCAGCTAATTCTAGAAGGAGGTCGATGTCATGGATCATTAAATCCAGCACAACTGAAACATCGTTTGCCCGGTCTGAGTAGGGACTCATTCTGTGGGCTTCTAGCGCCAGCAATTCCTCTGTTTTTAGCACTTGGCTCAGTTCTTTAAAAGCTGGGTTGAAACGCTCAATATGACCTACTTGCAGGATACACCCAGATTCAGCTGCGGCATTTACTAAAGATTCTGCCTCAGAAATACTGGCTGCGATGGGTTTTTCAATTAAAACATGAATTCCCGCTAACAGACAGTTGATACCCACGGCATAGTGCAGACGGGTGGGAACAGCTACACAAACTGCTTCCACAAGGGGTAGCAGGTCACAGTAATCTTCAAAAAAACGCACCTTGTACTTGCTGGCAGTTTCTAATCCTCGCTCGACATTGATATCTGCCACTCCGACTAGTTCAACATCTTTCATTGAACTCAGCACGCGAGTGTGGTGTTGTCCCATGTTACCCACTCCAATCACGCCTATGCGGATCGGTCGTGGCTGGTTGCGCTGTGTATATGGATTCGGTTCTGCCACTGACATGCTATTTTGCACTATTATTCTCTCCTCAACCACCAAATTTAGAGACGCTACGGCCGTTGGCGTTTATACTCGAAAGCCGGTTACGATCCGTCTAAAACCATCCAGATGGTAACATAGAGCCTATGTTTATGAAGAATTTCAAAGTTTGTGATCGGTTCCCGTAATCCAAATATCTTTTGTATAGATATTTCGGGTTTGCTTGGGATTTTGCACTTTCTACAAAGAATATATGTCTTTTTATTAAATTTAAAAAATTCAGTAAGACCTAAGTGTAAATTCTCCTTCGCATTGTTTCCTGGCATCTTGTTAAGGTTTGTTTGATTTGGCGATTTGAAATCCAAAAGTTGCAATTGAGATGAAAGCTGTAATTCTGTTATCTGGGGGATTGGACTCTTCCACAATTCTGTATAAAGCTAAGGCAGATGGCTGTGAATGTCATGCTATTTCCTTTGATTACCAGCAGCGACACCGACGAGAGTTACAGTCAGCCCTCACCGTTGGTCAAAAGGCTGCGATCGCAAAACATCAGGTAGTTAATTTTGATTTACGACAATGGGGTGGTTCAGCACTTACCGATGACGCCATTGATTTACCCCAGGAGCGATCGCTAGATGAAATGTCTCAAAATATTCCTGTCACTTATGTTCCGGCTCGTAATACCATCTTTTTAAGCTTTGCTCTGGGTTACGCCGAAGCGATCGCAGCAGAGCGTGTCTATATTGGTGTCAACGCCTTAGATTACTCAGGATATCCTGACTGTCGCCCCGATTATATCCAGGCAATGCAGGAAGTTTTTCGCCTGGGAACCAAACAGGGGCGTGAGGGACAACCAATTAATATTGTTGCACCCCTAATAAATTTGAAAAAAACTGAAATCATCCAACTGGGGAACCAATTGGGAGTTCCTTGGGAGCTAACTTGGTCTTGCTATGCCGGTGGTGATGTCGCCTGCGGCGTGTGTGATTCTTGTCGCTTGCGGCTAGCAGCTTTTGCCGAATTGGGACTTGTTGATCCAGTGGCCTATGCTTAATGTGGGCATTGGGCATTGGGCATTGGGCATTGGTTATTTTCCCTCTGCTCCCCCTGCTCCCCCTGCTTCCTCATCTCTCTCCTCCCCCTCCTCCTCCAGGCGTCGCAGTTGAATTTGATGCAGCCGTGGGCCAACAATTGATACCACAGTGAATTCGAGATTTTCATAACAGAAGGTTTCGCCTTTAACAGGAATTTTCTGTAACTGATACAGCAAAAAGCCTCCCAGTGTTTGGTATTCTCTTGTCACGGGTAAATCGAGATGCAAAACCTCGTTGAGGTCTTCGAGGTTAATTTGTGCCTGCACCAAAAATTTCTGCTCATCTAACATCTGAATCAGTAAATCGTCGCTGCTTTCAGGTTCGCCGGCGTCGCCAATGATTTCGGCAATGACATCTTTGATTGTCACTAGTCCCACAGTACCGCCAAATTCATTCACTACCATGACCATAGCTGGTTTCTCTTGCTGCATCATGGGCAAAAGTTCACTCAAGGGCGTGTGTTCTGGAACAAATCGGGCGGGACGCATCCAAGGTTGGATCTGTGTCTCTAAACTTAGGTTTCCTACAGCCAAAGGTTGTGCCAAATCTTTAAAATAAACAATGCCGCGAACATCGTCCAAAGATTCACCAATCACGGGATAGCGAGAGTAACCAGTAGAAGCCATTTCCTTGAGTAATGTCTGGAAGGTAGCATCTTTTGGCAGTGTGATAATACTGGTGCGGGGGATCATCACATCTTGGGCCATGACATCCCCAAACTCAAAGACATTATTGAGCAGTTCTCGCTCCGCACGCTGTAAACCAGTAGATCCCCATTCTGTAGAAATAATCAGTTGCAATTCTTCAGGGGTTACAGGTGGTCGCCAGCCTTGACCTGTGTATTGGATGCCAAAAATTCGTAATAAAAAACGAGTTGATTGGTTGAGAATCCAAATGAAGGGGCCAAAAAAACGCACGATCGCTTTTACCGAAGGCCCCAAAAACCTCGCTAGCTGTTCTGAGTACAGCATGGCTAAGGATTTAGGACATAGTTCTCCGATCACAATTTGCAAATAGGCAATTAAGAAAAAGGCAATGGGAATTGATAGGGAATGGGCCAGGAAGGTAGTCATCCCACTGGGTAAAGGCCAGGATTTAAACCATGCATTCACCAGCACGACAATCGTACTTTCGCCAATCCATCCCAGTGCCAAACTAGAGAGGGTAATGCCTAACTGAGTGGTAGATAGCAGTCGGTCAATACTGCGTTGTAGCATTTCGACTGCGATCGCTGGAATATCCCCAGCCTTAACTAGCTGGTGAATACGCGATCGCCGCACGCTCACCATCGAAAATTCCGCTGTCACAAAAAAGGCATTTATGGCAATCAGTAGTAGCACTGACAATAACCGTAGCGCCACATCTGTCCAAATTAAATTAGGAAAACCAATCACCACCAAAGCTCGTGTAAAACTCACGCCCTCCATTCTTGGATTTTGGATTTTGGATTTTGGATTTTGGATTTAGTTCTAGGTATCTAGGTAAATTGCTTAGTACCAAGTCCCCAATTTAAAATCTAAAATCTAAAATCTAAAATCTCCAGTTGCCCAATCTACCTTTCTACAGGAATATCCAATGCCTCTAGCTTCAATTGTTGAGCGGGATAGTCAGTAAGAGCAAGTGATATTTTTTTGACATCATCAAGTAAAGCTGTGGGAATGCTCACTGTACCTGAAAATGCTGGCCCATTTACAGGCAATTCTGTTGGTAAACCCTCTGTACTGGCACTCAGGGTTCGTCCTTTATCATCGCTAACATCTAGAAAACTATAAAGGAAGCGCACAGAATCCTTACCTTTGTTCTGCATTTTTACTTTCAGAAGCAAATCACCACCAGAGTAGCGGAAAGATTCTACAGTCATGGTTACACCCTCACTTTGGGCAGTAATCGGAAAACCTGGCTGGGGTTTTTCTTCAACCACTGCTGGGGGTTTTTCCTCTGGTTTCTGCTTGCTGCTATTGGTTTCTTCATCGTCTTCCTCTAGCTTTTCTGATTTAGCAGCCTTGGTCTTACCCTCAACTCGCGCCTTAACAATTTTCAGAATCTCTTCCTCTTTTAATAGCACTAGCCCTCCCTGTTGAGAGCTATTTGCCTTATTGCTGGCAAATTTGGTTGTGGGTCGCCCATCTGGTGTGGTAACGCCTTTAAGTGCCGAACTCCCTAGTTCAAACCCCAGAAGTGCGCTCACAGAACCTGCTCCCATCATCAGGATTAACAAAATCAAAGTAAGAAGTACAGTAGAATTTATTTTCATCGCTGACAAGCTATCACAATAGAATGCTGGTCTATTTAAGAATAGTGAAGCTTTTGACCTCAATCCTTAAAGGAACTTAATCAATATTAGTTTGCACTATATCTATGATCAAATTATGTAGTATAAAAATCTAGTAAACTATTGTCCAGTGTTCACACGTGGTAAATTTGTGGTATATTCATTGAATTGGCTAAACTCGGTATATGAGGTATTCTCCTCGTTGTAAAAATCAGCCAATTAAGGTTGACCTAAGAGTGAAAGCAATTTACTCATAGCAACTCAACACTACAAGCGCCTTTGGCCGATTGGGGAGGCAACGAACTCATAATTCGTCTTCAGGCTGGTTCGATTCCAGCAGGGCGCACTGACATCATCAAAAACTAGTAATAGACGGAATTAGGGGAGAGGTGACAGGTGACAGGTGATAGGGAATAATCTGTACCCTGTAAGCTGTACCCTATTCCCTTCTTCACTCCCCAATCTTACCGAGATGGTAAGGTTTCAAACCTGAATTCAGTTCCTACTCTGAGTTTGTTGCTATTCAAACGAGGAGACATCATCAGTGATGTGTCATAAGGATTTGGTAAATCAGGGGTGCGAATATAAGGATCGTTGCCAACTTGCTGAGTCAGGACATCATGATATAAAGTGTTAACCAACTCAGCATCGCGGGCAATTTCATTTTCTGGGAAAGAACCACCGAAACCAGAACCAGATCCTAGAAATGAGTCTAGCTGGCGTTTGAGGCTGCTATTTTCGTAGAAATTGCGATCGTGACGAAAATAAGCTCGTTCAAATACATCACTCGTAGTTTCAGCTTTCGGTGTTTCCGTTTGGGCAGATGCAACAGAGGGAAAAGCAATACCAGCAGCAAGCAGCACTAATAAACCACCAAGGGTTTTGAATTTTATACGCACGTTTCCGACTCCTCAATTTTTGTTTTGGGCGAATCTTAATTTATGCTTAAGTTCAGAACTCTGATGAGTTCAACCTTTGGTGTAGCACAACTTTTAATGTTTTGTAATGACGTATCCTACTGAAACTCTTACCCACTCAGATATTTGGGCAACCACTCCTGATTTGACCACCTTGCGCCACAAGCTACTAGATTTATTTTGTCAACTTGCTTATCAAGAGGGTGATTTTCTCCTTTCTTCTGGGTTACGTAGTTCTTATTATGTCAATAAGACACAGGTAACACTGCATCCTCAAGGGGCTTTGGCAGTTGGGCGTTTAGTGTTTCCTTTATTACCTTTAGATACACAGGCTGTAGGTGGTTTAACAATGGGGGCTGACCCAATTGTGACAGCAGTGAGTATAGTTTCTGTTTATGAAAACCGACCGATACCAGCGCTGATTATTCGCAAGGAAGCCAAGGGTTATGGGACGAAAGCTTATATAGAAGGTCCCAGTTTACCAGAGGGTGCAAAAGTAGTAGTTTTGGAAGATGTAGTTACAACTGGACAATCGGCTTTGAAAGCAGTTGAGCGTCTTAAAGATGCAGGTTATACCGTCAATCAAGTAATTTCACTAGTAGATCGACAACAAGGAGGAGGGGAATTGTACGAGTCAGCGGGGTTGAAGTTTGAAACTTTGTTTTCAATTCAAGAAGTTCAAGAACGCTACCGACAACTTGCGAATTCATAAGTGTCACTTGCCAAGTTGTTTGACAATTTGACAAATTTATGTAATTTAAATTATTACTCTTATTAAAGCCTTAATAAGGGTTTTATTATTTTAGGCTCAAAATAGCCTTTACTGCACTGGCGATCGCAAATATGTAAGTTACCTGATAAACGGTTGTTTAAGTCTCCATTTATCAGTAAGTACTGAAATTTTTATATGTATTTTAAGCCAGCAGCGGGATTTGAACTCGCGACCTTCCGATTACAAGTCGGATGCACTACCACTGTGCTATGCTGGCAGGTTTAGCGATTGCTCTTAAATAGCAACCACAATTTATTATTGTACCATAATCAATTTATTTGTCTAGGTGCGATCGCTAAAATTATTTCCCTCTGACTAGATTGGGCTATGAAATCCGAAAGTTTGGCAAAAGCTAACTCAAATCCTGGGCTGAACCCAAAAATATCTAGTCGGCTCTAAAACTGTATTTTCTTGGCACGGCTGAATAAAGGAACGGAAATATATAATTATTTTTTACAGATTACAAGCATGGCAGCATTGCTCGGACGAGATTTATTAAGTCTGGCGGACATCAGTCCTACGGAACTTCAAGAACTCCTGGAATTGGCAACTCAACTTAAATCGCAACAGTTGAAGTTGCATTGTAATAAGGTTTTGGGGTTGTTGTTCTCCAAAGCTTCAACTCGCACGCGGGTAAGTTTTACTGTGGCGATGTACCAACTGGGTGGACAGGTAATCGATCTCAACCCTAATGTCACTCAAGTTAGTCGCGGGGAACCTTTACAGGATACGGCGCGGGTGTTGGATCGATATCTGGATATTTTGGCAATTCGCACTTTTGCACAGCAAGATTTGGAAACTTTTGCTCATTATGCCAAGATTCCCGTGATTAATGCGCTTACTGATGCAGAACACCCCTGTCAGGTATTAGCTGATTTATTGACGATTCAAGAAAGCTTTAACACCCTTGCTGGGTTAACTTTAACCTACGTGGGTGATGGGAATAATGTAGCTAATTCTCTGATGTTGGGCTGTGCTTTGGTGGGGATGAATGTCAGAATTGCTACTCCTAGCGGATATGAGCCAGATTCTAAGATTGTAGAGCAAGCAAGAGCGATCGCTAACAACAAAACTGAAGTCCTCCTCACTCACGATCCAGAATTAGCTGCAAAGGGTTCTGCTGTACTTTACACTGATGTTTGGGCAAGTATGGGACAAGAAGCAGAAGCCGATAACCGGATGCCAATTTTCCAGCCTTACCAAATTTCGGAGCAGTTATTGAGCCTTGCTGACCCAGAGGCAATTGTTTTACACTGCTTACCAGCCCATCGCGGTGAAGAAATTACCGAGGTAGTTATTGAAGGTTCCCAATCACGAGTTTGGGAACAGGCAGAAAATCGCCTCCATGCCCAAAAGGCTTTGCTTGCGAGTATTTTAGGAGCAGAGTAGGGAATAGGGCACAGGGTATAGGGTATAGTTTTCTTGCTTGTAACCTGTACCCTCTAATCCTGTAACCTGTAATATTCTTATTTGTCAAAAGGTAAAAGAAAAGAAAATAATTTTGCTTTTGCCTTTCATATTTTTACTTTTCTCTTGTTATGGGGAGTTTTTTGTAGTACTAATGTTCTAGAGACATTTATAATTACTTCCCACAAAATTTATGGAACGTCTAACGGAAGCTCAACAAGAACTTTACGAATGGTTAGCAGAATACATCCGATCGCACCAGCATTCGCCTTCAATTAGGCAAATGATGCAAGCGATGAACTTGAAGTCACCAGCACCAATTCAAAGCCGCTTGGAACATTTACGCACTAAAGGATATATAGAATGGACTGAAGGACAAGCGCGAACAATTCGGATTTTGCGTCCTGTGAAACAAGGTGTACCAATTTTGGGCACGATCGCTGCTGGTGGTTTAATAGAACCGTTTACTGATGCTGTAGATCATTTAGACTTTTCTAATTTCGATTTACCTCCCCAAACTTACGCTTTGCGGGTAGCTGGCGATAGCATGATTGAAGATTTAATTACTGATGGCGATGTGGTATTTCTGCGTCCAGTAGCAGAACCAAATCATTTAAAAAATGGTACTATCGTCGCCGCCAGAGTTGATGGATTTGGTACAACATTAAAACGTTTTTATCGCCAAGGCGATCGCGTCACCCTCAAACCGGCAAATTCTAAGTACAATCCCATTGAAGTCAGTGCTATGCAAGTACAGGTGCAAGGTTCACTCATTGGTGTTTGGCGTGGTTACAACTGAATTGGGGAATGGGGCATGGGGCATGGGGCATGGGGGAGAAGAACTCTGAACTCCTCACTCAGAACTCCAATGCCCAACACCCAATGCCCAATGCCCACCCAATGCCCAATGCCCAATGCCCAATGCCCATTTGCTTAAAATATGTACCTGACGCAAAATTCAGTGCAACAACTGCCCACTTTCCGGTTGAAATTACCATTTGCAAGGGAAAGTAAGGGCAGTTATCACACGCAACCATTACCAGGATGCCCAAGAATGCCTCCGTCTCTGCAATTGCGGCAATATCAGCGCCAAGCGATCGCTAGCTGGTTTACCAACAATGGCAGAGGCACGCTGAAAATGGCTACTGGTAGTGGTAAAACGATTACCGCATTAGCGATCGCTTGTGAATTATATCAGCAGATTAATTTACAAGTTCTGGTGGTGGTGTGTCCCTACCGCCATCTTGTCACCCAATGGGCGCGAGAATGCGAAAAATTTAATTTGCAACCCATTTTAGCCTTTGAGAATTTACGCACTTGGCAAAGTCAGCTTTCTACCCAAATTTATAATCTGCGTTCTGGTTCTCAACGGTTTGTTACTGTCATTACTACGAACTCTACTTTAATTGGAGATGGGTTTCAGTCTCAACTCAAATATTTTCCCGCCAAAACTCTAATTATTGGAGATGAAGCCCATAATTTAGGCGCACCCAAGCTAGAAGAAAGTTTACCGCGTAGTGTTGGGTTGAGGCTGGCTTTATCTGCCACACCGGAGAGGTATTTTGATGATTTTGGCACGCAATCTCTATTTGATTATTTTGGCCCAGTTCTGCAACCAGAGTTTACTTTGAGGGATGCGATCGCTCAAGGTGCGTTAGTACATTACCTCTATTATCCGGTACTGGTAGAGTTAACTGAAGCCGAAAGTATTGCCTATTTAAAGTTAACTAAAAGAATTGGGCGATCGCTACTTTATCGCGATCGAGAAAATGGCGGAAATTTTGAAGACAATGAAGATTTAAAACCGTTGTTAATGCAAAGAGCAAGATTAATTGGTGCGGCGGAAAATAAATTAAATGCTTTGCGGGATTTAATGATTACTCGCCGCGAAACTACTCACACTCTTTTTTATTGTAGTGATGGTTCCCAAGATGCGGGACAACGTTCATCTCTACGCCAACTCAAAGCTGTTGCTAAAATTCTCGGAGTAGATTTAGGTTACAAGGTAAGCACTTATACGGCTCAAACAACTTTACAAGAAAGGGAAATATTGCGCCATCAATTTGAAAGTGGAGAGTTGCAAGGTTTAGTCGCAATTCGTTGTTTAGATGAAGGTGTTGATATTCCAGCAATTCAAACTGCGGTGATTTTATCAAGTTCTGGAAATCCTCGCCAATTTATCCAGCGACGGGGGCGAGTTTTACGTCCTCATCCGGGTAAGGAACGCGCCACTATATTTGACATGATTGTTTTGCCACCAGATTTAGATCTAGAAACTATCGAAGTTGAGCGCAATTTATTGAAAAAGGAATTGCGTCGCTTTGTAGAATTTGCTGATTTAGCTGATAATGCAGGTGTTGCAAGAATGAAGTTACTTGATTTACAAAAGCGCTATGGTTTATTAGATATTTGATGATGAACTATGTAGTTGTATTTTTTTGTAAAAATTTTCAAGTTTTGAAAAAACAAGCATTAAGTATGAAATAATTAAATTATGAATTAGATGATAATGGAACGTAACTGTCTTTAAAAATTTCACTTACATCCCATTATGATCTAGATTTTAATATTAACAATATCAGAATATCATTCAATAATAAAGTCTTTTTTCAAAGAAAAGTATAAATTTAAAAAAATAGTTTTTACAAAATTAAAGATAACGCTAACAGTGACTTTACGGTGGTAAATACAGCACTAGACAAAGTTAAAATATGGAAAATCTATATTTCCAAACCGAAGATGTCACAAGATGCGAATATCGATGATGTGCAGGAGCCAATAAACAGCGCTCCGCCGGAGGTGCGGCGAATTATTGAGCGGGTATGGAAGCTGGAAAAAGGCAGACTAGATAAGAAGATAAACAGCCATATAAACGATCATATTTTGGACATTATTAAGGAAGAGGTGCGATGAAGCTGACTTCAATCAAGCTATGCAACTTTCGCTCCTTTTATGGTACGACACCAGAGATGCTCCTCACTGCTGGAGATGTTCAGAACACAACGATTATTCATGGTAATAACGGCTCTGGAAAAACCAGTTTACTAAATGCCTTTACTTGGGTATTATATGAAAAATTTAGTGCAGCATTTGCATCAATAGAACAGTTAGTAAATAAGCGTGCGATCGCAGAAGCTCAAAAAGGTCAAGCTGTAGAATGTTGGGTAGAAATTGGCTGGGAACATGAAGGTAAACGCTATCGAGTTAAACGCGCCTGTCGGGGTTATAAAAACGAAGGTGATTTTGACGCTGGGAAAACTCAATTAACCATGTGGGTTGGTGCAGATGATGGTAAATGGAATATACCAATTCAGCAACCAGACGATATAATTAATCAAATTTTACCCGCTACTTTACATCAATATTTTTTCTTTGACGGCGAACGAATTGAAGAAATAGTCCGTTCTGATAAAAAAGCTGAAATTGCCGAAGCTACAAAAATTTTCTTGGGTGTGGAAGTAATCAACCGTTCCATCAGACATTTGGGAGATGCTAAAAAAACTCTAGAAAATGAGTTAAAAGCTATTGGTGATTCTGAAACCAAACAGCTATTACGACAGCAAGAAAAGATAGAACGCGAACGTGAACGCATTATCAAACGGCAAACTGAAATTAAAGAAGAGTTAGAATATCAACAAACTTTTAAAAAAGAGACAAGCAACCGTTTGCGAGAACTGAGTGCAGCTAAGGAATTACAAGAAAGATGGCAGGATTTAGAATCACAGAAAGCGGCAAATCAAGAAGAATATAAAAAAACGAAGGAAGCGCTGAAAAAAGTTATTTCCGCGCGGGGTTATACAGTTTTACTCTCAGAAACTACAGCACAATTTCGAGGAATTATAAATGATTTGAAGGCGCGAGGCGAGTTAACATCAGGAATTTCGCGGGAATTTGTCAGTGATTTACTCAATTCTCAACGCTGCATTTGTGGCGCAGAATTACACGCGGGTAATCATTCTCATAGGCATGTAAGTAATTGGTTAAATAAAGCCGGTTCCTCGGCGGTAGAAGAAACTGCAATTCGGATGATAGCTCAAGTAGACGAAATTGATAAGCAAGCTATAGGATTTTGGGAAGAGGTTGATAGAGAACAAAGTAGAATTAATCAGTTAAGGCAAAGCATATCTCAGATTGAAGGCGATTTAGACAATATTCAAGAACGCTTGCGAAAAGATGCTAATGAAGAAATTAGCAGTTTACAAAAACGTTTAGATGAAATTGAAAATAAAATTGATGAATTAAATCGAGAACAGGGTGCAAATCAGCAGCAAATTGCTCAACTCACAACTGAAATTGAAGGTTTAAACAAACAAATCGCCAAGCAAAAGCTGAATGAAGATAAGCAAACTTTAGCACAGCGACGAATTAACGCCACTCAAGATGCAATCGAACGGTTAACGGAAGTTAGAAATCGTCAAGAACAACAATTTCGTCTGCAACTAGAAAAGCGAGTACAAGAGATATTCACGGAAATTTCTGTAACTCCATACATTCCTAAAATTAGCGATAAATATGAACTGACATTAGTAGAAAATACTACAGGTGTGGAAGCGCCAGTTGCAGCTTCTACCGGGGAGAATCAAATTCTCAGTTTATCTTTTATAGCCAGCATCATTGACAAAGTGCGGGAATGGAGTGAGAAACGAAAAATGATGATGATTCCCGATAGTAGTACTTTCCCAATTGTGATGGATTCGCCGTTTGGAAGTTTGGATGAAAATTCGCGGCGACACATTGCGAAGACAATTCCCCAATTAGCGAATCAGTTGATAGTTTTAGTTACTAAAACTCAATGGCGGGGTGAAGTAGAAGCAGAAATTACAAACAGAATTGGTAGAGAATATGTGCTTACGTATTATTCTTCTAAGCCAGATTGCGAACAAGATTATATTGAGTTGAGTGGGGAAAGATATCCTTTGGTGAAACAAAGTCCGAACGAGTTTGAGTATACTGAAATTATCGCGGTTGAACGTAATCTTTAAAGGATAAAGTTATGGTTGCGAGTCAAGAATGATAGAGGACTCTGGGAATTACACCCTTACGAAGAAGGGGATGAAGTTCATTTCACTAGTGTTGATTTTCACTTTCCTATTTCTTTGGTGGATGAGGACGTTCAATTTCCTATTTAAATTAGGATTATCCTAGATTCATAGTTAGGGGTTTTATGAGTATTAAAACTGAAGCAACTATTGAAGATTTGTACCATTTACCTGACAATTGTAAAGCAGAGATTGTCAATGGAAAATTGGTGTTGATGTCTCCAACTGGATTTTCACCAGGACGTGCAGGTGGTGAAATTTATGCAAGTTTACGGGATTATGAACGTCTGAAAAAAAGTGGTTATGCTTTGCCTGATAATGTCGGTTTTATTGTCAATCTTCCTAACCGCCGTTCTTTAAGTCCTGATGCTGCGTTTTATACTAGCAAACCTACAGGCGGAAAGTTTCTTAATGGTGCGCCTGTGTTTGCTGCTGAGGTGCGAAGTGAAAATGATTACGGTGATAAGGCTGAGGAAGAAATGGCTAATAAACGCCGTGATTATTTTGCGGCTGGTACATTGGTAGTTTGGGATGTAGACGTACTCAAAGAGGAAGTTATTAGAGTATATCGCGCTAGTAAACCTGATGAATTGCAAGTGTATCACCGTGGTGAGGTGGCTGAAGCTGAACCCGCAGTGCCAGGATGGACTATGTTAGTAGATAATTTGTTTGTTTAAGCGATCGCTCACATACTAGTATAAAATAATGCGTCAATAATTACTATTACTTTTGACTTTCGGTTAAAATAGCAACAATGTAGATATTAAAACAATGGCTGCAAATAGAATCAGGGTTGCTAAAGATAAGGCTGAGTTGGTGAAATCTCTAGTCGCATCAAAAGACACAACTGGGCCTTTTCAGACTTATGTAGAAGTTATGGTGTTTGCAGCAGCATTGGGCGTTAAAAATAAAAAGCGCGTTCCTTTGGGGGAAACTACAAAAAGAGAACCATCTCCAATTCCACAAGAAAATTTTGCTTCATTGGGTTATGACCTAATCATTAAATTATTAGGAATCACTGAAACTAAAGATATCAACATACTCTCATCTAGAGAAGAACAAGATGAAGATAAACGTACTCAAATATTTGAAGAGTATGCTAATGCAGGGCTGGAAATTTTACAAAGTGAGTTGCGCGGTTCTGTTGACTACTCAGAACGACTTCTATTAGTTCTTATTTCTGAAAAAGGAACAAAAGAACAGCTAGAAGAAGAATTTGACCTCAGTAAATTCTTAAATTGATTTTTTCGCTTGCTTAATTAAGTTATTAAATATGAAAAATCTAGCATATTATTGCAAACGCTTTGCTGAATTAAATGTGAGTAGTAGCCGGAAGCGTGGTAATGCTCAATATAAACCAATATTACTTTTATCTGTAATTGATTTAATTGCACGAGGTGTTATTACTACTAACGAGATTCGGGTTTCAGACGAATTAGTTCAAATATTTGAGAGGTATTGGAATGTAATCGGTTCTCCATCTTACAAAGGTGGTTTACACTATCCTTTCTTTCATATGCAAAATGAAGGCTTTTGGTACTTGAAATTTAAGCCTGAATTTAATGGGTTACAGCCAAAAACAATTAACAAGCTAAAGGAGGCTGTTGAATACGCATATCTAGACAGTGAATTATTTAACTTTTTGCAAGATGAGTTTTGCAGAAAAGAACTAATTGATGCACTTGTGGCAGCTTTCTTTTCTGATAATGAAAATGATTTAGAAGCTATTTTACAAATAAATTAAACCTTTCAAGATGACGCAGTAAATATAGAAAAAATAATTGAAACAGGCAATTTAGAGCCTAATCCAAGATGGAGTTTGAAACGAGCAGTTATTAGAAACGCTTTTTTTAGGAAAGCAATTGTACACGTTTATGACTACAGATGTGCTTTTTGTAGATTGAAAGTAACTAAAAAAGTAAATCAAAATATTGTGGATGGTGCACATATCAAGCCATTTTCACAATTTTATGATAATAAAATTCATAATGGAATTGCTCTTTGTAAAAATCATCATTGGGCATTTGATAGGGGTTGGTTTGCTGTAGATGAGCAATACAAAATTATAGTTAGTAATGATTTGGAAGAAGCATCTCCCCATGCTAAACCTATGAAAGATTTTCATGGTGAAATAATACTTCTACCAAATACAGAGAAATACTTTCCAGAACTGGAAGCGTTGCAATGGCATCGCCAAAATATATTTCAAGCATAATTACAAGACAGGTGGAAGTCCTACTGCTTTTGGTTCAACAAATTTGCCATCAAAACCTATAGTTTTATCTTCCAGAGTCCTAGCATCAGCCAAAGCCTTACGAAGTTCAGCACGTTCCATCTGTTCCTGAATTCCACCCAGGATGTAAACCAATAACTTCGCCGCCAAATCTCGTCCAGCAACCTGCACCCGCTTTTTATTTGGGTCATATAAAACCCCATACCAGAGAGATTGGGGATATTCCATACCACTAAAACCACCTTGCTGGTCAAACTTCCGCAGTTTCTTGAAAATATCTGCCAGAGAAAAACCTTTTTTAAAAACCAAAATTCCCAAAGCTTGCGCTAATGCAACTTGAGCAACTGGACGGAAAAGCATATTTCCTTCACCTCCATCTTTCTCAAAGCTGAAGCGCCGTAAAGCTGGTGTATCCTCGTGTTCTAAAATCTTATAACTAGAAAGACTAGCCAAAGAATCAAATAGCTTTCTAAATTCCTCAATTCCCTGCTCAAGTTCTTCATCCTCTGGACGCATGGGAATTAGACCTTTCTCCAAAGGTTTCCAGTGAGGGAACTTTTGAGCCAAATAGCGCTCAGACATATCTTGTAGAGCTTGCAATGTCGTCAAAACTGTAGAATTGGAAGCGACTGTTGCACTATTCCAATTAACACGAGGATTGCGATCTTGTCGTTGTTCTAATAGTGGATGTGTAACTGCAATTTTTCTAGCAACGATCGCAAAACCATCATCTTCATTCAACTGTGTTAGTTGCCCTTTAGTCAAGGGTGCAGCCATCAGGTTGACATGAACAAAAATTGACCTCACCCTACGCCTCGCCTCGGTGCGAGTTTCCCCAGCCGCTACCGCACAGATGAACTCAATACCAATTTTTTCCTTGGGTAAATTTTGTAAGTAAGCAAGGTCTACTTGGTACTTTTCTATCAAATCATTGACTGTAATAAAACTGTCATCAGCACCTTTATCTTTTTTATAGCGCTGGAGTTTACGAGTTTTAATTAACTCCATCAACCCCTGTACACCCATTAATCGGTGTTGACCATCTAGTGCATAAATGGTTACATCATCCTCAGAAATATTTAGCAGACCTACTTTAGCGTCTTTATCTAAGGGTATAAAATCAGTAGTAGACTTTGTGGCGCGTCCTTCGCTATCCCACTCAGCAGCTTTGGGATTATCCACCCACGGTTGATTAATTACTACTAGCACTGGCGGAAACTTGTGATTTTGTCTAGCCGCTAAATACTGCACTAGCGGTGCTTGACGTGACCAATCAAGGGGACGCTGCTGAATTTCGTCAATACTATCCGCATCAATTTCGACATTATCAGTCTCAGGATTATACTTTTTTTGAAACAGAGGTAAGCCAGAGGCGAAGTGAACCCGGCCTGCAAACCATTCCAGGGTAACAGAGCTAACATAAGCCTCAGTACCACCCATTTCGGTTTTTTGAACAAGAATCTGATCTTTTCTCCCTAAAAACTTCTCTAGGAGTAAAGCTAGTACCTGTTTTTCCTTATTTTCTCGTTCCAGGTACTCTCTAGCGATGTCAGCCGTTGGGTCAGATGCACTATCTTTCATGTTAAATTTTAAAAACAGAATAAGATTATGTCGTTTAATTATCCAAAAAATTGGATATTAGTAGTAAAGTTTTTAAAAACTTTTTTCAACGTATTTCGTAGATTTTGTCTGTGTAGCCCGAATATTAAGCCAGTGTTTCCAGAGAGAAGGAGAAATGACTACAGCACAACAACCAGAAAAGACAGTTCAGCAAACACGTACTGTAGCAGAGTTAGTGGACTACATCCAAGCTCTCACCATTGAAATTCAAGAATTGTATTGTTTAGATGAGATACCTTGGGTAGTAGGCTATTCGGGCGGCAAAGATAGTACTGCTACTTTACAGCTTATCTGGAATGCGATCGCAGCCCTACCAGTTGAAAAGCGAAAAAAGACTATTCATGTTATTACAACTGACACATTAGTAGAAAACCCTGTAGTCTCTGTTTGGGTACGCAAATCCTTAGAAAGGATGAAGGTTGCTGCTCAAGAACAGAAAATGCCCATTGAGCCACATTTATTACACCCAGAAATCAAAGAGACATTTTGGGTCAGCTTGATTGGTAAAGGTTATCCAACGCCGCGAGGAAAATTTCGTTGGTGTACAGACCGTCTGAAAATTCATCCTTCTAACCACTTTATCCGTGATGTAGTTAGAGTAAATGGGGAAGTTATTCTTGTTTTAGGTACGCGCAAAGCTGAAAGCATTAAACGTGCTATCTCAATGGAAAAACATCAAGCAGGTAGCCTAAAAGATCGTCTAATTTCTGATTCAAGCTCACCAACATCTCTGCTTTACCATAGTGCAAGCTTACCTAATTCTTTAATTTATAGCCCTATTGAAGATTGGCGTACTGATGAAGTTTGGATTTACTTAAATCAGTGGCAAAATCCTTGGGGATATAGCAACAAAGACTTGTTCACCATGTATCGAGGTGCTACAGCAGATAATGAATGTCCTCTAGTTGTAGATACTTCGACTGCTAGCTGTGGTGATTCTCGATTTGGGTGCTGGGTTTGCACAATTGTTAGTAAAGATAAATCGATGGAGGCAATGATTCAAAATGATGAAGAAAAAGAATGGATGCAGCCTCTATTAGATATCCGTAATGAATTAGATAATAGAGATGACCGCGATAAAAGAGACTTCCGTCGCATCTGGGGAGAAGTCCAACTTTTTGAACGTCATGTAGATGGCGAAACCTCTATTGAACCAATTCACGGCCCCTATACCAAATATTGGCGGGAACATTGGCTCAGACGATTATTAGAAGCGCAAACAAAAACCCGTCGGACAGCGCCAGAAAATATGCGCGACATCACCCTAATTACTCTAGAAGAAATGAGCGAAATTCGCCGCATTTGGCTAGAAGAAAAACACGAATTTGATGATAGCTTACCCCGGATTTATCAAGAAGTGACAGGCGAAGAATTTCAAGACCCCCGCCCTGGTGCTGACTATAGCCTACTAGGTCGTGATGAATGGATAGTATTAGAAGAAATCTGTGAAGGTGACGCGATGCACTTGGAACTCATGGCGAAATTGTTAGACACAGAACGCCAGTATCGCAAAAAAACTCGTCGCGTGGGAATATACGATACTTTAGAAAAATGCTTTAATACGAGTTCCCGTTCTCCAGAAGATGCGATTAAAAATGCTCGTTTGAAACGCGAATTAAGCGAAGCAGTTAGTCAAGGTGATGTTGCAAAAGTCAAGCAGATGACTTTGGGCGATGTTGCAGCAATCAATGAAGTAGATGAAGGTAAAAGTGAAAGTGATGAAGAGGTAACTTGGGCAAGTATGAAATTTAAAAAGTAAAACTCAGAATAATAGAAGATGGGAGTCAACAAACTGCTTAAAGAACGCTTGACAAAGTTTGATCATCTTAAAACAAGCGAGGTTCTATGATTCAAGCCATACACAAATTAGTAACTTTTGAAGATTTTGCAGCTTGGCGGCCTGAAGGTGGGAGATACGAATTACATGATGGCGTGATTGTTGAAATGGCTCAACCAGTAGGGGATCATGAGGATGTTGTTGGTTTTTTGGCGCTAAATATATCTATCGAAATTGGGCGACAAAAACTTCCTTACTTCATTCCAAAAACTGTATTAGTCAAGCCATTTGAAGGTGAATCAGCTTATTCACCAGACATCTTAATAATCAATCGACCAAATTTAGTGAATGAGCCTTTATGGAAAAAAGAATCAACTGTATCTCAAGCTGCATCTATTCCATTAGTTATTGAAGTTGTTAGTACTAACTGGCGAGATGATTATTACAAAAAATTAGCTGATTATGAAGCTATAGGTATTCCTGAATATTGGATTATAGATTATGCGGCTATAGGTGCTAGGAAGTTTATTGGCAATCCTAAGCTGCCTACTATATCCATTTATCAATTAATTGATGGTGAGTACCAAGTTACTCAATTTAAAGGCGATACCCATATTGTCTCGCCTACTTTCCCAGAATTGAATTTAACCGCCGAACAGATTTTTCAAGCTGGAAGTGTGCAAATCTAGCCACGCTTACCAACACCCAGACAGATGCGATCGCATTTCTTAACAGTTAGTGATGGTATTATCTATATTTCATAGACAATATTTTTTATCAATGCGTCAGACAAAATCATCTAATTAATTTTATCTGATTCCTTTGATCACAAAGTTTCTACTTCTGCGATCGCTGTCGAACTCATGTTAATCTTAGGATGTTTTAAAAGTCGTGATTGATTTATAAAATATTTTACCCCACCCTAACCCTCCCCTTTATAAGGGGAGGGAACTTGATTTTCTTGTTTCCCCCCTTATAAAGGGGGGATTAAGGGGGGTAAAAAATCACACCGTATAACTTTTCAAACACACTCTTAAAAATTAATGATATTTCTTGAACTAGTTCTACAAAACTTTGGCCCCTACAGTGGTAAACAGGTAATCAATCTTAACCCAAAAATTGATGAGGAAAGCTCACACCCAATTATTCTTTTAGGTGGGATGAATGGCGGCGGAAAAACCACCCTTATGGATGCGATTCGTCTCGCCCTTTATGGCCCCCGTGCCCAATGTTCTACCCGTGGTAATTTAAGTTATAGTGATTTTCTCAATCAATGCGTTAACAATAAAATTGATCCAGTTGCAGACACGCGAATTGAATTACTTTTTGAACATATTGAAAACGATAAACCAATAAAATACCGTGTTGTGCGGAGTTGGACAAAAAATCCTAAAGACGGTAAAGATACATTAGGTATTTTAGGTGACAGTGATACATGGCCTGATGCTTTAGTTAATATCTGGGATGAATATATTGAAAATCTCCTGCCATTAGGGATTTCCAACTTATTTCTTTTTGATGGTGAACAAGTTAAAGAACTCGCAGAACAGGAAACACCACCACCAGTTGTAGTAGACGCAATTCGTGGACTTTTAGGTTTAGAGTTAGCAGATCGTTTAGCAGTTGATTTAGATATTTTAGTTAACCGTAAACTTAAAGAAGTTGGTAATAGTAAGGATTTAGCAAACCTAGAGGAGATTGAAACTAGGTTAACCCAACAGCAAGAAGATTATCAAATAACAGAAGATAAATTAGAAACTCTCAAAAATCAGGTAGAAGAATTAGAACAAAAGCAGCAAGAAGCCTTTGATAAATTTATTTCTGAAGGTGGAAAGATTGCAGCAGAACGCAATCAACTAGAACTACAGCAAAATACAAAAACTGCGGAAATTGAACAAGTACGTCAGTCGATGTGTGAATTGGCGGCTGATGTTTTACCTCTGGCATTAATTCCTAATTTACTTAATCAGGCGCAGACACAGGGAGAAAAGGAATTTCGCCATCAACAGATACAAATTTCTAAAGATTTGTTACTTGAACGAGATCAGCGTTTACTCGCTTGGCTAAATCAAGTAGAAATTTCTCCGATACAAGTTGAAAAAATTCAATCATTTTTAATCCAAGATGTAGATAGTTTATATGCAAAGACTCTCCAGACGGAAGCACCTTGGTTATTAGCTGATGATGAAACTTTAAGTCAACTAGATAATCTTATATATCACTTACACAATTCTAAACTTTCTGCAAAAGAAAAATTAGCTATTCTCAAAAATAAAGAAGAAGAAATTCATACTCTGGAAAGACAAGTGCAAACAGCAGCAGCACCCGAAGATTATACAAAGCTGCGTCAAGCATTAGAATCGGCACAAAATCAAGTTGTTGAAGCTAAAGCAAATTACGAAACAATCCGCCATCGTTTAGCTGAATTAGAAACTATTATTGCCAAGTCAAAGAGAGAATTAAGTGATTATACTGTAGAAAATATTAAACATAAAAATAGCGAACATATTATTACCTCAGCAGCGAAAGTTCAAAACACACTCAAGATTTTTCGTGAAAAATTAACTCTGCGAAAACTCAATAAATTAGAGGAAGAAGTTAAAAACTGCTTCCTTTATCTCCTGCATAAATCAGATTTAGTGCATCGTATCACTATTGATACTAAGACTTTTAGCCTTTTGCTTTACGATTTAAATGGTAAACCTGTGCCTAAACATCGTTTATCAGCAGGTGAAAAACAACTACTTGCGATCGCATTCCTCTGGGGTTTAGCCAAAGTCTCTGGACACCGCTTACCAGTAGTAATCGATACGCCATTAGGTAGACTAGACTCCTCTCATCGCAGCAACCTAGTTGAACGTTACTTCCCAGCCGCCAGCCATCAAGTAATTTTGTTATCTACGGATACTGAGATTGGCAAGAAAGAAGTGGAAACACTGCGAGAAAATGAAGCGATCGCACGCGAATACCTCCTAAAATACGACTCCACTACTCGCCAAACAACCATAAAACCAGGATATTTTTGGTAGTAGATATTGTTAAAAATTGGCGGAGTGCGATTTTTCCAACTCTAGATATTTACAATATATATAACGACCTTTGGAAAGTAGATAAGCAAAGATGAACTCACCACATTTACTAAAAATAGAGCGTGATCTACGTGCTTTGTCATTAGAAGAACTAGAATGGGTTTTAGAACTTATCACAAGTCAAGTGCAAGAAAAGAAGCAAATATCAGATAGCTTTACTGATGTTAAATATATGAATGAGCAACTAGCAGCAATGGCTAGTGATTTAGATATACAGTCAGAAATCGCCTCTATAAATAATGAATTTAGTGTTACAGAAATGGATGGGCTAAAAAAGGGTTTAACAAAGTGGTGAGCATTGAGAGAGGACAAATTTATTTTATAAATCTTAATCCAGTGCGTGGACGAGAACAAGCAGGAACACGACCAGTTTTAGTGTTATCTATAGACGCTATCAACCAATTACCTTTGGTTGTAACTGTAGTTGTAGGTACGAAAGGAACAAATATTAGGCACGATTATCCAAGCAATATACGAGTATTTCCAAGCGACAGTGGATTGCGACTATAAACAGTGTTTTTATGTTTTCAAATTCGTTCTTTAGATCCAAATCGCTTTCCTGCTGATCCATCTGGCAAACTTTCTGACTCCAAGATGCTTGAAGTCGAAACTGCGGTTCGCTACTGTTTGGGTTTATGAGCGAAAACTATCTCAATTTTTAGGAAGATTATGGAATCCCCAATCGAAAGAATAAAACTCTCCCAAACAGCTAAAGAGCAACTTACCAAACTTAAGCGCAGCACCAAAATCGACCAATGGAATATCTTATGTCGTTGGGCATTTTGTCGTTCCCTCGCAGAAGCAACCACACCCTCCCCCGTTCCAATCCCCCAAGATAGCAACGTCGAAATGAGTTGGCGTGTCTTTGGCGGCGAAATGTCTGATATACTCCTCCTTGCGCTTAAACAACGCTGTCACAATGACGGTTATCCCACCGACAAAGAAACCCTCGCCATCCAATTCCGGTTACATTTGCATCGCGGTATTGGTTACTTAGCAGGCGATCCAAATATCAAGAAAATTGAAGATTTAATTGAACTGGCGGTTAAAAATTGAAAGGATATTAGTTGACTGTTAACTGTTCACTGTTAACTGACAATTAATATTATGCCTGAAGCGCTAGAAATTGAGCGTCATCGAGCTGCGATCGCTCGCCCCGACATCTCTCGCCCTGTACGATTGGCTATAGAAGGGTCAATCCTCAATCAAGACACCACTTTTTTTGATTACGGTTGCGGCTACGGTGGTGATGTTCAGCGAGTAAAAAACTTAGGTTACACCAGCACAGGCTGGGATCCTTACTATTATCCCGATGTACCACGCACCGCCGCCGATGTGGTTAACCTGGGTTATGTCCTCAATGTTATTGAAGACTCAGAGGAACGCCGTCAAAGCTTGATCCAAGCTTGGGAACTCACCGGGAAAGTTTTAATTGTCGCGGCTCAAATACTAATTAACGCTCCCAGCAAAACCCAACTTGCTTACAATGATGGCATTGTGACGCGCCGCAATACTTTTCAGAAATATTACGAACAGCAAGAACTCAAAACTTATATTGATGAAGTCCTAAATGTCGATGCAGTACCGATCGCACTAGGCGTTTACTTTGTTTTTCGAGATGAAGCTGAAAAAGAAAGTTACAAAGCTATCCGCTTCTTTTCTGCGACTTCTACACCGCGAGTCCGTATCCCCACCAAGCGGTTTGAAGACTATCAAGAACAACTGCAACCATTAATGGCTTTCTTTACCAAGCGCGGTAGACTACCTGTGAAAGGGGAATTGGAAAATGAACAGGAATTACTGAGCGAATTTGGTAACTTTCGCCGTGCCTTTGGTGTAGTTTTGCAAGCTACTGATGAGGCTGAATGGGATGCGATCGCTTACCGTCGTTCTCTAGATATCCAAGTTTATCTCGCCCTGACTCACTTTGATAAACGCCCTGCATGGCAGAAGCTAGCGCCAGAAATGCGTCACGATATCAAAGCCTTTTTTAGTAGCTATGAGGAAGCGTGTCTTGTAGCCGACCAAAAACTTTTCAGTTTAGGTAAACCTGGGGTGATTCAAACTGCTTGCGAAAAAAGCAAAATTGGAAAACATACACGCGGTGCGCTTTACGTCCATGTTTCGGTATTAGCAGCACTTGACCCCGTACTACGAATTTGTGAAGGTTGCGCTAGCCGTACTATTGGGCGTATTGATGAAGCCACATTAATTAAATATCACACTGATAAACCGCAAATATCCTATCTGTCTTACCCTGAATTCGATACCGATCCCCATCCGGCGTTAAAAGCCAGCATCGGTATTGATTTAAAAACCCTCTTTGTGACTCATCGAGACTACGAAACTAGAGCAAATCCGCCGATTTTGCACCGGAAGGAAACATTTGTCACCAGCGACTACCCAGGCTACGAAGAATTTGCTAAACTCACCCAACAAGAACAGGAATTAGGATTGCTCAATAGCAAAAGCGACATTGGTACGCGTGAAGGTTGGGAAAAATGCCTCGCCGCATACAGAGTAGAAATCAGGGGACATCAGGTTTATCCAATTCAGGAAAGTTAAGAAAACGCTGACGCTATAAGGTTATCCTGAATTTGTATTTAACCCAAGTAAATCTTGGTAGTTTGTCATGTTTGGGTAAAATCACACAGCGATGGCGAGTTTCAATCCCTGATAGGGATTAATAGGAACTGCTGCCACTCCGATAATCCAAACCCTTATAGGTACTAGTTACATGATATACTTCTGGATTTCCTCGTTGTATTTTATTGATATTTCCTCAAAAGAGGCAAAAATTTGAAAATATGAGGAAAATTAAATCGCTGCTGGGAGTTTTCGGTAGTCGCAAGATGGCGGCTTTATTATTTTTAGGTTTTTCATCGGGTTTACCGTTATTGTTAATCGGTAATACCTTAAAGGCTTGGATGACTGTAGAGAAGGTAGATTTGGCCGCTATTGGTTGGTTTAGCCTTGCGAGTTTGCCTTATTCCTTAAAGTTTTTATGGTCGCCGTTGGTGGACAGGTTCACCTTGCCAGTTTTGGGACGAAGACGGGGTTGGTTAATTTTGACGCAGATTGCTTTGATTGTAGCGATCGCATTCATGGCTTTCCAACAACCCAAACAAGCATTACAGCTACTAGCCATCAACGCCATAGTCATCGCTTTTATCAGTGCAACTCAAGATATTGCCGTTGATGCCTACCGTACCGACGTTTTAGAAAAACTAGAAATGGGGGCTGGTGCAGCCGTTTTTATCTTAGGTTATCGAATTGCCCTATTAGTCGCAGGTGCTTTAGCGTTGATACTTGCTGACCAACTACCTTGGTCATCGGTTTACTTGTTTATGGCAGGGACGATGATAATTGGTATTCTTGCCACCTTATTCGCACCAGAACCCAAAGAAATTAGCCCTCCAGGATCTCTGGCTGATGCTGTCATATTGCCCTTTCAGGAATTTTTTCAACGTCAAGGGATTATTAAAGCTATTTTAATGCTGGCATTCATTACCCTATACAAGCTAGGTGATGCTTTGTTGAGCAATATGACCACGCCTTTTTTGCTGCAAACTGGTTTTACCAAAACCGACATTGGGGCAATTCAAGTGGGGATGGGTTTAATTGCGACGATTGTCGGTGCTTTAGCCGGTGGATCAATTTTGAGTGCTATTGGCATCAATAGATCGCTTTGGGTTTTTGGTATTCTACAAGCAGTAAGTAATTTAGCTTACTTTTTTCTAGCATACATCGGTCAAAACTACCAAGCTATGGTACTTGCCATCAACGTAGAACAATTTTGTGGTGGATTGGGGACAGCAGCCTTTGTTGCCTTTTTGATGAGTCTTTGTAACCAGCGGTTTTCTGCAACTCAATATGCTTTGTTATCCAGCTTAATGGCTGTCAGCCGTGATATTCTGGCGGCCCCTGGAGGCGCGATCGCTCAAAGCACGGGTTGGCCTATATTTTTCTTAATTACCATCGCCGCCGCTGTACCAGGACTACTTCTATTACCAGTATTTGCCCCCTGGAACCCTCAGCCAGTGGCAATATCCAGACCAGGACTTGAGGACGAAGAAGAGGATATATGGGGAATCAAGTAGTTATTGCTGTCGGCACATTCATCCTCTTACTTACCGGTTTATTACTGGGGTATGTTCTCTCGCAGTTAGTTCTGGGATTTCTAGCATTTAACCTCCTAACTTTTTTCGGAACACTCAGCCTAATTTTAATTTTTGGTACACTTTATTACGTTTTATTTTGGCAATTGCGAAGAGAACAATCCCGACCATCAACTCCATCAACCATAAATCAAGGGATACCAACCCAGGTAGACGATGGTGGATCTGATAGCTATCTCAAAAACAGGCTAATCGCTAAATTATCTGGTGACACTGCCGCAGCCGAACGGTTAATTGAACAGGCAAAAGAGACTTATCCTGGGATGCCGGAGAATTGGTATTGCGAAAGAGTACTCGATGACTTGGAGAGCGATCGCCAGAGGGAGTAGGGGAAGCAACAAGAGAGGGGAAAAGGTTAAAGGTTAAAGGGAAAAGGAATAAATTTAATCTTTCCCTTTTTCCCCTTACCCCTTACCCATTCCTCTTTACCCTTCTTACCCATGCCCAATTTCCAATGCCCCATTCCCATGCACAGAAAATTGCTAAAATAAATCAAGAATACTTCACAAATCTTTAGCTAGGTTCTCATCAAAGTTCCTAGCTTCTTGCAATTAAAATATGGCTATTTTTCGTCAATACATCGCTCCACTGCTTGTAGTACTGGTATTTGTCTTTGCCTTAGTGGCAGTCAGCGCCCGGATCTTTTTACCGTCCGATATGGCAGCACCCGCACCAATTGAAGAGGTACAAGTAACTTCTCAACGTACTCCCACTGATTTACCTCCAGCAGCACATAACTTAGCTAGCTAAGTCAATAAACATCAGCGTGTCTGAGCAACTATTACCTGGATATATTATTCGCCGTGGCTCCCTTTTGGAGCGATCGCTGCTGCTTAAATTTATGCAGCGAACTTACCAGGATCTTTTTCCCAATGAGGATTTTTCCCACCTAGAGCAAACAGTTAAGCAATACTTCTCCAGCGATACGCCCTTGTGGTGGGTAGAAGAGGAGGGGGAGCAGGGGAGCAGGGGAGCAGGGGAGCAGGGGAGCAATAAAGAATCTCTCTCCTCTGCCCCTCTGCCCCTCTGCCCCTCTGCCCCGATAGCTTGCCTCTGGGTGGGCAATGCCATAGATCAAGTACATGGGAACCGTCATGCTCACATTTTTATCCTCTACGTTGTACCAGAACATCGGCGGCGGGGTATTGGTACAGCTTTGATGCGATATGTGGAAAATTGGGCTATTCAAAGAGGCGATCGCCAGATTGGACTGCAAGTGTTTCAATCCAATAAACCCGCATTGAATCTTTACAATCAGTTAGGTTATCAAACCCAATCCATCTGGATGGTAAAATTCCTGAGTGCAGAAAAATAAACTCAAGAATAGCGATAACATACTGTAGCGTATGAGTTATAGAGGTTCTCGTTTGGATAAAACTCAACGAGGAAGAAGGGAAAATGTATAAGAACCCAACTAATATATATAAAGCTTTAACTTATTGGCGCGGGGGATTATGTGTTAATCCCTTTTCGGGATTGAAATCAAATTATGTATGACGAAGACGATCTAAGCCTACTCGATATTGAGGAGGAGCTAGAAAGCCCCTTAGATAAAATAGAGCCGCTAACTGCCGAATCAGTTGTGGCCAAGCCCGATCCAGAAGTGATGCTAGCCTTGCTGGAAAATCCCCAGCCCCAGCAAAGAATGTTAGCGGCACGTGCTTTTTGTGATATAGAAGATGCCCGTGCTACCCCCCATCTGATTCGCCTGTTAACTGATACCTGTCCCTTGGTGCGGGTAAGTGCAGCTTATGGCATCGGACGCAATCCCAGTTTAGAAGCAGTGAGTCCGTTAATTGCTCAACTAAACAGTGATTGGAATGGCTATGTGCGTAAAGGTGTAGTTTGGGCTTTAGGAAACTGTCGCGATCGCCGTTCTTTAGCACCTTTAGCAAACGCCCTCAGAACCGACATTTCCGCAGTGCGTTTGTGGGCTGCTAGCGCCTTAGCACAGATGGCAGAAGTGGGTTATGAAGCAGTGATAGGGGCAACACCACCTTTAATTGAAGCCTTAGTTCAAGATCCTGTGGCAGCAGTACGGAGTAACAGTGCTTGGGCAATTGGTCAACTGTGCCGCGAACTACCTTCTAATGTAGTTTATGCCACTGCGATCGATGCCCTAATTCAAGCCTTTGCCGAAGATCAAGATTTAGGAGTCCGAGAAGACGCCAAAGCCTCACTATTAGGAGTAGGCGATCCCCGTGGCTTACAGCTAATTGAAACCTTGGAACAAGAAGGGTGGTTTTGATTGAGTATGGGGAATTGGGCATTGGGCATTGGGCATTGGGCATTGGGCATTGATTATTTGCCTTTTCTCCCTCATCCTCCCCTGCCTCCCCTGCCTCCTCTGCTCCCCCTGCTCCATCCCCCCTACTGTCCTTCAGCTACAGGTTTGACCAAATTTAAGTCATAAGGGCGCTCAGTATCATCTTCACCTAAATATTCACCATTTTGAATTTCCAGAATAACTAGCGGAATATGCCCAGGATTATCTACTTTATGTAGAGTTGCTGCGGGTACATAAGTTGATTCGTTTCGATTCAGTAATATTTCTGCATCGCCACAAGTCACTTTCGCGACACCAGAAACTACAACCCAATGTTCATTGCGATGATAATGAATTTGTGGTTTAATTCCGTGCCTGGGCTTAATTTCCACACGACTAATTCTATAGGTTTCTCCCTCCTCGATTACCTCTACCTCACCCCAATATCGTGTACCTGAATGTGGAGACAATTCGTTGATATTTGACTGAGTATTATTTTCATTGGGAGTCATAATTAGTTTCTCAACCAGATAAGTATTAGTATTTATCGAACAGAATTCAGGAGTCAGGAGTCAGAATTCAGTTAGGTATTCTGTATGAATGACGGATAGCGACGCGGAAAGCGAGTCTTCTCCCTTTGGGAGAAGCTAGCCCCAAGGGCGATAGCGCAGCGTTAGCGAGTATTCGAGCGTCACGAGCGTCTTGATTTTGAATTCTGGATTCTGGATTCTGCATTCTTCTTCATCAGTAATTTACCGTAAACGAGATAAACCTGGGTAGGGAGATGCAGTCACAACGTCTCTATTGATGACAACTGCTCTAACTTTACTTTAGGCAACAGATCCTATCCGTGAATTTCTAAATGTTTGAAGGCGTGAATTCCTTAACCACCCGTATACTGAATCCGATAAATCCGATTATTGGCTTCTTCTGTTAGTAGTAGACTACCATCTGGCAACACGAGTAAACCTACAGGTCGTCCCCAAGTTGTTGGTACAGAAGGGTTTAGCAAAAATCCTGTGAGAAAATCTTCGTAGTAACCAAGCGATCGCCCCTTAGCATCGAAGGGAACAAATACAATTTTATAACCAGTGCCGCGATCGCGATTCCAAGAACCACGAAAAGCCGCAAAAGCACCGTTACGGTATTTTTCTGGAAAGGTTTTACCATCATAAAACTGCAAACCCAATGCTGCGGAGTGCGCCTGAAACAGTACATCTGGTGTTTGAGTACGGGCTACTAAATCAGGACGTTTACTTTTGTCATCAGTCTTTTGCCGCGGATCGAGGTTGTTTGGCGTTAGATAAGCATAGGGCCAGCCGTAAAATGCCCCCTGTTTAACGCGTGTTAGATAGTCTGGAACCAATTCATCACCAATTCCATCCCGTTCGTTGACAGTGGTATAAAGTTCCTTAGTTATAGGATGAAAGTCTAAACCAACAGGGTTACGCAAGCCGGAAGCAAAAGTTTGCTGTTGGGAACCATCCAAATTCATTACCTGTATCGAAGCCCGTGGTAAGGGTTCCTCATCCACATTTGTTCCTGAACCGACTGAAACATATAATTTATTGCGATCGGGTGAGACAACGACATTGCGCGTCCAATGGTTGTTATAACCTTGAGCGGGCAAATCGGCAATTTTTTCCCCTTTACCTGTAATCTGGTTTTGGCCTTGGCTATAGGGAAAACGCACCACAGCATCTGTGTTCCCCAGAAAAAACGAATTATCTACAAAAGCCATACCAAAGGGTCTATTGAGTCCGTTTTCCCCACTAGCAAAGGTTTCTCGAACGTCGGCTATACCATCGCCATTGCTGTCACGTAACAGACGAATCCGATTTTGCCCGGTTTCAGTCACCAATACATCCCCACTGGGGGTTAAAGCTAGCCAGCGTGGCGCATCTAAACCTTCGGCAAAAACGTTTACTTTAAATCCTGGCGGTACACGCAGCACCGGGTTTTGCGGAATCGGTACAACCTCTGGCCGCTTAGAGGCACTTTCTGTTGCGAAGGGTGCTGGTAAATTCTTCAGATTGATGCGGATGGGTGTAGGTGAAAGTGCTTCAGTACGGACAATATTTTTTGGCTGTGTAGGATTCTGTGTCAGTTGGGCAGAAGGTACAGATTTTTGAGGTGTAGGATTATCTGAGTTAGCGCGAGTCTGATTACAGGCCGCTGCCAAGGTCAGTAAAAAAACTGGCAGCAAGAAACGCGCAAGGACTTTCATGGCGGTAGAAACTATACACAATTTTTTTACTTTAGACTTGAGATTAATAATTGTCGCCAGTCTAAAGTTTGATTTTTCTTAATTAGTTAAGGTACTAGAGACTGGGGATTGAGGACTGTGAAGATGAGGGGGACATGGGGAATGGGGAAGAAGCAAGGGAGCAGGGAGCAGGGAGTAAGGGAGAAGAGTTCTCCCCTCTGCTAAAAGCACCCCGCCCCTCTGCCTCTTTTCAATGCCCAATGTTTAAACATATAAACATTTGTTAGTTAACAAAAAATTTTCAAACTCTGCTGCTGGTAAGGGACGACTAAATAGAAAACCTTGCATAGAATTACAGTTGTGTTGGCGTAAAAAAGCCAGTTCTGCTTCCGTCTCTACACCTTCGGCAACTACATCTAGATTGAGATTGTGAGCCATTTGAATTAATGCTTTAGTAATGGCTGACTTCTGTGGATCGTTAGCAACATTATGGATGAAATAACGATCGATTTTTAAGGTGTTAATTGGTAAATTTTTTAGATAAATTAAAGAAGAGTAGCCAGTTCCAAAATCATCGATCGCAACTTTCACACCCAAAGATTGCAATTTGCTCATAGTAGCGATCGCACTATTTACATCTTGCATAATCATACTTTCAGTGAGTTCTAGTTCTAAGTAATGTGCTTCCAACTCATTGACAGCTATCAAATTGATAATGTTATGAATAAAATCTGGTTGATTAAATTCAATTACTGACAGATTTACAGCAAAGATCAAGGAATTTATTCCGATATCACGCCAGCTTTTAATTTGTTGGCAGACCCTTTTTAATACCCATTTACCAATAGGAACAATTAAACCTGTAGACTCTGCTAACGGAACAAACTCTGTTGGGTAAATCATCCCCAACTCTGGACTTTGCCAGCGCAATAAACTTTCAGCAGCTACTATCTTCCCAGAAGCAATATCAACTATTGGTTGATAATAAATTTCAAACTCTTGAAATTTATGTTGCTTGATAGCCCGATGTAAGCTAATTTCTAACAACTGCATCTTTGGAGACAAGTTGTTAATTACAGTCTGAGGAGATAAATACCTTTTTAAGGTAGCGTATTTTTCCAGCCTGTTCATGATGGCACTTAATAACTCAGCCCTAGTGAATGGCTTAGTTATATAGTCATCAGCACCCATATCCATACCTTGACGGAAGTCAGATTTTGCAGATTTGGCGGTTAGAAAAATGAAGGGAATTGTTGCCGTTGATGGATCTTGACGCAACGCTGTTAGCACGCCATAACCGTCAATTTCTGGCATCATCATATCACAGAGAATTAAATCGGGAACTTCGGAAATAGCCAAATTTACACCGATTCTGCCATTAGCCGCAGCAATAGTTTCAAAATCTTCAGCTTCTAGCAAATCTAAAATGTTTTCACGGACTGCTTCCTCATCTTCTATTATTAAAATTCTTGGCATAATTACCTCAATTTATATTTTATTTTTTAATGGGAAAATGACAGTAAACTTGTACCAAATTCCAGTTTACTTATTATAAAAATAAGCCTTTGTAGATATCTGTACACGTTTTTTAAAACTGCTATTCCTAATTCACTACTTAGTATATTACCGATATTACTAGCGCGATTAAAGGATTCAAAGAGATATGGTATGTCTTCTGGAATACCAATTCCCCAATATTGAATTTCAAATACTGCTTGCCCATGCTGACAAAGGAGACTAAACTTGACAATGCTATCATCTGAGGAATATTTAATCGCATTTGAGAGCAAGTTAGTCAAAATGCGTCCCAGCAGTTTTTCATCCATGCAGCAGGTTACAGAGTTATATTGACTGGTAAAATAAATCAAACGCCGATAGCCCAGATTCATCTGTACTTTTTCTAGTAATTGTCGGCTGTATTCGACCAAGTTGAAGGATGTTGGTCTATACTCTAATTTTCCCGCTTCTGACTTACCGATAATCAACACATCATTCAATATCTCACTCATGATTATGTGATAGTTGGGTGCATTCGTCTGCATCACCCTGGTATCACACTTACAATAGAAGTCCAAATCCTCCTTAGAAACTCCAATTAGGCGAACAAGTTTGCCTGTCGTATCTTTACGTACTATAGCGCGTGCTAGTAACCATTTGTACTTGAGTAATTGTCTCTCAAAGAGAATCTGATGTTCTACCTCAAAGGAACCAATACTAGGTTTGTCTCTAGTTTTCTCTATTTTTTGTGCTAATCCTTGAGAGATACTTTCAGGGGTAATATTACCAAAAATCTGACCTTGGTTATCTGTAACTGGCAATAGATCACACTGCTGCTGGCGCAAACGTGAAAATATTGAGGCTATCTCCGAAAATTCTGACACGTCCAATGTCATGACCGAGGTATGCATAACTTCAAAAATATTGGCTGTTTTCAAGCTAGTTCCAGAAGCTACAAGCAGTACCATCTCATGCTTGGTGAAGCACCCCACTATCTGCGAAGATGAAGAAATCAAGACACTCTTGCCCCGCGCTACCATCAGTGGGTAGGCGTAGCCCCTCGTAGATATTGCATCTAATAGTGATGTTTCCGGTACAACTATTGGCAACGAACAGTCAATTATTGACTCTAAGCTTTGTAGGCCGATAAGCTGAGGTAAAGCTTGCATAAATTTTTACGATAGCTATTATCAAACAATAGTTATCTAAAGCTGGTTATCTAAGTATTTTCTAATATTTTGACGCTAAATAAGTAGTAATATTCGGGATAAAAACACTACAAAAAGTGTGTTAAGAATTACAAACCAGCTTATATCCAGCTAGTTGAAAATGGGAATTGGGAATGGGGCATGGGGCATGGGGCATGGGGCATAGAGAAGAGACAAGGAAGAGACTTGTTTGATACATTCCCCCTCTCCCTCATCCACTCCCCTGCTCCCTGTCTCTTGACTAAGGACGCAGCTGCACTCGTCGTTCGCCGTAACGTAATAGCCTTTCTATGGTTACAAGCCGATTTTCCCAAGCTTTCACTTGATAGGAATTCGACTTAAGTTCTTGGCTCATCAATACCCGAAATTGAGACTGGAAACGACTTAAAGAGGCTCTCGCCACCAGTAACTTACTAGGAGAAGGGGAAGCGGCAAGCTGATTTAAAGCACTGCGTAAAACTTCTGCCTGGTTGTTAAAATCTGATATTTTCTGAGCAGGCCTTTGTACTTGGTCATTTTGGAAAATAAATTTCCATTCTCGTTGCAGCGCACTGTAACGGATGGCAGCAGTTTGAAAAGGTTGGCGGTGAGGAATCGGTTCACTTTTTGTGGATTGAACCCTACCTTGGGTACTACTAAAAACTTTTTGTAGATCGTTGTTAAAATTCTCTGCGGCAAAAAGTGCATAACCACTAACTGGCAAATCCCTTACCAATTGGAGTTGATCGAATGCCCCGATTGTTGGCAAAGAAAGTAAGCGAATTCCCGGCACTAATAAGGTAGCTCCCAATTGTTTAGATGCAATCCAGGGTTGGGCCAGTCGTTGGAAGCGAGAAGTGTCTAGAGCATAAGTCATGGGAACAATTAAATCTACATCCCCACGCCTTGCCCAAGTTTCCCAGTTTTGTTGAATTTTCTGAATCCGTTCTGCTTCCTGCAAAGGAAATACTGCAACCGACAAAATTAAATTCGGCTGCTTTTGCCGTAACTGTTGTGATGCTTGGGCGACAAAACTATCAACTTGCTCGGTGCGAAATTTTGTCCACTTTTGCCACAAATCGGCTTGGCTAGGGGAAATATTCACTGGATCTACGCCAGTAAGTTGCTGAAATTGCGCTCTTGCAGCTTTGCCATAGCCATAGATTCGACCTGCTGATGGGTCTTGGAAAGGATAGCGAATGTAGTCTAGCTGTAGACCATCCACTTTATATTTAGTGACAATTTCCTCATACAGTTTGAGCAAGTACTGCCGTACTTCGGGGTTGGCTGGATCGAAAAATGGCTTACCCTGACCAACGGGAATCATGTTGCCAAGGTTATCGTAGTTTGCCCAATCGGGATGAGCCGCCAGTACTGGCCCTGGATAATTAGGATTAATGTTGAGAATTTCATTGTGACGTTGGTTCCCAGCAGCAAAAGTCCAAACCCAAGCGTGTAATTCCATGTCTCGCTCATGGGCTAATTTCACCGCCTCTTCCAATGGGTCCCAGCCACGAATTAATGGGTTTTGCTCTTTTGCAACTTGGCTCGGATAAATGGTATAGCCAGCGTTAACAGTTTCAAAGAAGACGGTATTAATTCCAGCTTGGGCGAGGCGATCAAAAATCTGTGCCAGTCCCGCCTTGCTACCAGCACGAACAATTGTCCCTCGATCTAACCAAACTGCGCGAATTTCTGGTTGAGCTAGTTTCCGATCAACAGGAAACTGCTGCCACAAGGTCGTTTTAGCGACTAGCCACTGCTGACGAGCTAGAGCGTAGTTTTTTTGAGCAATCAATTGGGGTAAGTTTTTGGCAATTAGCCTTGCTTGTGCCAAGGCTTGCTCTTTACTCGTGCCTAGCGATCGCAGTTGGGTTGAAGCCAATTGTAACGGTTGCTCTTTGACACTTGAAGACTGCTTTTCCTCAGATATCGTTTCGCCAACATTGGCTGCATCGGCTAACACTGCTAAATGGGCACTTTCCACTCGACCAATGAGATTTTCTAGCTCTTGCTGGAGGGCGATCGCTTGGTTGTTGTCAATCGGCTCATTGGAGTTGGGTACCACATCTAAACGCACTGCTTCTTCCAATTGATCAATAGCCTCTTGGGAAGCCGGGGGTTTGACCATAGGAAGCGCTCTAGGGATGGGAGCAGTGGCAGTTTTAGGAGGAGGAGATGAGGGAGGTAAATTGCTCCTTTGCCCCCCTGACTCCCTGACCCCCTGCTCCCTCGGCGCAGCTGCCACAGTCGTAGAGCAATTTTGGGAACCTCCGGCTATTTTTTTCATACGATTTGATGGTGCTGGCGCTGTCAGATAGTGATTGACAGCAGCTTTTAACCAGGCATTATCTAACTCGGCGGCTGAGGCTGTATCTGTTCCCCAACGCCAGCCCAAAAAGGTGGAACGCTCAGTTGTCACGACTGCGGCCGGATTATCTTTGGAATTCCAAACAGCAGGAGATTGAGTACCCATATCGTTAGGAATCACAACGCCGCCGCGCACTTTGCCAAAGAGTTCAGTTTGATTTGCCCATACTGGGATCTTGGTTTTTGCAGCTTGAATCTGTTCTGTTTCACTGAGGCTGAATCCCCAATAACCTCCCAATAGCGATCGCAATAACTGTCGTACTCCTGGCGATGACAAACTACCTATGGGGCCACTAGCAATCAGGCGTCCTCCCTTACTCATCCATTCTTCTAGAGCGATCGCTTGGGTTGGTGTTAATGTCTCGACATTTGGCAAAAACAATACCCGGCGATCGCCCCAATCTGCCATACTCTTGACGTCATTTAGGGGGATTACACAATATTTCACCCCTATTGCCTCTAAGCGATCGCTGATCCCTGTCCATTGATTTGCATTTTCTTGGCCATACACTACGCTTAATATGGGTTCTTCGGTTGCTGCCGTTACTGGCAAAATACTCAAAAAATTTAAAATTACAATTTCACAACTTAAAATAAATAATCTTCTAGCTTCTTTAATTTTTAAACTTATATCTTTTTGGTTTTCTTGATGCCTCACCAGTCACTCCTCATTTTATTATTAATTAATTGAGTTATTAGTCAGAATTCATTAGTACATAATCTAGGACTCTGGCTTGATTCCTGGTAAGTTTACTGATCCTATAGCCTGAATTCCGTAAACCTACTATTGGTCTGGCTTCTCCCAGATCAAATAGAATTCCTATAGAAGTACTTAGTGAGTTACTTTCATCAATCTAGCCTATCAAAACCAATAAAAAATGCCAAGATTGATACTCAAATTGTCACAGGCGATTCTACATAAATTGTTGGCTCTTGCAGCGTGAATTTAATTCCATTAGTAACTAGCTTTTTAGAAATTTTTTCATTTGCTAATTCCAACAAGCGTTTTCTTAACTGCAAAGAGTTCTCACTGGAACCCAAAATAAAAAATGTCACTCTTGTTCTAGTGATCTGTTTTTCTGCATTGTTGTGGGTTAAAAAAGTAATACTGGTGCTGCCTGGATCGATACCAAATAGCGAATTACTACTTTCGACAATTACCTGTTGAACCAGAGCTTGTTCTCGGTCTTGCAGCAAGTCTAAAAAATCGAGGTAGAGCAGCACCATAACTTTCTTGCCTCGTGTAATATTTTCAATTTCTAAGTTTGCCAATATTGAATTGGGAATAATAAACAACGTACTTTTAGCCGCAGCACGAATTTTGGTTGAACGGATGCCAATTGACTCAACTCGCCCAAATAAACCTTCAGGAATTTGTTGAGATTTCTGTAACCGAATATATTCTCCAGGGACAAAGGGGCGATCTAAATACAACACAATTGTTCCCAACAACTGCTCTAGGGTTTTTTGAGCCGCAAAAGCTACAGCTAATCCACCAATTCCTAATCCAGTTAATAATCCAACTAAATTAAATTGTTGACTTTGGGCAAATGCCAAAACAGCAATAAATCCGATAATTACATTTGCAAAAGTTTCAAATACTAAAAGTAATTCATCTACTTCTCGACCAAATTTACGTAATATTTCAATTCCATATACTCGAATAAACTGCCGGAATAAACGAGAATATAGCCAAGCAATACTGACAATAACAGCTAAATCAACGATGGGAGAAATAAATCTGTAGATAGATTCATATTCCACAATCCACGCTAAAGATAATGAAATGAGAATTAAACTACCTGTGATTCTAAATAAGTTTCTAATTGGGTCAATTAAATTGTTATAAATACTGGCTACTTGCTGCGGTGCAAAACGTCGAATAATAATTCGTAAGAATGTAGGAGTATATCGTCCTATCAGTAAAGACAGCAAAATAAAAACTAGAAAGACTCCAAGTCTAGATAGGGCTGATATTGTGCTATCACGTTGAAGAAATTCTAGAATAATCCGTGAAATATTCGTCATTATCTCTAAATTGTAATGGGTGAATCAACATAAATTGTTGGTTCTTCTATATCAAAAGCAATACCATATTCTTTTAAACACTGCGTCATGCTTTCGGTTGCCATATTTAGCAGTTGACGACGTAATTCCATCGATACATCTCCAGAACCTAAGATAAAGAAAGCAACTTGTGCCTGGGTTTTATCTGGTTCGATGGAATTATTGACACTCTTAAAAGTCACTTCTGTATTCCGATAATCAATCCCAAAAATACCATTTGTACTGTCTAGAATAACTTGGCGAATTAAGGCTCTATCTTCACTACTGAGTGTTCGGTAGAAGGTCAAATACAGAATAGACATGACTTTCTTTGCACCAGTAAAATTTTCAATATTTACTTGAGTCAGGGAACTGTTGGGAACTATCATCACAGTTCCCTTACCGGATGTTCTAATTCGGGTGGATCTTAATCCTATAGATTCAACTCGTCCAAAAGTCCCATCGGGAAGACCAATATAATCATCAATCACGAAAGGGCGATCAAGATAAAGAACAATACCACCCAAAACTTGTTCTAGGGTTTTTTGAGCAGCAAAGGCTACTGCTAAACCACCAATTCCTAAACTAGCTAGCAATCCTAAAAGATTAATTTGATGTGTTTGAGCATAGGTAAGAATCGCTAAAAAGATAATGATGAGATTGGCAACCCATTTGAAGAGAATGAGTAACTCACTGCTGATTTTTTGCCCAGTTTTGAAAGCAGCATTTAATAAATAGAAATCAAAGAAGTTTTGAAATAATTTAGAGGCTAACCAACTGACTGCGATCGCCAGAGTTAAACTCACAATAATTTCTAATGAGTTTGTCCACTGATTTCTAGGTAAAAAAGATGTAACAACCTCAAAAATTCCAATTACAGCTACCACAATTAATAAGTCTTCATTTGGCTTAATTAACTTTTGGTAAACATCAGTAATTTGGATAAAACCCAAACGTTTCCAGAGTAAGTTTGTCAATGAAACCATGAAACGACCAACTATGAAAATAAAAAGTCCGGCTACTAGCCCTAGTAACCCAATTTGTAAGTCTCTATTTGTAAAAATTTCTGACGAAAAAATATCCATTTCGGAAATTAATGTACAAGTTGCTATCAAGAGCATCCCAAATTGGTAAATCTACTTTCAATCTCTCTACGACACTCTGTCACCAGTTGCTAAGTTCAAACACATTCAGAAAACACGATTAATCATCAGGATTGTTGACCGCTGACCATTGAAAATCAACAGGGAACAAGCTACATGATTAAATATGCAATCTTTTATGCGTAACAGCTTACAAGCTTGGTAACAAAAGCAAAGACAAAAAATATTGATGGTGGAGATTTATTCGTGTTTTTCCAAAATTGGGATGCTCCCTTGCTATCTGGCTGAACTCCTGGTATAAGTTTTCTCTAGCTGCCTTTTCCTGAGATATCCGCCCTATTTCTTGACAGATTAGATTATTAAATGATATGATTATCTTTGGTCTTAAAGACAAACTTATCACTTAAACTGTCCAAACTACTAAAATATTCTTTGGAGTGAATCTTTTAGCAGTTATTTTAATCGTTTGAATCCTGAGATAAAGATATCCAAAAATAGATGCTGGATAGATATGCTACTGCTATGATGCAGATATTTCGGATAAGGTTAAAATCAGTCATGAGATTTAATTAAGTGTAATAGTGAACAAGAAGCTTACAAATCAAAATTTGTAAACTTTGTATGTTACATCCCAATGTATGGATGCCAAAAATTTTTAGCCCAAAGAGTTGGACTAGGTAAAGTTAATTTGGTCGCTGAATCGATGAAACTTCGTATCTAGGCTATGAGCTAAATATGACTAACCTTAGAAGCTATCTATCTAAAAATTGACCACACAAACACGTGCAGTTTGTGGATTGCCCTCAATTCTATTGGGACAGTTGGCTAAAAATGGTAAGGATTTAAATTTCCCTTGTTTTTGATCAGCTTTTTGCCAGAGCTATTTTTATGTTGCTAACCCTAAACTGCTGTACATACCAGCAGCAATGCCCAGTTAGCTAGCATTGGTTAGCTGATTAGCCTAATTGCCTGCACGCTATCGCTACATTTACCTGCTGATTTTCAGTCTACACCATAAGGGATCAAAAAACTAGGTTAAAAATGCGTTCTCCCAAGCACTAAGCAAGAAGGTATTGCAGAACGTAGTTAAATTGTATAGACTAAAGAGTTAACAGAATCAGTTCAAAAAATACAGGTATTGATTAAATCTTCAACTCCTGCTACTGGTAAGATTTTTGTATCTAATTTACACGCTAATTCTTCAATACTCATATCATCTAAAAATACCAATTCACCATGTTTGAGCATTACATTTGGCAGTAAAATTCCTTCTCCCAAATCTTGCCCTTGTAAGTTCAACAACAAATCATGACCAGTTAATAATCCCGTGACAGTGATACTTTGTCCCCAATAATCACTACATAAAGCACGCATATTTACTTCTAAACCTTCAACAGAATTTAAACGTTTCAAGATAGGTTGAAATGCGTTTTCTACTGCGTTGCCTACTACCCAAGTTAATTTTCTCTGAGGATAAACCTTTGGCGGTAGTAATTCTGTTGCGGCGGCTGCAAATTGCTTGATAAACAATTGAATGGAACCAACACCATTATCAATTTGAGGATACTCTTCATACTCAGATTCAGTTGGCAATTCCTCACCTGCAATCAAAAACCACTCATCGGCTAACCAAGCAACGCTGGAACCAAATTTTTGGCGAAATTGCCCTGATAGTGTTTTGACTTGAGAAATCACTTCTTTAGCTTTTTCCCTGGTTACAGGTATGAGTTCGTCTTCTTGGGGACGGAACCGTGTTAATCCGACTGGCACAACTGCCACCGATGCCACAGTAGGCACTTCACCAGTATGAAAGGATGCTAAATCTTTGAGAGTTTGCTCCAGATGTTTGCCATCATTTATACCAGGACAAACAACTACTTGAGCATGAATTTGTAGCCGCCTTTTTTTAAACCACTTGAGTTGCTCTAAGATTTGTCCCGCACGCTGATTTTTCAGCAGTCTAATTCTAACTTCGGGTTCTGTGGCATGAACAGAAACATATAAGGGAGACAAGCGCATTTGTTCAATCCGCTGCCATTCTCTTTCTGGCAAGTTGGTGAGGGTAAGATAAGAACCGTACAAAAAGCTTAGGCGGTAATCGTCGTCTTTAAAATACAAGCTGGTGCGCTTACCTGGTGGTTGTTGGTCGATAAAGCAAAATGGACAGCGGTTATTGCATTGAATTAAGCCATCAAATAAGGCTGTTTCAAATTCTAGCCCCAAGTCTTGGTCGTAATCTTTTTCGATTTCCAGACTATGAGTTTTACCAGCAGCGTCTAAAACTTCTAGTTCCAAGACTTCATCTGCACACAAAAACTGATAATCAATTAAATCGCGGGGACGTGTACCATTAATAGCAACGATCGCATCCCCGGCTTCAAAGCCAATCTCTGCGGCTATTGAGTCTGGAAGAACCTTAGTAATTCGGGCAGGATTAATTGTATTCATTGGGAATTGGGCATGGGGCATTGGGCATGGGGCATTAGTCATTTAGTTTGGACAAATGACCAATGACTAATGACTAATGACTAATAACTATTATCCTTTCCAACCTGCTGCGATCGCAGCTAAAATAGCGCTACCGAATGCTAATCTATACCAAACAAAAATCAAAGTGTTTTTGGTTTGTAAGTATTTGATCAAAAATGCAATTGATAGGTAGGAAAAAATAAAGGTTGAAATAATCCCGACAATTAACAATCCAACAATGTTATCTGGCAACTGTTGGGCTTGAAATAAATTGAATATTTTTAGGCTTTTATACAGGGTAGCAATGGTAAGAGTTGGAAACCCTAATAAAAATGAAAATTTCGCCGCTGTATCGCGTTCTAATCCTAAAAATAAGGCAGTTGTCAACGTTGAACCAGAACGAGAAACACCGGGAATCAAAGCAAGTGTTTGTCCCAGTCCAACTAAAATACCATCCCGAATCTGCAATGAATCGAAACCTCGCTTGCGAGTGCCAATTTTTTCTGCTAACCCTAGTAAAATTGCCATAATAATTGACATAATGGCAATTATTAATGCACTCTCCGGTAGAATATCTTTTAAAATAAAACCGGTAATTAAAGCAGGTATTGTTCCTACTGCAATACCAACAAGAATTTTCCATTCCTCACGTTGCCAGTCTTTCTCTTTCAGCGCTTCGATTCCACCTTTGACAATACTAGAAATTAGTGACCAAAAATACCAAACAATAGCTATAACACTACCAAATTGAATTGCATCAACAAAATCTTTAGAACCTAGCTCTTTCCAACCAAATACCTTTGTCACAATCAGAAGATGTGCAGTGCTGCTGATGGGCAAAAACTCTGTAATACCTTGAACAATACCCAAAATAAAAGCTTGAATAAACTCCATATGCAATTAATACCTTTTTTCTGTTATATACATAATTATTTAGATGATGATGTTCTTTTATATACTCTCAATAGCACCTAGTCTTGTAGAAAAGTCAATTTGACTGAATCAATAACATCATCGAAGACGCTGACTATGTTCTTACACCCATCTCAATAAGTCAACGCAATTTCGGAAATTCATCAAACTTTAATATTTAGTGGACTCATGACAGTTCACTTTTTAATTTTCAAATTTTACCGCTCATCTTTCAGTAATCGCTCATTCACAATGCACTACAGAGGAGTTCTGTAAATAGTACAACTTTGAATAAATTAAGTATGGCGCAGGACGTTTTGTTTCGTTTATGCCAGCGCTCCCCGAAATTTCAGTATAATTACAATGCCCTAGGGGGGGATTTTAAAGTGTGATATCTTAAATAAGATAAAGTTTAGTAACAAATATTAAAAACATTGATTAATAATACACTGTCCTCCTACACTGCTTCTACCCCTTCTATTGATACCGAGTTGGATTTGGCTGATACTGGGCAGAATAGTATCAGGCAATTGGAATCTACACTCTCTTTTTCTCCCTCTCTCCCTTTATCTACTTCTGAGCGACAAACTTGGTTGGTGTTTGCGGCAGCCGTGTTTTTGGTAACAGTGCCAGTATTTATAGAAGCGCCAATAGTGCGATCGCTACCAAATCTGAGTTTAGCGCTTACAGCATTTTGGGTGTGGCTAAGTTTTAGCTTAATGTCACGGACTGCAACCTACGTCTGGGGAGATTTACTCTTAGGATTTAGCGGGAGTTGGTTAGCAGGGGCGATTTACTGGGGCTGGTTACGTTGGGAACCTTTATGGCATCTGCCAGTGGAATCTATAGGTTTACCGTTTGCTTGCTGGTGTCTAATGAAGAATTGGGGCAAGGTAGGTAGCTGGTTTTATTTAGGTTCTTTACTCGGTACAGCTTTAACAGATGTATATTTTTATCTAGTAGATTTGATGCCCTATTGGCGGCAAATTATGAGAGTAGATGCAGATGTAGCACCGCAAATCTTACAAAATGCCCTCATGCAAGTACAAACACCCTGGGGACAAAGTTGGGCAATAATTCTTGCCTTAGTGCTACTAACAGTCGGGATTTTCGCTTTAGGTCGAAATCAAAGGCACTGGTATGCCTTTGGTGGCGCAGTTTTAAGCACAATTTTGGTAGATAGCCTATTTTTGTTAGCGGCGATCGCAGCCTGAAAAAGGCCGGAGGTTGTAATCATCGTCTAGCCTTCTCTTACCGAAACTTTTTCCAGCCCAGTCTACTAGTCTGGCAAATTCATATTGACCGAAGAAAGGCAGGAGGCAGGAGGAAGAAAATATATTTTTGCCCTCTGCCACTTTCTTTCCAAGCCCCTAAATTTATTTATGGGGATCACCTCCTGCCTCCTGCCTCCGTCCTCCTGCCTCCTTAAGCACTACTACGGCACATCAAAAATGAGGCTGTAGATAATTAATTGGTTAAGAAATATTACATAACAGTTCATCACCATCAAGCCTTCTTACTAGGGTTTTCGGTATTAGATATCTGACGGTTTTGTGTCTGCTTGGCAGGTAGAATCAGCCACACCGAAAAGATTTCGTCTAGCTGGGAATGCTACCAGGATGATGGATAGAAGGCGATTGTAGCTATGCAAGCACTCTGACCACGATGAATATTTTTGGCAAAATTCCAGTCAAACCCAGTAACAGTAAATATTGTGGATATTAATACGCTGTATATTAGTTTCTGATGACTGCTGTGTTAATTAAGCTATCAGCTTTTGTCCTTTGTCCTTTATCCTTTGTTCTTAGCGCTCTCACGTAGACGCATTAGCGACTTCCCGCAGAGTATGACTAACGACTAATGACTAATGACTAATGACCACTGTTAGCTTAAAAATTTTATTGCTGTTTGATGGAAAGAGGTAGAAAATCGTGAAAGGATTAGCGCGTTTATTAACAGTGTTTAGTTTGTTACTTGGTTGCTGGGGATGGTTGGGAACAACTCAGATAGCCCAAGCTGCTAGTTTCAACAGTTTTGCTTTTCCCCAAGTCCCAGTTCTGGCAATTGAGCGGCAGAATCGGGCAGATAAGAAGCTAGGAACGGAATTTGGTAAAAAAATTGATTTGAATAATACCAACGTCCGAGCTTTTCAACAATTTCCAGGACTTTATCCCACCCTGGCTAAGAAAATCATCATAAATGCTCCCTACAAAAATGTAGAGGATGTATTGGATCTTCCAGGATTGAGCGATCGCCAAAAACAAACCCTGCAAGCTAACTTGGATAATTTCACCGTGACAGAACTAGAGCCTGCCTTTAACGAGGGAGACGATCGCTTTAACAACGGCATCTACAGATAACTGTATATGCAGTAAATGTAGCAAATAGCAGCCCACTTCTGATTCTAAGAAGTGGGACATGATATGAGTTAGGAGTTAGGAGTTATGAGTTAGGAGTTATGAGTTATGAGTTATGAGTTAAAAATTCAAAACTCCTCACTTCTAACTCCTCACTTTTAACTCCTCACTCCTCACTTTTAACTCCTAACTTCCCCATTACCTTGTCTCAGATAGATATTCCTAGCCAATTTGATGTCTTAGTAGTCGGCGCTGGTGCCGCCGGACTATACACAGCCCTGTGTCTGCCAGAATCCTTGCGAGTCGGCTTGATTACTAAAGAAACTGTTACTTTGTCCGCCAGTGATTGGGCACAAGGTGGCATTGCCGCAGCGGTAGCCCCAGAAGATTCTCCGACGCTGCACATTGAAGATACGATCCAGGCTGGTGCTGGTTTATGCGATCGCACTGCTGTCGAATTTCTCGCCCAACACGCCCCTAGCTGCATTCAATCCCTAGTTAACTTGGGGGTAGCTTTTGACCGTCAAGGTCAAGCTTTGGCTTTAACTTTAGAAGCCGCCCATTCTCGCCGCCGTGTACTCCACGCTGCGGACACCACAGGGAGGGAAGTTACCACCACTCTCACCACCCAAGTATTACGTCGCCAGAATATTCAAGTCATTCAGCAAGCTTTAGCTTTGAGTTTGTGGATTGAACCTGAAACTGGTCGCACTCAGGGAATTAGCCTGTTTTATCAAGGTAAAATCACATGGGTAAAAGCTGGTGCTGTGGTACTAGCAACTGGTGGCGGCGGTCAGGTATTTGCCCAAACTACTAACCCGGCTGTGAGTACGGGTGATGGAGTAGCGATCGCATATCGGGCTGGGGCCATCCTCCGCGATTTAGAATTTGTTCAATTTCACCCCACAGCCCTCACGAAACCTGGTGCTGATCGTTTCCTAATTAGTGAAGCGGTACGCGGCGAGGGGGCACATCTTATCGATAATGAAGGGCGGCGTTTTGCCTTTGACTACCACCCTGCGGGTGAACTCGCACCCAGAGATGTGGTTAGTAGAGCAATTTTCAGCCATTTACAACGCACTGCCCTTGATCTGGCAACTGCTCATGTCTGGTTGGATATGCGCCCCATCCCCGCCGACAAAATTCGTCACCGCTTTCCCAACATCATCAAAGTTTGTCAACATTGGGGCATTGATGTCTTCCATGAACCAATTCCAGTAGCACCAGCGGCCCATTATTGGATGGGTGGAATTGTCGCGGATCTGATGAATCGCACAAATGTCCCCGGTTTGTATGCAGTGGGTGAAACTGCTAGTACGGGAGTACATGGGGCAAATCGCCTTGCTAGTAATTCTCTGTTGGAATGTATTGTGTTTGGCGCACAGATGGGCCAAATTGAGTTGGAAAATATTGGGCTGCCGTCAGAAACACCAGTGCTACCATTACAGAAATTTAGTCCTGATGCCAGTGAGTGGCAGATCCAGCAAGCACAGCTAGAAGCACTCAGAGAGAAATTACCACGTCTAGTGTGGGAAAGTGCTGGTATTTGTCGGGAACAATCAAAGTTGGAAAGTGCGATCGCTACTATTGAATCTTGGCAGCAAGATTTTGCTACTTTGCCTTTAAGTCAATTCTTGCTTGCTTTACATCCAGCAGAACCAGCTAGTTTTGACCTACCGGATGTTGAACGGCAATTGGGACTTTGGGCAGAAACCCGCAATTTATTAGATGTAGCTGATTTAATTCTCAAAAGTGCTGCTTTTAGAACCGAAAGCCGAGGCGGGCACTACCGTTCAGATTATCCGCAATCAGACCCAAATTGGCAAGTCCACACACTTGTACAAACACATCATTGGTGGAAATCTACTATATAAAAACTAGACAGGTCTGGGTACTGAATTTGTCTAAGTACTGTTTCTACATCAACACTCCACAATCTAAAATCTAGAATTGCCATCAGCGAGTGCCGCTACCATGCTGACTATCTGGTCCACCATAATTTGGTGGAATATATGTGTCTTGTGTGTCTTGTGAATTTACTTTGTGGGCGATTAAGGTGTTGCTACTACTAGTAGTGGCAAAAGTATTAGCACTTGCAGTACTGAATACACCTGTGCAAACGGCAATTTTCGGTATAAGAATGTAAGCACCTATACAGAATATCATCAACTTTGTGATTCGGAAGTTAGTTTTCATCGCTGTCAGTAAATTTACTAATTTTTCATTTCAAATTTATTTTTCTTGTCTATCGTATATTTACTGATGTTTTTGAAAAAAATATTTTAACTTTATGAGATTATTACTGTTGTGTACAAGTAATTATGGTATCTACTTGTAGATTCACTTTAAATAACTGGTATTAAATAGTCTCTATACTTAAGTAGTATGATTAATGAGCCGTTTTTACATCAGTCTAAAGTTAGATATGTTGATAGATTACTGTGAGCATTTTACCAAATTCATGATTTATTAATATTGCCTTTATGTTTGTTAAGTATAAGCACGATGTTTACCAAATCACTGCTTCAGGCAAATATTAAATAATACTTATTTTATTGTATAGCTCTAATTTGATTAGAGTAAAGAACTATAAAGATAAAACAAGATAGTTAGCATATTATAAGGATTTTTAAAATATGGAACAAAGAAACACCGCTATATTCCGATCCCGTAGAAGTATATTTTTTATCAGTAAAAATATTAACCAGAGTAAAAATCTAGTGGCTTGTAATTCTTAATTAATTAAGCAAACTCGTAGCGATTTTTACCCAGACGCTTGGCACGGTACATTGCTGCATCTGCCTGTTTCATCAAGGTTTCACTGTCTTGACTGTTGTACGGGTAAACACTAATGCCAATACTGGCAGAGACTCGGATTGTATAGCCGTCCAAAACAATTGGCTTGGTAATACTGCTTAAAATTTTCTCAGCGACTTTAGCAGCGATTTGAACATTAGGAATTGCCCGTAAAATCACAGTAAATTCATCGCCACCCAAACGAGAAACTGTATCACTAGCGCGTAAAGAGTTGCTCAGTCGTCCAGCGATAGTCATTAGCAAGCGATCGCCAGTCTCGTGCCCCAGAGTATCATTGACTTGCTTAAAGCCATCTAGATCAATAAACAGCAGTCCCAGTAACAAGTTGTTGTGTTGCGCCCAATGTAATGACTCGTAAAGTTGTTCAGCAAAAAATTTGCGATTAGATAAACCGGTGAGGGGGTCGTGATACGCTAAATAACGTAAGTGGTCTTCTTTGAGTTTTAATTCATTGTTAGAGCGAAATAGTTCAGCAGCAGTACGCTTCAGCTGCTCCTCCATCAGCTTACGCTGAGTAATATCTCGGATCACCCCAACTAAAAAGAAATTGCCAGCTGAGTCTTTGTGGAGCGATCGCTTAGTGGCAATTTGATGAGTCTTTCCATCTGCATTTGTAAATTCTTCTTCATGTTCCTGGGGTTGCTGAGTCCGAAAAACCAGATCATCCTGTTGTCGAAACACATCAGCTTCCTGTTTAGAGAAAAAGTCATAGTCTGACTTTTCAATTAATAACTTCTTCGGATAACCGATAAATCGACAATATGCCTCATTTAAAACAATCCACTGGTGTTGTTCATTTTTCACAAAAATTGGATCAGGAATCGTGTTGATGACGTGATGCAAAAATTCCTTAGAACGTTTCCACTCTTCCTGCATGTGGGCAATATGACTGATCATCCAAATAGCTGAACTGCCAAAGCAAAACAGTGAGGGAATGAGTGGTAGCCACCAACCATACAAGAAAGCAACGTATGCACTTAGGGTAAATACAAAGCAAGAAACTAGGATACTAAGCAGGCTCCTAGTTGCATGTTGCATCCGCCATGTCGTCACGGCTCCTAGATAAGACCAGACAAAAATCCACAAGTATTCCACCAAGTCAGTCCAGACTTTGAGTAATGGTCTTCCATCAACAGCAGCAGAGATTAACTCACTAATAAAATAAGCTTGCAGTTGAATACCAGGTACAGGCTTTGCCGTACCCATTAGACTGCTGGAGTAAGGAATGAATACAAAATCCTGAAGACTGGGTGCGGTGGAGCCAATAAGTATAATCCGATCTTTGATTAAGTTTTCTTGGACTTTATCTGCCAGTACATCTTTCATCGATACCTGGCGAAAACTACAAAATTCTCCAGATGAACTTTGACATTCAGGTTTGGGAAAATTAGTCAAAATTTGGTAGCCTCTAGCATTAGCTCCCACATAAGCACCATCATTAGCCTCAAAACGAGTAAATGCTGCCTTACCCAATTGCAAATACTCAGGATTACTTTTTGCTTTGCTAGGAGTAATATCTTCTGACTCTAAATACAACAAAGCCAGCTTCAGGGCAAAACTTTCGTGTACTTTATTATTGATATGCCAATATAACAAGCTGCGACGGATCTTACCATCAGGGTCATACAGTACGTTATTAAAACCCACTTGGTGGCGACTCAGCCCAGGTGGAGGTAAAACTCCAATGCTTTTATTTTTATCATTTGCCAGTAATTCAATCCCAACCAAGTTAGGCATTGACTTATAAGCATTACGCAGTTCCTTATTCCCAGGCTCCACTGGCAAATTTCTGTAGATATCTAAGCCAATAGCACGGGGTTTGTGGACATTTAATTTTTGCAACAACAGGGCAATCTTCGCATCTGGAATCGGCCATGAACCTACTTCGTCTAAATAGGCTTCATCAATCACTACAATCGTAATACGTTCTTCTGGTGGTTCATTTGGACGTAAGTGAAAAAATTGATCCAAAGCTGCCAACTCCAAAGATTGCAATAATCCGATGGAGCGCAAAAGTAGGACGCAGACTGCAACGCTGGCCGCAGTAATCAATTCTCTGTGTCCTCGACTAAGCGATTGTTTCAGTTCAAAGATTAACTTTACAAAACGCTTGCCTAGCTGCTGATTCATTCCCATTACCTAGTAGGCAGAAATATTCTCTATCTCCTCTAGCTATTAACTATCGGACTAACATAGCTCAAAGGGGAGCTAAATAGAGTTTCTAAGAGTTTTTTCAACTCAGCAAGGTTATTTAAGACATCGTAGTATTTGTGATGTAACACCATACATTGAGGCCAATTATCTGACCAAAGGGCAACCGGGACTTTTATGGCGATCAGCACAGATTAATAAATGCCGAAAACCTTGTCTGGTTAAGCTTACTCAATTAAAATTGCACATTTGTGATCAATTAGGTATTTTCCTGAGAATTATGGTAACTCCCAACAGATACACCTTTGGGTTCGGCGCTGACATGATTACATCCCAAGGTGGCTCCCAAGTGCTGTAAAAAGAAATTAAAGTATACATTGTTTTAAAGTAAAAATACTTGATTAATTTCCCTTAGCGTCAGGTGTTTGCAAATAAAAGCCGTAGGAAAATTGATAATTGAGTATCGGACAACGCTTATTATAAGAGAAACCAGGTGGGAAGAAGTAGGAATAAACTCTTACCAAAAACAAAAAAGCCAACTGGAAACAGACTTTGCTGTATTCATCCAGTTGACTATTAGATGTAAACTACACCGTACAGCTAGGTTGGTGTAGGCTACTTAATGGATTAAAAACCGCAGATGAAGTATCTGCAAGTCAATTATTTGAAATACTTGAAGTTACGAGGCCCTGTGTAGGCAGAAACTTTCGCTAGTTCCTCTAAGTTTTGAACTCCGCTATAGCTTTTACCATTGATAATCCAAGTGGGAAAGCCTTCAATTTTTGCGGCTTGACAAACTTCGGGTTGAGCTTTGAGTCCATCGGCGGCGCACTCTACCTTAATATCATTGTTGACTATTTCCTCAGCTTCTTTACCAAAAAGCAGCTTTTGTTCATGACAGTGAGGACACCAGTAAGCACTGTATTGCTTCGCGCCTACTTTCGCTAGATGGCTTGCTAAAGCTATTTCTGCTTCACCAGAAGTAGTGGTAATTTCCCAACCAAATGCTGGGTTAGGTTTGACATTGGGAGTAAAGGAAATTTTTACAGGTTGTCCAGGAGTTCCGGGTGTAACCTGTGATTGATTCACACCAGCATAGACGCCTAAAGTACCAATCAGTGTCACCATGCCGACAATCAGAGCGGTAAATAAGATTTGTCCAATATCTTCCCAAGTCCGGCCGAGAATCGTCAGTACCAAAAGACTGAGGGAGAACAAAGCTGAACCGATACAGTAAGGACAAACAGCTTTGATTTGAGATGCCAGCACGTACATTAAGTAGCCGCTAAAGACAGACATAGCGATCGCACCCACCAACAGCAACCACCATGTCCAATTTTCCAATTGTTTACGGCTATTGTTTTCCCCCGATTTAAATACCAAGGGAGCCAAAGCGAATACCACCATACTGATGTATGCCAAAAATCCAAACAAAGCTAACGGCTGACCAAAAACCGTTGCCCAAGGACTGGAAAGCACATCATTACAGCCCTTAGCACCAGCCTGTGCCACACAAGCGGCAGTGCCTCCGGTTAACTTTTCTATGGTGAGATAACCTGTGATCAGGGCACCACATCCAGCGATCGCGGCAATCAATGGACGTGACCATTTATGAATCCAAGGAGTAGAACGACGGCGAATCATAAATTGCTATTGGTTAATGGGCATTGGGCATTGGGCATTGGGCATTGGGCATTGAAAAGAGGCAGAGGGGCGGGGTGCTCTTAGCAGAGGGGAAAACTCTTCTCCCTTACTCCCTGCTCCCTGCTCCCTTGCTTCTTTCCCATTCCCCATTCCCCATTCCCCATTCCCCAATTAAGAATGTAACTTCACTTGTTCTGCTGATTTGCTTTCACCTTTGGAGTTCCAATTGCGACGGGCGGCTTCCACAAATTGACTGACGCGAATAGGGTCAATTGGTTGCTCTATCCGTCCGTGACGTTTCAGGGAACTGGAAACGATTACACCATCTGCTGCCTGCATCAATGTATCAATATTTTCCCAATTGGCCCCGCTACCGATGAACACTGGTGTGCCGTTTGCTGCGCCACAAGCTAGTTCCAAATCTTCTAGGTTAGGAGGACTACCAGTAGCCCAACCAGATAAAATCACTGCGTCTGCTAAACCTCTTTCAATGGTGTCTTTCACGGCGACTGTGAGATTTGGAGAACTCAAAGGACGGGCGTGTTTCACCAACACATCGGCCAGGATTTTAACATCAGAACCTAACTCCCGTCGATAACGGAGTAACTGATGGGCTTCTCCCTCAATTAATCCTTGGTCGGTTGCCATCACCCCTGTGAGGACATTGACGCGGATAAATTGCGCTTGCACACAGCTAGCGATCGCCATTGCACTTTTGCCATCGTTTCGCAAAACATTTAAGCCTATAGGCAAAGTCACCAAATTCTGTATCCGCTGCACCACAATGGTCATGGCACTCACAACCACTGGATCAACTTGGTTTTTGGTAAATGGCGCATCGAAAAAATTCTCGACAATCAGCCCGTCAACCCCTCCACTTGCTAAGGCTGCGGCTTCTTGTTCGGCACGATCAATCACTGCTTTTAGGCTACCTCCCCAACGGGGTGAGGTAGGCAGTGGTAGCAGGTGAACCACGCCAATAATTGGTGAGCGAGTTTTAAATATCTGATATAAGTCCACGTCTTTAATCCGCCTCGCGGAGTCCAGAGTCCAGAATTTTTTGACTATTGAACGCCAGTTCAACACCACTCCCCTGAACAGAGAAAATCTCTATCGGGAGGTGGCTCTTCAACGGGGAAAACCCCGCACGTGACTGGCTCCTCTTGACCCTTGACTCTTGACTTTTCATTAACTAGTCAAATGTGTTTTATGATAGTCGGTTTACTGCCTCCTTCCTAAGATGGAAATTGGCGTGAAACCTCCCATAAGATATGTTAAGATAAAACCTGGCTACAAGAGGAGTTTGCCACTCACTAGACGCAAGGCAGCTTTCCGTGGTTTAGGCGTCTCGTCCGCGCATTGTCGTAGGACTTGCCAATCGCCAGGTTAGCATTACTGCTTTATAGGCGTAGTCGCTTTCGTCGATTTCCCTGAGGGTAGCGACTTCTCACAACAAGCCCTTTGGGCGGCTTCCCGATGGGTAAATTAACAACGCACACGCTGTGGTAATGTAAAATACCAATAGGCGAATTGTTAAAAAAGATTACAAGTGTCAAATGTACCCAAAGACACTTCAATTTACCCTGGGGAACAGATTGATAAAAATATCATAACATGGCCTCTATTTTTATTTATTAATAGGGTCATAAGTCCACGGACAATTACTGACAGTGGAAATCTACTGCGTACTGTTATCTGAAGGATAGTGATAGAAAAAAGCGGAATTAGCGCTGCAATGTTTGACTACAAGAAGAAAAAAATGAAGATATTTTCAAAATATGGGTGATAAGCCAACAATTGCCATTTCTCACCTGGGCTGCGAGAAAAATCGAATTGATACAGAACACATGCTGGGAATGCTCGTAGAAGCAGGCTACGGCGTAGATACAAATGAAGAGTTAGCAGATTACGTTATTGTTAATACTTGTAGTTTTATTGAAGCTGCGCGGCAAGAATCTGTCAGAACTTTGGTAGAACTGGCAGAGGCAAATAAAAAGATCGTAATCACTGGCTGTATGGCGCAACACTTCCAAGAACAACTTTTGGAAGAGTTACCCGAAGCAGTAGCCGTAGTGGGTACTGGCGATTATCACAAAATTGTAAATGTAATTGAGCGTGTTGAACTTGGCGAGCGGGTCAAACAGGTTAGTATCGAACCAACCTACATTGCCGATGAGACTACACCGCGCTATCGTACTACAACCGAGGGCGTAGCTTATCTACGGGTTGCAGAAGGATGTGATTATCGTTGTGCATTTTGTATCATTCCTCATCTTCGAGGGAACCAGCGATCGCGTACTATTGAATCTATCGTCGCCGAAGCAGAGCAGTTAGTTAGTCAAGGGGTAAAGGAAATTATTCTAATTTCCCAAATCACCACTAATTACGGTTTGGATATTTACGGTCAACCAAAATTAGCGGAATTGCTTCGCGCTTTGGGGAAAGTAGATATACCGTGGATCAGAATGCACTATGCTTATCCCACGGGACTAACCCCAGATGTGATTGCGGCGATCCAAGAAACACCCAACGTCTTGCCTTACCTGGATTTGCCCTTGCAGCATTCCCATCCAGATGTTCTCCGCGCCATGAATCGTCCTTGGCAAGGGCGCGTAAATGATGGGATTATAGATCGCATTAAAACGGCGCTACCAACAGCCGTAATGCGGACAACATTTATTGTTGGTTTCCCAGGAGAAACAAGCGAGCATTTTGAGCATCTACTAGAGTTCGTTCAGCGGCATGAATTCGATCATGTTGGTGTCTTCACCTTTTCCTCTGAGGAAGGAACCCCAGCTTACAAACTACCAAATCACTTGCCCCAAGAAGTGATGGACGATCGCCGATACCAACTGATGGAACTCCAGCAACCGATTTCTCAAAAGAAAAATCAACAGGAAGTAGGCAAAATAGTCGATGTCCTGATTGAGCAAGAAAATCCTGAAAGTGGTGAATTAATCGGTCGTTCAGGTAGATTTTCCCCAGAGGTTGATGGTCTGGTGTATGTCAAAGGCCAGGCAAGATTAGGAACCATCGTGCCAATAGCGATTCACCACGCTGATACATACGACCTCTATGGTCAAGTAGTCAATAACTAAATTGTCATTTGTCTTTTGTCCAAAGTCCATTTGTTAAATGACCCTTACAGATTCATCCTTATATTAAGGTCAATGCTGCATTAATAGCAGTTTTCATGAGGGTTTACCTGAAGTTCGGAGACTCACTCGTGAGCATAGTTTCTCCAAAAATTGAGGCTTTGCTATCGCCCTTGGCTCACTAACTAGCCAATAACTAATGACTAATGACTAATGACTAAATGACTAATGACTAAATGACTAATCCAAAAATCCTTACAAAAAATTTAGGAGAATTAATGACTCTTTCATTCCAAGAACTAGGCATTTCCCAAGAACGTGTCGCACAACTAGAAAAAATCGGTTTTACCGAACCCACCAACATTCAAGTCCAAGCAATTCCCCAATTGCTGAATGGTCGTGATGTAGTCGGTCAATCTCAAACTGGAACAGGCAAAACGGCAGCATTTTCACTGCCAATTTTAGAGCGGCTAGATATTAATCAAAGAGCCGTACAAGCCATAGTTTTAACACCAACTCGTGAATTAGCAATGCAAGTTCACGATGCGATCGCCCAATTCATCGGTAATGAAGGATTGCGGGTGTTAGCAATCTACGGTGGTCAATCAATTGACCGTCAAATGTTACAACTCAAACGTGGCGTTCACATGGTCGTGGGTACTCCAGGACGGGTGATCGATTTGCTAGATCGCGGCTGTTTAAAGCTCGATCAAGTGAAGTGGTTTGTGTTGGATGAAGCTGATGAAATGTTGAGCATGGGCTTTATCGACGATGTGATCAAAATCCTCTCGCAAGCGCCCGTAGATCGCCAAACAGCTTTATTCTCGGCGACAATGCCACCATCGATTCGGATGTTGGTGAACAAGTTCTTGCGATCGCCTGCAACTGTCACCGTTGAGCAGCCAAAAGCCGCTCCCAACAAGATTAATCAAGTAGCTTACTTGATCCCCCGCCACTGGACAAAAGCCAAAGCTTTACAGCCAATTCTGGAAATGGAAGATCCAGAAACAGCTTTAATCTTTGTCCGCACCAGACGTACAGCCGCCGAACTCACCAGTCAGTTGCAAGGCGCTGGTCACAGTGTCGATGAATACCACGGTGACTTGTCCCAACAAGCGCGGGAACGGTTATTAATCAGATTCCGTAACCGTCAAGTTCGCTGGGTGGTAGCAACTGACATTGCAGCACGAGGGTTAGATGTCGATCAACTCTCCCATGTAATCAACTTCGACTTACCCGATAGCGTAGAAACTTACGTTCACCGCATTGGTCGTACTGGTCGTGCTGGTAAAGAAGGAACAGCAATTTCTTTAGTACAACCATTTGAGCGCCGCAAACAGCAAACATTTGAACGTCATAACCGCCAAAGTTGGCAAGTGCTGACGATTCCCACACGCGCCCAGATTGAAGCAAAACACATTCTGAAATTGCAAGAACTGGTGCGGGAAGCTTTGACAGGTGAGCGTTTGGCTTCATTCTTGCCCATTGTCAGCGAATTGATTGAAGAATACGATGCTCAAGCGATCGCCGCAGCTGCACTACAAATCGCTTACGATCAAACTCGTCCCGCTTGGTTGAGTTCAGACGTGGAAATTCCCCAAGAAGAATCCTCTGCTCCCAAACCCAGACTTGGCAAGCGTCGTGAATCATCTTCTAGCGATCGCCCCCGTGCTGCGTGGAAATCAGATAGTAACAATGGTGAAGAAAGACATTCTTCTCCCAAACCAAAACTGCGGACAAGTGGACAGGATTCTTCTGCATCCCCTAGTAAAAAGATAGGTTCACCTATAGCTAGAGAATCAGCTTCTTAGTCAACAGTTAGAAGTTAATCAATTTTGGATTTTAGATTTTTAGATTTTTTCTTCAATCCAAAATCCAAACCTAAAATTGGAGAGTTGAGAGTTAGGAGTCAAAATTTTGACTTTGGCTCTTGACTTTTTGGCTTTTTGGGTAATTTTTTCTACTAGTTTGTAGGAAGATAAAAGAGGAGTCAGAATTCAGAATTCAGAATTGGTGAATACTCTACCCATAAAGGGATAAAGCAATAATCAAGGAAAAATATTTAATACTAGTTTCGCCCACCAGGGGCGTTAGCGTAGCGGGACGTTCGCGGTAGCGTCTCGTAGAGAAGTACGGTTTTAAACCAATATTCATAGAATTCATGCTGAATTCTGACTCCTGAGTTCTGAATTATTCTTATAAATTACAGATGCATTCTTAGTGGTCTTATGTTCACTATTCCAGACTTAGAGCAATTACAAGCAGAGCATCCAGAATGGCAGATGGAGCTAGTAGACGGAAATATATTTCTTGTGGGGCCATCAGATTATGAGTCAGAGGAAATTGGTGCTGAGTTAGTTAGACTACTCGGCAACTGGGTACGCCCACAAAGACTAGGACGGGTAACAGGTTCTAGCGCTGGCTTCATTTTGCCTACATTAGAAACTGAAAACGGGAAAGAAGCTGATAACGAAAAACGAAATCTCCGCGCTCCCGATGTGTCTTTTGTTCGTGCTGATAGACTGAAAACAAGCAAGCGCGACTTTGTAGAACTCGTACCTGACTTGATGGTAGAGATAAAATCTAAGTCAGACCGGATCAAACCACTGGTAGAAAAGATTCAGCTATTCTTACAACTCGGATCTACAGTTGGTATCCTGATTGATCCTGACAAATTGACGCTTACAGTTTATCGACTCAACCAAGAACCAATAGTTTTGCAGGATAACGATGAACTGACACTACCAGACTTATTACCAGGTTGGGAGCTAGTAGTGTCAGAAATTTGGCCTCCTGTGTTTGAGTAGTTCAAAAATACTACAGCCAAGGACGACTAACTAGTTCTAACTCTGCAACTTCATCGTCGCTCAATTTCCAGCCTAAAGCACCAGCATTTTGTCGCACGTGTTCGGCCGTTTTCACCCCAGCAATGGGAATAACGTTCCCCTGAGCAATTAACCAGTTGAGAGCAACTTGGGCAGGGGTGCGATCGTATTTTTCCCCGAAATTGCGTAGCAAAGATATCACTGGGGCAATTTTTTGCAGACCTTCTTTCTTAAATCGCGGGTCTATTTTCCTCGCACCAGTGGGGGTTTCAATACTCTCAATGCTGTACTTTCCAGTGAGTAATCCTTGTGCTAAAGGACTATAAGCCAAGATAGTCACACCCAACTCACGCGCAGTTGTGATAATACCTTGGCTTTCAACTTGACGACTGAGTAAAGAATAGCGCACTTGGTTCACAGCCAAAGGCACTCCACGGGTAGCTAATATTTGATGCGCGTCTCGCATTTGCTCTGCGGAGTAATTACTTACACCGACTGCGGCAATTCTGCCCCGCTTTACTTCATCTGCTAGGGCATTCATCAAAGTTTCTTGACTTAAAAAGAAGGCAAAAGGCCAATGCACTTGATACAGGGCGATTCGCTCTAATTGCAAGCGTTTGAGGCTGGCTGTTAAAGCATCAGAGACGGATTGGGCTGTAAATCGCCACGGTAGAGGGCCAAATTTTGTGGCAATTTCTACAGATTGTTGTGTCTGTTGCAGAAATTCTCCCAAAAATTTCTCTGATAATCCCATTCCGTAGACTTCAGCTGTATCAAAGAAGGTAATACCAGCTTCTAAGGCTGCGGTAAAGGCCTCTTGTAACTGTTCTGGGCCATAGCGATCGCCATAATTCCAAAATAGTTTATCACCCCAAGCCCAAGTGCCGATGCACAAGGGTGTAACAGATGGGCCATTTTGCCCCAATGTGATGTTTTCCACGGTTGCAAAATTTGATTTATTTACATTTCTTTACTTTTATAGTGTATCGTTATAGACAAGATTGGGTGCGATCGCCACCACTTGGACGCAACTCTTGTTGTGCGTAGTCGTAGACATCGCGCCTTGCATAAAAATTTAAAACCTGAATCAAACGTGCATAAACAAGATCCCCGACTTCTCGAAGAAGTCGGGGATCTGCGACCTGCAATTCTCACAAATCAAATAGGATTGCTATAGTTGAGTGTATTTACTTGTATTTATGAATTAGATGATTTATCCTGCTTGGGTTTTTTGATTAATTCCATGTAGACATTAATCTCACTAATTTCGATATCATGCTCAACTCTAGTTACTTTCCATTTCTCCTTTTTTAGGTAAACTTCCTCTCCTACTCTGGGAGTAAATTGGAGATCATAGAACTTTTTGAGAAAATCTTTTTGATTTTCTTCCCATAATATTACTTTGACTGGTTCTTTACTCATTGCTTATGCCTTTTTGATTACTAGATGAAGGTAGGTAGTTCGATGACATACATACAGCAAGTTTATCTTACTAATTCAATGGAATAGCGTAGTTAAAACCACATTTTAATATTGATATTTTTATGTGGCTTGATTGTGTGCGATAAAGTTACAGCGCAATACCAGAACTTTAATAAATATTACTATCTCAATGTTGCAATCAGTCTTTGTTCAAGCTTTTTGACTTTTATAGTGCATCTAGTGTAATTCTGAAATGTAATTAAGTAAGTAAAAGTACGGTATTTATATTTACTAAGTCAATTTAGTATAGAGTTTATCACTAGGTTGAACAAGCAAGTAAAAATGAATCCGCAACAAATAGATCAATTCATAGATCAAATAGATCAATTATTAGATAATGATGAAGTTAGTTTTGTATATTTACTTGACGTACTGGCTAATTATTGTATGAGACAATCCCAAAAATGTGATGCACCTGAGTCATCCGTAAGTGAAAAATATAGATACGGCTATTGGAACCGTTCTAAGGAAACACTAAGAGAGATAAAAGGAAAATTTCAATCAATGGAATAGAGCTAAAAGCTTGCAGTAATGGTTAATAGAACTGGTTCTCAGAACCATTGATATAGGTTATTTACTAATGCATTTCACAAAGAATAAAGACAGGGAAAAACGAATTTTTTAAAAATATTTGATATTGATGGGATAATTCTGATAAATAGTGGTATAAGATGGAATTTTCTTAGATAATCAAGTTAGAGTTTGGTCTAATAATAAGTAATTAATCTCGTACTTAGTAATAACATGAATTGTAGTAGAGCGGATTTTGAATCAAAAGTAATTGCTCTTGGAAACATTCTGGAGCAGTCATCTTCACATTTAAAACTTTCTAAATGGATAAGATATACATATACTAACAAGTCTTTAGAAGATTATCCATCTTTTTATCATTTGTCATACATAGCTAATTATGAAATTGGATTATTAAAACTCTCTACAGTATACGATGAAGATGAGGACTGTCTAAGTCTTTTAAAATGCTTGAAAATTTTTGATAGTCATTATAAAAAATGGGGCTTAACAAATGTTGACAGATCAATTTTAGAGCAAGACAAAAATGATATATCAAGTAAAAATAATCCTTTAATTAACCGCCTAAAACATCTAAGAGATAAAACTCTTGCCCATACAGACAATAAGCTATACCCATCACCATTAATAAAAGATTTAAATTATGTATGTGAAAATCTTACTGAGGGTGGAGATAAATTAATTTGGGTAGAGGATCGTATTACTACAAAACGAATAGAAGAATTGCCTACTCTTGAGAAAGAAATACGTTTAAAACAAATAAGTATGAAAATTAATGAAGCTTGGGATAAAGATGATAGCAAACTTTTAGGAAAGGATATTTTAAAATTAAATGAAATTGATCATTTGATAGAGAAAGCTGTCAATATTTGTAATAGATATAGGAAAATTTTATCCATTTATCCCATAGAATTAAAACTTTAATAAATTGATTACTTAAAAGTAAAAATTCCTACAAAAATTATTTAATACATTCTTACTTAAAATAAATTTGTTTTTCTTTCAAACCACAACAGCCTCACAAGAAAGGTGAGCAGCACACGGCTATCATAAGCATTGATATCGTTGGGCTGTACCAACTATCGGCAAGAAATGCTGTGGAAAAGTTTCTTACTTTAGTCTTTGTTCGAGCTTTTTTATCATTTGCTGCTTTGAGATGATCGCTCTGGAAACCATAAAAGGGCAATTGAGGATTTTAATCAAGCTCTCCTCATTTTGCAAAAATATGACAACAGACATGAAATATCAATTCTATGTATTTTGCTGTGCGGCAAGTTGGACAGCTTCTATATCAACATTGAGATGTTGAGCAATCTGCTCCACACTCATCCCTGTTTTTAGTAACAGAGGGACGGTAAGTTTCAACATTTCAGCTTCCCGTTCTTCTCGACCCTCTTCCCGACCCTCGGCTTTCGCTTCCTGATAAACTCTTGTTTGCTCCAAAGTCAATCCCAGCATAGCTTCCACTTCCTCATTCTATGTGCCTGACTGTGCGGCAATCTGGACAGCTTCTATATCAACATTGAGGTGTTGAGCAATCTGCTCCACACTCATCCCTGTTTTTAGTAACAAAGGCACGGTAAGTTTCAACATTTCAGCTTTTTGTTCTTCTCGACCCTCGGCTTTCGCTTCCTGATAAACCCTTGTTTGCTCTAAAGTCAATCCCAGCATAGCTTCAACTTCCTCTCTACTCAAGGTCGAAAACTTATAAACGGCGATTGTGGTGATGATGTCTAGTATTTCGTTTTGCGGCAGTGTGTCCGTTTCCTATAATTTTACCCGCTCAATCAATTGCTTCGCTTGCTCGGCCATCACTTCATCCGATGCTAGAGTCAACTGCATCAAGTTGATGCCTATTGGCTGCTGATTAGTCGCGCCTAACTCATCTAAATAGATTCGCTGCACTTGGTCGCTGTTGAGAAATATTCTATGAGTTTTTTGATCCCTTGGCTCCAAAGAGCGTGATGAAAAAATTACTACACAGAACCAGTCATCGTACTGAGAGCGATTTCGGTTCAGCTACATCAGCGACTCGGTAAAGAACCGATGATAGAGGGCTTCATCTCTTTGGAATTGAACTTCAGCAAAAAAGATCACTTTGGATGTTGCATTCTCTGGAGGTAAAAATACACCATCGATGCGAAAAGCGGTTTCTTTGACTTCAAGTGATTCAAATCGATAGTTTTGCCCTTGCAGAGGAGGATTATCAACCAGTTCAAAGAGTAACCGAGGAAAGCGCTTAAAAATTTGATAGTAAATGGAGTCTCGTTTCACTACTTCATCCTAAAATTCTCTCGTTATGCGTAGGCGTAGCCCGTCGTAGACATCGCAGATTACAACCAAGCTCTAAAGATTAATCCTAACTTGGCTGAAGTTTATGCTAATTGAGGTGTATAGTTATTTGCCAAATAACTGCGATCGATCGCCTCTGGCGGCGCAACGCCATCGCAACTTCCATTTTTCATTCGCTGATTTCGAGCGGGTAGGGTTTATCTTTATTAAAAGAGAGAGAGATTAAATCCTATAAACTATACGAAAAAGTAGCTATGGCAAGCGGTGAAGTATTTGATACCAAAACAAAATCCCTATCTGTGCCAAGAGTAAACCTGCTGACCATGTTCCGCCTGGGTTTATTTCAGATGGGGTTGAGCATGATGTCAATCTTGACTCTGGGGGTACTCAACAGAGTCATGATTCAAGAAATAGCAATTCCGGCGACGCTGGTATCAGTAGTTTTAGCACTGCCTTTATTTGTTGCTCCTTCACGGATCTGGTTTGGCCAGATTTCCGATGCTAAACCTTTATGGGGATACCACCGCACAGCCTACGTTTGGGTAGGCGCAGCAATATTTGCGATCGCAGCATTTTTAGCTGTACAAGTAATGTGGCAGATGAATCTTGCTGGAAATAGTGCAGGTAGTTGGGTATGGACAACCCAAACAATGGGCTGGACAGGACTTTTGGCTTTAGTTTTCGCTATATACGGTCTAGGAATTTGTGCTAGCGGTACTGCCTTTGCTGCTTTATTGGTGGATATATCTGAAGAAGATAACCGTTCTAAAGTAGTCGGTGTGGTTTGGTCGATGCTCATGGTGGGGATTATTGTTGGGGCGATTATTAGTGCCAGCTTGCTGAAACAATTAACACCAGAAGCAACTGTAGAAACCTTACAGCCAGCAATCAACAGATTATTTACTATCGTCCCAGCAATTGTATTTGGTTTAGCGATCGCAGCAACATTTGGCGTAGAAAAAAAGTACTCCCAATACTCAACCCGTTCCACACTGGTGAACCGGGAAGATAGCATTACTCTGGGCAATGCTTGGAAAATCTTGACAGCTAGCCCACAAACAGGTATATTCTTCGCCTTTTTATTGGTGATGACTATCAGTTTGTTTATGCAAGACCCAATTTTGGAACCGTATGCGGGTCAAGTGTTTAAAATGCCCCTAGCGGAAAGTACCAAATTAAATATTTTTTATGGAACGGGTCTACTGATTGCTTACGGCGTTACGGGCTTTTTCATAGTCCCGCGTTTGGGTAAGCGCAGAACTGCACGTTTAGGCTGTATGTTGGTGGCATTCTGTGCAATATTGCTCGGCATATCAGGATTTACGGCTAATGCAGCAGTTCTCAAACTAGGTTTGGTCTTATTCGGTTTAGCCACAGGTTTCTTAACAACGGCTGCAATTAGCTTGATGTTGGATCTTACCGCAGCGGAAGCCGCAGGTACATTCATTGGGGCATGGGGATTAGCGCAGTCCCTTTCTAGAGGTGTGGCGGTAGTAATCGGAGGTACAGTTTTGGATATTGGACGCCAGCTGTTACCTAGCCCAGAGTTAGCTTATGGACTGGTATTTGCTCTAGAAGCCTTGGGAATGGTGGCATCGATTTGGTTTCTGAATCGGGTGAACGTCACAGAATTTCAAACAAGTGCCAAACAAGCGATCGCATCTGTTTTAGAAAGCGATTTAGACTAAACTGTATAGGGCATGGGGCATGGGGCATGGGGCATAGGACAAATGACAAATGACAAATGACAAATGACAAATAACCAATGAATGATTTTTGGACAACAATTCTGGATTTTGCCCAAACTACCACTACTAGGGTGGGCAAGCAGCTAATGCAAGATTTTGGGAAAGTACAGGCTGACCAAAAAGCTGATGGTAGTTTGGTGACGCAAGCAGATAAATGGGCAGATCAGGAAATTCGAGATGCGATCGCTTCTAATTTTTCTGGTTATGGCATTTTGAGCGAAGAGAGTGATCAGTCGTTTCCCGGTACTGAGTGGTGCTGGGTAATTGATCCTCTCGACGGTACAACCAACTTCACACGCGGCATTCCTCTCTGGACAATATCTCTGGGTTTACTGTATCGAGGCACACCCATTTTTGGGTATGTTTACGCACCAACCTTGAATCAAGCTTTTCATGGTTTCTGGGCAGGTTCATCTGGTTTGGCAACACCAACAGGAGCATTTCTCAACCACCACCCCATCCACACAAGTGTTGATAGTCCCAGCAATAATCACTTTTTTAACCTCTGTTCTCGCAGCACCGCAGTTATCAAAAACGGCTTTCCCTGTAAAATTCGGATGTTGGGTGTAGCTAGCTATAACTTTTTGACAGTTGCTACTGGGGCTACTCTCGGTGGGATTGAGGCGACACCAAAAGTTTGGGATATAGCGGGGGCTTGGGTAATTGTTCAGGCTGCTGGTGGGGTATGGTCATCGCTGAAGTCAGAACCGTTTCCGTTGTCACCAGGAGAAGATTATAGCGATCGCTCTTTTCCTACCCTTGTGGTTAGTCGTCCCGAATTAGTTCCGGTATTTCAACCTTTTCTCGAAGGTGTAAAAATTTAATTTGCTGCCTCAATATTTGAAAAGAGTAATTTTGTCAACCAGCCTAGTGGATAATAGCATACTCGATATTAAACTTAACAAAACCCTAGTTCAACAAAGAATTGAGTATAAATAAAGCTGGTAATAATCCTGATTTAAGTGCAAAACCAGTGTAGTTATTAATTTAAGTAGTGTTGTGACTTTCATTACACTGGTTAATTTAGTATAAAAAATTTTATGTTGTCTAATCTAGATTTAATTCGAGAGTTTGTGCAAAACTCTATTCAAAAAAAAGATATTTTGTTGTCAAATCCTGCTTTGACAGCGCAAACAGTGTATAAAATCAACCAACTGACAGCAAAATCTGAAGGCGTAATTGCCACTGTTCAACTATCTAACACCTTATCTGAATTCTCGATTTCTCCAAAATCAACCCAGTGGGAATTGATCAATCAGGCATTAGCAGAATATAGTTATATCCTCAAAGGAGAAGTAGATAGTCGGGGTTTCTATCAGTATCAATACTGCGAAGTTCCCAAAGGCTATCAGATGAACTGTACTAAATGTGTCATTCTATGGCGAGCCTGGTGGAAATATTGCAAGCATAGTTCAAGATCAGGGATTCCGTTAGAACTTCTGATTAGAACACGAGATTCATGGTATCCAATTAGAGATTTAATTATCAGTGACGGACTTCTCTATATCAAAACCTTGGGAAGTGAGATTGCACTTGGCTCAGAAGACTTAGTTACTTGGTTAAGCAAAGTTGATGTAACCAAAATTAAAGAAATACCTTCTACAGAGACATAGGTATGGGTATATCAGTACAAATGTTTGCCCTTATATTTGTAAACATTTTTCAAAGTGATTATGACAACATAATTAGGCAAAGGATTTGACATACTCACCGACCTAAAGGCGCTCTTAAGAAGGAGTAATGAGTAATAAGTAATAAGTAATGAGTGAATACCCATTTTTCATCCACGATGAAACTCATTACTTTAAAGCATTGCGTGAAGCTTTAGGATTCAGACCCAAATATGTGGTGAAAAAGAATGAAAGGACTTTGGCTCGAAAATAATCAGTTGCAATTACGTACAGATATTCCCGTTCCTGAACCGCCACCAGGAGAAGCTTTAGTACGCGTCTTGCGTGCCGGTATCTGTAACACTGACCTGGAATTACTCAGAGGCTACTATCCTTACACTGGTATTTTGGGGCATGAATTTGTCGGCGTCGTTGAACAAGGGCCAGAACACTTAGTTAATAAACGCGTAGTTGGAGAAATCAACGCTGTGTGTGGGCATTGTCGCTTTTGTTGCAGCGGACAATCAACTCACTGCGAAAATCGTACAGTTTTGGGTATTGTCAACCGGAATGGAGCCTTTGGTGAATATCTCTGTTTGCCGATAGAGAATCTGCATCTCGTACCTGAGAATGTGCCAACAGAAGTAGCAACATTTACTGAACCTGTAGCAGCAGCTTTAGAAATTCAGCAGCAAGTGCCGTTACATCCAAATAATCGGGTGCTAGTGGTTGGAGATGGCAAACTAGGGCAGTTGGTAGCCCAGACATTAGCCTTAACCGGCTGTGAACTCTTAGCTGTGGGGCGTCATCAAGACAAACTGGCTAACTTAGAGACACGGGGGATTAAAACTGGTTTAGCTAATGCTGTGAAAGATGGATATTTCGATATCTCAGTAGAATGTACTGGTAATCCAGAAGGATTTGCGATCGCTCGCCGCGCCCTACGTCCCCGTGGTACGCTTGTACTGAAAAGTACTTATTCTGGCAAACTCAGCCTGGATGCTTCTTCTTTAGTAGTAGATGAAATCACCCTCATCGGCTCCCGTTGTGGCCCTTTTGCCCCGGCCCTTCAGCTACTAGCCACAGGAAAAGTTGACGTGCAACCCCTGATTCATGCCACTTACCCTCTTATTGAAGGGCTTGCAGCTTTTGAACACGCTCAGAGTCGGGGTGTTTTGAAAATATTGTTAGATATTAGTCATTAGTCATTTGTCATTGGGCATTGGGCATTGGGCATTGGGCATTGGGCATTGGGCATTGGGCATTGGTTATTAATTCTTCTTCCCCTGCTCCCTCTGCTCCCTCTGCTCCCTAATAGAGATAAGGATTAGTCTTCGGTTGATAGTCAGAACAATCGATCGCTTCTTCTGTATTGGCAATATATGGGCGTACAGTACATTTAAGACGATAATTGTCGGTAAAAAATTGGCAACCAGTACAAGGAATTTGATGCATTTGCTTGGCTGTTGTCAAACTATCTCGCGCCGCCGCACAAAGACTCCAAACAACGAGAATAATTACAGTCCAAGCTACAACAAAGCAAATCGGGACTAACAAAGGCTCAATCCCATGAATGAGGAAAGATATCAGTTTAAACACGGCATGTCCTGATACAAATTAGGAGTTAGAAGTATATTACCTCCTAACTCCTAATTTCTAACTTCTCACTATAGAAGTAGAAGTTAAACGCCAGCATGACCCAGCGCTAAACCAGTGACGAGCATTCCTAGAACAAGGAAAGGTTGGGCGCTGGCTTGGTACTTAACATCATTCTTAACGGGGTCGCGCAAGAAATACATATCCTGCAAAGTGATTTGCGGGATGATTAACAGTACTAGTATTGCTGCATACAAATTCTCATGAATGCTGACGAGATAAGCTGCAATCAATCCTTGAAAAACATCAATTGTCACTACACAAATCCAAGATGCGGCGGTGATGCCAAACATTACAGGTAGTGAATTTAATCCTAACTGGCGATCGCCTTCTACACTCTTAAAATCATTCACAATAGCAATGCCCAATCCAGCCAAGCTGTAGAACATTGTCAAAATCACAATTGTGGAATTCAGTTCGCCAAACAAAGCGTGTCCTGTAGACCAAGGTAGGGTGATATAACTTGCACCCAAGGCATAGCTACCTAGCCAGCCGTTTTGTTTGAGTTTCAGGGGAGGTGCAGAATAAATGTAGGCGATGAAAGAACCGATAATTGCGATCGCTGTAATTGTCGGGAATTCATGACCAGACCACACATCCAGCACAAATGCTAAACCATAGCCAGCAATCAGTAATACCCAAATCTGAATAATTACCTGGGGTAGGGGAATTGCGCCAGAGGGAATGGGGCGATAGGGTTCATTGATGGCATCGATTTCGCGATCGTAGTAATCATTGAGGATTTGGGTGTAACCTGTCATCAATGGCCCAGCCAGTAACATACAGGCTGCTACCTTCAATACATTTTCCAGTGTCCAAGTATAGTTACCCGAAGAAGCCGCACCACAGACTACACCCCAAATTAGGGGAATCCAGGTAATCGGCTTCATGAGCTGCAAACGGATTTTCCAAATTGAGGTTTCCCCAGCAGATGCACCTTTCATCCCCAGTAGTTGCCTAGTTTTCGCACTGCGATCGCTAGATGCTATTACTTGCTCACTGGGATTATTTGCTAATGCCTCAGATGGGTTTGGGTCTGGGGTAATGGGAGTTGATTCTGACATAATGCCTATTTTTTTTAGAGTGAGGAGTTAAGAGTTAGGAGTTATGAATTATTGTTTTATTCCTAACTCTTCACTCCTAACTCCTAACTAAATTAAAACGAAATTATCAAATAATTATTCTGAAACTTTGCTCCAGCAACGGGTCTGCCACTCAGAGCCGGGGGTAAGGGGATATTGCGTCGCTGATCTCCTGCTTCCACAGTGACTTCTGGCCCATATTGAGTAAGCTTGACCTGCTTTTTGTCAAATCCTGGCAAGAATAGGCGTACCTGACGATTGTGGATGTCTATTTCAATTGGTTTAGGAGCTTGTAGCGCTTGTGCTTCAAAGTTGGGTAGGGCGTCTATCAATGGTTGCCAGTCACCTGTTGGCGAGTCGGGAACGACGCTCACAGGTAGAGGTATAAATTCCTCTGACAGGTTGACATTCGTTTCAGTAGACACAAGCAGAACACCACCGACAGTTAAACCGATTTGTTGAGCGCTACCCCACAAATAACGAGCATTTGCTACCTCAAGGGGATCTCCTGTAGTCACTAAGAAAGCAGCGAGACGCTTAGGATCGGCAAGAGCGGCTCTCCCTTTTTCTAAGAAATTATTGACTTGGTTAGTGGGCGCTGCAAAGTTATCTGCTGTCCAATTTACATTGAAAAAACTGCTAATCAGCGGTTGAATCAAGGGCGATTCAGTAATCGTCTTCCCCAAATCGGAGTTGACAAACAATTGCCGAAATCGCCGGACATACCAACTCAGAGATTCTGGCAAGCCCAACATTCGCAAGGTTAAAGAGTCACCCGTGCCATCGTAGACGATCGCATCATATTTGCCACTGGCATCATATTCGCGGATAGCATTCAGTACCAGGGCGTTGTCCATCCCTGGTAATACCACCAGTTCTTGACCAAAAACCTCTTTGAAGATGGGGGTGCGGAGATATTGCGCCTCAAGCTTCTTTACTTCGTCCCAGTTGCGCTCAAGCAGTACAGATGCTTGAAACTGTACCGCCTGTAACTTGGGAGCGATTTCTTGAGGATCGGCAGCAATGGGAGTACCCAACAGGATTGACAATGTTGGTTCTGCTTGTCCTGCTAGGAGTACACGCTTGCCTTGACTTGCCAATAATTTGGCGGCGGCGATCGCAATTTTGGTACGAGCGGTGCCGCCTTTGCCCAAAAATGTCAATATTAGAGCCATTACTTGATTCCTATTTTCACCGCCGAGCTTTTCAATTCCAACTTAGCACTCAACAAAGACTCTCAACCTGTGCTTTAAAATTCAGATGCCAAGAAAAACCCGGCTCTAAGTTTTTCACAACTACACAGGTTTGATTTCATCTTCAAAAAACCAAGTGGAATAATTATCGTCAAAGAGCACCACTACACCGATTCCACCACCATCGGTGACTTTGTAGCCTTGGATGATACCCACTTGTCCGAGTTTTTTCACAACTGGGGGAGAAACGCGATCGCGCAAACGATAGACTTTAACCTTTTGTCCGATTTCCATGCCTGATTACAATGCAATAAACCAAGTCTCAGTGTAGCGGAAACCGTGACTCTGCTCTCACAAATTCAGTAGAGATGAGGGAGATGAAGAAGAAAATTCCCAATTCTTGACTTCTAACTCCTGACCTAACAGCTTAAAATTAAATCAACAACCAAGCAGGTCGATACCCATGTTTGTCACAGTGCAAGAGGCATTGGAAGCGCAATTGTCCTTGAAACAAGAACAGATGCGATCGCAACGGTTGGCGGAACATTTGCGATCGTTAGGAGTTAATCCAGATAGCTTGAGTTAAGCAACGAAGGTAGTAGTCATGTATCAAACAGATCCACCGCGTCCGCCACAGGAAACCATGCCTACGATGTATGATTTACCCAGTGAATTAGTTGGGGAATCAGGTTTGCCAGATGAATTTCACCGAATTCAGGCTGATTTACTCAGTGAAACTTGTCAGCCTTTGACTTATCCATCTGAGGAAATTTTACTTGCTAGCGACTTAAATCTTTACTATGATCCCCGCCATACTTTGTGGTACAAGCGTCCTGACTGGTATATGGTTTTAGGATTACCTAGTGCTAGCCAACAGCAAGACCTACGCTTAAGTTACGTAATTTGGCAAGAAGGAATTGATCCATTTTTAATAGTTGAATTACTTTCACCAGGTACAGAACAAGAAGATTTAGGAAAAACACTGCGGGAAGTAAACCGACCTCCAACCAAGTGGGAAGTATACGAACGCATTTTGAGGGTTCCTTACTACATTGTCTATGATCGCTATAAAAATCATTTGCGTGCCTTTAAACTCACAGGCACTCGCTATGAAGCAATATCTTTACCAGAGAACCGCTTATGGTTGGAAGAGTTAGAACTCGGATTGGGTCTTTGGCAAGGTTCTTATCAACAGACAACAGGTTTGTGGCTGCGTTGGTATAATTCAGCCGGTTGGGTGTCTACGCGAAAAGAACAAGCAGAACAAGAACGTCAACGGGCTGAACAAGAACGCCAACGGGCTGAACAAGAACGCCAACGGGCTGAACAAGAATATCAACGGGCTGAACAAGAATATCAACGGGCAGAGCGATTGGCAGAATATTTGCGATCGCAGGGAATTAATCCAGATAGCTTGAGTTAAGCAAAAAAAGAAAGCAGCGTTGCCAACATAATTTCGGTACGATTTTATAGTTAATGATGTATTCTCCAAAGAAGACAAGGTTACTCTCATGGCTATGAAGCCTTATAAAGAGAAATTGGGTGTATGAGTAGTGAACAAGGAAGCAGGATTTATTACAAACAATGCAAGGATTTGTACGTAAAGCAGCAAGACTGAAGCGCATACTGCCAGTCAATCCAAAGTGGTGGACAAAGTTTGACTTGCTGAGAACTTTGGTTAGGCGAGATTTAGAATCACGATACAAGGGTTCTATTTTAGGAAATTTGTGGCCTTTGCTAAATCAACTCTCACAATTGTTAATTTACACTTATGTATTTTCAGTTGTGCTGAAGGTAAAGTTGAGTATCAAAAGCTTACCAGAAAATAACTTCACCTTTGGGTTATGGCTGTTTGCAGGTTTACTTCCTTGGCTTGCTTTTTCAGGGGGTTTAACACAGTCTGCTAGTTCAGTAGTAAAACAGCATAATTTAGTCAAGAAGGTGGTATTTCCCCTAGCTTTGCTACCATTAGTACCAATTTTATCAACGTTTGTTGAAAGTACTTTTGGTTTAATAATGTTGATTTTTTTTGTAGCAATAAATGCTCATACTTTACATCCTACCTTGGCATTATTACCCTTGATCTGGCTCACACAGTTATTATTAACAGCAGGTTTAGGCTATTTAACAGCAGGACTAACGGTATTTTTGCGAGATATTCCCCAGACTTTAGCAGTAGTTTTAAATATTTGGATGTATTTGACACCGATTATTTATCCGGCATCGTCAATTCCAGAGGAATGGCGAAGTATGGTATTTTGGCTCAATCCCATGACAGCCATAGTTGAAGTTTATCGTGATTTAATTTTAGTTGGAAAGGTTGAACATTGGGGTGAATGGGGAGTGGCCTCAATAATTGCATTTGTGACGTTTTGTAGCGGATTTTATGTGTATAAACGTTTGCGAACAGCATTTGCTGATGTATTGTGAAACATTGGTGCTTTAATAACTAGAAATTGTGAGGATTGATAATAAAACTATGGGAGAAGAAATTGCAATTTCCCTCAACAATGTCTCGAAATGCTACAAGCGATATACTCGACCAGCTGATCGGTTAAAAGAAATTTTATTACCAGAAAGAACCTATGCTCAAGAGTTTTGGGCATTGCAAGATGTTTCCTTCCAGGTGATGAAGGGTGAAACTATAGGCATCATTGGACGTAATGGTGCAGGTAAATCCACTCTGCTCCAAATGATTTGCGGTACTTTAACCCCCAGCAGTGGAGTAGTTCAAGTGAATGGACGTGTTGCTGCCCTGCTGGAATTGGGCGCTGGCTTCAACCCAGAATTCACGGGACGAGAAAACGTCTATATGAATGGGGCAATCATGGGGCTTTCCAGACAAGAGGTGGATAAGCGCTTCCATCAAATTGCTGCTTTTGCTGATATTGGAGATTTTATCGACCAGGCTGTTAAAACCTATTCCAGTGGTATGTATGTCCGGTTGGCTTTTGCCTCAGCGATTCACGTTGACCCAGATATCCTAATTGTGGATGAGGCTTTGGCTGTAGGGGATATGTTTTTTCAGGCGAAGTGCATGGCACGAATGCGGCAGATGATGGAAACAGGGGTAACGGTGCTGTTTGTTAGCCATGATACTAGTTCAGTTAAAAGCCTTTGTCAGCGATGTGCGTTTCTCGAAAAAGGAAAACTGCTGAAAATTGGTAAAGCTTCAGAGGTGGTAGATACTTATATAAGTATTATTAACAGTGAAATGAATCAGGAGTTGAAGCAACAAGTCGAACTAATAAATAAGAATATTCTAGCTATTACTCAAAATGAAAAAGCAACGCAAGATAATACTTTAGATCGGCAATCTACTGTATCTGAAATATTTGTATCTACTGTTCAGGAAGGCAAGTTTGCTGAAGGTGCTCACCGCTACGGTGATGAAAGTGCAAAAATATTGGATATTAAGCTGCTCAACAGCAAGTATCGTCCCACTGAACAACTTGACTTTAAAGAAGACTTTACTATTCAGGTTTCTATTCTCTTTAAAAAAGACCTACCCTCATTTTGTGTTGGGTATTCATTGAGAGATTTAAAAGGACAAATGCTGATTGCTTATGTTACCACAGCTAAGAGAATAGAAATGCCTTCAGCAAAAGCAGGAGAGGTTTATGTTATCGAAATAAAAGGTACAAATATTTTAAACTGCGGAGTATATACTATTACAATTGGCATAGAATTACCTGTATTTATCAATCAACAACATATTTTTATAGATATTATAGAAAATGCTCTTGTTTTTCAATCCAATTTAGCACAAGATCCACTAGATCGTTTTCCAGGTATGGTGTATGCAAATGTAGAATTTGATTTTTTAAAAATAACCAATCCTTTGAATTACACTCACTCATGATCAATTCATAATATTAAATTACTCAAACATGAATGATTACAATAGATTTGCTAATTTGTCATTTGGCGATTTTCGGAAAATGGCAAAAGATGATTCTTTAAGCTGCTATGAAAAAATAGGTTTTCCTAACTCTTATCGACAAGGTAAAGAGCATTTTATATTTGAGGATATTATTAGCAAATTGCCCTTGTTATATACACAGAATAAAGTGGTTCTTGATATTGGGCCTGGTTGTAGTGAATTACCTCTCATGCTGATTGATTTATGTCGAAAAAATGAACACACTTTGATTCTAATTGATTCAGATGAAATGCTATCTCATTTACCAAATGAACCATTTATAAAAAAAATTATTGGTTATTACCCTGATTGTAATGATTTATTTAATAAATATAGAGGTAAAGTGGATGTCATATTAACTTATAGCGTACTACATTATATCTTTGTTGAGTCAAATATATGGAATTTTTTGGATAGCTCCCTTGAATTAATGTCTGATGGCGGGGAGATGCTAATAGGAGATATACCCAATATATCTAAAAGGAAGCGTTTTTTTAGTAGCCAAAATGGAATTAAATTTCACCAAAATTTTACAGGTAAAGAAGAATTGCCAGAAGTATCATTTAATAAAATTGAGCACCATCTAATTGATGACTCCGTAATTTTAGCTTTAGTTACTAGAGCGAGAAATCAAGGCTTTGATACCTATATTTTACCTCAAAAATCAGATTTACCGATGGCAAATAGGCGGGAAGATATTCTCATTAGAAAACCTTGATTTAAGTTATGAAAATAAATAAAAATCGCAAATTAATAATTGTGGGTGACAGTGCTTTTGCTGAAGTTGCTTATGAGCATTTTACTTATGATTCAGAATACGAAGTAGTAGCATTTAGCGTAGAAAAAGATTATCTCAAGAAAAATAGTTTATTTGGAATACCTGTAGTTCCCTTTGAATCCATAGAAGAAGTTTATAGTCCCCGTGAATATGAGATATTTGTAGCCATTGTCTATACCCAGTTAAATCGGTTAAGAACTAGGCTATGCAAGCAGGCTAAAGATAAAGGATATAGCCTAGCAAGCTACATCAGCAGCAAAGCTTTTATCTGGAGAAATGTCAAATTAGGGGAGCATTGTTTTATATTTGAAAATAATGTTGTTCAAGCATTTGTGCAATTAGGAAATAATGTGATTCTCTGGAGTGGAAATCATATTGGGCATCATTCAATTATTCAAGATAATTGTTTTTTTTCCTCCCATGTCGTGATTTCTGGTTTTGTTGAGGTGGGAAAAAATTGTTTTTTCGGTGTAAATTCAACCATCAGCAACAATCTCAAAATTGAGAGAGATTGCTGGATTGGGCCTAATGTGACTATAACTAAAGATACAAAATTAGGAGAAATTTACCGTATACCACATATAGAACCTGCAAAGCTAACCACTTATCGCTTCTTCAAACTACCGGAGTAGGTTAATGATTTGGAAAAAACTGGGATTAGTCTATGTAGCTAACGGGGAAAAGGACTGGGCTATTTCCCATGCTTATATTCCTACTTCCATGATGCTAGATGAGGAAAGGATCAGAGTTTATGTAGCATTTTTAGATAGTCATAAAGTTGGACGTGTTGGATTTGTCGATCTTGAAGCAAGAAACCCACTTCAGATATTACAAGTTTCTGATAAACCTGTGTTAGATATTGGTCAACCAGGTACCTTTGATGATAATGGTGTTACACCTATTTGCTTATTAAAATATCAAGAGCGCTTGTATTTATATTATGTAGGCTGGCAATTAGGTATAAAAGTTCGCTACTTCTTGTTGATGGGTTTAGCAATTAGTGAGGATAATGGTGAAAGTTTTCAAAGATATTCCCAAGTACCAATTTTGGAGAGAAGCGATCGCGAACTTTTTGTACGTACAGCAGCTCATGTTCATCTTGAAGATGGACATTGGAAAATGTGGTATATAGCTGGTAGCAAATGGATTGATGTTAATGGTAAACAAGTTCCTAGCTACAATATGCGCTACCTAGAATCGAAAAATCAAACCGACTGGGAGAAACAAGGTACTGTCTGTCTAGATTTAGCTAATGAAGATGAATATGGATTTGGTAGGCCGTTTGTAATTAAAGAAGATGGTCAATACAAAATGTGGTATTCCATCCGTTATATCAGCAAGGGCTATCGATTAGGATATGCTGAATCCCAAGATGGTAAAACCTGGCTGCGTAAAGATCAGCAAGTTGGTATTGATGTGTCTGATAGTGGTTGGGATTCACAAATGATTAGTATGGCGTGCATCCAAAAAACAAAATACGGCACTTATATGTTTTACAACGGAAATAACTACGGAGAAACAGGATTTGGAGTTGCAATCTTACAGGAGTGAGAGACAAATTACTATGGATATAGCTGAGGAGTATGTAGCAGACAATAGTTCTCTAAAAATTTTCCCTTACTCCGAAGATAACTTTGCTATGTGGGATGAATTTTTAGCTACCGCACCAATGGCTACATTCCTCCAAACTCGTCGCTATCTTTCCTACCATGCTGATCGATTTCAGGATGTATCCTTAATTATTAAGGATGAGAAAAATCGACTAGTCGGTTTATTTCCAGCAGCGATAGATCCATCTAATAGTAAAAGAGTAGTTAGTCATCCTGGCATAACTTACGGTGGTTTGTTGCATACAGGTAGTTTACGCGGTGCAAATATGCTTGAGGCTTTTAAAGCACTGCGGCATTACTATGCTAGTCATGGATTTGAAGCACTTAGATATAAGGTAGTGCCAAACATTTACCATCAAGTACCATCTGCTGATGATTTGTATGCACTTTTTCGTATGGGCGCAGTGCGCTATCGTTGCGATCTTTCCTGTGCTATTGATCTGACTAATCAACCAGAGCCAAGCCTACGACGAAAGCGAGGACTCAAGAAAGCTCAAAAAAACGAAATTAAAGTAGATTTTGGCTTTGAATTGGCTGGGCATCTTTGGTCAGTTATAGAAGATAATTTAGCTAAAAGATATGGGGTGCAGCCTGTTCATTCAGCCAAAGAAATTATTCATTTATATTCATTGTTTCCAAATAATATTGAGTTTATTGTTGGTTTGTATGGAACTCAGATACTGGGAGGTGTTGTCTTATTTTTATCTCCACAAGTAGTACACGCCCAATACATAGCTTCAAGTCCCAAAGGTTATCAATTGGGTCTGCTAGATGCAATTTTTCAAATCTGTATTGACAAAGCTAAAGATTTAGGTAAACGTTATTTTAGTTTTGGCATCAGCACTGAAAATGAAGGTAAATATCTTAATACTAGTCTTTATCAATTTAAATCCGAATTTGGAGCTAGTGGTGTAGTGCATGAATTTTACGAAATGAATTTAAGAGGATGATGTATAAATGGGCGTTGAGAGCTGTAAACTGATTACTCTTCCCAAAATTACCGATCCTCGTGGCAACCTTACTTTTATTGAAGGTGGGAGACATATTCCTTTTGAAATTCAGAGAGTTTATTACTTATACGATGTACCTGGAGGTGCAGAACGAGCAGGTCATGCTCATAAGCAATTACAACAATTGTTTATCGCCATGTCTGGTAGCTTTGATGTTGTCTTAGATGATGGAACTCAGCAAAAAAGCTTCCACTTAAACCGTTCTTATTATGGTCTTTATGTTTGCCCTATGATATGGCGAGAACTTAATAACTTCTCTTCTGGTTCTGTATGCATGGTTTTAGCTTCCACCATTTATGATGAAACTGATTATTACAGAGATTATCAAGGGTTTTTAACATCTGTCCGGGGTGAGCAATAATGAGAGTGTCTTTTCTCAATTTTGAGGCTTCCTATTTGGAACTTCAAGAAGAACTTGATGCGGCTTACCAACGAGTCATGAAAGCTGGCTGGTATATTCTTGGTAGAGAAGTCGAAGCTTTTGAAGTTGAATTTGCTGCTTACTGCCAAACAAAATATTGCATTGGTGTAGGTAATGGTTTAGATGCTTTGCATCTCATCTTGAGAGCAATGAACATCGGTAATGGTGATGAAGTAATTGTGCCAACCAACACTTATATTGCCAGTTGGCTAGCAGTTTCCTACGCTGGAGCAACACCTGTACCAGTGGAACCAGATGAGAAAACGTATAATATCAATCCTCAACTTATTGAAGCTGCAATTACTGAACGCACAAAAGCTATTTTGGTAGTGCATCTTTATGGTCAACCAGCAGACATGGATGCTATAAACACAATCGCACACCGATATAATCTCAAAGTGATTGAAGATGCTGCTCAAGCTCATGGAGCACGATTTAAGGATCGTCGTGTAGGTAGTTTGGGGGATGCAGCAGGTTTCAGTTTTTATCCTACCAAAAACCTGGGAGCGATCGGCGATGGAGGAGCAGTAACAACTAACGATGTAGATTTAGCTGATAAAGTTCGCTTACTGCGTAATTATGGTTCCCGTGTAAAGTACGAAAATGAAATTCAGGGTTACAATAGCCGACTGGATGAATTGCAAGCGGCATTCTTGAGAGTGAAACTAACTAAACTAGATGAATGGAATTCTCGTCGCGTTTACATAGCGGAACAATACTTGCAAAGACTAGTCAAAACTGCTAACCTAACCTTGCCTTTTGTACCTAACTGGGCTGAGTCAGTATGGCATTTATTTGTTGTACGTCACCCCAAAAGATACGGACTAGAGCAACATTTGCGCCAAGCTGGCATTGGTACACTGATTCACTATCCAATTCCACCCCATCTGTCAGGTGCTTATATTGGTAGTGGATGGCATGAAGGAAGTTTTGCGATCGCAGAACAACTAGCCAAGGAAGTCCTGAGTTTACCCCTACATCCCCATCTCACAGAGGAGCAAGTATCAATAATTGTAAGTTATTTCAACAAGGATTTTTAAAGTGAATTTTTACTCGTCGTCATTAGTTACTAAAATTTTATCTGAAAAACAGCTAAACAACGTTCAATTCACTTTGCAACTATTATATGCAGATACATTAGATTTTCAGGAATCTCACAGCTTATTAGTTTCAACCATTGTTGGATTTGGTGAGCTTATTGATATTAAAGTTAGGTTATCCAAATCACCGAAATACTTACGGATAGACCCTGGCTTTTTATTTTCTCTCCATAAAAATCCTAACTTTGAAATTATCCGTCTTCAAGAAACAGAAGCATTGGAATTGGAGAGAATAAACTGTAATCCAGGGGATAACTCAATTAATCAGCATCAGATACATATAGATTTAAAAAATCAAGAAACTTGGATGGTATGTGGTTACGATCCTTATTTTGTTTTCCAAAATCCTTTTCTTGGGGATGATATTTGTATTAAATTTAGCAGTCAATTGATTTTAGCGATTTTGTAGTATTTATGTATAACAATTATATTTTGAATATAGAATCTAAAGTAGCTGAATATATTAAATCGGGAGATTTAGAAAGTCCTCTGCGTTTCCTTATTAACTTTGTTGAAAAAATTATTAGAGATGAGCGAGCCACAGCTAAAGTATTTGGTTCGGCAACCTTAGATAAACTATGCCAGCAGATTGGTGCTAAAGCTTTAGAATATCAAAAACGACTATTGACAATCGACTCACACTCTAATAATAACAACGAAAACATTATATATATAGCTACCGAACTTTATAAAACAGGTGGACACACCGCAGTCTTAGAAGATTTGATTAAAGCGCAGCCACATAAAAAACATATAATTTTAATTACAGATATATTTAATACAGTTAATCGTAAAATTATTTTAAATCGGTTTTCATCCCTAAATGTACAAATCGAGTGGGCCCCACAAAGTAGCTTGCTAGAGAAACTTCTTTGGTTGCAAGATCAGTTAGCAGAAAAGCAATTAAGTCAGGTGTTTTTGTTCAATCATTGGCAAGATGCTGTAGCTATTGCAGCTGTACAACCCAATCTTGCCCAACAATTAATTTTTTACCATCACTGCGATCATCAACTGTGTTTAGGCTTATATTTATCTCACGCAAAACATATTGATCCACACGCTTTTGGTTTTTACAACTGTCGGCATAATTTGGGTGTTGCCAATACTATATATATACCTTTGGTAGTTGAAGATTCCGGGACACGTTCAACTGAATTACCATTTATAGCAAATGCCAAACTCAGAACTTGCTCTTCAGGTAGTGGTAACAAGTTTGAGCAAAATTATCAATACAGCTATATTGAAGAAGTTGCAAAAATTCTAGATGTTACCCAAGGAACACATATACACATTGGGGAACTATCGCATTACAGTTTGGAGCAAATTCGGCGAGGTTTAGAAGAAAGAGGTATTGCCCAAGAATCATTCATTTATATTCCTTGGGTAAAAAGTTTATGGCAGGCTATACATGAGCAAAAGATAGATGTTTATATTAATTCTTTTCCTTTAGGTGGTGGCAGAGCATCTATTGAAATCATGGGTTCAGGTACACCATTTATTGGGCATAAAAACTATAATTCTCGTGTACTAAGTGGGATTGATATCGTTTATCCAGAAGCTTTTTTCTGGCAAAAACCCGATGAGTTATATAGTTATTTACAAGCATTAACTCCTGAGATTTTGAAGGAACAAGCGGCTTATTCTCGAAGGCATTATGAACTCTACCATACACCAAAAGTTTTACAACAATGTCTAGAAAATTGTAATGAAGAAGAAGGTCTGTTTCCACCACCGCTAAGAAATTATGTTACAGACGAACTACAAAGTTTCATTGATAACGTCAATTCAGATTTAACAAAACAATTTCTAGATATAGTAGATTCGATGTATCCTATTTGGGACACGAGTCAATTTGAACTTGACAAAAGCAAGATATCAGATTTTCTTTACAAATTGACTATTTCTCAGTATGGAGAAGCAATTTCCATGTCTAAATTGCAACAGACTCAAGCAGAGGTCGAAAATTTAAAAGTCGCAATGCTGTCTAAACTGCAACAGACTCAAGCAGAGGTAGAGCAATTAAAAGCTACAATGCTGTCTCAATTACAACAACCTCAATTGCAACAGACTCAAACAGAGGTAGAGCAATTAAAAGCTAAGATACTCTCTCTGCAACAAACTCAAGCAGAAGTAGATGAATTAAAAGCTACAATGTTATTTAAATTACAACAAACTCAAACAGAGGTAGAGCAATTAAAAGCTACAATGTTATTTAAATTACAACAAACTCAACCTGAGGTAGAGCAATTAAAAGCTACGATGCTGTCTAAATTGCAACAATCTGAAGCTGAAGTAGAACATCTAAAAACTACTATTGCCGCAATACGAAGTAGCAAATTTTGGACAATGCGAACCCAGTGGTTTAAGCTAAAAAGTTTTTTGGGTTTTGTGAAAAAGCCTAATAGTGTTGTAAATCTTATAAATCCCACTGTTTCATCAACAGCCTATCAAGTTAAAATATTGCAGGCTCCTCAGTCAAATCGACCTCGTATAGTTCATGCGATCGCAAATTTTATGACTGGAGGTTCCTCACGTCTTGTAATTGATTTAATTGAACACCTTGGTCATATTTATGAACAGGAAGTAGTTACAAGTTATATTCCTAATCCTCCAAGTTATACTGGATTAACTATTCATAATTTGACTGTAGAACAAGATATTTTATCATATTTAAACCAGTTTCGTCCTGAAATAGTGCATATACATTTTTGGGGAGATTGTGATACTCCTTGGTATGAAAATGTATTTAATGCTGTTCAAAAATACAATAATTGCAGAGTCGTAGAAAATATTAATACCCCTGTAAAACCTTACTTTAGTAATATTTGTCACAAATACGTCTATGTAAGCAATTATGTTAAAAATACATTTGGACTAGATCATTCTCAACATTTGACTATTTATCCTGGTTCTAATTTTGATATGTTTTCTAGAGAGAACCAGAAAAGTATTCCAAAAGATTGCATTGGTATGGTTTATCGTCTAGAAGCAGATAAGCTAAATGAAAATTCTATTGATGTATTTATTAAGGTAGCTCAAAAAAGACCAAAAACAAAAATATTAATTGTTGGTGGTGGGCTTTTTTTAGAAGTTTATAAAGATGCTGTGAACAAAGCAAAAGTTGCTGATAAATTTACTTTTACAGGCTATGTTGCCTATGAAGAATTACCTTCATTCTACGAAAAAATGAGTATTTTTGTTGCACCAGTATGGAAAGAAAGCTTTGGACAAGTTAGCCCTTTTGCAATGAATATGGGTATTCCAGTTGTTGGTTATAACATTGGAGGAATCGCAGAAATTATTAATAATAATGAATTACTTGCTCCTCCTGGGGATAGCAGTAAACTAGCTGAAATTATTATTGATTTATTAGATAATCGTGAGAAACGACTAAAAATTGGTTCTGCAAATCGCCAAAGGGCACAGGCATTGTTTTCTGTAGAAGCAATGATTAGAAGCTATAGCAGCCTCTACAGTGAGCTTTTACAGGAGAATTTATGAAGGTTGCGATATTTGTTCATTGCTTTTTTCCAGAGCATTTCTATGGTACAGAGACTTACACATTAGACTTGGCAATAAACTTGCAAAAACTAGGACATGAACCAATAATAGTTTCTGCAAGATTTTCAGGTGAACCAAAGACTGATAATGTCATTACATATTATGAATATGATGGTCTACCTGTTTATTGTATAGATAAAAACTATATTCCCAATACGCGAATTAAAGATACTTATTATCAACCAGAAATAGGTCAATTATTACGACAACTATTAGTTGATATTCAGCCAGATATTGTTCATGTTACGCACCTGATTAATCATACTGCTATTCTTTTAGAAGTAATTAATGAACTGCAAATTCCTACAGTTGCGACACTAACAGATTTTTATGGTTTTTGCTTTAATAATAAATTAGAAGCAGCTGATGGTTCTCTATGTCTTGGGCCTAACCGTCAAAGGACAAATTGCTTGGCGTGTTTGTTGAAAGCAAGGAGTAGTTTTTCAACAGCAACTTTAGCAGAACGTTATGTAGGGCAATATCCTCAGTCTCTCATAACAGCAAAAGCACTAAATTTATTAATTAAAATTCCTGGCTTTCAACGGGGAGTAATTGCTGGAACCGTACTAGATGTAACTTGTAGGCCTGACCTTTTAAGTTATTACTATCGTTATTATCGAGCTGTAATTGCTCCGACTGTATTTCTCCGTAAAGCTTATGTGCGGAATGGGCTAACGGCACCCATTTATGACATCAAATTTGGTATTGATTTGCCAATATTGACAATATCAACTCGACCAATAAATGCACCGATAAGGTTTGGTTTTATTGGACAGATGACAGTTCATAAAGGAGTAGATATATTAGTTGATGCTTTCTGCCGTCTTCCTTATGGAGCAGCAGAATTATATTTATTCGGTTCAGAAAAGCAAGATCCAGATTACTCGCTTAATTTACATAAAAAAGCAAATGGTTATAGTGTAAAATTTTGCGGGACTTTTCCGAAAGAAGAAATGTTAAAAATATTTTCTAATCTAGATTTCTTAGTAATTCCATCCCGTTGGTATGAAAATAGTCCGCTCGTTCTATTAAATTCTTTGGCAAGTCATACACCTGTGATAGTTTCAGATGTAGAAGGAATGACAGAATTTGTTGAAGAAGGCAAAAATGGATACACATTTAAAATGGGTGATGTCCAGGAATTAGAGCAAATAATGCAAAAAATTATTCAGAATCCAGAGACATCATTAAAAATGTCGCAAACAACTGAATACCCACGAACAACGAAGATAATGACTCAAGAAGTTATCAAAGTTTATCAAGATGTATTGCAATCATGCGTATAGCTATCTTGGTGCATCAATTTCTTCCTAAATACTCTGGCGGCACAGAAATTTTAACTTTGCAGATGGCGCGAGAGTTAATGCAAAGAGGACATGATGTTGCAGTTGTTTGTAGTGAGCCATCTTTGCAAGTAGGAACTTCAGATAAGTTTAGCGTTGAAGATGAATATGAAGGTGTAACTGTTTTGAGGATTTGCATAACTCCTCAAAAGAAGTATCCCATTGTAGGTGATTTTAAGTCTGTAGGACAAGTGGAGATAATTTTGAGTTTTTTAGAAGCTTGGCAAGCAGATTTAGTACATATTAATCATTGCTTGCTTCTCTCCACTGAAGTGATTCCGGCAATTAAATCTATAGGAATAGCTGTAGTTTATTCTGCTACAGACTTTTGGCTGGTTTGTCCAACCATTCAGTTACTTAAATATAATAATCAGTTATGTCAGGGGCCAGATACAGATGGTGTAGAATGCTTGCGCTGCTATTTGAATAATAGTTCTCAACCAGAAATTATCAAGTGGAGTCGCCATTTGCCAGATGAGGTGCTGAAAGCAGGAATGGCGATCGCTTCTAGTTTACACTCAAAATTAGCAACATCTAAGGCTGTGAATGCTTTAAAAGCTTTACCTAGACGCCAACAGAGGATACTTGAGCATGTAAATTTCGCAGACTTGATTATCGTTCCTACTGATTTGATGCGGGAAATATTTACTCGTAATGGTCTACCTTGTGATAAATTAATCAAATTACCCTACGGCATTGAACCCTTACCAAAAATAGAGCGATCGCAACCAAGAGATACCGTAAATTTCGGTTTTATTGGTACTCTTTCTCCACACAAAGGTGCAGATTTGCTGATTCAAGCATTTCAACGACTCCAGCAGTCATCAAAAGCCAAACTAATAATTTATGGAAACCTAAGCCATTTACCCAGTTACAGTAAGCATCTTCAGCATTTAGCAGCTAGCAATCCTAATATATTTTTTGCGGGGACATTTCCAGCCTCACAAATGGCCAATGTGCTTGCAGAGGTGGACTTTTTAGTAGTACCATCCAGATGGTATGAAAACACCCCTTTAGTTATATATGCTGCATTGCACCTAGGTTTACCAGTAATTGCCACAGATTTGGGAGGTATGTCTGAGCTAGTAAAAGATGAACACAATGGATTATTATTTGCACTGGGTGACTATTGTCATCTTGCTCAACAAATGCAGCGATGTTTAGACGAGCCAGTGTTAATTGATAATCTACAACGTAATATTCAACTACATCCTAGCAAAACAATGTTTCAATATATTAATGATCTGGAGTATATTTATCAAAGTCTAAAATAGGCTTAAATAAATTCATACACCGCATAGTCACAAGAATGAATATTTCCATTACAGCTTCTAAGCTCGACTTTATCCATTTTTGTCGCAACAGGAATGCCTAAGCTGAAACCTTTGTGAGACAGCAGTTTTACTTTTTTAACTTCATTGATAATCGATGACGTGGAAAAAGTATTAAATCTGTGCATTAAATTGATACACACAACAATTGTAAAAATTGGCAAGCTATTGTAGTTCTCAAGCCTCTAACATAGATACTTAAACTGTTATTAAATATAAATCACTAGTTAATGTGGTGTAACTAAAATCAATGGATTTTTAATTCTTGTTAAAAATCATTATTTATTGAAATGGGAATAATGCTAAAAAAATAGTCATAAATAATATCTATTTATCCTTCCCCACCATGTATTTATGAAAAGAAAATATTTACCTTTACTAATTCTAGTTTTAACTTTAGCAACGCTAGGAATTTTACTATTTCAGCATATTTCCTTAACCAAGCAAACCCCTATCTGGGACTCATTTACTTATGCACAGAAAGCTAAAAACTTTTGGGATGCAGTTCAAAAATTTCAATTTCTTGAACCTCAGACTTGGGTTTCTCCTCTCAATATTGAACCGACAACAAGACCTCCCGGAACGATTTTAATGTCCTATCCGTTTGGTTTCTCGGATAATCCAGATGAATTTTTCTTTCGATCTATCTTTTTACCCATTATTTTATTTGTAGCAGCGCTATGGATAATTGCAAAGCCTTATTGTGTAACTTTAAAAGACCAATGGTTACTAGTCGCTTTATGTTTGGCGTTTGCTACGCTCCCCTTATTTTATCATTTTGAACCGAGTATAGACAGCAGACTTTCTTCGCCTACATACTGGGGACTTGTAGATAATTTTATTGCCTCTGTAGCAGCTCTAGCAACAGCCTTAGTTATACGGGGTGTTCAGGAAGCCTCTATGCGGTTAACGTTTGCTGGAATTATTACCAGTACATTCTGTTTATTTATTAAGCCATCAGGTGGTTTGGTGATGGCTACCATTTTTTTTGTTTGGGCAATATATGCGATTGTCCAATATAAATGGCAACGAAATATTAGTACTCGTAAGTATTTAATCTTAAGTGTAAGTACATTTTTTTTCGTTTATGTACTTGGATTATTATTATCTTTAACATCTCATTATTTCTCTACTAGAAACATGGTTTATGGTAGAAATGCTGTAAAAATATTAAAGCAAGAATCAATTTTTGATAAAGATTATTTGCAAGTTTTAATTGCACAAATACACGTGTCTTTTGGTTGGCATTGGTTGACATTCATTTTTTTGAGTGTAATATTTAGTTTTTGGGGTATAAGCAAGCAGTCTAATATCAAGTCTTTCAAAGCATTACCAGTAGATTTAATCAGTGCATTGGGTGTTTTGTTAATTGGTTTATGGTTTTGGTTGCTAGGAACTCACCAATCACAAATTCGTTACTTTTTCCCATTTGCTCTAATTTGTATTGTCTTATTATTTCCAAGAATCAAAATTTTATGTAGTGAAATATCTCATAAATATTTCAAAATTATGATATTTCCATTGGTTTTTCCAATGTTATTATTGTTATTTTTACTTACTTCTAATCCGCCGATTGAGTTACAACGTATTTTAGGTGTTAACCTCACCTCTGGTTCTTTAGCTAATGAGATAAAGCAAGCTAAATCATTGCTAGAAGATGCTAATAAAAAGAAAGTTGATTTAAATGTTTATTCTGTAGGCACAGGTTATATAACTGGTATATTTGGAGGTGTTGGTTTGTATGAGAAAATGTTGTATCCTCATCTGAACTCTTTTAATCTTCAATATCCACTAAATTGGATTACTGAATCTACTTTTAGATTTTCTGAGATACTTTCGAGCGATTATTTGCTGATAGATAATCCAATCAAAAACCAACTGGAAGGAATTAACATCCTTAAAAATACAGAAGTGCCTGACTTTGCTATTGAAACTAATCTTTTTCATGCTTGGTTAAGTACTATCAATTATGATAATGCCGGTTTAGTTGTTGAATCTGAGACATCATTAAGGTTGTTAAAAATTATTGACAACGTAAAACTTGAGAAGGCTCTGAATGAATTAAGAAGTAAATATAAATGGAGACAGGTTTTTCTTAATGCTAATCCGGCCAAATGGATAAATGCTGATGCAGCAAAGACGCTAATAGATAAAAGCTATCCTGAATTTCGAGATATTGGTTTTAGTAACCAGTTTATTCTGTTGGGGGCTTTTACTAAGCGTACAGAAGATGGCTTAACAATCGAGCTTGTTTGGCAAAGCTTAAAGGATCAGCCTTTGAAATATTTTAATTTTGTTCATATTCTTGATGCATCACAAAATATCATATCTCAGGCAGACTATGAACAAGATGATGCGAAAAACATGGTCACTAAAGGTACAATTTGGCATGACACAGTAAAAATTAAAGCTAATCAACTTAATGGCGCAAAAGCTATTGGTTTAGGTATTTATTTACCACAGTCTACATTATTGGTTACTGATCGTGGCCCAAGTGATTGGAACAAGCATCGTTTACTCCTTAACCTAGATATGAATCAAAGCCAATAAATAGTCAGAGTCAAGATATACAACAAATTAACAATGTCTAAGTTTTTTACAAGAGATCAAGACGATTATTTTGCTCAGTCTTGTCAACAACGATTTAGATGGCAAACCGAAAACGCATTTATTTCTAAGGCAGAACGAAAACTGTTAAACTATTTGCCCATTATCCCAGATTCTCAAGTTTTGGAAGTAGGATGCGGCACTGGTAGCAATTTATTTAACCTGAAAGCTATTGGTAACAATTTTGCCTTTACTGGTATTGATATTAATTATGAGGAAATTGAACTAGCTAAACAAAACTTTCTTGATGCTCATTTTATGGTAGGTGATGCGACTAATGTTCAGCTTCCTGATCAATCTTTTGATTTAGTTTTTTGCCGAGACGTAATTCATCATATTAATCCATCTGAGCAAATTAAACTGATTCAGGAGATGACTCGGCTCACCAGAGTGGGGGGACAGGTTGTTGTTATTGAATCAAACGGTCTAAATTTTGTCGTTTGGGTTTTTGGCAAGTTGGTTAAAGCTGAAAAATATGTGATAAAGTCTACTCCAAAGCGCATTACTAGGTTAATTCAACAAATAGACAATCTAGAAACTTCTGGGCTTGCACCTAAATTTGTAGAACCTTGGAACTTCTTTCGGTTTATACTACATCATAATTTCGGCTTGCCAAAGCTGGCTGAGAGTAAGCTAATTTGTGGTTTGCTTACACAGATGATTCGTTTGTTTAGCAAAATAACCCCTCCTCATAGGTGGGCTTATATGGTTTTCACAATGGTTAGGAAAGACTAAATTATGAGCGTGAATAGTCGGAGCGATCGCGAAAGAGAACATTTTAATGCTTTAGCGACAGATTTGGGCAGTGTTTGGTGGGGATCAATTACGAAAGCAGGGCAGCTTCGCCTAGACGAACGAGCCAAATTAGCTATCCGTTACGGTGGTTTAAGCCCTGGTAAAGTTGTGCTTGAGCCTGGTGCTGGCAATGCTGAGTTTACAAAACGTTTGGCTACCTCTGGTGCTACTATCGTTGGGGTTGAGATTTCGCCTAATCAAGTGGCGATCGCCAACGAACGCCTAATTGAATTTCCCAAAGCCAAAGTAGTAGTGGGGGATATTAACAAGCTCGACTTTCCTGATGGGACATTTGATGCAATTGTAGGGAATGCTGTTCTTCATCATTTTGATTTAATAACTGCACTCCCAGAAATGCTGCGAGTCCTGAAACCTGGGGGATCTTTCTTCTTTACCGAACCCAATATGCTCAATCCTCAAATTGCTGTAGAGAAAAATATTAAGTTTATTGGGCGTGCCTTGCAAAATTCCCCTGATGAAACAGCCTTTTTCCGATGGCAAATTGATTCTATTCTCAAACGCAATGGTTTTAGTCGAATATGGGTCAAACCTTTTGACTTTTTACATCCGGGTGTTCCTGACAGTTTGATTCCATTCTTTCAAAAATTTAGTCATTTCCTCAGCAATATTCCAGTGATTAAAGAAATTGGAGGTTCTCTCCAAATTTATGCTCAACGCTAATCCGAATAAATCAAAAAATTAACAATTGACTATCAATGAACTTTTTACCTTCAATTTCTCATAAAAATTTAAGCAAATCATCTCTTCAAACAAACAATTACAACCTGGAATATTGGCATAAAAAAAATCGTTATTACTATGAGAGTATTGAGTCTCTGTATCGATTTTTAGTACCATCAGGACAACGAGTTTTAGAGATTGGTGCAGGTACAGGTTCATTATTAAATGCAGTTCAACCGAGTTATGGTGTAGGTATTGAGATTGTCCCTGAAGTGTGTCAATCTGCCCAGGAAAAGTTTCCTCATTTATACTTTAAAACAGCTGACATAGAGGATACAGAAACAGAGGAAACTTTTGACTATGTAATCTTGTCAGATACTATTAGCTATTTTGAGGATATTCAAAAAGCTTTTAAGCAAATTCGCTCAGTTTGTACGGATTCAACACGTTTAATTATTAGCTTTCATAACCCTGTCTGGAATCCTATTCTCCAACTTGCCCTTTTTCTAAAGCAAAAAATGCCAACTGTTCCTCTTAACTGGTTAAGTTATCAGGATACAAGTAACTTATTAGAATTATCCGGTTTTGAGATAATCCAGCATGGTTCTAAGGTACTTTTACCTAAAAAATTTCCCATAATAGCACCATTTTTGAACCGTTTTATCAGTCCCTTGCCAGTATTTAATAAACTCGGTTTAGTGAACTTTATTGTGGCTCGATTAAGTCCTTATGAGTCTAGAATTAAATATCAAAACAGACTAAAAACTTGTTCTGTTATTATTCCAGCACGGAATGAAGCAGGAAATATAGAAAGCTGTGTTACTCGCCTTCCTAAAATGGGTGAACATACAGAGATTATCTTTATTGAAGGTCACTCTCAGGATAATACTTGGGATGAAATTCAAAAAGTACAAGCTAAGTACGGCGAAACAATTGATATTAAAATTCTTCAACAAACAAAAAGAGGAAAAGGGAATGCTGTTAGAGAAGGATTTGCGATCGCTACTGGCGATATCCTAATCATTCTAGATTCTGATCTAACTGTACGCCCAGAAGACTTGCCACACTTTTTTGAAACTTTAGCCTCAAATCGATGTGAATTTGCCAATGGATGTCGTTTGATCTATCCTTGTTCCAAGGAGGCTATGCCCTTATTAAATCTTTTGGCAAATCGTTTCTTTGCGTTTTTACTTTCTTATCTAATTGATAACCGGATTAAAGATTCCTTATGTGGAACGAAAGCTATATCCAAAGTTAACTATCAAAAAATTGCTGACAATCGTAAATACTTTGGCGATTTCGATCCTTTTGGAGATTTTGACTTGTTGTTTGGAGCATCTAAGCTAAATTTACATATTTCTGATATTCCTGTCCGTTATTACCCCAGAACCTATGGGCGCTCTAATATTCAACACTTTAAAGAAGGTTTATTGCTGTTAAAAATGTGTTTATACGCAGCCAAGAAAATTAAGTTTTATTGAAAAATAGCAAATTCTTAGATTAATTATATTTATGCCTGTTCTAATTATTGGAGGAAATGGGTTTATTGGTTCACATCTCACTAATTTTTTAGTGGCAAAAGAACAATCAATACGAGTCTATAATCGTTCACATAATCCTTACATAAAACCTCTTGATGAAGTTGAATATATTTATGGTGATTTCAACGATCAAGACTTATTAAAAATAGCTTTAAAAAATGTTGATATTGTTTACCAATTGGTTAGCCATACCATTCCTAGTACATCAAATGAAAATCCAATTGGAGATGTAAATTCAAATGTGATTAATACACTAAAATTTTTAGAAATCTGTGTTGAAGCTTCTGTAAGAAAGATTATTTTTCCTTCCTCTGGTGGAACAGTATATGGATTACCGCAGCAGCTTCCTATTATAGAAACACATCCTACTGAACCAATTTGTTCTTATGGGATTACTAAACTAACTATTGAAAAATATCTCTATTTGTATAACTATTTACATGGTCTTGACTATAGTATTCTTCGTATTGCTAACCCCTATGGACCTGGACAAAATCCTACAGGTAAGCTTGGTGCTATAACCGTGTTTCTGAATCGTATCCTGAAACATTTACCAATTCAAATTTGGGGAAATGGAGAAATAATTAGGGATTATTTATATATTTTAGATGTTGTTCAAGCTCTTTATAATGTTCAAAATCCTAATTTAACTGAAAAAATATTTAATATTGGTAGCGGTCAAGGAGTTTCTCTTAATGATTTGCTGGACAAAATTCGTAAAGTGATTGAAAACGACTTTAAAGTGGAGTATATAGAGGGAAGAAAAGTTGATATACCTATAAATGTTCTTGATATTACCAAGGCAAATACTGTTCTTCAATGGCGACCTAGTGTTCAACTAGAAACTGGCATTCAAGAGACTTGGCAATGGTTAAAAACTTTATCATAATGAATATATCCTCAGAATATAAATATATTAGTTTAAAGCTTGAAAGAGAGAATAAGGAATAGCAGGGTAAATTAAGAGACTTTTAAATGTCAGATATTAATGATTTTAGAGGTTTGGCAAAAAGTTATGAATATATCTAAAAAAATATTTTTTGTGATATAAAAAAGTAAAACTTATATATTCAACTTAAATGCAGGATAAAGAAAAAATTGGTATTGTTTTAGCAACCTATAATCCTCATCTGGAATATTTTCAGAAACAGATCCAGTCAATTCAAAATCAGACTTGGCAAAATTGGGTTTGTCATATTGTTGATGACTGCTCCCAACCTGAATATCAAACAGCGATTCAAAAAAATATCGAAAATGATTCACGATTTGTTTGTCATTTTCACAGCCATAACTTGAGACATTACCATAATTTTGAAAGGGGTTTACAATACTGTATTCAAGATCCTGAAATTACAGCGATCGCATTTTCAGATCAAGATGATATTTGGCAAGCAGAAAAATTAGAAATATTAATCAAAACTTTACGCTCAGAACATTCAGTCTTAGTTCATTCTGATTTGGAGCTAATAAACAGTGATGACCAAAGTATCAATAATTCTACTTGGGATTTTGAAGGACGCCAACCTGAAAAAGCTACGGTGGAATTATTGCTACTTCGCAACGTCGTCACCGGGTGTTCGTTGTTGTTTTGTAGTTCTCTGATTACTGATATTATACCCTTTCCCCAACAAAATGAAATTGGTTGGCATCATGACTGGTGGGTAGCATTGGTTGCAATTCAAAAAGGTAAAATTGGACATATCCGGCAACCATTAGTCTGCTATAGATTCCATACTTCTAATGTGGTGGGAGCAATGAAAAATGCTGGTAACCTTCACACTGAACTGATGCTGTGGTTCCAGAAAAAATATCGTATCGCAGGTAAAAGCTATTTAATTCATAGCAACTTGAGTAAAGCATTTCAGGCTAGATTTTACCAACAATTAAACTCAAGCTGGTCTAATCCTTTTGACGATCGCCGCTTAGATTTTGGTTTTGGTATTCTTAAACTTTGTTACCAAAGTTTCAAAACAGGATATCGTTCTGAAGGCATAGCACTACGAATTTTAATTTTTAAAATTTTATTCGATATCCAACGACTTCAAAACTCTATTTCCAAGGTGTTGCCCATGTTTAAAGTGGCTAAGAGCAATATCAAAAAAAAATGAACCAGCAACAAACTATTTCAGTATCGATTATTTTAGTTAACTATAATGGAGCAGAGATTTTAGTAGATTGCTTAAACTCTATACAAAAATTTATTGATATACCTAACTATGAAATCATTCTTGTAGACAATGCTTCTAGTGATGGTAGCGTTGAATTAGTAGCAGCAAATTACCCCTACATTCGCTTAGTTAAACAGATAGAAAATCGCGGCTTTGGAGCAGGAAATAATGTCGGTGCAAAACTTGCTACTGGAGAATTCTTGCTTTTATTAAATACTGATACTGTACTTATTAGTAATATTTTACCGCATCTAATTCAGTTGATGGAGGCAGATCCACAAGTAGGAATTATTGGGCCAAAATTGCTGAATCCAGATGGAAGCTTACAAATTTCAGTTTCACCAGCCTTAGGAATTAAAGGTGAATATGAAGCTCGTCAGATCCACCAAGCTTATCAACAGCTATCTCAGCGAAATTTGATTGAGCAGAAATTCCAAGAAATTCAAGAAGTTGATATTGTTGTAGGGGCTGCTTTTTTTATTCGTTCAAGTTTATTTCATGATTTAGGTGGATTTGACGAAAATTTTTTCATGTATTTTGAAGAATCAGATTTATGCCAAAGAGTGCAGTATCAAGGATATAAAATTATCTACACGCCTCATATATCTTTGATTCATTTGAAAGGATATTCAATTCAAAAGGCTGCTAATATAATGGCTATTGAATATAGACGTAGCCAGATTTATTACTATCAAAAACATCGCCCTTGGTGGGAACAATTACTATTGCGTATATATATTTTTTATAAATTTTTTGGAGAATTTATAACTACAGCCAATCCTAATAGCCTGAAGATTATTATTTTATTATTTACCGTGGAAAAATCTGCTGTTAAAATATCTGTATCTAATTAATAAAAAATAATTTTATTATGCCTGTTCTCGCAAATTTATCTTTTGCACCAACTCAACCAACAGGTTGGTTAAATTATAGCCTAAATTTATTAAAAGAGCTAAAAGATTTAGATGTTGACGTATTAAGTCCACTAAAAATATCTGGCATTAAATGTTATGATTCTCCACCAGATATTACGACGGATTTTGGCATAAAAGGGCATTTAAAGCGCCTGGTATGGACGCAATTCAACCTGCCGAATATATATCATAAGATGAACTCTACGTTACTATTTTCTCCTATTCCAGAGGCTCCTTTATTTTCTTCTTGTTCTTATATAGTTACTGTTCATGATTTAATTCCTCTTAGATTTCCACAATGGTTTTCTGTGACACAGCAGCTTTATTGCAGCTATTATATTCGTGCTGTAATCAGACAATCAAAACACGTTATTTGTAATTCAATAGCAACTTCTGAAGATTTAAACAAATTTTTGGGAGTTCCCCAGGAAAAAATAACTGCAATTCCATTAGCTTATGATGTGAAAAAATTTTTTTTCTTGGATTTACCAACACAAAATTATTTCCTTTATTTAGGACGGCATAATCCTCACAAAAATACTGAACGTTTAATTGCCGCTTTTGCGGCATTACCTAACTGTAAAGATTACGAGCTTTGGTTAGCAGGGCCCAGCGATCGCCGCTATACTCCAGTTCTAACAGCGCAAGTTGAGAAACTAGGTATAACTAATCAAGTAAAGCTCCTGGATTATATTCCTTACAGCGAATTGCCAAAAATCATCAATCAAGCGATCGCTCTGGTTTTCCCCAGTCTTTGGGAAGGTTTTGGTTTACCTGTCTTGGAAGCAATGGCTTGCGGTACTCCCGTCATTACCTCCAATCTCTCCTCCTTACCTGAAGTGGCTGGCGATGCGGCGATTCTGATCAATCCTTACAACACTGAAGAAATTACAGAGGCAATGCAAGCGATCGCAACTGATTCTAGGTTGCGATCGCACCTTTCTAGCCAAGGTATCACTCACTCCCAACAATTCAGTTGGGAAAAAACAGGAAAAGCAACCGTCGAAGTTTTATCCCGCTACCTATGAAAGACAAACTAACACCAGAATTAGATGCCAGGATTTAGGATTTTGTCCAGATTTCAGATTATCTTGACTAATGACTTACAACTAATCCTCAATCCTTATGAAAGCACTAATTCTCTCTGGCGGGAAAGGTACACGTTTACGTCCCCTCACCTATAGCGGAGCAAAACAACTCGTACCAGTTGCGAATAAACCTGTTTTATGGTACGGCATTGATGAAATGGTCGCTGCTGGTATTACTGACATTGGCATCATCATCAGCCCGGAAACAGGGGCAGAAGTCCAAGGGAAAACCGGAAATGGAGAATACTTTGGAGCAAACATCACCTACATCGTACAAGAACAGCCACTCGGACTTGCTCACGCCGTCCAAATTGCCCATCCGTTTTTAGAAAATTCTCCCTTTGTCATGTACTTGGGCGATAACCTCATTCAACTAGGTGAGTTACGTTACTTTCTGCAACAATTTAGTCAACAACAGCCAGATGCTCTGATTCTATTGCGTTCAGTTGCCAACCCTAGCGCCTTTGGTGTGGCTCAGGTAGATGAAACAGGACGGGTATTACAGTTAATTGAGAAACCGAAAGTTCCTCCTTCAAATCTGGCATTGGTAGGAGTTTATTTCTTTTCTCACCTCATCTTTGATGCGATCGCAAATATCCAACCTTCCACCAGAGGCGAACTAGAAATCACTGATGCTATTCAATACCTAATTAATCAAAACAAGCAAGTTGTAGCTCATAATCTCCAAGGCTGGTGGTTAGACACTGGTAAAAAAGATGACTTATTAGAAGCTAACCGATTAATTCTCGATACATATTTAACAGCATCAGTTCTTGGTGAAGTTGATGCCCAAAGCCAGATTATTGGGCGAGTCCAAATCGGTGCCAAATCTCAAGTGATTAACTGCACAATTCGGGGCCCAGTAGTCATTGGTAGCAATTGTCATTTAGAAAACTGCTTTATTGGCCCTTATAGTAGTATTGCTAATAATGTGACACTGATTGATACTGATTTAGAACACAGTGTGATTTTAGAAAGTGCTAAAATTGCCGGAATTCATCAGCGCATAATTGATAGTGTCATTGGACAAAGGGCACAATTGACTCTCGCACCCCGTCGCCCCAAAGCCTTGCGATTTCTAATTGGCGATGACTGTCAAATTGAACTAACTTAAAAACAGGAAAAGCCACAGTCGAAGTGTTCCCTGCTAGCTGTAAAATACAAGCATTAAATTGCTCTTACAATGAACACTGTGGCAGATTACTCGAAATAATATTAATGAGCATTGTACATACCAAAATTCCCGAAGTTATAGAACTCGAACCCCAAGTATTTGCAGATGATCGTGGGTTCTTTTTTGAAGCCTACAACGACCGAAAATTTGCCCAAGAGACTGGTATTGTTGCCCACTTCGTCCAAGATAACCACTCTGGCTCTAAACAAAACGTTCTGCGGGGATTGCACTACCAAATCCAACAACCCCAAGGTAAACTTGTCCGAGCTATTGTGGGTACTATCTTTGACGTAGCCGTAGATATTAGAAAAAGCTCTCCTACCTTTGGTAAATGGGTAGGTTCTGAACTCAGTGCTGAAAACAAACGCATACTGTGGATACCACCAGGCTTTGCCCACGGCTTTCTCGTGCTGTCAGAAATAGCCGAAGTTCTCTACAAAGCTACAGATTACTACGCACCCCAAGGCGATCGCACAATTCTATGGAACGATCCAGATTTAGCTATAGATTGGCCTCTGAGTGCGTCACCGATTTTATCAGCTAAAGACCAAGCCGGGAAACCTTTGAGAACTGCTGAAGTATTTGATTAACGTAGTAATTGGTCATTGGTCATTGGTCATTGGTCATTGGTTGTCAGATACCCAGCTTATTGCTATACCCTAAGCTTACTTTTATAGTGTGCGGAAAAACTTTGTCTTTCATCGAACTAATTCAAACCAAGTTAAAGAGTGGGCATGGCTTTTCTTGGACAAATGACAAATGACAAATGACTAAATCAATTTTGCTGATTGGCAGCAACGGCCAAGTGGGTAAGGAACTACAACAAATACTCCCATCCTATGGCGATATTATCTCAGTAGAACGCCCAACAGTAGACCTTGCTCAACCCGATACCCTCCGCAACATTATTAGATCAAAGCAGCCGCAAATCATAATTAACGCTGCTGCTTACACTGCTGTAGACAAAGCAGAAAGCGAAACTGAACTTGCGATCGCGATTAATGCTACTGCACCCCAAATTCTTGCCCAAGAAAGCCAAAAACTAGGAGCTTTCCTAATTCATATTTCGACCGATTATGTTTTCGATGGTAATGGGTATCGCCCTTACCAGGAAACCGATGCGACTAATCCTTTGAGTGTCTACGGAAAAACCAAACTCGCTGGAGAAGAAGCTATTCGGCAAACTTGCGCCCATCACCTCATCCTCCGCACTGCTTGGGTTTATGGAAACTTTGGCAAAAGTAACTTTGTTAAAACCATGCTGCGGCTAGGTGCAGAACGCCAAGAAATCCGTGTTGTCGCGGATCAAATTGGTAGCCCGACTTGGGCGCAAGATATAGCCGCAGTCATAGCCCAGACGATTCTCCAGCTAACACCAGAAATTAGCGGCACTTATCACTACACTAATAGCGGTGTTGCTAGCTGGTATGACTTTGCAGTTGCCATTTTTGAAGAAGCCCAACAGCTAGGCTTCCCTTTAAAAGTTGAACGGATTGTCCCCATTACAAGTGCCGAATATCCTACACCAGCCCGTCGCCCAGCCTATTCTGTGCTTGCTTGTGGCAAAATTTCAGCAATTCTAGGGACTTATCCCCCCCATTGGCGACAAAGACTCAGACAAATGCTCACAGATTTGAAAATTGGGCATGAAGATTAGGGGAGAGGTGACAGGTGACAGGTAATAATCTGTACCCTGTAACCTTTACCCTATTCCCTTCTTCAGTCCCCAGTCCCTATCCCCTTTTTAAAACTCCCGTTTCATGTTGTATGGGCAAGACATCTAAAATATCAGTTTGGGAACAATATTTTAAATCATCTAGACAGTCAAGACGCAACAATCGTTGACCGTGACTAGCTTGGTGAAGTAATCCCAATAAATTATCTTGCCACTGAGAATAAAGAGCGATCGCACTAACAACTTCATCATTACCAGCTAGTTCTTCTGGTGACAACTGGGTTTGTTGCAAAATACTATGAGCGATCGCACCTGCACAAACTGTATCCTCTAAGGAAAAACTACCTTCCCAACCAGAACCGACAATCCACACTGTCTCTGGTTGTTTCTCTAGGAGAAATTGCACCACCGCCGCCCGGTTAATCAAGGCTGCTGCTAATAGATTTGGGGAGTCTTGTACCCTTTGTAAGGCACGAGTACCATTGGTGGTACTGATAAATAAGCGACGCCCCTGCACTAATTCTGGTGTGCAGTCGAGGGGAGAGTTTCCCAACTCAAAGCCAGGTACTTTTGCACCGCCGCGTTCTCCGGCCCGCAGACGTTTTTCAGAGGGCCATTTTTCGCTAACTTCAATTAACTGGTCTAAATCGCTGAATACTTGTACAGCTTCGCCTCCAGCCGCCAAAACTGTTGCAATTGTGCTAGTGGCTCGCAAGACATCGACTGCGATCGCACATTCTGGCGCTTTATCCGTTGGAGTCAATTCAGGAGTGTGATATACGAATAGCTTCACGCGCTGGATACACCTGCTTTAATACAACTGCCGCAAATAATATTCTACCTAGTTGGTGTCACTAACTATAGTCACAATTGTTCTTGGAGCATTTTTTACCATCAAAATACAAAATGTATCTCATTCAATACATAGATGGGAGTCGGTAGAAACGCAATTAATCGCGTCTCTACTAGGGAGTCGGAAAGAAACCTGCTAGGGATTTTAACTAAATCTTAAGAGTCCCTAATCCCTAATAAATACTCCAAAAGCCCATTTTTGTGCTTTTAGACTTTCAGACTTGCTGCACTATCTTGTAACCTAAAACAAGAACAGAATTTTTAAATGGGGAAAATTTACAGCTTCAAATTTACAGCCCAAAGAGACGGATATCCACTCATTCCCCATTCTCCAGTACAGACGCGATTAATTGCGTCTCTCCCATTCCCCACTCCCCATTGAAATTGCTATGGCACCTTTACCCGACTACCGCCCTAAACAACTATCTTTAGGCCCGTTGGAAGCGGAAATTTTAAATATTATCTGGGAACTTGGTTCAGCCACAGTCAAGGATGTACACGATCGCATTCTAGCTGATCCCAACCGCGAATTAGCGTATACTTCTGTCACCACCGTTTTACGTCGCCTCACTGATAAAGGTTGGCTGGCCTGCGACAAGAAAGAGCGGGCATTCTATTGGCGGCCAATGCTGAGTAAGCAGCAATCAGATGTCATCAAAGCTCACGAGCAGTTACAGCGATTTCTGGCGGTGGGAAATCCTGATGTTATTGCTGCTTTTGCAGATAGCTTAGATGAAGCAGCTAGTGAGCAAATAGCAGCGATCGCCAAACGTATTCAATCTGCACGCCAAGCCAGGGAGGAACAATGATGCATCTGATAATGATTTTGAATGCTTTAGCAGTTGCCTGGTGGTTAAGATCCGCTTGGAATCAACCCCAAGGCAATTGGAGTCTGCGGTGGCAGCGATCGCTATTTTTGTTCCTCTTCCCGCCCTTGCTAATTTTTATGACAGCGATCGCTGTGCTGTTCATGGGCCCCCAAGGACAAATGGGCGGAATGTATACAGGCTCAATTAGCTATTTACTAGCATTCATTTATTTGGCATTTTTTGCCATTTCATGCATTAAACTTGCCTTCCAGGGTTGGCAGTCTGTAGAATCTGCCCGTAACTGTCCCTTAGTGGATGTTGGTAATAGACGAGCTAGACTGCTGCAAACAGGCGCGTTGTTTGCAGGTCAAATCGGCTTTTGGCAACCAGAACTAGTGGTTAGCCAAGGATTAGTGCGAACTCTTTCACCGGCTCATTTAGAAAGCGTCTTAGCCCATGAGCAAGGGCATCACTATTACAGGGATACGTTCTGGTTTTTCTGGCTGGGTTGGGTGCGTTCTTGCACCGCTTGGTTGCCGAATACAGAGCCTTTGTGGGAAGAACTTTTAGCTTTGCGCGAACTCCGTGCCGACGGTTATGCAGCGTTGCAGGTAGATCCTTTGGTGTTAGCGGAATCACTTTTATTAGTAGTTAGTAGCAGCCCCGTCTTATCGGAAATTTGCTGTGCTGCATTAGGTTCTTCTGGTGCAGATCGTTTAGAACAAAGAGTAGAAGCTCTATTAGCACCACCAGAACCAACCCCAGAAGCTCAATTACAATCTTGGCATGGCTTTCTGTTGGCGTTTTTACCTCTACTGACTGTGATATTTCATAGTTAAGTTGAATTTAGCAAGCTACTACAGCACAAAATCGTGATGTTTGTAACGAAAATCGTAGCGTTGGTAATAAAAACGTATTGTTTGTAACGAAAATCAGATTGTTTGTAACGAAATTATTGTGTTTGTAACAAAAATCAGATTGTTTGTAACGAAATTATTGTGTTTGTAAGGAAAATTGTAGCGTTGGTGATGAAAACGTATTGTTTGTAAGGAAAATCGTAGTGTTTGTAACAAATATTGCGACGTTGGTAATGAAAACGTATTGTTTGTAACAAATATTGCGATAAGAACAAATTAACAAGCGGTAATTACGAATTACGAATTACGCTTATTCTTCTTCTAGCAACTGTTCTATATACTTTTGTACCAAAGGCACTTGAAAAGCATTGCCTTCTGGAGTCAAGATTTCTTTTCGCGTTAGTTTGCGGATAACACCTTTATCTTGCGGTGTGGGAGTTTCCCCGTGGATTATCCGACGCAGGAGAGAGCGATCGCTATCTGTTAAACTCCTCCATAATTCCCGAAAATACTGATCGCCTCGCTCAAGCACAATAGGTATAACTTCTTTAACATCCTGTACAGTAACTTTTGCTGTATCTGCTTCTCGCCTGTTTCTTCTGATATCGCGGTTTAGCAACTCCACCAACTCATAACACACCAACTGAACGAGATAAGGTTGACAGCGAGTAAGTTGGATAATTTCATTTACAGCAGTTGGTTCATAGATATCGCGGAAGTTCTCTACTGGCTGTTGAATCAAATCGCGGGCTTCTAACTCGTGCAGGTAAGTCATTCGCAAAGCACGGGTGTTAATTAGATAGTCACTCCAGTAATCATCAAGTTCAGATAACTCCTGTGAACCACTAAAAAGTAAAATCCACTTGCGTTGGTGTTGAAGCAGGTTACGAATAAAATTGAGCGGCGCACGGCTGCTTGTTGCTTCCACTACCTCACCGAGACGTTCATATTCATCCAAACACAGGAGAAATTGCTTACCGGAGTTGTTGCGTTCTATTTCTGCTAACCAAGTTTGCAGCGCGGGAAATGGATCTTCAGCTAGTTTATTGGCATTTGGATGAGGCAAGTATACTCTGCGGGGTAATCGCCGTGCAGCTTCGATAATTTGTTGAGCTAAATTCTCAGCCAATCCTTTTAACGTTGTAGCTGATGCTGCACCTTGTAAATCTACCAGCAAAGGTACAATATTTGCTTGTATTCTGTAAGGTAGATATTTCAGCGCTGAAGTTTTCCCTGTCCTCCGCCCACCATAGAGCAACAACACTGGCGGTTGCTCAGAAAGCGCCAAAGTTTCAATTTCCCGAAATATATCAATTCGCCCTTTGAAACGATTCCTTGCTGTTTCTGGGTCTAGCGAGTTACCAGCAATATAAACTTGCCTAATTTCTTTTGATTGCTGTGCCTGTTCCTCTAAAGTGCGCTGCGCCGTCTCTAATATAGTCAGCCAGCTTTGTGCAGTGTTGCCAAAAGAGACAACAACGCGAGCATTTTTTGTCAAAGCCAGACTTTGCCCCAGTTGGCGTAATGCATTAATGGGAATATTCAGTAACTCATATTTACGATAAGGTGAAGTTGCTTCCTCTGATGCCCGTACATTCTGACTAATATCCAAAAATTGGGGCAGTACAGCGCCAAGTTCCTTTGGTGGTGGTGAGGGAATCCACGCTAATTGGTTGGCAATGTCTACAATATCGCTCAACCTCTGACAACGGTTGAGAATATCTACAGCAATACCAGAAATTGCCTGTGCTGCAACTTTTTGCTGGTTAGTGGATGTAATTAGATAATTAATAGTCTCACGGGCAGCATCTGGGTTCTTTCCATAAGCCTCTACAATCATCACATCCATGAAAGGCAGAGGTAAAATAATCAATTCATCAAAGCGAGGGGGCAGATATCGCAAACAATTTACCCGCTTTTCATTGGGAAACAACAAGAACAGGGTAAGTATCCATAGTAATTCTGGCAACCAGAAGTAAACCCGCAGCACACCTAAAATAAACGCCACGCCTAGCGCCACGCCTAGCGCCACGCCGAACGCCACGCCGAACGCCACGACGAACGCCACGCCTGATAAAAATATAGCCGCAAGAAAAAGGGCAAGTATAGCAACAAGGATAATAACTAGCCTATTTTTATTACCACCACGGTCTAGAACCCTTCCTATAAACCAGCCCATCAAAAAACTACAGCTTTTGAACCAGTCAAATGATTCACCACTAATCAGAGTGTAAACTGGTGCCACCAGCAACACGGCAAACATTGGGACTATAGCAATTAGCCACCAAACTTGCCCAGCATAGCGACGCAGGCGGGGGTTAATGCGAAACTCAGCCCGTTTATCAAAGGGGTTATCTCTCGGCTTCAGTTCTGGATGAATATCGCTCAACCAACGTTCAAAGGTAAAAGGCTTAAAGTAAATCCAATACAAAAGGCGAAGACATTCAACTACATAATTCCAAAAGACTGATGTTGGAGATGTGTTACTCATGGCTACTTTATCCCCAACTTGTCGCGCACAAAATCCCAAACTTGGCTCCAGTGCAGTACACCCGCCAAAGCAAGGATAACCATTACTATAATTGCCATTCCAATTATCCAGCTACCAAAATCACCTAGAGTTTCGCCAGTGAACTTGGTAAAACTACCCAAGCGCTTTGGTAAATCTACAAATATAAAATACAGATGCGATCGCCAGTTCAATTGCTGTTGTTTAGAATCTGCAAGCTGTTGTTCAAACTGCTGTTTCGCCCACTTGATTGCCTTGCCTTGTTGACGTGCTTCCCACAAATAGTAACCAGCCAATTGCAACTTGTAAGGATGACGACTACCCCACTGCTGGGCATTATTCTGTTCGTCTACACTCAAAGCAGCACCATTTGTAGAGCGAGTTGGTAAGCGCGACAGTTCAATAGCCTCATCTGTAGTTAGTTCATTCAAATAAATAGTGTGACCAATATTGAAAAAACTAGAGACAAACCGATGCTCGTTAGCATAAACATCCAGTTGTTTACGGGAAGCCACCACTAGCATCAAGGCATTGCTATCCATCAGCGATCGCAAATTGTCATAAAATCCATTATCGAATTTATCGGGATGTTTCAAAAGGCTTTCAAAATCATCCAAACAGAGAACAGGTAGCTTTCCTTGCTGTTTCCATTGCTTAACCGCATCTGAAAAAGCTTGACGATTAAGCGGTTTAGTCTTCCAACAATTTTGCAGACTGCGTTGTTGCCATCCCTGAACGTGACTCAGTAACCCTTCTGCCACAGCCTCATAAAAACCCGTTTCAGTTTGGCAATCTACACCCCGTAAAGGTAGGTAAATTACCACATAACTACTGCTGTTGTTTAATACTCGCTGCTGCCAAGTCAGAACGAAATAATGCAGCAACGAAGATTTACCAATGTGCTTCTCACCAACTATATTTATACTTGTAGGCTGATCGCCCTGCATCCGAGATGCGATCGCGTGTAATTCATCTTTACGACCGACAAACAGCCTGGGATCTTCAATCATCCCCGCAGCCACAAAAGGATTAGAAGGCAGCGCTCCAGAAGTCATGTAAAGCGTTATCCTAGTTTCAGCAATTTAAGTGCAATCACCTAAAACAATACCACTAGTCCCATAATCTCTTTGCAGATCACAAAGACGCGATAAATCACCGTACCAATTTGTAGAGACGGCGATTCATCGCGTCTTGTCTTAAACGTGGTATCTGAGAAAAATATTTATTTGGCAAATGGCCCAATGTTCACTGCTAAGAGTGTAGAACAAACTTTTCTAGCTTGGGCATGGGCATGGGGATGATATAAATTCCCTATGTCCTATGCCTGGATTTTAAATTACTTAAACGCTTGCCAATACTGGCTGATTCACGGTTGTACTGGCTGAGTCTAATTCAGACTCCGTACAATAAATTTCACAGGAGTTATTGGGACTTTCAATCAGTTTTACTTTGTAAAGTTTAGCTCCCAATTCCTGAATGGGCGATCGCAGTAAATTACTAATGTAAAGTGCGATATTCTCAGCAGTGGGCACAACTTCGGCAAAGTAGGGAATATCTTTGTTTAAAAATGTGTGATCGAATGGCTCTACGACATAATCTTCTACCACTTTATTCAGGGCACCTAAATCAATAATCATGCCAGTACGCGGGTCAATTTTTCCTTTGACAGTGACTTCTAGATGGTAGTTGTGTCCGTGACCGTTGGGACGAGCGCACTTACCATAAATCTCAGTGTTTTCTTCGTTACTGAGTTTAGGATGAGCTAGCCGATGGGCGGCGCTAAAGTGAGTACTGATGGTGAGGTAGGCTTCCATTGCGTTTCCCATATAATCTGCCCAAAGTTCAGGATGTTCAAATAACTGCACACGGACTAGAGGCAAATGGGGTGCTAGCCGCTGCCAGATAATCCGTGCAATATTCTCAGTGGTAGGCAGAGTTTGTTGAAATTCTGCCCACACATCGTTGAGATAAGAGAAGTCCAATTGACTGGTAACTTCCCGTTTAATTACGTGTTTCACATCAGACAAGTTCAGCACCATGCCATATTCATCTAATTCCCCGGTTAGGGAGATAAATAAAACATAGTTATGTCCGTGTCCCGGAAATCTAGTACCAGCACCAAATTTCTCAATATTCTCGGCTTCACTCAGTTCTGGCAACCAATAACGATGACTTGCTGAAAACTGGGCGCGGCGATTAACAATGCATTGCATGAGTACACTATGAGCAGAATTTAAAATTTCTTAATCTTTTTCCTTTTCCAGCATAAACTAATTTCTTAGTCATTAGTCCTTTGACATCTATAGGACTCATATTTGATTTCTGAAAAAACTCAGTACAACTAAGAAGCCTTCTTGACTGTTGCCTGTAGCAAGATTGCCTATTGCCTGCCTACGCAAATTAGTTCAGAAATCAAAGCGGATTCCTATATCAGGATTAACCCATGCCCCATGCCAATACTGTTCGGTTAAGCATTTTTAACTTGGAATTGGGTTTTGGGAAAAGGTTACTGGGTTTGGGTTAAAGGTTTTTCTTTCTCTTTTTCCCCTTCCCCTTTCCCCCTTAACCGAAAAGTATTGTGCCCCATGCCCCATGCCCAATTACTATGTAACAGACGCTTGTGCCTCACAGTGTAATCCCGTAGCTATGCGGAATAGTTCTTGACCTGTGTGCAAATAACGCTCATCGTAATTCAAAGGAAAGTAACCTAATTCTTCGAGTCCATCTGCTACCTGATCGAGGCTGTAGTATAGGTGAGCCGCTGTTCTTGCTAGACTAGGGGGATTTGGTAGGGAGCGAAAAGTACTTTGTGCCTGTTTAAGGTCATCTCGACAGGCTTGTAAGTATTCCTGGAATTCATCTAACAGCTCATCATCAAACGGATCAGCAGCTAATTGCTCCATTTGTTCTTCTAACGAATAAAGAATGTTACAAAGCAAACGATTAACTGGTTGGTAAACTTGGCGCAGCCATTCCTCAACTTGCTCATCAACATCGCGTCCGGTTTTTCGTCTTGTCTGGTGATGCCTTTGCGCTGATGCTGTACGCTGTTGGCGATCGCTATTTAATTTTTGAGAGTCATCTTGCAGTTCTTGGTCATAATTACGGCGATTTTGGTTATCGCCTAAGACCTCATAAGCTGCATTGATGCGGATAATCTGCTCGTGATCGGCTGTATCCTGATTACTGTCAGGATGAAATAACTTAACCAAGCGGCGATAAGCAAGCTTAATCTCCGCTTGGCTTGCACTTGGACTAACTTTGAGAGTTTCGTAATGGTTAGAAACGTGCTTAGAATTGACCATTAATTCAATGTATCGTTAACTGACGCTAGTGGCTAATCTTGCCTCCAAGTCTTGGAACAACGGTGTACTCAAATACCTCTCGCCAAAACTGGGCTGAATCATCACAATTAAACGTCCCTTATTTTCTTGACGTTGGGCGACGCGAATTGCTGCACATAAAGCTGCTCCACTAGAAATGCCAGATAGTAGCCCTTCTTCTTTTGCCAAACGCCGACTGTAGGCGATCGCTTCTTCATCGGTGACAGTAATCACTTCATCAATCAATTTTATCTTTAATACTTGGGGAATAAACCCAGCACCAATTCCCTGAATTTTGTGTGGCCCTGGTCTTCCCCCTGATAAAACAGAGCTATTGGCTGGTTCAACAGCGATCGCCTTAGAATTAGGTTTGCGTGCTTTAATCACCTCCGCTACACCAGTGATCGTACCACCTGTGCCCACCCCTGCCACAATGATATCTACTTGTCCATCAGTATCTTCCCAGATTTCCTCTGCTGTAGTTTCCCGATGCACTTTTGCATTAGCTGGATTGCGGAACTGCTGCAACATATAGGTATTTGGCGTAGTATTAACTATTTGTTGTGCCCGCCCAATTGCTCCACTCATACCTTCCATACCTGGTGTTAGTTCCAGTTCTGCCCCGTATGCCCGCAACATTGCCCGACGCTCCCCACTCATCGTCTCTGGCATTGTCAAAATTAATCGATAACCCTTGGCTGCTGCTGCCATTGCGAGGGCAATTCCTGTGTTTCCAGATGTGGGTTCTACCAATACTGTTTTCCCAGGAGTAATCAGTCCCTCTTCTTCAGCAGCGTTAATCATACTCACCCCAATCCGGTCTTTAACTGATGCCGATGGGTTCATACTTTCCAGCTTGACCACAATTTCCGCAACACATCCTTCTGTTTGAGGAATACGGTTCAACTGCACTAGGGGTGTACGACCAACCAGTTCTGTAATGTTACGAGCTATTCGCATAAATTAGTCCTTAATTATTAATTATTTGTTATTAGTCATTAGTCATCAACAAAGGACAAATGATTCTTGACTAAATGTAGTACATGATATCTAACTGCCGTCGGGAATCTCGTTTTTCACAAAGATCCTGGAGCGTATATTTTTGTAACACTGAATTTGCCGCAAAACTTGCTTCTTGCCAAATTTCTTCTATAACCGAACTGTCTACCGTTTTGGAATTAACCTTTTCTTCACCAGTCCGCGCCTCTAACCCTTCTAAACATTCTAAAATCTCAAAAAGGATGATTTTTCGGGGTTCTCGCGTTAAAAGATAGCCACCTTTTGACCCGCGTTGACTCTTGACTATACCCCCACGCCTCAAGGTTGCTAGTAGTTGTTCCAGATAACGATCAGGTATATTTTGTCGTGCTGCAATGTGTCGAATTTGCAGCGGTTCGCCACTTTCGTAATGAGCAGCCATTTCTAATAAGGCGAGAATTGCGTATTCCGATTTACAGGATAGTTCCACAAGTAACAATAAATTAGGGGTTAAGAATTAGGAGTTAGGAATTAAAAGTCATTCAATTTGAATTTTATATTTTTCCTTCAATATAAAATCCCAAGTTCAAAATCGGCAGAGTTAGGATATTAAGCAATATGTAACTTTATAAAGCCAACTTAAATTAGAAAAGCTCATTTAGAAAAAGTTACTCACGGCGTAAGTCACTTGTAGAATTCACAACTCCTAACTTTTCTAGTATACTCCGGTTAAATACTGGGGTTTATCCATTGCTGCTACTCAAAACAAAAAGCCCCGCCTCATGGCGGGGAGAAATAGAGTTCAAAATTATTAGTGGATAGTCAACACTCTAGAAGGTGAAAGTTGTTCTGAGCGTACCGATAATTGCATCGTCGTTATCGCTGTTTTGACCAGGAGAGGTCAACCAGATTACACCAGGGGTAACAGAGATGTTATCTGACACGCGATACTTGTAGAAACCTTCAAAGTGATAAGGTACATCATTACCACTACCAGCAAAAACTGCTCGGTTACGAGAATAAGGTTCTGCTCCAGCGAAAATACCTAAAACATTACCCTGTTTACCAAAATCAACTAAAGCAACCCCAGCACCGTAGCTCCAAGCTTCATAATCATCATCTGCACCGAAGCCGGTGACATCATGGTAAGAGACGAAGCCACTAATTGATAGCTTGTCGCTGGGTCTAAACGCAGCTGACAGACCGTAGGAATTGCTGGAACCTTCACCTAGTAAAGCATTACCTTGTCCAGTACCTACTGCAACAAGATCTGCGTTTGACGTAGAACCGGAGTTGAATAAATTACCAGCTCCGCCATTATATGCGTGGACGTAGGTAGCAGCTAAAGCCAAGCGATCGCCTACACTAAAGTTAAACTGTCCTAAAGCTGCATAGTCGCCGTTGGTAAGACCTTGACCAAGACCAGGATTATTCGCTTCTGATGCCAAGTAACCCGCAGTTATTGAACTATTTCCCAAAATACCGCTGTTTTGACCAAAGGGTATGTTGAGCGCTATACCTGCACCACCACCAATCCTATAAATGGGACTTTCAGAAGCAAAGCTAGACAGGGCGCCATTACCACCGTCAGTTTGATCGAAAAAGTAGGGGTTGTTAACAGCAGCGTAATGGCTGTGTCGTCCGCCACTAGCTGCGAGGTAAACGTTGGCTGGGCCTATGGGAACTTCATAGGTTAAACGGTCTATTTTGACACTGTTGCCACCATCGCCATTACCGACTTGAAAGGTTTGTGTACCTTCATTAGTGACTACAGGAGTATCAAGTAAAAAAGCTTCTGCATTACCAGCAGCAAGACGTGTGTGTAAAACATCTCTACCTGTGAAGCTGGTTTGCAAGTCTAAGCGTACTCTGTTTTGGAAGACAGTGTTGTTGTTGTCACCACTAGTACCGCCAAACACATCACTAACAGCAAAAATGGCTTCACCAACTAGTTTGGTGGTAGTGGAGAACTGATTAGCTTCCAATTCAGCAGTCCGCGCTTCTAGGGAATCAACACGACCGCGTAGAGTTGCCAGTTCTGCGGAAAATTCTTCTTGTAACCGCTGCAAAGTAGCTAAATCTTGTTTAGTAACCAAATCAGCTGTTGCTGTGGCAATCAATTCGTTAACTCGATCTAAACAGGCATTCAAACCAGCAGCAAATTCATAACGAGTCAAGGCACGATTACCGCGATAAGTAGCATTTGGGTAACCTGCAATACAACCATAGCGTTCAACCAAGGACTGCAATGCTTGGAATGCCCAGTCGGTGGGTTGTACGTCGGAAAATTGAGAAACCGATGTTACTTGAGACTGAGAGTTATTTTGATTGCCTTCGTTACTGTAGCGATTAACTTGATCTATGGTTGTTTGAGCCAATATTTCTGGCTGTTGGACAACTTCAGTTGCATTTGCTTGTCCGGCTGGCGATACTTCAGTGGTTGTGTTTGGGGCGGCAATTGCTGTTGCCGAAACTAACAATGTTGCTCCCAAAACTGCTGGGCTAACCACTAAGGATTTCCACAAAAGATTAGACATCACTTTACTCCTCACACCTTGTTTAGATAATTGGTTTCGTTGCACCTAATTCTCAAAAATGCGACATCTCATTGAAACCTGTGGATGAGGCATAGTAGCCACTACTACAATTTTAGTTTTTGCAAAGCTAATAAACGATTAACTTGAGGTTAAAAACTTATGTGATTAACTTATGCAAAAACATATCTTTATATCATAACATTATAAAACATCTGATCTAGATGGCAAGATTGGAGCGATCGGCTTAATAACTGTCACACATACTTATCTAAATATCTAAGCAGGGAGTAGGGTTTAGGGCATTTGCTCCTACTTAGCAAAATTGCTGAAAGCTTTAGACACTTAGCGGCTTGTCATCAAAAATAACTTTTTCCAGTTAGAGAAAAAATAAATCAACCTAAGTTACACAATGTAAATTTAGTTAAATTGGTTGTAATAAGCGGCTCCAGCCTTGGAAATAAGGCTAGAGCCGCTTACTACGAACCTTTAATTATTCACGCTTACCTACTTAGTTTGCGTCGCGGTTACTTCCAGTCAGTTGATGCAACATATCAAAAGAAATTGCTTAGTGAATTTTGGAAATTGCCTGTGCTACATCAAAGTCTGTCTGCGTCAACCCGCCTGCATCATGTGTTGTGAGTGTAATCTTCACTTTGTTGTAGGAAATCTCTATATCTGGATGATGTCCTGCTGACTCAGCCGGCTCCACCAGCTTATTCACAAATTCAATTGCTTCGATAAAATCTTTGAATGTGCGGGTAATCTGCAACTTAGAGTCTTCAACAGTCCAACCTGACAGAACCTTTGCCTGTTCTTGAATTTCCGCTTCAGTCAGTAATTGTGCCATATCAAAAAATTCCTACTTATATATCTCTTATATTTTGCATCTGACAAAGGCAAATCCCTTTTATTCTCTACACAGAAAGTATTGGAGGATCGACTAAGGCATAATGCGTGTGTGCATATTTAAATCAGATTTGATAGATGCTATTGCTCACATCTAGTCAGACCCCAAGTTTGATCGAACAGAAATCAGGAGTCAGGAGTCAGAATTCAGCAATGTTTTCTGTATGACTGGCGGATAGCGCCGGCGGCAAGCAAGTCCGCGATAGCGTAGCGTTAGCGAGTATTTTCGAGTCGCGTCTGAATAATCGGCGTTTTTGCACCCTCACAAAACAAGAAAATTTAGTGGTCTTCAAGACGCTCGCGGACTCGCTAACGCTGTGCTATCAGTCGGGGATTCAGACCCGCGACTGATTTATTCTGACTTCTGAATTCTGAATTCTTCTTCAAGTAAGATATTTTTCTTTTTAAGAAAACTTAAACGTATTGGTTTTACCCACATTAGGCATCGCCATCTAAGTTTTCAAAAGTAAACATTGATAAAACAAAATTCACCTATAAAAAACTATCCGCCCTGATTTAGATCGGTTGATCTAAGTCAGGGCGGTCTAGCGGGTCTTCAGGTTGCAACCAGACTGCCGGAAGGAACTCCGAGCTTGCCTAGCTACTTGAGCTAACTTAGTATCTCAAAGATGACTAAGGCTAACTTTTAGAGAACAGCCCCGGCACACAGCCGGCTAACTGCAACCTGATGACCCATGCATTTACTACTTTCTATCATGGGCATCACCTCCTTATTGCCTAAGCGGTCTTAGTTTCAAAAGGCAGAGCATTTACTCTGGGTTCATAACCTTCACCTAACATAACATACAAATTTAGAGATATTAACCATGTACAGAAAAAAATCTCCCATCTTTATGATGGGAGATTAGTGGAGAATGGGGAAAATTGACGTTTTATTGACTGATTACAAGGAGATTATTTAATCTGTGGGGTGTCAACTTTCGGCAACCACAATTCTTATTCAGGTCATGGTCGGCTTGTAATATTAGAGAGCGTTACCGCGAGGTAGAACTTCCTCAGGGAATACAAATTGTTCGTGGGGTTGATCTTGAGGAGCCATCCAAGCGCGGATACCCTCGTTCAGCAAAATATTTTTGGTATAGAAGGTTTCAAACTCAGGGTCTTCCGCCGCCCGTAATTCTTGGGAAACGAAATCATAAGCCCGTAGGTTGAGTGCTAAACCGACGATGCCGACGGCACTCATCCACAAACCTGTGACTGGCACGAACAACATAAAGAAGTGCAACCAGCGTTTGT
>NZ_KV757573.1 GCF_001712795.1 Nostoc sp. KVJ20
AGGAGGAAGGAGGCAGAAGGCAGGAGGCAGAAGGCAGAAGGCAGGAGGCAGAAGGCAGGAGGCAGAAGGCCTTCTGCCTTCTGCCTCCTGCCTTCTGCCTCCTGCCTCCTGCCTTCTGCCTTCTGCCTTCTGCCTCCTGCCTTCTGCCTCCTGCCTTCTGCCTTCTGCCTCCTGCCTCCTGCCTCCTGCCTCCTGCCTTCTGCCTCCTACCCAAATATGGGGTCTACTTGTGCAAAATGTTCTGGCAGTAGGAAAATAAATGAAGCGGTATGCCTCCTGCCCTTTGCCTTTCTTCGGTAAAAGTCACAGCAAGTAAGGATAAAACATCATTTATTATGCAACCTTCTGGAACTCTTGCCGATTTAAATATCCTAGTAGTTGAGGATGATGATGATACTCGCTTTTTTATCACTACTGTCTTGGAAATGGATGGAGCAAAAGTTATAGCAGTGATATCAGCAGCGGCGGCACGCGAAGTATTGTCTGAATTACAACCCGATGTTTTAGTTTGTGATATCGGGTTGCCTGGGGAAGATGGCTACACTTTCATCAACAAAATCCGTGCGCTCAAACCAATGAATGGTGGACGTATACCAGCTATTGCTTTAACAGCCTATGCTGATAGTGAAGCTCGGATTCGTGCCTTGGAAGCTGGATTTGACACTCATGTATCTAAACCGATTGCTCCAGAAGAACTAGTTGAGATAGTGGCTTGTTTGGTTGCTTCTTGTAATTGGTAATTATTGTGGATCAACTCCTGACGGGGAATAGTGGCTACACCTACTCGCCTCCAACGAGTCAAGCTATTATGTTTTGTAAAGCCTACAGCATTAGGAAACCTCCCACTATGTCCAATCAGACAAACTTGACTGATGCTCGTAACAACCTAGCCGAACTCTGCGATCAAGTAATTGCAGATAGAGAAGTGGTAATTATTACCCGACAAGAAGGCGAAAGCGTCGCCCTAATTGCTGTTGATGAACTAGATAGTTTATTAGAAACATCTTATTTACTTCGTTCACCTAAAAATGCAGTTCGTCTGTTAACTGCTTTGGAAAGAGCAACTTGAACCATTGAAATACTTAGATTCAGATGCTTGGTCGCGGCGACTCACTCAAGAACACCGGATTGTTTATCTAGTAAGTGATGACCGAATTGATTTTCTTCAAGCTCGATATCATTACTGAAAATGCTAATTATATTTGGTAACAAGACTGAAAAGTTTCTTGCTTTTCAGTCCGTGAGAATTTCTTGCACAGTTGGGTAATTGAAGCTTAATTTAGTTTTTCTTTTTGAACTCGTTCCCATTCCTCTTGAATACTTTCTAATGCCTTCACGGTGCGATTTAAACGGGCTTTCTTTAACTCAGGAGGCTCTTTTTGGAATAAACTCGGAGAATTTATTACTTTATGTAGTTCAGATTGGGTGGAATGCAAGCGATCGCTCAAACAGCGTTCAAATATTTCACCATTACCACTGCTCACATTTTCTATTAATTGGCAATATATATACTCTTTAGAACTGATTTGACCATTGAGGACGGTATTAACAATTTCCTCGATCAACTTGTGGTAGCAGTCAGATAAGGAATCAGATAGTGCGTCTGGCGTAGGTTCTGCTGCTAGATTATTTATTTCAGAAGTAGAGGGATCGGATATTTCTTCTTTAGTTGGCGTTACGAAAGTTTCCTCAGAACTAGGGGATTCTTCTTTAGTTGGTGTTGGTAAAGTTTTCCGAGAATTTGTAGGTGAAGAATTAGCTTTAGAATTAGATAAGTAATAATCTGCTAAAGAACCGCAGAGAAACTCTTCACGAAAGCGGTTTATTTTGGCACGTGACTGGATTTTGCGGTAACGACGTTTCTGATACCATAAACCAGAAATGAGTAAGCCTGCGATCGCTCCGATGCCAACTCCTGTCATAGCAACCTTGGCATCTTCTAAAGCTTGATTTTGTTGCCCAGATTCAACAGTCGGCTTGGAAGATGCACTTTCTGCAATAGCATAGTCGCTCCCTGAACTTAGCTGCACGCTAGTAGCGATCGCGGCAACAGACAGTATAAATCTAAATATTAACTTTGATTTCCACATAATTTGAATAGGTTAAAAATATGTTAACGATTTCGGAGTTGCTTCTAATTTAATCGAGACATCAGATAAAGCAGAGTTTTTCGGAGACTAAGCATCTCCCCAAGGAGTGAATAGTTAAGCATCAAACTAACTAGATCCCTCTTTGACGAAGGAAGTTCCACTCCACCATATAAAAAATAAACTTTGTCAACAGTAGTTGACGGAAGATGTTCTTATTTTTTAACATTATTTCTGCGTCTAGGAATCTTGGCAAAGCCATATATTAGTACCATTTTTCAAAGTATCTGTATCAGGCATTTCGTAAAATGGTTATGATTTATAGCGATCGCTCCGTTGGGATCGCATCTTGCTGGGCATAGAGCATAAAGTCTATGATGACATTAAATTACTCGTACTAAAGCAAAAATTGGGATAGATAGCATCAGTGCGTCACCGATAGCGATTCATCGAGCGTCACAACCCGTCATAGATATCGCCTCTTGGGTTTGGAATGTAGAGCTAATAAAATTTCAACTTTAAGAGACTTGCACAGTTTTTCTAGCTACCTTACCAAAGAATTAGGTCTAAAGCCCCGTGCTTCACGCAATGCTTTCAAGTAATGAGTAAGGAGTAATAAGTGGATGAAAAATGGGTATTTACTCATTACTCATTACTTGTTACTCATTACTCATTACTCAACTTATTACTCATTACTCATTACTCCTTCTTAAGAGCGCCTTTAGGTCGGTGAGGATGTCAATCTTGAATTTCTCTGTGTGCAGTTCTATTTATAGAAATAGAATAGCTACTTCCCATAAAGCTCAATTTATGGGTTACAGGTGTTATGGTGACTCCATCTGATTTGACATTAGAATCAACGCAAACAAAATAGGTACATCCCCGAAAGCTCAATTTATGGGTTATCGGTGCTATGCTTACTCCATTTGATTTGGCATTGGGGTCAGCACGATAGGAAGCTCCACGGTAAATTAAGTTATAATCTGGTTCCGATTTGGGAACAGGCTGTTGTGGATATGGTGTTTCCCTGCTGACTATTTTGCTTGTATAGTATTCGTAGCTTGTACTGATAAGAATAAGAATAAGTAGTAGAAGTAAAATCTGCCAAGGAGCTAACATTAAACCCAAAATCAGGCTGATAGCTGCAAATACAGCCACTAAATGCGAGATTTCCTTATTATTTCTTTTTAATAAAAAATAGCCAGTGATAAAACAAGCACACGGTAGAATCAAAAGGTACAAAGCCATATTTCCTACATTCGTAACTAAAAGCAAAGGATTTATAAAGCAGATTGAACTTATTTGAAAAGCTGTTGTTTATTTTACCTCCAATCAGCTTTAGGAGTTACCGTGTTACTTGAGTAAAAGTGTTACGTCAAGTTATCTGTATTAGCTGCGATCGCAAAGAAAAATTAACACTCAAGGCTATCTCAAGGCTATCTCAAACCTTTGGAGTAGTGAGCGTTTTTGTCTTTATTCATTCAGAGAGGTTACAGGCATGGTATGAAGTGGATGCTCAGTGTAAAGCCTTTGCTGAACTTGATGAAGATATTACCTCATAGCGATGTCATACTGCGATCGCATTCCTAAACGCAGAAATTTACTGATAAATAAAAATTAAAAGCGAACAAATATCACAATACAAAATTATTACTTTGGGGATCTAATAGGCAGAATAACCCACTAGAGCCTTAACCGATGTGCCTCTTGTGACGAAGTAAAAAATACATCATAAAAGCCTCGCAATCTCGCGTATTAAAAAAAAGCAGATGCGTGTTACTGTTTTAATCTCATTGTCTTCCCTTCGCGCTTTTTCCTATGCATCTGCACTATTTACACCCCCAACACCTTGAAGAATTAGTCAAGAGTAGTGGTATAGACTTACACTTAGTGCATCTCAATTTTAGGTCGCTCCAAGGTGTAACAGCTTATGAGTACCTGTTGATTTCTGAGCTACTCCCCCGCACGAATACCGGAATGGTGAAAGCCGGATGGTTGCAGCGTTACGCTCACGTTACAGAAGGTGGTTGGTGGTGTTCGGGACTAGACCCTCTGAATAATTGGCAAATGATGGAATGGGGATGCTTTAAGCCAAACCAACCCCGACAAAACCACAATGGCAAATCCATCAAGTACGAGCATCCTCCCAGCACACCAACGCGGGTGTTTTGTTTGCGGGTAACGTTGCAAGTGTGGCAGCAAGTCGCTGGGCGTTATAATCTGGTTATGCCTGAGAATATCACCATTACTGCTGATGGTGAAGCTAGAGGCTTTTGGCAATGGGTGATGCAACAGAACATTCCCCTTATCATCTGCGAGGGTGTGAAGAAAGCAGCTAACTTGTTGACGCAAGGATATGTAGCTATTGCCATTCCCGGAATTACCAGTGGTTATCGGGTTGTGAAAGATGAATTTGGCAAAGTTACCCGTCGTCAGCTAATTCCTGATTTAGCAGCATTTACGCTTACAAAGCGCAGTTTTTACATTTGCTTTGATTTTGAAACTCAACCTAAGACAATTGCTGCTGTAAATAATGCTATTTCTCAACTTGGCTGTTTATTTCAGCAAAAAAATTGTCCTGTAAAAGTCATCGAACTTCCGGGTATAGAAAAAGGGGTTGATGAATTTATTGTTGCTAAGGGTGCAAGTAGTTTTGAGAAAATTTATCGCCAAAGTGTTGATTTAGAAATTTATCTTGCTCAAACCAAACCCCACACCGAGTTAAGCCTTCCGGCGGCACTTACCTTCAACCGTCCTTATATAGGTGAAATACCTTTCCCCACCTCTGGATTAGTAGGAGTCAAATCAGCGAAAGGAACGGGGAAAACTACGGCATTGCAAGGCGTTGTTCAACAAGCAAAAAATCGAAACCAACCCGTTTTGTTAATTACTCACAGAATCCTACTTGGACGATTTTTGTGTGAAAAAATTGGTATCCAATGGGGAACACATAAAGAAGATGGTGAGAAAAAGATTAATAAAACACTTACCCCTGCTCCTCCCATCCTCCGCTCTCTCTTTCCTCAGCAATCCCTGGGATTGTGCGTTGATTCGATTTGGAAACTTAACCCGGAAAATTGGCGCGGGGCGATAGTAATTTTAGATGAAGTAGAGCAATCTTTATGGCATCTGTTAAATAGTAATACTTGTAAGCACAAGCGGGTAAAAATATTAAAGTTATTCCAGCAACTTATTGCAACAGTTTTAACAAGTGGGGGATTGGTAATTGCCCAAGATGCTGATTTATCAGATGTTTCACTTGAATATTTACAAGGATTATCAGGAATTAAATTAACACCTTGGGTAGTTCTCAACCAGTGGAAACCTCAGCAAGGTTGGGATGTGACTTTTTATGATTCACCAAATCCTACACCGCTAATTCACCAACTAGAATTGGATTTACTTGCGGGACGTAAATGTTATGTTACTACCGATAGTCGGGCTGGGCGTTATAGTTGTGAAACAATTGAACGTTATCTGAAAGAACGGCTACAAAAATTACGGCGACAATTTCCTAAAACTCTAGTAGTTAGTAGTCACACTACAAACACACCTGGTCATGCAGCAGTTGATTTTATTGCAGCTATTAACCAAAAAATCTCTGAATATGACGGCGTTTTTGTTACCCCTAGTCTTGGTACAGGAATTAGTATTGATGTTCAACATTTTGATCGAGTTTATGGCATTTTTCAAGGGGTAATTCCTGACTCGGAAGCAAGACAAGCTTTAGCAAGAGTCCGGGATGATGTACCGCGTGTTGTCTGGTGTGCTAAACGAGGTATTGGTCTAATTGGTAGTGGGAGTACAAATTATCGCTTGCTATCTGATTGGTATCAGGAAAATCAAAAAGAAAACTTAGCTTTGCTGAGTCCATTACATAAAATAGATGTAGATTTACCCTTAGTTTATGACCCAATTCATTTGCGAACTTGGGCGAAGTTATCTGCAAGAGTCAATGCTTCTATTCGTCTCTATCGGCAATCGATGCAAGATGGTTTAATTGCTGATGGGCATCAAATTCAGGTGCGGAGTAATGCAGTTCACAATAATATTATTCGAGATTTACGTCTAGCCTTTTTAGCAACTGATGCTGATGATTTAGCTACCCGCAAAAGGTTAATTTTAGAAATTGTTAAGGTTCAAAAAGATTGGGCACAAAGTCGTCAAAAAGCTAAAGAAATTAAACGTAAAATTAAAGAAATTAAGCAGCAGAATCAATTATCGGTAGCATCTGCTGTAGCTAATGCTAAAGATATTGATTATGTGGAGTATGAGCAGTTATTAGTTAAGCATTCCCTAACGGATGGAGAACGCAACCAAATTAATAAATATGTTCTTAGACAAAGATATGGTGTAGAAATTACTCCTTGGCTGAAATTGCAGGATGAACAAGGATATTATCGTCAGTTGTTAATCCACTATTATTTAACCCATGAAAGCGAATATTTTCACGTTAGAGATGAGCAAGAATGGCATCAACAATTATCTTGGGGTGAAGGTAAAGTTTTTCTCCCAGATTTAAAAACTTATACGCTCAAGGTTGAAGCTATGAGAGCTTTAGGGATGCTTCAGTTTCTTGAAGAAAAACGCGAATTCAGTGAAAATGATCCAGATTTGATATTGCTAAAAAATATTGCTTTTCAGCACAGTAAGCATATTAAAAGAGCGCTTGGTATTAACTTAGTTGGAGAAAAAGAGCAGGTTTCAGCAATAAAAATACTTGGACGATTGTTAAATTTGTTGGGTTTGAAGCTAAAGCGAGTAAATGAGGTTTATCAAATTGATTTAGAAACGTTAGATGATGGTAGGGAGAAAATATTTGCTGTTTGGCATCAACGAGATGAGTTGATGTTGGCTCATGTTAAGAGTGTTGGTTATGAGTTGCCTGATTATTCTTCAGACTGGAAATTTGAAATTTTACAAACGAAGTCTGAAAAGATAGACCACAGTTTATCTACCTATACTTTCCCATTATCCAAGATATAAGAATTAAGTTTAAATTTAGATATTGATGATTGAGGACTAGTTTATGTTCAAGTACAATCCTTTAGACTGCCTACCTTCGTCGGCAGAATTACCAGATTCAGATAATACCCCTGTGGATAACGAACTCCAAATATTAATTCCCAACTTATTGTTAGCCATTTTAGCCTCGATTTGGCAAAACCGCGATGACTGGTTTTTCGGTATTAACATGGGTATTTATCATACACCAAATATTGGAGCTATAGTTCCTGACGGTTTCTTGAGTTTAGGTGTAGAACGTTTTGTTGGAGAAAATGGACGTTCTAGTTATGTTTTGTGGGAAGAAGAAGGCATTCCGCCAATTTTAGCTTTAGAAGTTGTTTCTCAAACTTACAATGGCGAATACGAACAAAAAAAAATTGATTATGCCGAATTAGGCATTTTGTATTATGTCATTTATGCACCAACTCGCCTCCGCCGGAAGCGTCAACGCTTGGAAGTTTATCGCTTAGTTGAAGGTAAATACATTTTACAAACAGGGGATAAAATTTGGATGCCAGAAATTGCTTTAGGTATTGGACGGGAACAGGGTACTTATCAAGGAAGGATGCGAGAATGGTTATATTGGTATGATGAGGATGGTAACAGATACTCAACACCAGAAGAACAATTGCAAAATCTGTTAGCCAGACTACAACAGCAAGGAATTGACCCAAACACACTTTAAATAGTTGAGAGTTAACCGCTAATTAATAATTACAATATGAAAGTTGATAAATAACAGATAGTTATGATTCGTTTACAGCTTGTCCAAAAGTATCTACTTTCAATTAACTAAAACTGGTTCGCAAGATTAAAACAAAAAATTATTGCAACAGGTACAATAGTAGTTGTAATTTTTTCAAAATATATCGTTAAGAATCCTGATGCTTTAGGCTAGATAATGTCAAAAGCCAAAAAAATTATATGAATGCGGAAGATTTTTTCAACCAAGGATTAAAGCATAATTTACAAGGGGAGTATCAAGCCGCGATCGCAGCTTACACCCAAGCAATCAAGCTAAATCCTGATTATGCCGAAGCTTACCACAATCTAGGGCTGATCTTAACTGGTCAACTCAAAGATTATCGTACTGCGATCGCTAACTTCAATCGCGCCATAGAAATCAATCCCAATTTTGCCATAGCGTATTACAACCGGGCTAATGCTCGTTACTTTTTAGCCGATTATCAAGGCGCGATCGCAGATCATAACGTAGCTTTACAAGTAGATCCCAATTTAGCGCAATCTTACCACAGCCGGGGAAATGCCTACTTTGCTTTGGAAAACTACGACCAAGCGATCGCAGATTATATCCAAACAATAGAAATGAGTACCCAATTAGCTGATAACATCAATATTGATATTGCCAACGCTTATCATAATCGCGGCGTGACTCGTTTTGAACGTGGCGATCATCAAGGAGCGATCGCAGATTTTCAGCAAGTTTTACAATGGCATCCCCATTTTGCCGCAGCTTACAGCAATCGCGGCAATATTCACCATGTTTTAGGAAATTATCAGGAAGCGATCGCTGACCATAACCAAGCATTACAATTAGATCCTAACTTGGCAGAGGCTTATCATAACCGAGGTAATGCCTACTACGCCTTAGCAGATTATCAAAGTGCGATCGCAGATTACAACCGCGCCCTAGAAATCAATCCCAGTTTTGCCGGAGCGTACTATAATCGGGGTCTTGTGCTTGCTCACCTCAAAAACTATCACAAAGCAATTGAAGACTTTAACCAAGCATTAAAGCTGAATCCTGATGATGTGCAAGCTTATTGTGAGCGTGGTCTGGTTCGTAGTAATCTTGAAGATTACGAGGGTGCGATCGCAGATTATGACCAGGCGTTACAAGAAAATCCCACTCTAGCTTTAGTTTATGGCTTTCGCGCTAATGCTCGTCGCCGATTGGGAGACTATCAAGGTGCAATTGAAGATAGCAATCGCCTATTACAACTCAATCCTAATTTAGCAGAAGGATATTGCGATCGCGCGGCGGCTCGTCGTTCTGTAGGAGATCATAAAGGCGCAATTAAAGATTATGATCGAGCATTGCAAATTAATGATAATTTAGCCGCAGCTTATTATGGTCGGAGTATTGCCCGTGAAGCTATGCAAGATTTACAGGGTGCAATTGATGATAATACTCAAGCCATAGAACTTGTTCCTGACTTTTCCCAAGCGTATTGCAATCGGGGAAATGCTCGTCGTCTTTTAGGAGATGAACAAGGAGCCATCGCAGATTATAATCAAGCATTAAAAATTAATCCTGATTTAATTGAAGCATATTACAACCGGGGTTCTACCCACTATGCTTTAGAAGAATATGAAAGTGCGATCGCAGATTATACCCAAGCATTACAATTTAATCCCCAATCTGCTGCATTTTACAGCGATCGGGCTAATGCTCGCTATGCTCTAGAAGATTATCAACGCGCAATAGAAGATTACAGTCGAGCGATCGCGATCGACCCCAGCTTTGCCGAAGACTGGTACAATCGGGGTCGTAGTCGTTCTCTGTTGGGAGATTTAGAAGGAGCGCTTGCAGACTTAAACCAAGCCTTACAGCGTCAGCCTAATTGGGCTTCAGCTTACATCCTTCGGGCAGATGTCTACCGCAATCTGGGAGACTCTCAAGGAGCAATTGCCGATTTCCAGAAATCCGCAGACTTGTATTATCAAGAAGGAAATATCCAGTATTATCAACAAATTATTGAGCTAATTGAACAGCTTTGAAGAACCCCATCCCGCCAAAGCTGTGCTTTGTCTCCCCTCCCCAAGAATAAGGCGACAGTGTACACATAAGCCTGAAATAAGTTTACAAAAAAGGCAGGAGTTAGGAGGCAGAAGGCAGGAGGTTAGGAGTATCAATTGAAACTTTGGTTCTGGGTCTAAAGCCCAGTTCATAAAAAGAATTATACCGAGACGCGCAGCGCGAGGTATAAAGCGTCCTTACTTCAATCCCACGTTTTTAAACGTGGGTTCCTCCTGCCTCCTGAATCACCTGTTTTTTCGCGTCAGTTTTACCCCACCCTAACCCTCTTTCAAGGGTAGGGGTTTAAAAATCTCGAAAATAGTTGAGAATTTTCTCAACTGTTTAACATGGTTTGGTCGTTTCAGGATTTAAGCGTCGGCTGAAATAGTCAAAAAATGACCAAATGCAAAATACCTACCCTTGAAAGCCCTAACCCTCCCCTTAGAAAGAGCTACACACAAATCTTGAGAATCCTTTTAGGAGGGAGGCAAAAATATATTGGATTGGCGCTAATTATTGCTGCATTGAAGGTGTGCGAAAGATTCTGCTGAATATAGGAACTCTTGGCTCAGGCTTAGTTGCAGTTATATTTGTAGTAGCAGTAGAAGAATTATCAGCTGCCTCAGAGAGGATAGGTGGTTTGCTATTAGTAGAATCAGCAAAATCACTCAATTGGATAGCTGAAGATGAATTTGAAGATACGGAAGTAGTATTATCAGTATTTTGACTGTTGGGCTTGACCGGAGTTTGAGCTTGAGATGGAGTAACGATGAAAGTCGAACTTGTTCCTAATACCAGTATGAGCAAATGAGAAATATATTGTTTCATGGAGATTGGTAAAATGGGTTGATAAATATTCAAATCTTGAAGAAGTTGTGTTTGTTATTAGTTGGAAATAAAATCGCAATTTTCCAATATAAATCATGACGCTGTTGTACAATAAAGCTTGATCGCAGCGATTGACCAACGGATAGACTACTAGCGCTTAGTACATTAATTCCCTAACAACAACCGAAGCTCCTTGAATTACCTTTACTACAAGGCAAGGGGAAGGTAAACTTCTCTTTAGTAAAAAGAGAGCGGTTATTTTACAGCAGATTGCAAGTTAATGAAGTACAAAAATACCCCACCCTAACCCTCCCCTTGCAAAGGGGAGGGAACTGGATTTTCGATTTCCCCCATTTGCAAGGGGGGATTAAGAAGGGTAAAAGATGTACTTCATTTAGATGCAAAATGCTGTAAGACTATGAATCAGTCTGATAGAGAGTTGGCAAATAGATACACCTGGAATAATTGACGTTTTTTCATCAACTAAGCCAGCACAACCATTAATATCTTAGTTATATTTAACCTATTAATAGAAGAGGGATGTTACGGAAATTTGTAAAAAGGCAGATTTATATAGAGCAACTCTTAATTAGCATATTTAACTAGCTCAAGCAAAAAGTATATAAACTTTTAACAAAACCTGAGTTTGATGAAGTAGATTTAGTTAATAAATATATATTTGATTTCTGAAAAAACTCAGTACAACTAAGAACCCTTCTTTCCTATTGCCTATTGCCTATTGCCTTTCAGAGCAGATAAGATTCTTACAAGTTAAACTAGACTTCTCTATTTAGTGATGGCGACACCCGCATCTCCTATTTTTCTGAAAATATATGAAATTTAGAACCTTAAAATATCCTTTTGCACTAATGCTAGTCAGCTTCAGTTTTTTGCAGACAGCTGATGCTCAAACTCCTGTCGCTGATATTTCCCAGCTATCTCACGAAGTTTCTGTGCTTCGGAAACAGGGCCCAACAGGGTTACAAGTATTTCTCAAATCCCATACCAATACGCTAAATACCGATTCTTCTGGTGCAGTTATACCTTCCCCTGCACTCCGGATTGCTTTAGATGAACTTTGCCAACAACGCGACTGTTACGCCTCTCGTCTGTACTGGTATACTGACATAGAACAAGCCAAAGCTGCTGCTAGAACCAGTGGTAAACCCATTCTATCTCTGCGGTTATTGGGAAGGCTGGATCAGGATTTGAGTTGTGCTAATAGTAGATTCTTTAGGGTAGCGCTGTATCCAAATGTTGAGATTTCTAAACTACTTCAAGACCGTTTCATTTTGCACTGGCAATCAGTGCGACCTGTACCTAAAGTAACTATTGATTTTGGCGACGGACGCAAGTTAGAGCGAACGATTACAGGCAATAGCATTCATTATATATTGGACGCATCGGGGCGTCCAATCGATGCAATTCCAGGGTTATACAGTCCCAAAGCATTTTTGCGTCAGCTACAGCAGGCTGAAGTAGCAGTAAAAAACTACAGTAAACTTACACCAAGCGATCGCGAGTCTTATTTAAGAAAATACCACAGCGATCGCCTAAATTCTATCCAAACCCAATGGGTTGCAGATTTATCTCGCCTGGGTATCCAGTCTCCCCCTAAGTTGGTGGAAACTCCGAACAATCCCAGTCAGCCACCTACAGCAGAAATAGCAAGCTCTCTAGCAGTTTCTAAGATGATAGTTGAAAGGCCAATGCTAACTGCTCTCCAGTCTGATGCTGAACGAAATCAAAACGCTTTAGCTGAAATAACCGACCAGGAAGTTTGGAACAAAATTGCTCAACTCTATGCCGCCGATGTCAAGCTAGATCAAAACAGTATCTCTCTAATCAAAGCGAAAAAGTCTCAGTCTGCAAACACTCAGGAAGATAATTTGCCGATAATAGTGAAAAAATTTGAAGCCACAATGGCTTTAGATACAGTCAGAAATGAATATATGCTGCACAGCCAAATTCATCAATGGTTTATGCAGGGTCAGCAAACAAGCAGTGTGGAAACACTCAATGAACAGGTATACGCCCAACTATTTTTAACTCCTAGTTCTGACCCTTGGTTGGGGCTTTTCCCCAGCGACGGCTACAGCGCCATTGACAATGATGGCATCCGGTGAACTACCCACACTGACTTGGAGTACCAAGTACAGTGTTGGCTTCTGTAATCACGGGGGAGTGCCGCAACGCGTAATAGTTAAAGTGCTTAAAACAAAGTCCTTTAACCTGTGAAAAGCTTGAAGTCAGTAAAAAGGAGTGACGAGATTTTATAGTATTGACACCTCACCCATCACTCCTTATAACTTGCGCGTTGATTAGCTGTTACGCATTGTTAAATTACACCAGCTGACTACTTCATTTATCCTCTAACTAAAGAGGCGGATAATTATTAAGTTAGTTTGTGCTTTTCTATACAAAAAGTTGTAAATGATTAATATCTATTATGCAATTCTATAGGATTACTACTTTTGCGATCGCACTTGCCGTTCAAGACAGTCGCTACGAGATCAGCGATCGCACTCATCAAGCAATTCACTCAAAGAGCGATCGCTTGCTACATGGTCAGGTCAACCTTCTGCTTTCTCTTCTGCCTCCGATCTCCCAATGACGCTCATGTTTGCAACTAGCCGCATAAATACTTCAGGCGATGTACCACCACCGATTCCCAGACTAAACCCAGCTTCACCACCCTCTGATTTAACCCCAACCTTGTCCGGTGCTGTGCCTTCATTCGTTGAGGCCTTTGCAAATGAGTCGCTCCCCCCTTCTTTTATCAATGTGCTTTTTATCATATTTGGCACAGTCCTTCCCTTTACATCTGGGAACGCCATTATCGAACTACTAAACAACTCCCGTTCGGCTCCGGGACGCAGTGTAAATTCTACAAGTACTTTCGGCTCAGGGCTTTTACGATATAAGTAGTTTTGAGCCTGTTTGAAGTCTCCTAAATGTCCACTTAGCTTCGCGTGATTACCTCCTTCAAGTTCTTTCCAATCCTCTAATTTCATTGTCCGGTATACCTTCAATGTTTCAGGTTCGCCTTCACCTGGTTGAGCATCCGTTGCTGACTGCGTTCCAGTCTCGCGTTTTTTCCAGCCGTAAAGTGTCATGTACTGCTCCTGTAAGGTATGTTCCTGATCCGGCATACTCTTATGTTCGATGTCATAAGTTAGTGCTTCTGTAAAATGTTGTTCGTTTTCAAATTCTGCATCCGTGGAAAAGAGTTGTTTGAGGTGGAATTCAACTACCTCTGGAGAATATGATTCTGTGAGACTGGTTATGAGTGGGTTATAGAGCGGGGACTTTTTAAAAGCACCAAAGTTTGCGTATGTTTTTGTTGGTTTGCCCTTAATCTTGACTTTCAGTTGTAGTACGTGCCCACTGGATAAAGCAGTCGTCAAGCTGGTGATAGCTCCTGTAAGGCTTTCTTTTTTCTGGATGGGTTGCTGTATCGGTTCAGCAGATGCTTCTAAAAAGGAATCTTCCTGCGTTTTCTCTAATGGCGATCGCTTCACCGCTCCCCCATTCTGCTGCACAACGTGGGTCAACTCATGCGCCAACAACTCCTGACCACCCCGACTCCCTGGGTTATATTCCCCCTGTCGAAAAAACACATCCTGTCCCGTTGTGAAAGCCCGCGCCTGAATTGACCGATTCAACTGATCGGATTGACCATCCGTGTGAACCTTCACCCCACTGAAATCTGCGCCAAACGCCTGTTCCATCGGTTCGCGGATATTGTCTGCCATGATTTGTCCACCCCCCCGCGCTTGGTTAATGGACGCTTCCAAGTCAGGTGCAGCAGCTATCCCAGCCTCAGCCTGACGCTGCACCATCGGCTTCATCTGTAATTCTTCCTCATCCTCTGGCAATGCTTCTCGTTGCAGTGTGCTATTGTCCAGAGATTTCATTTGTAATTCTTCTTCTTCTTCGGGCAATGCTTCTCGTTGGATAGACTGACTATTTACAGGTTGCGCCATTCTTTGCATTACCTGCTGTGCAACACTATCAGCTTCCTGTTCGTAAATGTCTCCAGGCTGGCTAATTGAGAGTTTTGCTTGGCTACGCAGTGGTATGCGACTTATATCGTGAGTAAGTGGTTTATCGAGTGGTTGTATTTTTGGAACCGCTTGGCGTGAAATTGCCGACGACTCCAAACCAAAGCCGGGTGTCGGGTGTTTCAGAGATGGAATTGAGAAGCTTGTAGTAGTTTTTTTCTGCCGACTAACCTGTTCTCTCATTTTCTTCTCCTGATACCCAAGCAGTAGCTAGATGAATATTTTCCTGTTACCAATACCTAGATTACTGCGATCGCACTTTTAACACAATTGCTCAAAAGTCTGAAGCTAGGTAAAGGGCAAGTTCGACTTTTGGCTACTTTTGATTCTGACGCAGTACCTTTAGCCTTGATTTTAGGAGAGGTTTTTTATTTATGGACTCAAATCAACAATCAAGTTTTTTCACATTCGATGGAGATGTTGGCGGTACTGCTGGATACGCCGGGATTTCGGCGACATCTGATGCTGGCAAGGCGGCTATTGCTGCGGGTAAATACCTCAACGACTCACGGCTCTTGAACCAACTCACAGAACACGTATATAAACTTTTGCTAGAAGACTTGCGATCGCAGCGAGAAAGACTTGGTAATTATAATTCCCAAAGGTGGTTGTGATGGCTACAGGCGCTAATAACGGCAACATTACTCACGAATTAAATTATGTCACTACTAATCGTTTTTATGTCGAAATAGACAGTTCTATTGCTGCATCTTTCGCCGAATGTTCAGGATTAAGTATTCAAATTAAGAAAAATATTTTTCAAGAAGGTGGTGTCAACGACCAGCAAAGAATTTATTTAGGTCATACAGAATTTGCAGACATAACTCTTAAACGTGGAGTTACCGATCATCCAGGTTTTTGGAACTGGATGAATGCAGTTTTTGATGAACAAAAGAAAACATCTCGACGCAATGTCAATATTTTGATTTTCAATCAAGCTGGTGAAACGATGATGAGTTGGACTTTGATTGGTGCTATTCCTATAACCTGGAAAACACCAGCACTCCAAGCAGATGGAAAAGCAGTTGCCATTGAAGAATTAACTTTAGCTTATGAAGGTTTACAAGTTGCAAGAGCGACAGGAGGAGGAACTTCTGTACAACGAAATCAAAAAACAGGATATTTCGTTTCTAGCTAATTGGCTATTTATAAACTATAACTATGCAAATTATTCAATCTCCACTGGGAAACAATATTCATCCACTTGGAATAATATCATCTTTATCTAATTCTCATAGAATGTTATTGAGAAAAGAGTCTCATTTTCTGAATCTAAAAAGTAATTTTATCAGTCCCATACAAACTAAATCACCATTAGTAACATCCTCTAAATCTTTCTTGTTTCATGAACATGAACCATCGATACAACCATTAATCGGTTGGGATAGCTGGGATACTCAGGATATAAATAGTGACTTTTCACTACTTGAGTTTGATTCTTCTGATTCGATAATTCATCCAGAAAATAATAATGAACCAATAAAAGACAGTATTCCAGAGATAATGCCAACTCGCATTGAGAAAAATACGAGTAATGATGCGTCATCAAAAATAAATCTTCAAGGTAAATCTAAATCCAAAAAAACAAATAAATCTCGACAGCCACCAGAAAAAAAGTCAAAACCAAAATCTAAGACTAAAAAAACAGTTAAATTATCAGTGGCTAAGAATGTTGAGCAATTTGTTGATGAAAGTAACACTCCTATTAGTTTTAAGGAAAATAGGTTATTAGCATCAAATGAGCCTCTATCGGTTGAGGCTAATTCGGAACTCGAACCTTTACAACTTGATATTGCTTCAGATCATACTACAACTGACAATAACTCTGTTAATAGTATAACAACATCTACTTCGCCTAATATTGAAGATAAATCGATTTCTATCAAGAATATTAATCATGACAGTCAGCAATTAAACTCTGAGTTACCATATAGGTTACCTAGTGCAGATTCATCTGTCACGGAAAGTATTTTGATATCACCAAAAGAGATTAATTTAGACGATACTATAAGTGAAACAGGAAAAACTTCGCCTATAGAATTAACTTTGCCTAATAATTTAGAGCAACCATCTGTCCCATATATTAACTTTAGCAATAATGAACAAAAAATAATCACTGAACCATCAGAATCAGCTAATATCTCAGATATACCAGTCAGCCCAACGCCACCACAACAAGATATAAAATATCAAGTTCCTTTTATAGTTGATAATCAAAACACCACTTTCCAAACAAATTTAATACAGAAAAAAGAGGTATCACCAACCGTAAATTCTTCATCGCAGCCAGAAGAATCACCACATATAAATAGTAATTGTGAGGTAATTCCAGCCATTGAACCAGACTTAATATCAGAAAGCACCGCAAATGATTTTGTCAAAGATAATGCTGTGGCTGATAATGTTCTAGACAATGCGGCTTTATCTTCAAAACTTTCCCCACTTGATGTTAATGATGAAAATATTATAGGGGCGGATAGCTTTACGTCCAAAGCGGATGTTGCTGTCCCTAATTCTGAATCTTCAACCGCTTTATCATCAGTATTTACTTCACCTGATGTTGATAACGCACCTACTTTAGTCTATCCTTTAGCGAATGATGAAAATATTATAGGGACGGATAGCTTTGCGCCCAACGTGAATGTTGCTGTACCTAATACTGAGTCTTCAGTTGTAAAAAGCCCTATTACATTACAACAAAAAATTGATTCTAGTGTTACGAGTGATTCTCCAGTCAGTGCGTCTGTTCAATTAACACCTACCCCCGCTAATATTGAAGATACACCTAGTTTATTCAGGAACTCTGATAGCAATGAAAAACTCCAACCACAAGGGGATGGAGTTTTTGGTCATGGGGAATCGGGCATAGGGCATAGGGAAGATGTTACCAATGCCCCATGTCCAGTACCCAAAGCGACGGGGCGACTATCCCTCTACAGACACCTGGGGATGGAGTTTCCCGTTGCTTTCAATGAACAGTTAGTCAATTCAGAGTCACAATCTGCTATAGCGGTTAATGTTTCAGATGTCTCAGCAAATATGAATTCACTGGAACATGACAGCAATATTGAGAATATTACCAGCGAGTCTACAGAAAATAAGCCCATATTAGCGCTACCTGAGATTAGTGAAACAGAAAAAATTACCGCCGTATCGCCTGAGATTCTTGAAGCAACAGTAGTTAACGCCACATCGCCTGAGATTGTTGAAGCAACAGTAGTTAACGCCACATCGCCTGAAATCGTTGAAACCGAGAGTATTTTCAGGAAAACTATTGACAATGAACAACCAGTAGAACCAGAATTTCCCTTTGCAGTAACAAATCCTGAAATATCAACCTTTGTTGATACCTTAGATAATCCAGATATCCCAGAAGAACTAACTTCCTCACAAAATGAGGTAAGCACAGCACCTAAAATTGAGCAAAATGCGATCGCAGAAAATTTGCCCGCGCCTAAAGGTTATGCTACTGGTGGTCATGTAACAGACTCCCAGGTTGAAAATCGTCAGCAGATAGCACCCTCGGATACTGTACCAGCAATGCTTACGCCTGGGGAGTTTGTGATTAATACCAGGGATGCACAGAAGAATTTACCTCTACTGCATCACATCAATACTGGTGGAACACCGCAGGATATTATCCTTCCAAGTTTACAGACACCCAATCCTCAAAAACCAGAAGAAGAAACTTCTCCAGAAACTCCGACTAAAGTCGATTCTTTTCCAGACACTTCATTACAGCTAAAAAGCGCTGAGACTAACCCATCTCAGATATCTAATCCTTTAACTCCTTCTTCCTTGGGTTTAGATATTGGAAAACAGAAACTTTCGATACTCAATTCTCCACAGCTTAATCCTCTTGAAAATGAAACGATTCATGTGGATGAACCTTCACCTCAATACTCATCGCCTCCCCTGATTTTCCGAAAAACAAATTCTACCACTAATACATCTTCCCAATGGTCAAATACACCTTCTCAATGGTCAAGTGTGGAAGATTTACTCAATGAAAATAATGATGAGTTCACTAGCTTTAACTTTAATGATGGTGAATCTAACAGCCAGAATTCTGAATTTTCTCATGTCTCAGAATCGTCACAAACTTTTGCTAAACACATTCCTATATTTAGAGGCTTTGCTAATGGTGGAGAAGTCACTCCACCCGACATATCTAGAGAAATAGAACCGATAACTGAGACGATAGAGAGCGTATCCTCGTCTTCTGAAGAAGGTGATAAAGATGATACGGCTAATCTTGAAGCTCTAGCCCGTGAAATTTATAACAGATTACGACAACGGATAGAAATTGAGCGAGAGCGTCATGGCGGTTACTCAGGTAGATTACCTTGGTAAATTCCTATTAAATTAATTAATTTTTGGAGAAATACTCAAATGGCAAGTCCAGCAATTATTGTAATTCAAAAGCGTCAACCGCAACTTGAGAAAGCCAAACTTGTAGCTTATAACGGGGAAGCGCCAGATATTGAATTAATGTTTAATCCCACAGACATTAGTTTTGCTCGGACTGTTAAGTGGGAAAGTAAGCAAGGAAATAGAGGAACTACTCTACTTCCAAAAGTGAATTTTTCTGGCGTTGAGCCTTACAAGTTCACACTGAAACAGTTGCTTTATGATACTTATGAAACTAAAGAATCGGTAATGAAAAAGTATATAGACAATATCAAAAAAGGAGTAGAAACTATTAATAGAACGACCGATAAACGCCCACCTGTTTATATATTAACATGGGGAACAGAGTATTTTTATTGTGTTATCACGAGTTTAACTTACACATTAAATATGTTTCTGAGTGATGGTACACCAGTCAGGGCGCTGGTAGATATATCCTTGCAAGAAGTAGATAAAAATAACCTTCCTGGAGGACGTGAATCTGATTCTAAAGGCGCAAGTCGCAAGCCAAACGCCAAACTGGGAAGAACTACTTAATCGAAAGATTGTTTAAACGTTTTAAATTTATATATTACTACTTATGCCTCCTAAAAAAAGCCTTTATTTAAGTGAGCCTAAAATCCAGATAGACGGACAACCTGCTTCTCCTGAATTAATGAAAGATTTGTTGCAAATCACAGTTGAAGAAAGCCTGCATTTGCCAGCAATGTTTACGTTAGTTATACATAATAGCTATATACCCACATCTGACCGAGCAGAAAACAGGGCTTGGCGACATGAGCAGTTGTTTAAAATTGGCAAAAAAGTAAAGTTGGGTTTTACTTCGAGTACTACTCAAGATAATAATTTTCAAGATGAGGTAGAAAAATTCTTAATTGAAGGCGAAATTACAGCGATGGAAGTTCACTTCAATGAAAAATCTGAAGCTGATATCATTGTTCGCGGTTATGATATTTCCCATCGTCTGCACAGAGGTCGCTATAATCGTTCTTTTTTAAATGAAACTGATAGCGATATCGTCAAAAAAATAGTTGCAGAAGTAGGCATCAGACCTGGCAATATAGAGACAACTGGCGAAGTTCATAAATATGTTTTTCAAGAAAATCAAACTAATATGGAGTTTCTGCGGGAAAGGGCTGCCCGTATTGGTTTTGAACTATTTATTACAGAAGAAAAACTAAATTTTTGCAAGCCAAAAACTCAGGGAGATTTACCACTAGAATGGCTAGTTGATATTAGTAAATTTAGTACTCGTGTCACCAGTTCTGAACAGGTGAGTTCTGTGGAAGTGCGTGCTTGGGACTATACCCAGAAAAAATTGATTAGCGGAACAGCCAAGAAAGAGAAGCAAGTAACCGAGACAGGTAATCAGCTAGGAAGTAGTACTAGTAATGCATTTTCCAATCTTAAGTCACCGAAAATGATTGTTGTCGATAAACCAGTTGCTAGCAAAAAACAAGCAGAGACGATGGCTCAGGCTTTGTGTGATGAACTGGGAGGAGAATTTGTTTATGCAGATGCCAAAGCATCAGGGAATCCTGAGATTCGTCCTGGACGAGTTGTTAAGCTTCAGGGTATGGGCGATCGCTATAGTGGTAAATATTATGTTACAGAAACCCGCCATTTCTTTAATCAGCGCGTTTATGAAACTGATTTCAGCGTCCGGGGACTACGTTCTGGTAACTTATTCACAACTCTATCCCCAGAAAAACGTCTCCAGCCGTCTGAGACTTTATTAGTGGGGATTGTGACTGATAACAAAGACCCAGAAGCATGGGGTAGGGTGAAGGTTAAGTTTCCCACTCTCACAGAAGACCATACAAGTGACTGGGCGAGAGTTGTAGCTGTGGGAGCAGGCCCAAATAGAGGTTTCGACTGTTTACCAGAGGTGAACGATGAAGTGTTGGTAGGTTTTGAACATGGCGATATCCACCGTCCCTACGTTATTGGCGGGGTATGGAATGGTAAGGATGCACCACCGGAAAAAGTAAGGGATTCAGTTACGAACGGTGTAAGATTACGCACCATTAAAACTCGTGTAGGTCACACTCTACAGTTTATTGAAGAAGATAAAGGAAGTAGCAAAAAAGGTATTCGTGTAGAAACTGAATACGGTCACAAAATATATCTGAATGATAGTCAAAGGTGTATAGAGATTGAAACTAAAGGCGGTCATAGAATCAAAATGGACGATATGGGTAAATCTGTTTCAGTGAAATCAACAGGTAATATGTCATTAGATGCTGCTGGAAATATAGACATTTCAGCCAACGGTACGATTACAGTCAAAGGTGCGTTGATTCGACTTAATTAATTTTTCAGGAGGCAGGAGGCAGGAGGCAGAAGGTAAGAGAATGCTTGTTTGCCCTTGGGAGAAGACTCGCTGGTACGCTAACGTAATTTGTAATTTTCGGTGAAATAGTTAATGAAAAACACTATGGGAGATTGTGATGGGTAGACCAGCAGCAAGAATTACCGACAATGTGGCGCATCCTTTACCCCCAGTTTTAACAGGAGGGCCGGGTAGTCCCAATGTGTTGATTGGGTCTTTACCTGCGTGGCGGGGCGTACTTGCTGCCGCAGTACCAGGTTTGCAGTCTGCTAAAACATCTTCTGATATAGCTATCAAAGCGGCTGAGGCTGCTACTTTAGCGGCGGCTGGTACGCCAGGGGCACCTGCTGCTTTAGCTGCTGAACAAACTACAAAGACAACGGCAGCTTCTACTATGGGTAGTGCGATCGCAGCAGCAGCAGCCGGTGCTGATATTCATAATTGCGCGACACCATTGCCTGTCCCTCCTCACGGCCCTGGGGTTGTGATTGACGGTAGTCAAACTGTGCTGATTAACAATCTACCTGCATCTCGGATGGGCGACACCGTTTTAGAAGCATTGGGACCACCGAATAAAATTATCAAAGGTAATCCTACTGTTTTGATTGGCGGTTGATTGGAGAAGTAGAGAATATGAGGGAGAGGAGAGTTGGAACTTTATCCGAAATTTTGTCAGGATTAATAATCAATCTGCTTTCAGGACTTTTCTCCTCATCAGTCACCTATCCTAGTTTCTTCTCCCAAAATAATGCCTTGCCCATCTGGGGATTTAGCTCATAACCACTGAATCCGCACGCCTTGTATGCTGACTGGGCAACATGATTTCCTTCCAGTACCTCTAGCGTGAGTTTGCAGCAACCCAAATCAAACGCGATCTCCTCCGCTTTCTGTAGCAGCAGTTTGGACAAGCCTCTACCACGGTAGGGTAAAGCAACGATGACATCGTGAATATTAAGTAATGGCTTACACGCGAAGGTAGAAAATCCTTCTAAGCAGACAACAAGCCCTGCGGGTTCGGCATCGACAAACGCAAGAATTACATGAGCCGCTTTTCTTTTTGCAAGCTCTGCTGAGAGATTTGCTTTAACGTAGTCCGACAAACCTTTACCACCACCCATCGGGTCGAGCGCATACTCATCCATTAATTGCACCATAGCCTCCGCATGAGCAAGTATACTCAGGTCTGCTTCAAAAATTTCAATCATCTATTAATTCTTGATTCTTCAAATATTGGCATAACGTTTCTGGTCAGTGGCTACCGACAACCCTAGTTTGCGATCGTTTATCTGAATTCAAAAAAACCAATTCCGATCCTGAAAAGATACTACCAGGAAAGGGAATAAATGAATTTCCTCAAAACTCTGTTCATCCACTTTAGAACCTCAAATTGCCCTGCCCTTGCCCCTCTGCCTCTTCATCCTCGACCTTTGGCGAATAGGCTTAAACCCTCTGTGCCGATATCTTTAAAAATATCCATGTAACAACTGTCTAAGTGCCAGATATGGTTTATGGTCGCGATCGAGCCTATTTGGGAACAGGTTGGGCTTATCCACTGCATTTAAGCGTGCAAGGTGGGATACAACTTAGCCGTGAAGATCAAAAAGTTAAAGAATCTATTTGGATTATCCTCCGCACGGGTGTAGGTGAGCGGGTTTATCGGCCTACCTTTGGTTCACGCTTGTCGGAACTGGCGTTTGCACCTTTGAATAGCGATACCCTACTGCGAATCCGTCTTTATGTATTGGAAGCTTTAGAAGTTTGGGAACCACGCATTACTATCGATGAAGTTCTGACTGATCCTGACCCTGTGCGTGGCAGAGTGGACATCATCATCAATTATCGGCTCAAAGACGGCCCCGATATTTATAGTTTTGTTTATCCTTATTATTTGGTTTCAGCTGGGGAGGAATCGTGATACGAATTAAAAATTAAAAATTGAAAATTAAAAATTCAGAAAGCTAAATTTTATCTGGGTTTATAGGCTTGTATCTGTTACATTCTTTTTTTTAATTGGTATGAACTTTGATTTTTTACCGAAATTACCTTCTTCTAACTTAGACGATCGCGCCTTTGATGATTTGGTGCAAGAATGTATTATGCGTATTCCTCGCTACTGTCCCGAATGGACTGACCACAATCTCAGCGATCCAGGAATTACGCTAATTGAGTTATTTGCTTGGTTAACTGACCAAATGTTGCTCAGATTCAACCAAGTACCTAGAAAAAATTATGTTGCTTTTTTAGAATTACTGGGTATCCGTCTCCAGCCTCCCGCCCCAGCCCGCACGGAATTAACTTTTTATTTAAGCGCTGCACTACCTGAAGCTTACACGATTCCCGCAGGATTAGAAGCTTCAACTATCCGTACTGAGACTACAGAAGCTATTACTTTTAGTACAGATTCTCCTCTAATTATCGGCAAACCCCGCATCCAACATTTCTTAACTGCCCAAACTACCGAAGATATTCCCCAATCTCTGCGCGAAAGAGTCACAACTTCATGGACTCGTCAATCTAACGGTTACTGGACAGGTAATGAACAACCGATTTTTGAAGAGGAACCCCAGCCTGGTAACTGCTTTTATTTAGCAATTAATTCTGATGATCCTTTAGACGCTAACGTTTTAGAAATTATTTTCCAGGGAGCTGCGGCTACTCCGGCTGGGATTAATCCCAATCAACCACCCCGCAAGTGGGAAGCCTGGGATGGGGAAAATTGGCAACCAGTTTTATTACAAGAGTCAGATGATAAAACTCGCGGGTTCAGTTTTTATGAAATGGCTCAACAGGGTGGAAACCCGTCTCAAGGTGCAGAGGTACGTTTGCATCTACCTCAAATTTGGCCTGTGGCTAATTTTACCTCTTATCGAGGTCGCTGGTTGCGCTGTAGCTTTGTTTCCACAGAAGCCAATCAAACTGGTTACAATCGTCCACCAAGGATTATTGGTTTAGCGGTGCAGTCAATTGGCGGTACTGTTAGGGCTAGTCACAGTACACTGATTCAAGATGAGCGATTGGGAATTAGTGATGGTACACCCGGTCAAAGTTTCCAGTTACAAACAGCACCAATTTTAGAACGCCGAGAAAATGAATATATTTTAGTTACTCCTGCTGGTGGTTTGCCTCAAAAGTGGACTGAGGTGAGAGATTTTGCTGATTCTGGGCCGCATAATTTCCATTACACCATCGATTCGATCACTGGTACAATCCAATTCGGGCCGCTGATTCGGGAACCTAGCCAACTTAAACAACAAACACAGGTAAGAACGCGGATTCAAGAACCATCGCTAGATAACACATCTGTACAAGTTCTGGAAAATAACCAGTCAGAACACCAATATGGGGCGATTCCTCCCCGTGGTTCAGAAATTAGAATGGTTACTTATCGTACAGGCGGTGGTAGAGAAGGCAATGTTCAAACTGGGGCAATCCAGTTTTTGAAATCTGCATATCCATATATTGCTAGTGTGGTCAATCGTGTACCTGCAATCAATGGAGCGGATGCAGAGTCACTAGAACAAGCTGTGATGAAGGCTCCCCGCATCCTCCGCACACGCGATCGCGCCGTCACTGCTGAAGATTTTGAAGTTTTAACTCAACAGGCGGGTGCTGGTGCGATCGCCCGCGTCCGGTGTTTGCCAGCAAATTCTCGTAGACAAGCTGGTATAGTTAGTTTACTTGTAGTTCCATTCGCAAATACAGATGCGATCGCTCAAGGCGATGGCATGACACCAGAAGAATTTGCCCTTAGTAATGCCCTGCAAGAGCAAATTTTGAGTTATTTAGATGAAAGACGCTTATTAGGGGTGCAAGTAGAGTTACAAGAGCCGAATTACGTCGGTGTTTCGGTACAAACAGAAGTTGCTTTAGAGCCAGCATACAATAATCCTTTTGCCAGCGAAGAAATTCGTCGGAATTTAAGGCGATCGCTATATAAATATTTAAATCCCTTAACTGGAGGAATCGACGGCAAAGGTTGGCCATTTGGGCGGCCAGTTTATACATCAGATATTGTCGCATTACTGCAACAAACCCCAGGTGTGCGTCATTTAGGCCCCGTCTTGCTGTTTCCCATCCGCAAGCAAGGAGAAAATTGGCGACGACAACCATCACCAGAACAATTGATCGATCCGGGATCAGAAGGTTTGATATGTTCTTGGGCTGATACAAATCTGCGTTCAAATCACGACATTCAAATAATTCGTAATTCGTAATTTGTCATTGGTCATTTGTCATTTGTCATTCCCCATTCCCCATTCCCAATTCCCCAGTCCCCAGTCCCTAATCCCCAATCCCCAGTCCTATGGTTCAAAGTCGCTCTAGTCCAGCTGTAAGCATTCAATTAACGCCAATGCAAATTCCCGAAGCTTTACCTGTGGCGGGTTTAGCATTTGCAAATGCAGAAAACATTGATGTCGCTGGACGTAGTTTGCTCTTGCATCCTGGACATCCCAGCGAGATGATTGTGCAAGTGCAAAACTTAGAACAACGTCCTTTACGGGTAAGATTAAGCGTTGAAGGAAACTTCCCATCCCAGTGGTGTCAGATTGGTACAGAAGGCAGTGAGATACCGCCTCGTGGACAGATGGATGCTGTTCTCTACTTCTCAATTCCCGACACATTTTTTGAAGACCAAGAAGCAATTTCCCCTGGAAAAAAAGACAAACTAACACTCAATTTTCGCAGCCTAATTACTCTACACATAGATCCAGGCACAGACAACGAACAAATCGAGAGAAGCGAGTATTTCGATTTATACATCCGTCCCTACACTGCCTATATGGAATTCTTGCCAATTTTGTATCGGGAAGTGGACTTTATTGGTCGCTTCATGAAAATATTTGAGCAAGCTTTTCAACCAATAGTTAATAGTTACAACGTCATGTGGGCAAACCTCGATCCCTTGACAGCACCGCAAGCACTACTACCTTTTATGGCTCATTGGGTTGCTTGGCAAGTAGATTCAGTTTGGGATCTCCAACAACAACGGCGTTTAATTCGCCGTGCTGTAGAACTTTATCGCTGGCGAGGAACTCGTAAAGGATTGCGTCTCTATTTACATCTTTATACTGGTTTACCGCTAGATGAACATTTACCTAATGAAGCTGATAAACATATTAGTATTACAGAACCTTTTGGCCCAAGTTTCATTATAGGAGATGCACAATTAGGAAATGCCGTTTTAGCAGGTGGGCAACCATATCATTTTATAGTGCGTTTGCGTTCCAATATTTCTAGTGGCATCATCAATGAAGAACTTATCCAAAGAATTATAGAGCAAGAAAAACCCGCTTTTTGCACCTATGAATTATCTATCGAAAATCCCTCTAATTAAATAACTATTAATTTGTAATTAAGTACAATTAAACAGACTTTTAATCTAAAATCCAAAATCCAAAATTGCTATGTCTCATCCTTTCCCACCTCCACCAATTAAATCTTTTGAACGCTTGCAAGCCGCAGACGGGTTACTAATCAATGCGGAACGCTGGCGCACAGCCCATGAATATCACCGGAATCGGCAAAATGCTCAATATCAAAGTTTAAACCAACCGGGAATTGTCTGCGGTTTGGGCGTGCGAGATGTGACTGCTCCAAGCCAAGTAGAAGCTAGATATCGAGATGGACGTTGGGTGCAAATTCAACCTGGTATTGCAATTGATTTAGCAGGTAATCTAATTGTTGTACCGACTTCTTATGATTTTCCCATTGATATAGAAGTAGTAAGTTCTGAACCGCTCATGATCTACTTAGTAGTTAGCTATGTAGACCCCGATGAATTGCGACGCGGACAGCAAAGAGATATTGTTCAAGAAACTTATCGAATTGACCAAAGAAACTCTACACCAGCCAGTTCAGAAATAGAAATATGTCGGATACTTTTGCAACCAGGACATACTGAAATTACCCAACCTGCGGATGCTTTCTTCCCTGGATATAACAATATTGATTTGCGTTATCGCCGTCAGGCACAAATGCGTCCCCAAGCACTTGTTTGTATGGCGCAGGCGACTCATAGTGATCCCGAATGTGCGCGTAATTTTTTCAGCCTTTCGTACTTATTACAAGCAGTAGAACCCCTATATCCAAGTTTGCGAGGGGCTGATGAACCAGGTCAGGTTTCTTTAGCAGAAAATATCCAAGACTTTGACATACTCTATCTAACAGGTGGACAAGCAATTTCTTTAAATAGTCTCGAATTTGAATCCCTCAGAAATTACTTAAATTTAGGTGGTGTGCTTTTAGTTGATGCACCAACAAATGCTAATCCTCTGATTGAGAGTACTCAAGCCTTAGCACAACAGTTTGAGAGTCCTTTAAGACCTTTAGAAGAATTGCAACGCAGTCATCCTTTAAGGACAAAACCTTTCTTATTTGCTGCCTTGCCAATGGTTAATCAACAGCAAATTAAACTGTTAATCGGTGGAGGAATTATTTTAGCAATTGGAGATTTAGCAACTGCTTGGGGACTGGATAGAGATTTGAGTTTACCCAGATTGACTATTCGTACAGCTCAGGAATTAGGTATTAATATTCTTCACTATGCTTGGAAGCGACGACAGTTAATTGGTTTGCAACAAGAAGATAATTCAGGACAGTGGTGAAAGTGCTATTTTAGCCAACAACTACGACTCCATCACAGTGGTAAAACACAAATCGACTTACCCCCTTAATCCCCCCGATGCATTGGGGGAAAAAAGAAATCTAGTTCCCTCCCCAATGCATCGGGGAGGGTTAGAGTGGGGTAAAACTGACGCAAAAAACTAGGTGAGTAAACTATTTTATGACTTGTGCATACAGCCACCGGAGCACTTTTGAAGTGGGGTTAAGGGAGATCGAAAAGTGCCTAAAGTCACAGCGAAACACTTTTCAAACAACCTCTGGGTGGAACATTGGGAACCAAGAGTGCTTTCAATATAGCAGTCCTAAATCATTCATGAAAAATTAGATCCCCGACTTCTTTGAGAAGTCGGGGATCTGGACAACGCAAATTTTCACAACTCATTTAGGATTGCTATAGCAGATCATGAATTTGCAAAAGTATCAACATTTACCGCTTCATGTCGAGCTGGAATTAAGATCACAAATTCTGTACCGTGCTCTGTAGAGGAATTACATTCGATTGAGCCACCATGTTTTTCTACTATAATTTGTCGAGCGATCGCTAATCCTAATCCCGTTCCTTTACCAACACCTTTAGTGGTAAACAAGTGGTCAAATATTTTTTGTCTAACTGATTCATTCATGCCTTTCCCATTATCAGCAATCTTCACCTCAACTTGGTTTTCTTTTAAAGAAGTGCTAATTTTAATTTGGTTTGGATTAACTGTTATCTCCTCAAAACTCCGACCTGTATTTGATTCATCCAATGCATCAATAGCATTTGCTAAAATGTTCATAAATACTTGATTCAATTGTCCTGGAAAACATTCGATTTGGGGAAATTTACCATACTCCGTAACTACTTCAATTGCCGGACGATTATCATTGGCTTTGAGACGATGTTTTAAAATTAGAATTGTACTATCAATGCCTTCATGGATGTTAAATGGTACTTTGTAATCTCTATCGGCACGAGAGAAAGTACGTAAACTGGTGCTAATATTTTTGAGCCTGTCACAGGCTATCGTCATCGAATCAATCATCTTAGGCAAATCTTCTAAACTATATTCCAAATCGATTTCTTCTGCATGGGTAATAATTTCATCTCCAGGGCTAGGAAACCTTTGTTCATATAGTTTCAAGTGTTTGGTAACATCAATCAATGTTGGTTTAGCTTGTTGGAGACTGGCAGCAATAAAACCAAGAGGATTATTCATTTCATGAGCTACACCAGCAACTAAATTACCCAATGCAGACATCTTTTCACTTTGCACAATTTGTAATTGAGCTTGTTGCAAATCTTGTAAAGCTTGCCCAGCTTGCTGATAGAGTCGAGCATTTTCTAAGGCTATTGCTGCTTGAGAAGATAGTAGGTTAATCACTTGTAAACGGTTACTAGTAAAGACTCCTTGATTCAGTTGATTTTCTAGGTAGAGAATCCCCACCAAATGACCTTGGTTAATAATGGGCGTACATAAAACACTTTGAGGTTGATGTAGGAGCATATATTCCCCAATTACACCAGGAATACTTGTTTTACAATTGTCTATGATGACGGTTTCTTGGGTATTTTTAACGTAATTGATCAGTTTTCTAGGAATATCTTGGCAAGCATCTAGTAGTTGTGAATCAAGAATGGTTTTGACATCAGTCTGAGAATTTGACTGTTGATCGATAAAGGTAATTGCCCGCACTTGCCAAATATCTTCTTGAGGAAGAATTAATACAGACGTTTTCGCACCAGAATTTTCTAGGATAATGCGAGTGAGACTGCTGATTAGTACGTCTAATTCGATACAACTGGAGATGGTTTGAGCGGCTTTGAGAATGCAGGTTAAATCTAGAGCATCAGAAATATTAGTACTGCTGGTAGCGTAAGTTGATGTACGGGAAATGCTGGCTATGCTTTCTAAGGGATTGAAGTTGAATTCTTGCTGTTGCAAAATGGATTTGAGTAATTTGGGATAGCGTTTTTCCAAGTCATCAGTTTTGGCTTTTGCTCCCCAACGGGCATAACTGTAATATGCTTGTTGCAGATATCCTTCTGCGGCTTTTTCTTTACCCCACTCTAGGTAAAATTTGGCAGCAAGTTCATTCGCGATCGCAACTTCCTGAACATATTCATTGGCGATCGCTTCTTGGATAGCAATTTCATAATAATCTGCGGCTTGTAAGCGATCGCCAGTTACACGAGCTTGTTCAGCTAAAATTAAATTGTACTTGTGCTGATAATTGACTGGCGCATGATCTGCCCATTCTTGCATTTTTGCTTGGTTTTGGGCTACTTTCTGGAGATAAAGCTGTTTCTGCGCTTCATTTACCTGAGAACAAAGGGCTAACAAGCTCAGAGATTGATAGAAATTCCGCAAAGGAACAATTAATAAACCTGCTGCTCCCTGTTCATACTGCTCAAATTTTTGGGAATATTCCCAAGCAGATTCGTATTCACCAAAAAGATAAGCTAGTAGCGTTTTTGCCAGATAGACATAACAAATGCCATTGATATTGTTAGTTTCAATCAAATTTGGTAACATTTCTACTTCGTGAAAATGCTTACCAGTTAAACAGCAGGGATTGATCGCTTCTCCTTGTAAATTTAGAACCGTCTGCCGCCAAATATTTCCCCAAACCAGAGATACCTCTTGTTTAATCTGCTGCATTAGTTCGCAATATTTATCTGCCTCCGACACAGCATTTTCTAGGTTTTCTCCACTCCAAAAGAGAAATTGACAATAGCAATTGGCACAATAGCCGACATATTCTAAATTTCCGGTTTCTAATCCACTTTGCAATCCATCTAAAAATAAACTTAATGTGGATTTAATTGAATCTTTCCAGTGTTTAATAAACAGGCTGAATGTGAGATAAACTCTGCTTTTAAGCTCTTTGGTTTGAAATTTATCTAAAAGTTGTACTGCCAGTTTTCCAAAGTTATACCCATCTTCAATTGCACCAATGCTGCACAAAAATAATCCATAGAGACTGTAAGCAACAGCTGCCTGTGGTGAGTTACCATACTGGATGCAAATTCGGATCATTGTAAAAATCTTGAGCGGCAACAACATCGGTTTGGCTATATAAACCGGGGCAAACAAACCTGATAAAATGCGGAGTGCAACTAATTTTTGGGGATCGGTTATTTCTGGCAAATCTGCCAATGCTGCAATTGATTGATGAACCAACATTTGTTGCAACTTGTGATGTTCATCAAAAATCATTTGAGAATTACCTTCTTCAGGTAACGTCAAATCTAGTAATTGGAGTGCTTCTCTACCTGTAGCTATTGCTTCAACGAATTTATTTTGCGCTGTATAAGATTGGATTTGAATCTCATAGGTACGAACTTTTTCTAACGGAGATTTAGCGTTTTTGAGGATAATCTCTACTAATGATTTTGATGACTCAAAGTTTGTATTGAGATATTCTGCTTCAGCCGCAGATTCGTAAACAGCAAGGGCCAAATCGTAGCTACTTTGCCAAGCATTTATCGGTAATAGAAGCATCGCCACCTTTAAATACTCAACTGCTGTCGCATAAGCAGTGGAGTTCTTGGCTTTACAACCAGCTATCAGATTTAACCTGGCTAGATGTTCTCGTTCACCAGGTTCCTCTAATAAATCCAGTCCGTAATTGAATTGGTTAGCGATCGCAAAAATTCCTGCCTCTTGGTGCTCTGGAGGTGTATTCTGCAACAACAATCGCCCAATTTGCAGGTGTGTTGACTGTTTTTCTGCTTCTGGAATGAGTGAATATGCAGCTTGCTGGACGCGATCGTGTAAAAATTTATATACAACCATCTCAGAATGTTCTTGAGTAGCTGCTTGATTTTCTGAACCAACAAAAAACTTATAAACCTCACTTTGCGGCAAAATCAACCCTTCTTGCAAAGCCTTCCACAAGCAATCTGCGGTTTCTACCTCCGATTGTTTAGAAACAATCGCTAATGTTTTTAAATCAAACTGATTTCCAATACAAGCAGCTAGCTTCAATTGTTGTTGAGTTGATTCTGGTAGTCTTCGTAATTGAAAGACCATAAACTCAACAACATCATCTGCGAGAGTTTGTTGATTTATTTGGGAAATGTCACATTGCCAACATCCCTCTACGAAATTGAATTGAATCAGTTTATCTTGATATAATGATTTGAGAAGCTGAGTTGCGAAAAATGGATTACCTTGAGCTTTACGATAAATCAATTGTGAAAGAGATAATGCCACACTTTCTGCACAATTTAATGTATCAGCTACAAGTTGATTTAATTGTAATTGGTTAAGCGGCTTTAGAATTAACTTATTGACAGTTACACCTGTTTTGTGAATTTTATCCAACATCACCATCAACGGATGTGCGGGAAATACTTCATTGTCTCGATACGCACCAATTAACAATAAATATCCCTGATTAGCTTCATTCATTAATAATTGCATCAATTTCAATGAAGCCGAATCTACCCACTGTAAGTCATCTAAGAATATGACTAAGGGATGTTCTTTAGTTGTAAATACTTGGAGAAATTTTTGAAATAATAAATTAAATCGGTTTTGTGCTGCGTTACCTGATAATTCTGGTGCAGGTGGTTGTCTGCCAATAATTCTTTCTAATTCAGGAATGACTTCAATAATTACCTGTCCGTCTTCACCTAATGCTTGAACAATTTTATTCTTCCATTCTTGTATTTGAATACTGCTTTCTGCTAATAGCTGCTCCATAAAATTGCGGAAAGCTTGGACAAATGCGGAAAAAGGAATATTTTTATTAAATTGGTCAAATTTACCTTTGATAAAATAACCGCGTTGACGAACAATAGGTTTATGAATTTCGTTAACAACCGCAGTTTTACCAATCCCTGAAAACCCAACTACCAGTGTTATTTCTGTTGCCCCTAGACTGACATTTTCAAATGCTTGTAGTAAGGTTTCTACTTCTAATTCTCGACCATAGAGTTTATCAGGGATAATAAATCTATCGCACATATCCCGTTGTGCAATGGGGAAACTTTCAATTTTTCCTGTTGTCTTCAGTTGAGACAAACTCATTTCTAAATCATACTTCAATCCAAATATACTCTGATAGCGATATTCAGCATTTTTTGCCATCAATTTGCTGACGATATCTGAAATTACAGGTGGTATTTGTGAGTTAATTTGATATATTAAGGGGGCTATTTTAGCAATATGGGAATGCACCAACTCCATTGCTTCATTTGATTGAAAAGGTAACTTTCCTGTGAGTAACTCGTAGAAAGTTACACCAAGTGAATAAAAATCAGTCCGGTAGTCAATCCCCCGATTCATTCTCCCTGTTTGTTCTGGAGAAATATAAGCTAGTGTTCCTTCTAACACATTGGGACTGATTAGCGTTTGAGTTTCTCGTGGTAGTAGAGATGCAATACTAAAATCAATTAATTTTACTTGTTTGGAATGAGGATTAATTAAGATGTTGCTCGGTTTGATGTCTTTATGAATAATGCGCTGACTATAGAGTATTTCTAAGGCGTTACACAGTGCGATCGCTATTTGCAAAAACTCTTGTAAAAACCTGATATCTCGCGTATGTTCACGAGTAAAATAATCTTTGAGAGAAATGCCGCCAAAATCTTCCATCACCAACGCATAGCCATTTTGATACACCTCCAGGCTATAGGTTTGGATGATTAGGGATGAGTTGAGATTTTTGGCAATGGTGTATTGATTGCGAAACTGCACCAGTTCATTGAAGGAGGGATATGGATTTTTCAACAGTTTGATCACTACAGGTAATGAGTCAGTTTCTCGATACCCCCGATAAACTATAGTTCTCGAACCATTATAGATTTCTTCAATGACCTGATATCCAGAAATACTAACATGAGTACTGAACATATTGCTAAATCCTAGTGATTTCTAAACTTATTGTTCCCAAATCAGTAACGATAATTTAATGTTTATTGATAAATATTACTGTGAGTTAACTTTAGATTTAAAACTACCAGGCTGTTGATAAAACTCGGTGACAATCAAATTTATCTAGACACTATTTCTAAAGTCCAGCAGTGGAGACAAAACTTTTAGGCATCAAATGCAGACATAGAATACCCCACACAAAAGTGTCGAGGTTTTCAGTAGGAAACTGCAAAATTTATGTACCATTTAAAAAAATGATTGCTACAGATGTAGGTTGGATTGAAGAACGAAACCCAACGTTAAAAACCTAAATTTTGTTGAATTTCACTACGTTTAACCCAACCTACGCATCTGTCGTATTATTTTCGCAAATTGCTATAATCTAATAGTTTTTCAATCCAAAAATGCCCTTGTAAGGGCTGGAGAAAGATTAAAGGGAAAGGGATTAAAAACCTTTCACTCTTTCCCTTTAACTTTTAAAGAGCCAAGTTAGAGAGACGCAATAAATCGCCGTCTCTACAGGGGATTTACCCATCAATATATTTATTGCGAATTGCCAATTGCGTTCGCGTTCGCGTAGCGTCTCGTAGAGAAGCGGGGCGTTAGCCCATTGCGAATTGGTTTAATGGAGAGGCTCACTGCTCCCTTTCCTCTTGTTTAATCACGTTTTTCTGGAATTACCGCATAAGCATCAATTTCAAACAACATACCGTCAAGTGCAAGTCTAGGAACGGGAATAAGAGTGTTTGCCGGTGGTTTATTCCCCCAAAGATTAATAATTTCACGTCCTAACGGGATCAATTTATTTTGGTTGTAATCCACTATAAGAACAGTAGTTTTTGCTACATCTTGTGGCTGTGCACCAACCGCTGCTAAGGCATAACGGAGGTTTTTAAAAGCCTGTATTAACTGCTTTTCAAAGTCAGCGGAGACGAGATTACCTTGTAAATCCGAACCAAATTGACCAGAAATATAGACGGTTCTCGCCCTTGCTGGTGTAATAGCTATATGACTATAACCATTTTGGGTTGGATTATATAAAGTTGGTGGGTTCACCAATTTCAACTCTTGCTTGTCTTTGTCTTTAGCGCTCACTTCATTTTGTGTTGCCACCATCAAGGCGGTAGTTACCCCGCTACCTCCAAGCCACAGAAGTGCATTTCGTCGCGAGAAGTTTGCCACTAGTGAATTTACAGCACTGGTAATACGTCTAGTCATTAAAGCTCCTGAAATATGAGTTCTCTATTTTTGCTCATACTGAGTTCTATTATCTACCAAGTTGGAGTAAAAAGGCACTAGTACCGCAAGGCGGAATTAAAAATTAAAAATTAAAGATTAAAAATGAAGACAGCGTAAGGGTTTTGTTGATTGGGAATGGGTGGTTTATTTACGCCGTGCTGTACTAGTTAAGAGGTAAATTTAATGGTGCTTACGCAATTGCAATATATGACATAACATTTTGCAAAAATTAATCCACTCTACAAGTTGTGTGATACAACCCAATACAGTTCAGATAAGACCAAAACACTTGTAACGAGGGCGATTTATCGCGTCTCGAAAACCCACATTTTTGTACAATTAGCCCTTAACCCAAGCCTATTGTGATAAAATCTACAATTTGTTCAAACTAGTTTTAGCACCCTGCCACCCGTGCAAAATGGGCATGGTAAACAATCCCCACGCCAAACCTGTAATCAACCCAAAAGGCGTAACCAGATAGTTATTAAAACCCCACCAACCGAAAATCTGTGCTGCTAATTCTAAGGGATAAGCCATCATCAGCACACTGGCTAAAGCAGCACCACTCCAGCCATACTGACTTAACCAGTAAAATCCTTTACCACCAGTCACCCCATACAGCAGACGAGTAATCAGCAAACCCGTTACAGTGCCGTAGCAGCGCATACACACAGCCATAATAAAGGGTGGTGTTAAATCTAACCCCATCTCTGGTTGCGGACACACATGATTACCCATGAAATAAATGATGTCCGCAATCCCAGGAAGCAAAGACACTCCAGACGCAGCTAGAAAGGGAGCGATAGGCGGGCCAAAAACCATTCCTACCAACAAGAAATCAGCTATAAAACTGACCCAATTAACCTGTAATTCTTCACTGAAAGCTACTCTTGTCATCTCCCTTTCTCTGCATCCTTTATGGTTCGTCTCTTAACTTATATTTTGCACTCTTGCACTAGAAGTTGCGGCTACACAGACAAAACCCGCCTACGCGGGTTGAAAACTTTTAGTCCGCCTGCGCGGACTTTGTTTGGATAGCCGCGATTTTTAATCACTAGGGCTACGGGCGTGTTTACAAACTATTTGTTTAGCCTCCTAACTTTTTAGATCCCCCTAAATCCCCCTTAAAAAGGGAGACTTTAAGAGACTCTTTGCCCCCCCCTTTTTAAGGCTACGGTGTACACACAAGTCTGAAATAGCGGATTAACCAAGTTTTTACCCCACCCTAACCCTCTTTCAAGGGTAGGGGTTTAAAAATCAGGCAGTAGAGAGAGTGATTTGAGACACATGAAGTTGTGGAGGGGAAGTGGGCCAAGGCTCAGGAAAAAAACTACCTTGAGGTAATGGCAGGCGATTGAGAACAGCGGCCTTAATGACTAAAAATCCACGACGAAAACAACTCAAGCAACGATGGAGGACACTATTTTTAAAAT
>NZ_KV757574.1 GCF_001712795.1 Nostoc sp. KVJ20
TTCACATAAAAATATCCAACCGGGTGGGCCGAAAAGCCACTGGTGTCAACTTAAGCCAAAAATAGCGTACTGATTGGGTGTTGTTCACCCGCCAGGGATTGTAAATCCCTGACTAATTGCTCAAGTCTACTGAAGTAGACTGAAAATTTTTGCGCTATGAAGTCCTCTTCAGAGGACTTTAGCTATGAGACAGGATTTACAATCCCTGGCGGACTGGCGGACGTGCGATTTCGCGTTAAGTTGACACCAGTGGCAAGATGTCCACCCCACAATATTGGATAATTTATTTCTTGGAGTTCCCTTGGGCTTGGTTCTAGAAAACTGGTAGGGCTAGAAAACTATGAGTTTTAAAATGCGATATTTTTCTACACTTCAACTCAAAACTCCTGACTCGATTGCTCAAAACTTAGAAGATATCAGCCGGATCGGCTGCTCGTAACTTTTGCATAGCGATCGCTCCGGCTCCAAGACACATGACGAAAGTCAAAACTAACACAGTTACCGCACGAGCTAGTTTCATCGTAGTCGGTAAAAACGTCACAGACTGAAAAAAGATGTAAAATCCACTCGATAGCAAAAAACCTGGAAAAAAGCCCAAAACCGCTAAAGTAAAAGCTTCTTGAACAATAACTCCAATCAGATATCTATCGCTGTAACCCATTGCTTTTAAGGTTGCGTATTCGGGCAAATGATCGGAGACATCGGTATAGAGAATTTGATAAACGATAACTGCTCCGACTAGAAAACCAATTGCAACACCGAGGTTAAAAGTCGGGCCAATAGAGGAACCTGTAGACCAATATGTACTTTCACGGGCAGTGAATTCAGCCAGGTTTAGTACTAGTAAATCATCCGGTAGCTTGGCTCGTAAATCAGCCTGAATCTGCTCGATCGAGGCATTTGGTTCTACGTCAACAATACCCAGATCGATTTCGTTTGCTTGGCGTTGGGGAAAGAGCCGTAAAAAGGTAGAATCGCTGACGATCAGATTGCCGTCAGCAGAAAAAGAAGAACCGAGCTTAAATAATCCAACTATTTGAATTTTATAATCGTTAGCTTGAACAGAAAGCGGATTCTGTTTTTTCAGCAAACTAGGAACGTCCCCAAGTTGAGGAACCAATCCGGCTCTGTCAAACAACGCTCGATTCAATAACTTTAGTTTATTCAATTGTCCATCGAGTTCTGGTAAGTCAAATGCTGGCTGATTCGGATCAATTCCGTAGACAAAAATTTGACGGCTAGCTCGATTTTCAGGATTTCGCCACGATGCTTGACTCACATATAGCGTTGCCAGGGATTCTACACCGTTAACACCTGCTATTTTATAGAGCTTATTTCTGGAAAAACTTTTGATAGATTGCAAGTTATCAGACAGTTTATTGACTAAAAATAAATCTCCTTTAAGCGTGGTATAGGGGGTAACTTGCGAATCGAAGAGTGCATCCCTAACTCCCAGTTGAAAAAACATCAGAAAATCAGCAAAAGCAATTCCTGCTATAGCAACTAACAAACGAGTCTTTTGACGGCTCATTTGCCGCCAAGCAAGTGGGGTTTTGCGGAATAATTTACCGAATATAAATGTTTTGATAGTCAAGTCGCTTCGCTCCAATTAAAAATTCAAAATTATAAATTAAAAATTCAAGGAACACATCTTTGGGTGAATTGAAGACGCGATGAATCGCGTCTCTACAAAATGGTCTGTTTGTCGCATTATTTTTGAGAATTAGGATTAATTTTGCCTGTTCTCTCTTATTGGTTGATATTGTTATTCGGCTGAATGGCAACCTGTACTTGCAAGTTAGTTAAGTTCGCAACTCGTTTGCTATCTTGGGGATCGAGTGCAATTCTCACTTCAATAACTTTGCGATCGAGATTTTCTCCAGGTTCGCCGCTAGTTACTTCTTGTTGAATCACTTGTAGCCCAATGAGCCGAACGGTTCCGCGCAACTCTGGGGAAAAAGACTCACTCGAAATTGTTACCTGTTGACCTTCACGAACTTTGCTAATATCAGTTTGATATATCTCTGCGATCGCTTCCATCGAGCTGGTTTGTCCGAGTTCGGCAATGCCTTTTTCACCAACAACTTCTCCGGGTTTGGCCTTAATATCGAGAATGCGACCTGCTATGGGGGCGCGAATATAAACTTCAGCAAGATCGGCTTCAGCTTTTTTGACTGCGGCGATCGCTTTATTAACTTCGGCATCAGCTGCTTGCACGTCTACCGGACGTACCTCAGCAATCTCATCTAAGGTTGCCTTAGCTTGCTTGATCTGCTGCCGTAGAGTATCTACACTCTTATTTTGGTTAGCTCTCGCTTCGGTAAGCTGTGCTTGCGTTGTTTCCAGAGCAAGTTGTTTTCGATCTACTTCCACAGCAGAAATCGCTCCGTTTTGGTAAAGCGAGGAATAGCGATTGTATTCACTATTGGCAGTTTTGACTTCGGCTTGCCAGCGAGAGATAGTGGCATCTCTAGTAGCTATTTCGCCCTTTAACTCTTGTTCAAGGCGAGCGATTTCAGCTTTTTGGGCGGCAATCTCTCCAGATTTTGCGCCAGCTTGTACCTTGGCTAACTGTGCCTGGGATACTTTGACTTGTGCTTGTGCTTCCAGTAGAGCATTTTGCAGACGATCGCGCGAATCCATAATGGCGATCGCTTGACCTGCTTTAACGCTACTGCCACGCTGTACGAGTAGTTGGGCGACGCGATCGTTGCTTAAAGTAGCAGGTACGGATACTTTGATGACTTCCGTTGCTGGTTCTATCCGTCCTAAAGCGGTAATTTCCTCAATCTTTGGTCTGGTTTGCACAACTTCAACAGGTTTGCTGGTTGGTTTGGATTGAGAATTTGATTGAGAAATACCATAGAAAGCGATAATTCCTGTAAGGGCGGTACCACCGACAACTACAGCCAGCGTCCATTGCTTTGAAGGTTTCGAGAGCAATTGTAAATTCATGTCAATCCTTCAAATTTCAGTGAGGACTTTAGTAAAATTGTCCTTGGTCATTAGTCATTTATCCTTTGTAAATACGAATGACAAATGACAAATGACATGTCTTATGTTTTGACGGCAAAAGTTAAACCAGAAGCGATGTCAGGCTTGCCCAATCTTGAGGCTTTAAGAATACTTGGTATAACTCGGCTTCTGGCGTATTTGGTTCGGGTTGATAGCCGTACTCCCAACGCACTAATGGAGGTAAAGACATCAAAATTGACTCTGTGCGCCCGTTAGTTTGCAACCCGAAAATCGTGCCGCGATCGTAAACTAAATTGAATTCAACGTAGCGTCCGCGCCGATACAATTGAAAATTACGTTCGCGATCGCCATACTCCATTGACTGCCGCCGCTTGACAATTGGCGCGTAAGCAGGTAAGAAAGCTCTACCACAATCCTGCACGAATGCAAATAATTCTTCCCAATTGCGGGATGCTGGTATGCCAAGGCGATCGCTGGTGATTGCTGCTGCACCTTTGGGATCGGGGCCTCGATAAAGCTGACCTTGACCGTCTTGATAGTCAAAAAAGATCCCGCCAATGCCCCGCATTTCTTGACGATGTTTCAGATAAAAATACTCGTCGCACCAAGGTTTAAACACTGAATAATATTCGGGATCGTGCGCGTCACAAGCCTGCTTTAATGTGTAATGAAAATGGGCTGCATCTTCAGCAAACGGATAGTAAGGCGTTAGATCGATGCCGCCACCAAACCACCAAACCGGGCCAGCTTCAAAGTAGCGGTAGTTAAGATGAACAGTTGGCACGTAAGGATTGCGCGGATGCAATACCATTGAAGTTCCGGTGGCATAAAACTGATGTCCCTCCGCTTCAGGACGTTGTGCCAAGATTGAAGGCGGCAGGTGAGAACCCCAGACTTCAGAGAAATTAACTCCACCTTGCTCAAATACTGCGCCGTCGCGGATGACACGGGATCTGCCGCCGCCCCCTTCAGGTCGTTCCCATGCATCTTCTTGAAACGTGCCTCCGCCATCTAGCTGTTGCAAACCCTGAGAGATTTCGTCTTGCAACTGCCGCATCAATTGACTGACTCTAGTCTTAGCATCAACTGGGGGTAGAGATTTGGATAGAGTTGCTTGAGGAGTTAAAGTAGTCTTCATGAGATCAACCTAGTTTTCCTAATAACGAACATTTGAAGAAATTCGATAAATTTTGAAAGTTTGTAGGTGTATACACAAGTCTTTTAGAGTTGTTCCGTAACGTAGGGAAGGTTAATTTTTGCAGGTCGATGAATCAAAGGTGCAGGTCGATGCATCAAAGGTGCAGGTCGATGCATTAAAGATAGGGCTTTAAGAACTCTTAGTGTTCTTGGCGAACTGAGAAGCGCCATATCAAAAATTTACTGCTTCAACACAGGCAAATACTTCCGAATTAATCCGATAATTACTTCCGGCACTTCCAGTTCTGGATTCAACCCTACATCTTCTAGTTCTATAAATGCTTGGATTGCTTGTGGATTTAGATTTGCAAGGCGACGCCCTACCTCCGGCCCTGTAAACTTCGCTTGGCTTCCCCAAATAAAGATGGTAGGTGTTGTCAATCTTGGAATGTATTCTGATAGATCGAAGGATGAGCTACCTTGTAAAAATGATAGGGCAGCATACTCGGCATTTGGCTGCTGCGCCGATTGCACAAAAGCTTCTACAATTTCGGGAGAAAGACGATTGGGTTGAGCAAACACTCGCTCAAAGAAGTCACGAATGCCAAAGTTGCTGACTTGGCCTGCGTAAAGAACGCGATCAAGAATAGGAACACTGGCAATTTGAGCGAAAAAGCTATTGCTATAGTATTGCCTAAAGTCTTTAATGCCTGACGGAAGCGTAAGAATGAGTGATTTAAACAGGTCGGGACGTTTGACTGCGGCTCGAATTGCAAAAGCTCCAGTTAGGGAAGAAGCAATTATTGTTACAGGGGCTTGGCACGTCTTCTCGATGAACTCAATTAGCATTGCGATGTAGTCGCCTGGAAGATAATTTTGTTCGGGATGATCCGATCGCCCCCAGCCAATCAAGTCGGGTGCTAACACTCTATACTCTGCTGCAAATGCTGGATACACCTTCGACCACCCGTAAGCAGATGCTCCACCTCCAATACCGTGGAAGAATATTAAAGTTTCGCGATCGCGCAGCGTGTCCGATGGCGTATCGCCCATTCCATCGGTTGCCCAAAGTTCACCTTGGTTAGTGTAATAGGCCATTTTTCCCAAGCTGATTAAAACGGAGCGTTGAACGAAACCGAGTGGAATGAACATGAGAAATTTTTCCTCTACATCGACAACATGAAATCAAAACTAGAAAGTTTAATTGCCAAGTTTCGCTAACCAACGAGCAGCATCTTTGGCGTGATAAGTCAAAATCAAGTCAGCGCCAGCCCGTTTAAAGCCAGTCAATGTTTCTATTACCACCCGTTCTTCGTCGATCCAACCGTTGAGGGCAGCGGCTTTAACCATCGAGTATTCGCCAGAAACGTTGTAAGCTGCAACGGGTAAGTTGCTTGCTTCCTTAACGCGCCAGATAATATCCATGTAGGCCAAGGCTGGCTTGACCATTAACATATCTGCACCTTCGGTAATGTCGAGTTCGATTTCTCTTAAGGCTTCACGACCGTTACCGGAGTCCATTTGGTAGGTTCTGCGATCGCCAAATTGCGGTATTGAGTCGGCGGCATCGCGGAAAGGCCCGTAATAAGCCGAGGCATACTTGGCGGCGTAAGATAATATCGGCGTATCTTGGTAGCCTGCTTCATCTAAACCCGAACGAATGGCTTGCACGAAACCATCCATCATTCCAGATGGTGCGATGATATCTGCACCCGCTTTGACTTGTGAAACTGCTGTTTTTTTCAGCAATTCCAGCGTTGGATCGTTGAGAACTCGACCCGTCAAATCTCCTACTTCTAAATAGCCGCAGTGACCATGACTAGTGTATTCACACAAGCAAGTATCGACGATAACGATTAAGTCGGGTACGGCTTCTTTAACGGCAGTAGTGGCTTTTTGAACAATACCGCAATCGTGCCAAGCGCCCGTTGCATCTGAATCCTTATCTTCAGGAATGCCAAATAAAATAATGGCTGGAATGCCGAGGTCGTAGACTTCCTTCGCTTCTTCGACGATTTTATCTACAGAAAGTTGGTAAACTCCGGGCATGGATTTGACTTCGTTAGCGATCGCCTCACCCGGTACGGCAAAAAGCGGGTAAATTAAATCGCTGGTTGTCAGGACGTTTTCGCGCACCATCCGCCGCAATTGGGGATGGCTTCTTAGCCGGCGCGGGCGATGAATTGGAAACATAGTATTAAGATGAACGATCAAAGGCTTTACTTAGCCAATAGACTTCTTGCAGAAATGGGTAAAGGCTACGGTGTACACACAAGTCTGAAATAGTTTACTCACTGAGTTTTAGTGTCAGTTTTACCCCACCCTAACCCTCCCCTTGGAAAGGGGAGGGAACTAGATTTGCTGTTTCCCCCCTTTCTAAGGGGGGATTAAGGGGGGTAATTCAACTTGCGTCTACCTAACTACGCTGGACTGTCTGAAAAATTTCAGCCAAAATCTCTGTAGCTCCCTGTTGCCGCAATTTATGAGCTAATTGAATACCTAAATTTTCTGCTTCGCTAACAGTGCCCGTAACAGAATCTTTGACTAGACGTTTGCCATCGACGCTGGCAACTAATCCTGTTAATGTCAGTGTATTTTCGTCTAGCTGCGTATCAACACCGATTGGTACTTGGCAGCCACCTTCTAATTCTCGCAAGAAAGCACGTTCGGCTAAAACGCGATCGCGGGTAGGGATGTGTTCGATTGCTTTGAGTAATGACAGCACTTGCAAATCGTCAGCGCGGCATTCAATCCCTAACGCTCCTTGTCCGACGGCATAAAGAGAAAGTTCGGTGGGCAGAATTTGATGAATGCGATCGCTCATTCCCAATCGCTGCAACCCTGCTGCTGCCAAAATCAGCACATCGTACTCTCCATCATCCAACTTTGCCAAGCGCGTATTTAAGTTGCCGCGCACATCCTTAAAAGTAAAATGGGGGAAGTGATAACGCAATTGTGCAAGGCGGCGCAGGGAAGAAGTGCCGATAACTGTGCCTTCTGGCAGCGTATCGATTTGCTTATCTTGGTGCTTTTCATGCACAACTAAAGCATCTGCTGGGTTTTCCCGTTCTGTTACGGCTGCTAACGCTAACCCCTCTGGCAAGCAAGTCGGCAAATCCTTGAGAGAGTGAACTGCAAAGTCAATCTCCTGATTGAGCATTCCCAATTCGAGTTCCTTGGTGAATAATCCCTTATCGCCAATCTTGGCTAAGGCCACATCCAAGATGTTGTCGCCTTGGGTGGACATGGTGTGGACTTCAAAGGAAATATCGGGAAAGCGTTGCTGGAGTTGTTCTCGAACCCAGTAAGTTTGCACGAGTGCGAGTTGGCTTTTACGAGAACCGATGCGGATGGTGCGAACGAGACTGGAAATATTAGATGAAGCGGGTTGCACTGAAGTCATAGCTTTTAGTTGAGATTGTTTGACGCGTAGTTGAGCTGTTTGACTGTCTCGAAAAAGAAAGCAACATTCTCTTCTGGAGTGTTCGGTAAAATCCCGTGACCGAGATTGAGGATGTGCTTTTGATTCCCCGCTTTGCGGATCGTGTCCAGAATGCGATCGCGGATTAGCTCTTTAGTACCGAACAATACGCACGGATCGATATTTCCTTGCACTCCAATATTTGCGCCGAGTCGCTGCCGCGCTACTGCCATATCTACAGTCCAGTCTACGCTGACGATATCGACACCCGATTGCGCCATTAACTCTAAGATTCCAGCACTGTTGTTGATATACAAAATCAGGGGCGTGTCCGGGTGCGTTGCTTTCACCTGTTGCACGACTCGTTGCAGATAAGGTAAAGAAAATGTTTGGAAATCTTCAGGGCTGAGTTGTCCCGCCCAAGAGTCAAACAGTTGCACGATTTGGGCACCGGCATCAATTTGGTAGCGGGCGTAAACTGCGATCGCATCTGCCAGTTTACCTAAAAATTGATGCAGCATCGCAGGTTGGCAGAAAGCCATCCTTTTGATAATGGCGTAGTCTTTCGAGCTTTTACCTTCAATCGCATAGGCAGCTAGCGTCCAAGGAGCGCCAACAAATCCCAAGACGGTAGCTTGACCGTTAACTTCTTGGCGTAGCGTCCTCAGAATTTGCTGCACAAAGGGTAAAGAAGCTTCGGGATCGAGGGCAGTCAGCGCTTCAATTTGGGCTGGCGTGCGGATTGGCTGCTCGAATATTGGCCCTTTACTTTCGATAATGTCAAAGGAGATACCCATACCAGGCAACGGCGTGAGGATATCTGAGAACATAATCACCCCGTCGGGTTGGAAGGCACGGAAAGGTTGCAGCGAGATTTCCACGGCTAAATCGGGGTTCTCGGAGCGATCGCGGAACGAAGGATATTTCTGACGCAAGTCTCGATAAACTTTCATGTAGCGACCTGCTTGGCGCATCACCCATACCGGAGGGCGATCGAGTACCTCACCTCGCGCCGCTTGCAGTAACGTATAATTCCCCATACATTTCTCCCTGGATTTAATAATTGTCATTTCAAGAATTTGGAATTTGCAACAATCCAACCTTGTGGGGTAGGCATCTTGCCATTGGTGTCAACTTAACGTGAAATCTTTGTCAAAACGCGCTTCCCATCACGATCTGCGTTACCCCACCCTAACCCTCCCCTTATAAAGGGGAGGGAACTGGATTTTCTTGTTTCCCCCCTTTATAAGGGGGGATTAAGGGGGGTAAAACACCTGTGAAATAAGCGTTTGAGCTTAAGTTGACACCAGTGGCATCTTGCCCGCCCTAATTATGCGGACTCTAAATTTAGTTCTTCAATAAGATAGAAGCTGTTCATGAGCGATCGCTCACTATAGCTGAAACAAACCATTCTGTTTTCTCAGAAGAAGGTGGCATTAAATTTTCGTTCGAGTTATCTGATTGCTGCCGCTCAGGTTTCATACCCCATCCCATAGCCAAACATTTTTGCCGAAGTTTGCGATAAGCAAGAGATAAGTTATCACAAGGAACGTGAACTTCGTCTGACAACTTATCCGGGACTGCCATCGGATATTCAGACTCAACCACTCCCTTATCTTCCATGACAACTTTGTAAGCTGCTCGTTGAAAGATACCATCGGCCCAAGGGAAAGTTAAAAAACTGCGAAACTGAATTCGCTTGGTAATAGTGGTGCGATCGTCCACAGGAACATGGACAGTAAAATTAACCAGCTTGCCACGACCGAAGTCAACCACTAACCGAGTGATATTGGGCATATAAAAGCCTAGAGTCACCTTCACATTGGCTTTCAATGGGCGAAACACAAAGGCGAAAAGGTCTTTTGCTTTGGTGTAATCTCTGACATCAACTTTAGCGTGACCCTCCCATTCCCCTACATTCAGCTCGTAATCTTCCATTTTTTGCTCTAATGCAAACCCATTACCGAAGGACTTGGAATGAATAATAGATACGTGAGACATATCCATATCATTCTCTAGCGTGCGGGTGTAGTGAGCATTCAGTTCGTATTCAAAGAAAATTTTCTGTAGGCTTGGGTCTTCAAATTCTGGCAAGGGTGGGATTGGCGGACGTTCTTCTTCTGGTAAGTCTCCATAAAATAGCCAGATAAAACCGTATTTTTCCTGTATTGGATAGCTATCTACACGAGCATTCTTGGGAATAGGAATTCCGGGTTGATTAGCAGGAATCTTAATACATTTCCCATCTGCTTGAAACTTCCAGGCATGATAGGGGCAATGGATACAATCATCTTTTACCCAACCAAGAGATAAGGCAGCACCACGATGGGGACACCGATCTTGGAGAGCTATCAGTTGTCCTTTACCGTTACGATAAAAGACTAATTTCTGATTTAATATCCGAACTTGCTTGGGCTTGTTAGTAACGGCGGCGCTAAACTCACAAGCGTACCAGAAGTTTTTTAACATACTTCTTTCCTGTTATTGCTATTAAGAATCATGGATTTTCTTAAGTTACGCTTTAAGCAATAACTTCTTCGACTTTTGCATGGACTTCAATACTTTCAAGTCTCATTTGAGCAAGTTTGAAATGTTCCCGATTCACTTGAGCAACATTGATGTTTTTTGCTGCTATCTCTACGGTGCTTATTGATAGGGAGGATGTTTCGGCAACAAAACTAGATTGCACCTCTCCTGTATCTAGATTAAATAACTCTTGCAGAACTTGGAGGACAAGGCGTTGAGCTTCTACATCTCGCTGCGTCCGCAGTTGTACCATCGGTTCGTGGAGAATTTTGTTGATAATCCTTTGAGTTAAGGCTTCAACGGCTTCTTGATGTTTTTTAGCAAAATCAGACCCCATACGGGACAAAGCTTTTTCTAACTCTTGTTCGCGAATTTTTTCGAGTTTGTCCCGTAAACAGCTAATAATGGAAACGGTTTCTCGCGATCGCAACCAAGTTTGAAATGCCTCTAAATCCTCTTGGATTAATGCTTGCGCCTCGATTGCCATTTGCCGACGACTTTCTTGATTCTGGGCAACGACGGTTTTTAAATCATCAACATTAAACACCCGCACGTGAGGTAACTCATTAACGTCCGCATCAACGTTACGAGGCACTGAAATATCGACCAGCATCAAAGGCTGTTCGGGTTGCAATGCAGCTTTGAGTTTGGCTTTATCGAGTAAGGGTTCAACTGAAGCAGTGCTGGTAAAAACCAAATCCGCAGCTGCCACTAATGACATCAATTCAGCCAGGGGATAATATTGCACTCCAGCATCACTAAATTGATTCGCCAATTCCTCAGCTCGTTCGACGGAACGATTGACAATTGAAATTTGAGTTGCGCCTTTAGAGATTAGATGTTGCACCAGTCGCCGAGCCATGTTGCCAGCGCCGACAATTGTCACTCGGCAAGCCGATAACTTCTCTACTTTGATTTGGGCTAATTCTACTGCCGCAGAGCTAACCGAAACCGCACCCGTACCGATTGATGTTTGCGTTCTCACCCGCTTTGCAGTGGTAACGGCTTGCTTGAACAACTGATTGAGGATGCGATCGCCCTGATTGTATTGCTGAACCAGTTGGAAGGTGTGTTTGACTTGAGCTAGAATTTGTCCTTCTCCCAACACCAAGCTATCCAAACCGGAAGCAACTTGCATCAAATGCTTAACAGCATCTTGCTGTAGCAGAGTAAACAAGTATTGCTGCAAGTCTGCAAAAGGCAATTTACTGTACTCGCAAAGAAACTCTGTTACCTGTTGAGCAGCCCGATCTATCTGGTTTACAACTACGTAAATTTCTAAACGATTACAAGTGCTAAGAATGGCAGCTTCTTCAATGTGAGAGTATTTACACAGCTGAGCGATCGCGTTTTCAATTCGTTCTTCTGGAATACTCAGTTTTTCCCGAATTTCAACCGGAGCTGTTTTGTGACTAAGACCTACAAGTGCGATATTCATGTTTCCTCCTCTGAAGTTTGTCTTCTTCTAGAGCCTCGGTCAAGTAATATGGATGGTTCTAAACAAGATGATTGAGAAGTGACTTATACTGCGATCGCAGACTTAGTAGCAACATTCTCAACGAGTTGGTTTTCTTGTGGTGCGATCTGTTCGTACTCAAAAAAGCCAGAGTTAAATATTCCTTTGGGATCGTACTTACTTTTGATTTGATTAACTTTTGGCCAGTAATCGCCAAATTGGCTTTGCCACTGTTGAATAGTAAAATCTATCCAGCAAGTTAGATATCTTTTTCCGCCCATCTCTAAACTCAGGTTACTGAGCTTTTTCAATTCAGCTAAGATGGGTTGAACTTGCGATTTCGGAATGCTGGGATAAATTCCAAACCCAAAAATTAGTTCTTCCTCTTGCGGTAAACGAAACATTGGCATCGTGTTATTCCGGTTTACCAAGCAAAAGCAGCCCATTTGCGCTTTACTAATATCGAGAAAAGAAGGCAACTGTTTGAGAGCTGTTTCGATGTAATTTTTAGCAGATGAGGCGGGAAGAAAAACATCCATCCAAGGATGAGCGATATCCTTGCTATCTACTTGAATCATGGGTTCGATGAATTGTGCAAATCCCAAGTCTTCAGTATGGATATGACGGTAAAAATTTAAGCCAGCAAGGATTTCTTTGTCATCAATAGCTTCAATAGAATTTGCTTCAACAGTAATCCGCAACGTGTAAAACCATTGAATCAAAGGTTGCATTATTCCTGTAGCTCTGGATACTCCTTGCAAACAGGGAACTGGGAAAGATACAAGATGATCGACCCTTTGTTCGGTTACTAAAACCCGCTTGTCATGCAAAAGAGCATCTAGGTTGTCATAGAAAAGTAAATACGTGCGGGTTTGGGAAGGATAAACTTTGAGTTTGTGCTGAACTTGGGTAATAATTCCAAACTGACCGTAACCGCAAAGTACGTGATTAAAAAGTTCGCTGTTTTCTTCAGGCGAACACCAAAGAATCTCACCTTCTGCGGTTACAACTTCTACACCAAGACAATTATCAGCTTGATTTCCGTAACGAAAAGAGGCTGCACCTATACCACCCGCAGAATGAGTTCCTCCGACAGAAACACCAAAATAATTGGTTAATACGGGAGGAACTAAACCATCAGGAATACAAGCATCGATTACTTGATTCCAAGAAGTTCCCGCATCAGCTTTAAACCATAGTTGCTCTTTTTGGATATCTCGAATTTTATCGAGATTCCTCATATTTAAAACGATTCCATCTTGGTTTAAAGATTGACCACCTAACGAATGTCCCGCAGCGCGTGAAGAAACTACTAATCCTTTTTGAGCGGCATATTTGACAGTTTGGGCAATATCGTTAGCGTTTTGAGGAGTGACAACAACTTGAGGAGACTTTTGGAATATACCACCAAAATCTTCGGAAACTTCTGTCAAAATTTCTGAAGCGTTGCTAACTTCACCTGCAATCAAATGCTTGAGGTCTTGAACAATGCCATTCATAAAAGTTACGATCCTTTAGAAAGAGATGTTTTTAAAAGATTCATCCCAATCTGCAAGATTTTAGGAGTCAAGCGAATCAAATCGAGAATATGAGAGAACAAGCTCGGTGTTTTTTGTGGCTTTACTTCTACCCCTTTGGCAGGTCTTTCATACTTGAACATACAAACGCAATCACCATCTGCCTGCTTGCTAATAATTGCAGCTTTCATCCCAGGAAATGCTCTCCTGGTTGCTTCTTGTTCCATCTCACAGATAACTCGGCAAGGGCTTTCAAGTCCATATTCTTTGGCAATTGAAAGAACCGGGCAAACTCGTTGAATTTCTAGTGCAGCATCTTTTCCTTCTTGGGAAATATCTACGACTTGCATTTGGAAGCCCATGATCCGAAAGATCGGAATTGCATCGGTAAAGCCTTTGGCTATGGTGGTATTGTCAATGAAAGCACCCATGAACGCTTTTTGATGAGCAGGGTAGGCTAACATCATTTGTTCAAAAGCTGCATGTTCTCCAATTTCATCTGCCAGCTTTTTGTAGGCTGCAAATCGATTCCTAAACATACTCACTGCTTTGGAGGAATCCATTTGCATCACATCGTTCATGGTAATGTCGCCAATACCTGTAACGTTATCCATTGCCAGTTCTCCGTGTTTTTTACTCATTTAAATGACCTAGAAAAACGAGCTAATCAATGGCTGATTACTGCTAAATTTCAGACAGCGATCGCCAGAAACTTTTTTGCTCCTATAATCCTACGATTGACTTCAGGGCTAGCATGTCCTTGGTGATTCAGGACTAGTATGAATTGAACTCCATAAGTATAGTAAAATGATCGTCACCGTTAGGTATCTGCTAGCAAACATACACAGGAATACAATGTCAACTTCTTGCAGCTGCTTGATGGAGAGATGACTCAACCATTGAACTTGGAAAAACTTGCTAATTTCAGTTTTGAAGTTGGCGAATTCAGTTGAGTTAGACCAGCTAAATAACTTGTTAATTTTTAGCAAAATACTTGTCAGCAATTTTTCCATAAACACCTTGTTACTTCCTATTTAGAGGCGATCTCTAAAAAAATGTAAAGAGTAAAAATTAGGGCGTTTATTATACCATTTCACTCAATTCTTGATACAAATTATTTTTCTTACTTCCCCTGGCTCAAGAGCCTGCCCTGCTGAAGAACAGGCTGTCATCTGTATCAATCTTCAGGTGAAACGGTATTAGCCCTCTTTTTATCACTTTGGGAGAACCCAATCACTGAAAGCCTTTCAGAACTTTAATCTCCAGGTTTTGGTTACAAATTTTAGTTCCTGTTAGAAAATAAACACTCAAAGCTTGACTCGATCAAAGTTTCGGAATCTTGCTTCGATTATTGTTTTCCGAGAGTAAAAAAACAGGGTTAGGATTTGGGTAGCCAACATTTTTGATCAGCTGCTGTTTTCAAATCTGCTCTTGACCGTCTTTACACCCATTCCTGGGGATTTCTCAGTACCTCTAGAAGCTTTGCTTCTTGGCTATCAGCCGTGGGTTGGTCATTATAGTTCCAAAAAGCTTCTCCAGGCATACAATTAAGAACACTTTGTGTACTCACAATGCCGCTTTCCAATCCGAATCTAACACCTCTGTCATGCAGTAGAATAAATTCGGCATAACGTCCGCGTCTGATACGCTGCCAATATTTATCCTGTTCCGTAAACTCCATATCCTTACGTTGTTTGACAATCGGAAAATAAGCAGGGATGAAAGCTTCAGAACAAGTTTTTACAAAGGAAAGTAAAGTTTCGACATCGGAATGTTGTAAATTGTCAAAGAAAATTCCACCTACACCTCTACACTCACTGCGATGAGGAAGATAAAAGTATTCATCGCACCACTTTTTCAAACGTGGATAGAGTTCTGCATCGTGCTGGTCGCAAGCTGCTTTATGTACTTGATGAAAATGAACTGCGTCTTCTTCAAATAAGTAAATTGGTGTTAAATCACCTCCACCGCCAAACCACCAAGAACCAGGTTCAGTGCCATCACCCAATTGAAAGTAGCGATAGTTAACGTGTGCTGTCGGTATCATTGGATTAGATCCATTAATGACAACACTGGTACTTGTAGCGAAGAAAGAAGTACCTTTTTGATCTGGCGTTATAGTTGTTGGGTCAGCCATCACAACATCCGAGCCTCGGAAAGTCACACCAGGAGGTAACTCACCTTGCATCGATACGTAGTTGATACCTACTTTTTCAAATACATTGCCGTTCCGCAGCGACTTGTCGATATATATAGCACCATTACTGTTTTCACCTTGTACCCATTGGCCTCTTTCATCTCTTGTCCAGCGTTGTTCGTCAAGTTTACTTCCATCTATTTCCTCAATAGTTTGGCAAACATTATCGAACATATCTAGCAAAAAACTTTCAACTCTATTACTAATTGGTGGTTGCTTGACTGCTGGATTTTCAAGAATTTGAACCATGACAACTGACCTCGTAGTGACTAAATAATTATTTGCAAAAAAAGAATTTTGGAATCTAGAAAAATTGGAAGTTGCTTCTCAACCTTTCATCTTGAGGTTTCATTGATTAAGTATGTTTGCTTTGTAGCAAAAGTCTGGGAAGAAAAGAGCTAGCATTTCGCGTTAATTACTTTTGTTTTTTGCGTTACCTAAGTCCTTTCGCTATCTATCTTTTTACTTTTGTCAGGTTTTTACTAGTGAAGATATAGAATTTTAGGAAAATTATAAAGAAAATATTAAAAACGTAAGTGCCTAGTTTGGACAAGAAAAATAGGATAACTTCAATAGCTATAACCAGTCACACTTCAAATCAGCGTTTGACATTATTTTGACTTAACTAAAAAATAAGTTATTTTTATCTAATATTTAACTTAAGCATAATCAATATCTCAGTCTTTAGATAGAAGACAGAATGTAATTGTAAATATTAGTTTTTGTACTATTTTTTTATCTTTTTCAATATTCGAGATTTCCAGAAAATAAAATATACAAAGACTTGAAATGATAATCATTTTATGAAGAAGAATTCAGGAGCGGAGCCGGAGACGCTCCGCCTCCGGTCAGAATGAAGACGCTCTCTACGTTCGCGGAGCGTGTCGCAGACAGACGCTACGCGGTAGCGTCTCCAAGAGTTGCCATACCTCTGAAAGAGAAGGCTTTACGCTGCGCTATCCACTATGAAGTTCAAAATTCATTTTGTTAGCGGATAGCTAAGGTTTAGCCCAGAATGGCACTAAGAAAAACCCAAAAGCTTGTGTCGTCTCGTTCCCAGCCTGGAGGCTGGGAATGTATTTAAAAGAGGCTCTGCCTCAATTCAAGCTACTGGAGGCGGAGCCTCCCAGAATGGATTCCCAGCCTGAAGGCTTGTTCCAGTCAGAACAAGGGCTGTATCTTTTCTTAGTGCCATTCGGTTTAGCCCATTCTGGCTCCTGACTCCTGAATTCTGTTATAAACACTTTCTTTCCCTATTCCCCATATTTCTTGAAAGTGCAGTAGGACATGGCTTTTTTAGTTAAATGTATCCATAAAGTAAGTTTGACTGACTAACTTACTTTATGGATGCTTATCATTCCCAGTCATAGTTTTAGCAAAATATAATGCTGTTTAAAGCCCATCAAAAATATTTTTATTCTAATGATTCTCTAAAATTCAGTTTCGGATATTTTTTTGATTTTTAATCTTGGCAATCGGCTTGAGGCAATACCCTAAATCATTTAACTTGACACGAATTGTTTCCGAAGTGGGTAATTCTTCATCATTATAACCAAATTTATCAATTAATTGCTGTCTCACTTCAGCAGCAGAAAGAGGTGTATACAGTCTTTGGCTTTTACAACTTGGGTCTATTTGACTTTGTGAATCGACAATTTTTTTGATATCTTCTAAAAGATTTGGTAGTTTTACTTCTGCTTTATAACGTCCTCTACTTCGATAATTATCCACACAAGTGATATTAGTAGTTAGTTCTTTAATTCCTTTACTAATAGTTACACGATTCCATCCTAGCTCTCGCTCCGCTAGAGACTGTCCCCCGTGTCCTAATGCCACAACTGTTTGTGCTATAAATTTACGTTTGTCCGCACCTTTTAATTGCTGTGCAGTTTCCTTCAACAACTTTTTCAGTGAATCCGTTAATTGTATTGACACCTCTATTTACCCAAAAATCAAATCATCATTAAATTTACTACAAAAAGGCGAGAAAGAGGCTACGAACGGCAATCTAGCCTGCCCTTATAGTAATGATTATCATTATAGATTTTGTATATTTTATTTTCTGGAATTTTCTTAAAATGTGTGCAGTGTTGTCACTACTAAATAACTTTTTTCTTAACTTCACTAGTCTTTACTGGTGAAAATTTTTAGAAAACTTACCCTAGATCACAAAGGACTTTTGAACTTTTGTTTTTGTAACCTGGATGTATAAGGAGGAGCAAGAGTCATATACGGTGATTAAAGGTAGTATGCCGAAAGCGCTTAAGTTTCGGTTTAAAGCGCTCTGTGCACAATATGGATTAAAGATGAGTGAAGTCTTAGAAGTATTAATCAGCGAATGGGTAAAGGCTGATGGCCCAACTTCTTCTTTCATGACTAACACCTTAGATGAAGACCGAGACAATATCACGCATATCAAGGCATACATTCCCTCCTCCCTGAAGATACAATTTAAAGTTCTTTGTGCTCAAAGAGAGGTTATGCAACGCTTTATCCTCCACAACCTTATTCGTGAATGGGTAGAAACAACCCATGAAAATGAAAGAAACTTGCCATGAATCTATTATTCCGTTCAACTAACATCGACAAACCTCACAAAAGTAACCAATTAAGTCTAAAGAGTAGTAATCCCTTTATCCAACTGATATTTAACAGGGACAATATATCTGAGACTCGCAAGCTGCTAGATAGAGCTATAGTATCTGCTGCCAAAGATACGTTACCAAACTGCAAGCCACCTGCCTTAACTCCCTCCCATTGGATCTGGCAACTTGCCGCTTCCTACCATTTAACTCACTCTACTGGGGTATTAATGGAAGAAGCAGCTGGGCGCTTTGCTGAATTGGGACGCTGGAGTTTAGCACACTGGGCAGCACAGAAAGCTCATGAAGAACAAGGTCACGATCGCCTCGCCTTGCTTGATATTCAATCGATGGGATATGATGCCGAAGCTGTAGTCAAAGCACTCCTCCCTCCGACTGCTATGGCTTTGCTGAGTTACTTCACTCAGAGCGTACAAGCAGCAGATCCAATTCGTTGCGTTGGTTATTGCTATACGATGGAACGTCTAGCAATGAATATCAAAGCAGAGCATATCCAACAGGTAGAAGCGATACTACCACCTAATACCTATGCTACTCGCTGCCTGCGAATGCACAGTTGTTTAGGTAGTGACGTAAAGCATGTGGATGAGACAGTTCAAATAGTGGCAGCACTAAGTTCAGAGGAGCGCACTAACATAACTGTCGCCTGCTATGAAACTGCACTGTTGTACTTCAGTTCGCTTAAGGAGAAGTATATATCAGAAGTGGAATTACAGCAGGTCTTGAATCAGTTGAGGTTAGATCCTTGTAGTAAGAATAATTCTATTCCTCAATACATTTGCTAGTGCAGAGAGCGCTGAACAATGATTAATTTGTTGGCGTTGCAGAGAAAGCGGAATGATTTAGCAAATTATAAAATCTCTCCGTCTGCTTCCCCTGTACAAGAACTGCCTAAGAACAGCTTGCTACAATTTATCCACTTGTTGTGGAACGCCAATTTGTTTAACCAATTCTTAATCACATACTTGAAACAACCTGAGGAAAATACAATGAACGTCGCAATCACAAGCATTGAGCAGCAACTTTTCGGCTGTAAATCTTTTGGATACTTCTTAAAGCACAACTTCCAGACTTGGTTTCAAGTTCCGAATGACGACGAAATTGAACTGGAAGACTTTTTGAAAGATCAATTCGACCAAGGACTATTTTTTAATATTCCTTCCTCTTTCTAAGCTCTCGTGACAGGTTAGGATAAAGCGTATTTTGTCAATCAGTCAAAATACTCTTTAGACCTCAGTAGAGCGAAAATAGCGATCGCTTGGGCGCGGGCACTCCGCGCCATTACTCAATTATTAAAGCAAATAATAAGTATCTAGGCATAAATAAATTTATTGTTTGTAGTAAGGACTTTAGTCCTGATAATCCTTGATCTGAGCGATAAATCGCTCACTACACACGAGGAGTTTATTTTATATTTCATTATGTCTACCTACTTATATAAGTTTTTCATCTTATTTAGGTGATTATCTAATTTCAGATAATCACCTAAATGATTACTAGATGTTAACGCAATATTTACAGCTTTTTAACCTCTCTTTATACAACCATAGCTATATTGCGATTGGTAAGTTTTACTGAATTTCTGTAACTTTAACAGAACAAATTGTAGTTTGTTTAGACAAATAAATAGTAACAAATGAAGAAGTCTGATTTTCTCAGGGCTATTCTAACTATTGCTGTACCAACAGCAATATCTTTCACTCTGCTTAATTATTTACAAAAGCCACTAACAGCCCAAACCTCAAGCGTTCATCTAAGAATGGGCAATCCTAGTAGTGCTGGCAGTAGTTACAGTAATCTTTTGTTGAGCAAATCTCAATACGCAGTTTCTTACAATTGCTATAGAGGGACACCAAATTGGGTAAGTTGGCAGCTAAACACATCATGGCTAGGAAGCGCACCTCGCCAAGATGATTTTCGTGCAGATACTACATTACCTTCAGGCTGCTACCGAGTCACTTCTTCCGATTACACTGGTAGCGGTTTTGACAGGGGACATATGACTGCTTCAGCAGATAGGACAAATACAGTTACCAATAACTCTGCTACTTTTTTAATGACGAATATAATTCCTCAGTCACCTGATAATAATCAGGGGCCTTGGGCTGCACTAGAAAACTATTCTAGAGATTTAGTAAACCAGGGGAAAGAACTCTATATTATTTCGGGTTCCTATGGCACTGGTGGAACTGGGGCGAATGGAGCAAGAAACACAATTGCTAATGGTAACGTTACAGTTCCGAACAGAACATGGAAGGTTATTGTAGTATTAGATTCATCAAATTCTAATGCTAGCAACGTCACTACTAACACAAGAGTAATTGCAGTGAATATGCCTAATTCGCAGGGAATTAGAAATAATAGCTGGAGAAACTACAGAGTTAGTGTTGATTCCATTGAAACAAACACTGGCTACAATTTGCTCTCTAATGTTTCTTCATCTGTTCAAAGCGTAATTGAGTCTAGAGTTGACAATTTGTAAGGATATAGGAATCCTCTTTGATTTCTGAACGAATTTGCGTAGACAGGCAATAGGCAATAGGCAATAGGCAACAGGAAAGAGGGCTTCTCAATACTTGTCGGTTAAGGGGAAAAGGGGAAGGTGGGGCCCCCTCTGGGGATAAGGGGAAGGGGTAAGGGGAAAGAAAAAACCTTTAACCTTTTCCCAAAACCCAATTCCGAGTTAAAAATCCTTAACCGAGCAGTATTGGAGGGCTTCTTAGTTGTACTGAGTTTTTTCAGAAATCAAATATGAGTCCTATACGTACTTCATTTAAAACTTCAAGCCTGTCTGTAAATTATAGACAGGCTGATGTTTGACTAGTTAGGTTTCTACAACTTTTGTCGAAATTCCACCTAAATCTTTATCTGAAGTTTTACCAACAATATAGACATCAATACTTATCGTGCCTATGCGATAAACTTTGATATTAGTGAGGTGCTGTCTTAGTGTTTTGACAAGTGTTTTAAACTTTGACACATTTTGTTGTTGTATTTGATCGTGCCATTCTTTTTCTTGGGCACAGTTCCGAAAAAAATAATCTAGTTCTACTTCTTCAACTGATGTTTCTTGAGGATGTCCTGTTAACTGGAGAAGTTTTTGAGCGGTCATTGGTTCTTGCGCTTGATTAGACCACAAAAAAGCTTCAAAAGGATACTCTGATTCACTTATCATTAACAAACCATCGGAGGCTTGTTTAAGTTTTTCCGTAATCTCGTTAGTCATAAAGTTTATTTATGGTTATGAGCATTGATTTTTGAGTGTGCCAATCAGAGAATAACCCTCTTTAGTCACTCTGGGAAAAGAAAAATAAGAGCCAAATTTTCAACTGTAGATAGAGCGAACATTTGAGCGTTTATTTTCTAACAGAATGACTGAAATCAAGATTTTTGCTAAAAGTCTGATGCTGTAAGCATTCTAGATTATTCTCTTCCGAAAGTGATAAAAGAGGGATAAGGCATTAAAGATAAAACTTTTCCCACACGGTATAAAGCCCCTATTTTTAAATATGGAAAATATTAAAAGAAGATTTTTAGCGACACGTAGTGCAATCAAAATCAGCGTTCATATTTTAAACAAGAGCTTTTAAGCATGGGGTTCCCTTTCCCCTTTCCCCCTTTCCCTTTTTTCATCCCTTACCCTTTTCCCCAAAATCCGACAAGTATTGACGAGCACCATAACCACCACTAAAATCTCCCTTGAAAGTTCCCCATACATGATTCATCAACCTGGTGGATGAGCTTTTAATCTTTCTCAGTTAAAAATGATTCATCTTTATGATAGAGGGAGCAAATACATCCACTTGTGAATATGGAAAAAACCTTTAGAGGTGGATAAAAATGGCTAAGGCAAATCCAGTTGAAATACAAAAACACTTGAAAGGTGTTGACTATCCCGCGAATAAGCAAGAATTGACTAAGCACGCTAAAAAGCAAGGAGCAGATAAGGAAATTCTCTCTCTATTAGAGAAACTGCCAGATGATGAGGAATTTGAAAGCCCGGCCGATCTCAACAAAGCTATAGGTCAGATAATCTAGGCTATTGCTTTGGCGGGGAATAATCTGCTGATTTCCCGCCACTCTTACTGATTAAACGAATTGACTCGATTTGAATCGACTTTTCTAAAGCTTTTGCCATATCGTATAAAGTCAGGGCGGCCACAGAAACGGCAGTTAAGGCTTCCATTTCTACACCAGTTTCAGCTTTGGTTTTAACTGTGGCTTGAATTTGATAACCAGGTAGTTGCGGGTCGGGTATAATCTCGACTGCGATTTTTTGCAAAGGCAAGGGATGACACAGAGGAATTAAAGTGGCTGTTTGCTTGGCTGCCATAATCCCAGCCAATCTTGCAGTTGCCAAAACATCCCCTTTTGGGACGTTTCCAGCTTGAATGGCAGCGAAGGTGGCTGGCAGCATCCGCACATTAGCGGCGGCTACTGCTTGGCGAATCGTAGGTGCTTTATCAGACACATCTACCATCTGTGCCTGTCCGTGGGGATCTAGATGGGTTAAGCTGGCAAAATTAGATGGAAAATTATCTTGCGTCATTTAGTTAGAACGTGTTAATATAGATTGTCGGTGAGGGCGTGTAGCTCAGTGGACTAGAGCACGTGGCTACGGACCACGGTGTCGGGGGTTCGAATCCCTCCTCGCCCGTTTTTGAAGGCTAAGAGTTGAAAGTTAGGAGTGAGGAGTTAAATTTCTTCACTCCTAACTTTTAAGTTTTTCATGGCGTAAGCATCTGGAGCTAAACCTAGTGCAAAGCGCAGGGAGTTAGATAGGTTTTTGCTCGACTGGGTGAGGAAGATGACAAGTGCTAGAGAAGTCATTGCAGCACCATAGCCAAACATATTGCGGTAGCCTACAAGTTCTGCGATAGTACCCAAAAGAGGAGCAGCGATCGCAATTCCCAGGTCAAGCCCAGCTATGCATATAGCAAAAATTTTCCCCCGTTCTTGCGGCAGTGAGCGGTCTGCCATCATGGTGATCATCATCGAGATCAGTGTACCACCACCAGCACCTTCAACGATCGCAGCCAGTAAGAAAACGATCGCACTGTGAGCTTGCCACAGCAATATTAACCCCAAAACATAGCAAAAAATACCAAAGGTAATAAACAAACCACGACCTAAGCGATCGCTTGCCTTACCAGCAAACACCCTGATACTAAAACTAGAAATTGCCGCAACTGTAAAAAACAGTCCGCCATTGAAGTCCAACTCAGTGGATTTTAGGAACAACGACACAAAGGTATGTACAGCACCGACGGACAAACCAACCAGCAACATAACTATAGTTGGAACTCTTACCTGTGGACTGCTCAAGGTTTGCCAAAAATTGTGATTTTCGTCCTGAGTTAGTTCCTGTGTCTGCACTGGTGGATTATTAACTTGGACAATCCCTAAGAGGGCGCAAAAACCCAATTCAGCAGATAGCAGAAATAATATCCCGTAACCACTGGTAGCTTCTAAATACCCTCCCAAGGCGGGGCCAATTGCTAAACCAAGGGGAGTTGTGAGGCTCATATAACCAATGATTTCACCACGAGTTTCAGCTGGAGCTAAATCTGCGATTAAGGCACTGTAGCCAGTGGTAAAAGCAGCTACGCTAATGCCGTGAAAAATCCGCACCAGGATCAGTAGCCCAAGTGATTGGGTTGCCAAGTAACCAAAAGGTGCGATCGCAGCTACTATCGTACCAATCAACAAGACAATTTTTCGGCCACGTTCATCGGCTAATCGTCCCAACATCGGGCGAGACAGCAACAACCCAATGGCAAAACTACCCATCACAATCCCAATTTCTTGATTGTTTGCGCCCACATGATCGATGTAAAGCGGTAGGGTTGGTAAGAGCGAAGACAAGCTCGACCAGAATAATAAACCTGCTGTAAATAAAACCAGCAGGTTGCTCCGTAGTTCGGCATCAAAGGTATTAAATGCTTTCAAGGTAGATGCTATTGAATGAGTTATTTGTTATTTGTCATTTGTCCTTTGTCATTTGTCCTTCGTCTAGAGTCAACCAATATTATTTACTTCAACTAATGACTAATGACCAATGACAAATCAATACCATTGTTACCTTACTTAACATTTTTTGCTACTACTTCTCGCACGCGATAGATAGGCCTTCCTTGGGATTCATGGTATGTACGCATGAGCAATTCTGCCAAAAGCCCGAAGCAAAATAACTGTACTCCAGTCACTAGCAGGAGAACTGCTAAAATCAGCAAAGGACGATTGCCAATCATTTCACCTAAAGCCAATTTGACAAAAGTCAAGTAAATTCCGATCCCCGTTCCCGAAACCATTGAAATCAAGCCCAACAGCCCAAAAACATGCATCGGGCGGGTGAGAAATTTTTTCATAAACAGAATGGTTAACAAATCCATCAATACCCGGAATGTCCGCCAAATTCCATATTTACTGCGGCCAAAGCGGCGGGCGTGATGGCGCACGGGTACTTCAGTAATTCTAGCTCCTTCAATGTACGCCAGGGCAGGTAAAAACCGATGTAATTCCCCGTAGAGGTTCATGTCTGCCAAAAGTTCTGCACGATAGGCTTTCAACGAACAGCCATAGTCATGAATATTCACGCTAGTGGTGCGGCGAATTAGCCAATTGGCAATTTTGGAAGGAAGTAACCGATTTACGGCACCATCTTGGCGTTTTTGCCGCCAACCACTCACCAAATCGTAACCTTCATCTAGCTTTGCTAATAACATGGGGATATCAGCCGGATCATTCTGGAGATCAGCATCTAAAGTAACGATCGCTTTACCGACTGCATAATAAAATCCAGCAGCCATCGCCGCAGTTTGTCCGTAGTTGCGACGCAAAATCACCACTTTTAAATTAGTACGAATTTGCGCTTCTTTCTTGAGAAATTCCCCGGAACCATCTGTAGAACCATCATCCACGCAAATAATTTCATAATTTACCTGACTAGAGGATAAAGTAGATGCGATCGCTTCTAGTAAAAGCGGCAAACTTTCCACCTCGTCATGTATTGGCAGCACCACTGAAACATCTGGGACAATTGCTGAAATAGCCCCATTCTCTTCACTTAACCCTTGATTAACCAACCCACTCCTCATATACCTGTGCGCCCTCAGCGTCTCTGTGGTTCGTAACTCTTGATAACTCTACCAGCACCTCGCAGCTGCTGATAGTACGACTGACTAACCGCATCTCCCTGTTCCGAAAGAATATCAATCCCAATTCCATCCCGTCCCTGATCTTTCCCAGAACTATGGATGTAATAACTATCAGCCAAATAAAGTCCGACATGGGTTGCTTTTTGGCTAGTTCCAAAAAATACTAGATCCCCGGCTGCTAATTCTGCAATAGTAATTGGTTTCGTGAATCCTTCCTGTTGATAGGCATCTCTAGGTAGCCAAATACCCACCGAAGCAAACGCCGCCTGCATTAACCCAGAACAGTCATAATTTGGCCCAACCGTACCACCCCAAAGATAATAATTTGATTGTTGCATCGCTTTTTGGGTAAAGGCGATGACCTCTACTAGGAGTTTTTTAATTTCAGCTTCAGAAAATGTTGCAGCCTGATAAGGTACAGTAGCAGATTGTAATGAATCCAAATCGGAAAAGGATACCCATCCCGGATAGTCATCTTCACACAAACACACCTGAATCGCTGAATTTTGCTGATTTGATGTTACCCATAAATGTCGCCCAGATGCGGCTTGAGTTGCCAAGCGTGTACATTCAGGAGAATCATATAAATTCAGGTCAGCTAAACACTGATACTCCCCTGATTTTGGATTTTGGATTTTGGATTTTAGATTAAAGGACATTATTAGAGAATGATTTTTTTTAATAGAGACGAACAACTCGAAAATATTGGTAATGGCATTTTAGATGCAACTTGGGCAGCATTTCCGACCTTAGCCCGGAATCAAATTGCCCTGACTTGGGTTGTTTACGATCCCCCAGTGCTAGTAAATACTGGTGGGGCGCTGACTCCCAATGCTTTTTGGGATCATCCAGTTCGTGGTTTTACTTATCGCGGTGTTGAACGAATTTATCCCGCTAGTGTAGTCAAGCTATTTTACCTGGTGGCGGTAAACGAATGGCTAGAAAAAGGCATGAGTCAAACTTCCAAGGAGTTGGAACGCGCTTTGCGGGATATGATTGTCGATTCTAGTAATGATGCTACCAGCTTGGTTGTGGATATTCTGAGTGGCACTACATCAGGGCCAGAATTACCAACCGGCCCTTTTGAAACCTGGAAATATCAGCGTAATATTGTTAACCGCTATTACCAATCTTTGGGTTGGGAAGAATTGGAGACGATTAACGTCTGTCAAAAAACTTGGGGTGATGGCCCTTATGGACGGGAACGGGCGTTTGTGGGTGAGTTACTGGAAAATCGGAATATGTTGACCACAAATGCGATCGCTAGGTTACTGCATAGTATTGTAGGTGGGGTGGCGGTTTCAAGTGGGCGATCGCAAGCAATGATGGCTTTACTCAAACGGACTCTCAACGATTTACCATCCGACACCGAGGAAAATCAGGTAACAGGTTTTTTAGGTGGCGGACTTCCTGAAAATACTCAAATTTGGTCAAAGGCAGGTTGGACAAGTCAAGTTCGCCATGATGCTGCGTATATTGAGTTACCAGAACAGCGTCCTTACCTCTTAGTGGTATTTACTGAAGGTAAAGCACAGGCTAAGAGTCGGGCCATTTTGCCCTTTGTTTCTAAACTAGTTGCTGAAGCGATCGCTAATTTATGACACAATAATGTTGAAACGATTGGCAGATGCGATCGCTAATGGAGATTATGGCACTGGCGATCGCAGACATTAATCCTGAAACTATGTTACTTGTTCAATCAGGCTTTGTTCCCGAAGCGTTGCGTTACGCAAAAAAGCGATAATGCTATGATATTATAGGGAATGCAATAACATTTCCCTGCATTCACGACATTTGAATATGAAATAGACACTCAAATGTGTGAATAAATACCTGGAGAGGTGTCCGAGCGGTTCATGGTGACGCACTCGAAATGCGTTTTGGGGAAACTCAACGGGGGTTCGAATCCCCCCCTCTCCGTTTAAAAAAATTACTGAAAAACTAGTACCGCAAGGCGTAATTCGTAATTCGTAATTCGTAATTAATTGTTTGCAAGGGTTTCGCGCCAAGGGGGTTTCCCCCATGAGCGACTGCGAACCCGTTAGCGCAGCGTTAGCGAGTCTTCGAGCGTCAGGGGTGGTTTATTTACGCCGTGCTGTACTAGTACAGTGTGGCGGAAATTTGCCTATCTTTAACGAGTTGCTCAAGTAGGGAGGGGGCAATTCATGAACATTAGTGTCAACTTAACGCAAAAACTATGTCCTGCAAGGAACTTCAGTTCCAAGA
>NZ_KV757575.1 GCF_001712795.1 Nostoc sp. KVJ20
TGAGAAAGCAATATGCCTTTTTGCTTGCTAAATCTACCGAAATGAGAAAGCAATCAAGGGTTTTGAGAAAGCAATATGCCTTTTTGCTTGCTGAATCTACTGAAATGAGAAAGCAATCAAGAGTTTTGAGAAAGTAATATGCCTTTTTGCTTGCTGAATCTACCGAAATGAGAAAGCAATCAAGGGTTTTGAGAAAGCAATATGCCTTTTTGCTTGCTGAATCTACCGAAATGAGAAAGCAATCAAGGGTTTTTGACTCACATCTTTAATCCAATACGTTTGGGTTAAGGGCTACTGGCAACAATTTTGGGTTTTCAAGACGCGATAAATCGCCGTTTCTACAAGACGCGATAAATCGCCGTCTCTACAAGTGTTTTGGTCTTATCTGAAATGTATTGATTTGCTTTATCGAGGATGTTGGAGGCAGATAGCGCAGCGTTAGCGAGTCCGCGAGCGTCGGGCAGTCAAGAGTAGAGGAAAACTGCCCGACGCTCCTTTCCTGAGCTACCGCTGCGCTATCTGTAACAGCCCGCGACCTAATGGAGCAAGGGTTAATGGCACTAAGAAAAGATACAGCCCTTGTTCTGACTGGAACAAGCCTGGAGGCTGGGAATCCATTCTGGGAGGCTCCGCCTCCAGTAGCTTGAATTGAGGCAGAGCCTCTTTTAAATACATTCCCAGCCTGGAGGCTGGGAACGAGACGACACATGCTTTTGGGTTTTTCTTAGTGCCATTCGGTTAAAGACAAGAACTCCAAAAATTCTAGTTTTGTGGCTCTTTTTCAGGAGGGGTTTGAATCCTATAAGTGAAAAAAACCTTCTGCCTCCTGCCTCCTGCCTCCTGCCTTCTGCCTCCTCCTTCAAACATCCTCTTAGGGTTGATAGCGGAGGCTAAAGTAAAAACCATCATCCTGAGCGTTATTACCGCGATCGCTAAGATCGATAAATGGAAATCCATAATCGAGCCGCAAAAACAGATTATCAATTCCCATTGCCTGATTCCATAATAATCCTAGACCTGCACCCACCAAAAAAGTCTGATCGGGTAGCTGGTTGGGATTATTAGATTTATTCCAGACGGCTCCCATGTCCAGAAATGGCGCAAGTTGAATTGTGGATATTCCAGATTCGTTGCGCTGCACTGTGATCCGATCTTCGATCGCTACTCGAAATCCATTATCCCCAGAACGGATATTTTGGCGATATCCCCTGACTGACTGGCCACCGCCAATAACGAATTGCTGTGAAGGTAAAAGGCTATCTGGTGTTAGCTGCAAGTCTGCTTGAATCAACAATAGATGATCGTTGCTGAGTTGCTGCACGCGCTGGACTTGTCCTAGCCAACTGAAAAAGCGACCATCGGGGATGGGGTCATTGTTGATAGTTGCATCTAATATATCTATGCCAAAACTAAATTGCGATCGCAAAAACCAAGCTCCTTGAGGTTCGCGCCTGATATAATCTTGACCAAATTTAATTACACTGGTGCGGCTCACGCCATTGGCATCAGGCCCAATACCAAAGGGGGTTGCAAGATCATCAAAAAGGAAAGTTTGACCATCTTGATAGGTAAATCCTAAAGATAGGGCAAATTCTTCTCTGGGCGATCGCATCAATGGTTGGCGATAATTGATTTCATAAAGATCCTGGTTTGCCCGAATCCCAAGCGCATCAAAGGGTGGCTCAGTGATTTCGTTGCGGTTAAATGCGGCTCTAATCTGCACTTTGCCGTTCATGGCGTTAACGGGAACTTGATAGCTAAAATCAAAGGCATCGGAACCACCAGAGAGGGTGTGGTAATATGAGCCAGCTAACTCATCTCCCATACCGGTTAAATTGCGCGATCGCAATTCAACCCCCAATCTTTCCGCCCCAATACTGGGAGGCGAATAATTATCTACACCCAAGCTACCAATTAAAGATTGTGCCTCTTCAACTCTGACAATGAGAATACTTTGACCAACCTTACCTGTTGGACGCAGACGTGCTTCCACATTTGTAAATAAGGGATCAAGTCGCAACAGTTTCAATTGTTCTTCGAGCTTACCAGTATTGAGAGGAGTACCAGCACCTAGTTGAATGCGACTCCGAATATAAGAAGGGTTTAATCGCCGTGTCCCTTCGATGTCAATCTCTGTCAAACGCCCTTCAATTACCCGAATTACTACAACACCATCGGCGGTACTAGGTTGTTGAGTGTCTGGAACCGCTCTGGAATTTATATAGCCTTTATTTAAGTAAAGCTGGGTAATAGCATCTGCGGCTTGTCTGATTTCTTCTAAAGTCAAGTCCCGTTCTTCAAACGGTTGCACAACTGGATTAAAATCAGTTTCGTTAAATACTGTGCTATCTACAACCTGGATTTTGCGAACCCGAATGCGTTGTGGTGTTTCTGGTTGATTCGGGACACTTATTGGGGAAGGTTCTGTTTCTTGTACGATTTGTAACTCTGGCTGACTGCTATTTTGAGCCGAGTCTGGTGTAAAGTTATTTGCTGTAGCTCTAAGTCCATTTGCAGTGACAATCCAGACCGCAGGCAGAATTAGGAAGCCACACTGAAAACTGAAACTGTGCTTATTCCATTTAGTAGCTGCCAAACTCCGCCAAGTGTCTAACTGATGAGAGAAATAGACAATTCTTGCCTGAGTCATTGCTTTCGGCTTAACACTAGTTTCTGTTTCTTTTCTCATTTCTCCTCAGTGGGGTGCCTTATCTAAGGACTGGGCTGATTTTGGTTTTTGAGTATGTTATCGGTACATGAGTATTTCAATATCATATTTTTGATATTCAGATTTTAAAAGATTTGTAACTAAAACTATAAGTAATAACAATTTCTTCTAAGTGATAGTCCTTAGCATTATATTGTGGTGATAGGTAAAAAACTTGGGAATACTTCGATGTCACCACTGATATCCATTGTCATCGTCAATTACAACCGGGAAGCTTACCTTGAAGAAGCGATCGCTAGCGTCTTAACGCAGACATGGCAAAACTTGGAGCTACTCATTTGGGATGATGGCTCTACAGATGGATCAGTGGCGATCGCTCACGCGTATGCTCAACAAGATGGACGAGTGCGGGTAATCCAAGCACACCATCAAGGAGTTGCTGCGGCTTGTAAGGTAGCAATCAGCCAAACTAGCGGCACTTACATCGGTATACTTGACAGTGATGATATCCTAGCCCCTACCGCCCTTACCCAAACTGCTAAAATCCTCAACAGCCATCCAGAAACGGGATTTGTTTACACCGACTACTTAAATATTGATCGAGATGGCAAAGTTCTTGGTTATGGCGATCGCTGTAGTATTGCCTACTCCCAAAAAGGTCTGTTAGTAAACTTCATGACGTTTCACTTCCGCCTGATGCGGCGGTCAGTTTACGACCGGGTGGGAGGTGTTAACAAATCGTTCCGCTGTGCTTATGATTATGACATTTGTCTGCGACTTTCAGAAATAGCTCAAGTCCGCCGCGTTCAAGAGCCACTTTACCTCTACCGAATTCATTCTCAAAGCATCTCTATTAGCAGAAGAACAGAACAAATTCTCTCCTCTAAGCGGGCGATCGCACAAGCACTTTGGCGGCGCGGATTAGCAGATAAGTTACAAATCGATGTAGAATTACCCGCAGGTCGCTTCATATTACGGCGCAAAAAACCTCTACTTTCCACCATCGCCGCTTCCCTGTTAGCTATTGTGCCTCTGGTGAGTGCCCAAGCACAACAAATTATCCCTGCTGTCGATGGTACAAACACAATTGTTACACCTGATGGCAATCGACTTGATATTACCGGCGGTACAACTTCTCCTGATGGTGTTAACCTCTTCCACAGCTTTCAACAATTTGGAATTTCGCCAGAACAAATCGCCAACTTCCAAGCCAGTCCGGCGCTGCAAAATATTCTTGGTCGAATTACAGGCGGAAATGCCTCGGTTATCAATGGCTTAATTCAGGTAACAGGTGGCAATCCGAACCTCTTCTTAATGAATCCAGCCGGATTTATGTTTGGAGCAAATGCCAGTTTAAATGTGCCTAGTGCTTTCACGGTGACAACAGCCAACGGCATAGGCTTTGGCAGCAGTTGGTTCAACGCCATCGGTGTAAATGATTACACTACTTTAGTTGGAACCCCTAACGGATTTGCCTTTAGTATGAACCAACCGGGGGCGATCGCAAATTCTGGAAATTTGGCAGTAGGTATTGGGCAAAATTTGAATTTATTGGGTGGTACTGTAGTCAACACCGGGCAACTTTCAGCACCGGGAGGACAAATTTCTATCACATCTGTACCAGGACAAAATTGGGTGCGTCTCAGTCAGCCAGGAAATCTGTTGAGTCTGGAAATTCAGCCCCTCGCCTTTAGTAGCAACCAACCCAATAACTGGACAATTCCTATTGCATCTTTACCAGAATTGCTCACAGTTGGGAACACTGGATTAACTGCCAATGCCGATGGAACTGTACAACTGACAGGTTCTAATGTAAAAATTCCCACAGATCCAGGTACAACGATTGTTTCTGGCAGAGTAGATACATCAAGTCAAACAGGCGGTACTATAACGGCTTTGGGTAAAAAAGTCGCGGTGGTTGATGCCAATATTAACGCCTCTGGAACCAATAGCGGCGGTACTGTACTAATTGGCGGTGATTACCAAGGTAACGGAACTTTACCCAACGCAGAGCAGACTTATGTGGACTCAAAATCCGTCATTAATGCCGATAGCAATTTGAATGGAAATGGCGGACAGGTAATTGTTTGGGGCAACGACACAACCCAGTTTTTTGGTAACATTTCGGCTCGTGGAGGAGCAAATGCCGGAAATGGTGGTTTTGTAGAAGTATCAGGCAAAAATTTCTTAACCTTCAATGGTTTGGTAGATACTTCAGCAGCCAATGGCAGTTTTGGGACTTTATTACTAGACCCCAGCACATTGACAATTATCGATGGCGGAGCAGGGACTTTTGATGGCACGGCTGGCAATATTGCCTTTGGCGATGCAGATATTGGGGCGAATACCGTTTCATGGGGTGCGATCGCACTTTCAGGTGCAAATATCAACTTACAAGCCACAGGAAATATTACCATCAATGACATCACCGGAGCGACACCCGGAGTCACTACTGATGGTGTTGCTACTTTAAACTTGGGTAATGGCGGTAGCTTCAGCCTCTCTTCACAAACTGGTTCTGTAAACTTTGTTGATCCTACCAACACGATCGCAACAACCGGAGGAGCAATAAATATTTCGGGAGCCAGCTTATTATTAGGAAATTTAGATACAAGTAATGGTGGTGGAACTATTGGCAACGTGAATTTATCTGCGATTAATGGCATCACAGTAGGTAACATTATTACCACTGGCGGGGGTTACTCTGCGGGTAATGTCAATTTGTCTGCGGGTGGTGACATTATCACAAACACCATTAATTCCTCTTCCACTGATGCAGCTGGCTCAGGTACGGCTGGCAGTGTCGTAGCAACAACTACAGGCGGCAGTATCACCACAGGAGCAATTAATTCGTCTTTAGTCAAAGAAGGAGGTGGCCAATTTACTGGCACGGCTGGTGCAGTCACCTTAACTGCCACAGATAATATCACTGTTAATGGAGGTATTAATACCTCAGCCAGCACCACCGGAGTGGATGGTGATACAAGTGCTACAGGCGGTGCAGTCAGCTTAAGCGCTACAAATAATATTACGGTGAATGACGCTATTAATGCTTCAGCGATCGCCACCGGATTTGATACAGAAGCAGCCACAGCTGGCAGCGTCACCCTAGAAACTAACAATACTGCTGGCAGCACAATTCGTTTTACAACCATCAACACACAGGCTGTATCCTCGGCTCAAGGTACTCTGACCAGTGGCAATGTGCAAGTGTTGACAAACGGACTAGTTCAAGGAACAGGGACAGGTACTACCATCAACACACGTAGAGCTTTTTTAACCCCTTTCAGTGAAGCAGGATTTATTAGCATTGCCGGGGGTGATGTCAGAATTCAGCATGATGGTGGCCCAGATAATGTACCATTTATAGTCGGTGACGCCACGAGTACCAATGGCACAGCCGGAATAATTGATACCGGAGGCGGTACAACCATCAATGCAGGTAACTTTCCAGTCTTGCCAACTGGCGGAGATGCCAGTGGCACCCCAGCCAGCATTACCATTACATCCGTAAACACCCCGCCGACGCTGACAACAAACACGCTTCTTTCATTCGACGCTCTCGCCAATCAAACTTTAAGCTTCACATTTACTGGCAGCACTAGCGATGTCAATCTAGATAATACCACCGTTGTCATTGATGCCATCCAAGCAGGAACCTTGAGACGGGGCGATACGGTTTTAGCTGCGGGAGACACATTAACTATAGGTGAAACATTAAATTACACACCACCAACTGATAGTACAGGGCTAATCAATGTATTCACACTAAGAGCGAGAGATGTTGTTTCATCCTCAGAACCTGTACAGGTAGCAATTAACGTGAATGTGCCTGAAATTCCTCCTGAAATTCCTCCTGAAATTCCTCCTGAGATTCCTCCTGAAATTCCCGATCCTCAGCCCTGCTCATTCCAGTGCAGTCCAGGTAACCCACCTAACCCAGGTAACCCAGATCCTAAGATTGGTGACCCTGTGATTAACACCGATGCTACCCCCGAAGATAAATTCACAGACGATTTTGGCGACCATTTAGGCATACCCACCCCTAGAATCAAAACACTAGATGATGCCAAAGAAATTGCTCGCAAAATTGAGGAAGCTACTGGTGTAAAACCTGCATTTATCTACATCAGTTTTGTTCCTGTGGAAATCGTACCAGAGAGAACTAAAAAGCTGAATATCCTCGCAGAACAAGATAGCGACGAACTAGAAATAGTGGTAGTAACAGGAAAAGGCGATCCTATCCGCAAGCGCATCCCAGGAACGACCAGAGCCAAAGTTCTCCAAGTAGCTCAAGAATTTCGTGACCAAATTGTTAGTCCACAAAACCGTCGCCGCACTGGTTATTTGCGTTCATCTCAACAACTTTATCGCTGGATTATTGCACCATTAGAGGCGGATTTGCAGGCAAGAGAAATCAACAATCTGGTATTTTTGCCAGATATTGGGTTACGTTCAACTCCAATGGCAGCACTTCATGATGGTCAGGGGTTTTTAGTAGAAAAATACAGTATTGGTTTGATGCCCAGTCTTAGTTTGAGTAATACCCTTTATAAAGACATTAAAAAATCTCAAATTTTAGCCTTGGGGGTTTCTCAGAGTACTCAAGGACAAGAGCCTTTACCAGCAGTTCCCCTTGAGTTATCAACACTGGTGTCTAAACTCTGGCAGGGCAAGTTATTGTTAGACAAGCAAGCCACCTTAGAAAATCTCAAAACTATCCGCCGCCAACAACCTTTTGGAATTATTCACATGGCAACCCATGCCGATTTTGCTACCGGCGCTTTGAGTAATTCCTATATTCAACTGTGGGAAGACAAGTTACGCTTAAACCAATTACGACAGTTGCGCTTGAATGAACCCGAAGTTGAAATGCTGGTGTTGAGTGCTTGTAGAACAGCCTTGGGGGATGAAGAGTCCGAACTGGGATTTGCGGGTTTAGCAGTGCTAGCAGGTGTGAAAACTACTGTTGCTAGTCTTTGGTCGGTCAGTGATGCTGGTACAGCAGCATTGATGACAAAATTTTATGAGAACTTGAAGACGGCTCCAATTAAGGCAGAAGCTCTTAGACAGGCTCAGGTAGGTATGGCTAAAGGGCAGATTTATGTAAAGAATGGTCAATTACAAGGTTTGGGAGTAGTCGGGAACTTGCCTTTACCGACTGACAGTGTTGATGAAGCTGAACAATCACTTATGCATCCTTATTATTGGGCTGGATTCACAATGGTTGGTAATCCTTGGTGAGCTGGGAAAAGTAACAATTTTTGTCAGCATTTCAGCTTTAGACAATTGACCTTTAGCTTCTAAGTAATAAATATATTTATGAGTAGTTTAGTCTTACTATTATTGGGTTTAGGAATTTTTTTATTTGCTTGGAGAAGTAAAGACGAAATTCATCGCATTGCGGCGATGGTAACTGGGACAATTGCTCTAATTTGGGGATTTTCTCTAGCTCCCTTGTCATTTCAATTGGTATTTGAGATTATCTCAGTTGTAGCGGCTTTCTTTGTTTGTATGCGTTGTTTAGGCTGTGGTTTAAAGCAAGATTAATTTTAGTCATTAGTCATTTGTCATTAGTCATTAGTCATTTGTCATTAGTCATTTGTCATTAGTCATTTGTCATTTGTCATTAGTCATTTGTCATTTGTCCAAGAGAAACCACGCCCACTCTTGAACGTGCTTTGAATTAGTCAGATGAAAGACTAAGTTTTTCCGCCCACAAGAGACGGGGTATGTACCAATGACCAATGACCAATGACAAATGACCAATGACAAAAGCAATACCGCCCTTCACACAATATCTGTTTGTAACAGAAGCTTTTTTTGTCCCACTAACACCGTAATTACCACACTTTTCCATTGTGGGGTTTACAAAACTCCCCGCAATTGTGACGATTACGCTAGAATTGTTAAAGGTTCTTTACAGAATTTGCTGATCATCCCCAGTTCTGTTAAAACAGCCTAGCATTCAAATGTAAATCTTAAAACCCCCTCTAGAGTTCACCAAAAGTTTCTATGACGCTCCCAATTCGCAACGTCGCAATTATCGCCCACGTTGACCACGGCAAAACCACGCTGGTTGACGCACTCCTCAAACAATCCGGCATTTTCCGCGAAGGCGAAGACGTTCCGGATTGCGTTATGGACTCCAACGCCCTAGAACGGGAACGGGGTATTACTATCCTGTCCAAAAATACAGCAGTTCGCTACAAAGAAACGCTAATCAATATTGTTGATACTCCTGGACACGCTGACTTTGGTGGCGAAGTTGAACGCGTACTCGGCATGGTTGACGGATGTCTTCTAATTGTCGATGCCAATGAAGGCCCCATGCCCCAAACACGCTTTGTCCTCAAAAAAGCTTTAGAAAAAGGGCTGCGCCCCATTGTTATTATCAACAAAATCGACCGTGGTAAAACTGACCCCCACGTTGCTGTCGATAAAGTTTTGGATCTGTTCTTGGAATTAGGGGCAGACGAAGACCAGTGTGATTTTACCTATCTGTTTGCCTCTGGTATGGCAGGTTTCGCCAAGGAAAGCTTGGAAGCAGAATCGGTAGATATGCAACCCCTGTTTAACGCGATTCTGCAACACGTTCCACCACCAGTAGGCGACAGCAATAAGCCTCTGCAATTGCAAGTTACAACCCTAGATTATTCTGAATATCTGGGACGGATTGTGATTGGCAGAATTCACAACGGTACTATCCGCTCAGGACAGCAAGCAGCTTTAGTTACAGAAGATGGCACCATTGTCAAGGGTAAAATTACCAAGTTGATGGGCTTTGATGGACTGAAGCGCGTAGAGATGGAAGAAGCAACCGCAGGTTATATTGTGGCGGTGGCTGGTTTCGCTGATGCTTATATTGGAGAAACGATTACTGACCCCAATGAACCGCAAGCTTTACCACTAATTAAAGTGGATGAACCAACCTTGCAAATGGCCTTCTGGGTGAATGATTCGCCCTTTGCTGGTCAAGAAGGCAAGTTGGTAACATCAAGACAAATACGCGATCGCTTATTCCGCGAACTTGAAACCAACGTTGCTTTGCGTGTCGAAGAAACCGATTCTCCCGATAAATTCCTCGTTTCCGGTCGTGGAGAACTCCACCTGGGTATCTTAATTGAGACCATGCGCCGGGAAGGCTTCGAGTTCCAGGTATCTCAGCCACAGGTAATTTACCGCGAAATCAACGGTCAACCTTGCGAACCTTTTGAACTCTTGGTATTAGACATTCCTGGTGATGCTGTGGGTAGCTGTATTGAACGCCTGGGACAACGCAAAGGCGAAATGCAAGATATGCAACCAGGTAGTGGCGATCGCACCCAGTTAGAGTTTGTCATACCCGCCCGTGGTTTGATTGGTTTCCGGGGTGAATTCATGCGGATGACTCGTGGCGAAGGCATCATGAACCACAGTTTCTTAGACTACCGTCAACTTAGTGGTGACATTGAAGCCCGTAACAAAGGTGTTTTAATCTCCTTTGAAGAGGGTGTTTCTACCTTCTACGCCATGAGAAATGCCGAAGATAGAGGAGCATTCTTTATTACTCCAGGCACAAAGGTTTACAGAGGCATGATCGTGGGAGAACACAATCGTTCCCAAGATTTGGAATTGAATATCTGTAAAACCAAGCAGTTAACTAACCACCGGGCTGCTGGTGGCGATGAATTGGTTCAGTTGCAAGCACCAATAGACATGAGCCTAGAGCGTGCTTTGGAATACATCGGCCCCGATGAATTGGTGGAAGTTACACCCCAATCAATTCGTCTGCGGAAGATGTCGAAGAAGTTGGCGAAACGGTAAGTTTAGTTACTTAGTTGATTTAAAAAGCCCGCAAATGCGGGCTTTTTATTTTGCTATAAGGCGGTTTAAGTTATCAGTTAAAACTTAGTCTGAAGTCTATACTGAGTATCAATACTTATTTACCTGCTACCATTTTCCGGGCTTGCGTTAAAATCTGGGAGGTTTCGTCATTCATAACTTGCTCTTCACTTTCTAACTCCTGGATGCGGCTACGAAGTACCTCTATTTTCTTGTCAGGAGACAATCCCTTCAGGAAATCAACTGAAATAACATTAGACTCTTCCTTCAAGAAAGTCAGAACTTTTTGAAGCTTCATCCGACTCTCTGCTTGAATTTTAGGATTTGCTAACCTTACCTCAACAGAAGTGATTACATCAGGTATAGCATATTCTTTCAATCCAGCTTTTGTGGACACAGCATCTAGATTCTTAAAAATTTGCTTAATTATGTAGTCGGAAAGACCAAAAACTTGCAAATGAAGCTTTGTCAACCTTTCAGCATTACTACCCATTTGAACCTCCTTGGTTTTTTCCAGATACCTGCCTCAGAAGGTCTGTAATATATGTAGCCTGTGCATCAATTGTAGCCTTTAAAGCAGGAACAACCTGAGCAGCGTAGAAATTCTGAATATTTGTGAGTTGTTCAACAAGGCTTGCAATCATTTCTTTCTGTTGATTACTGATCTTTTTCTGTTGCCCTAGTTCACGATTGCGCTTGAGCAAAGCCGGACCAGCATACCGAATCACGCACAAAATAACTTCGTCTTTATTGATAACTTCGTCCTGAGAAGCATCAATAGCTCTCCTGACATCAGCTTGTGACCACCCAAATTCATTAGCAACTTGCTTGATAAGCGAATCATTAGCCATATTTAAAAATTTCTCCTTGATTAATCAGAAAAATCAACAATTTTGGTTCCAATAGCAAGATTGCAACCAGGGTGTAATAACTTAAAATTCTCAGGTTTGTTTGCAGCAGAGCCAAAATCTTTGAGCGGAAGAACATGGTGAACAACTGCATCCGCGAAACGAAGAGGATCTCTGCAAGCAGCACACTTACTATCCTGATAATCGAACTGCTTAAGTTTCCAAGTTTTTCCAGTATTTGTTTTGAGCCATTTATTAAATTCCTTTCTCGGATCAATGGCTGCTTTTGCGTTTAATAGTTTCTCTTCAGTCTCTCTACGAATTACTTCCTCTTGTTTAAGAAGTACTACCATCTCACTGTAAAGCTTAACTAGGTTGTCTGCTGAGTCGTTACCCATAAAATCTCAATTAATTCATATCATCCTTAAATCTATGATTCCCTGTGTTTGTGCAAAACTATAGATATTACAGTACGATTATTTCTTTCTTTGGGTGTCATCACTTCTTCAATGTCAGTATAAGCCAAGTGCGTAGGCATAGCTTGTCGTAGAAGACATCGCTAGCCAGCAGGTATTCTTACAAAAAACGATCGCCATTGCCGTACATTTAGTCAAATTTTTGAGTAAAAATGAAGAGGACTGAAAAAGGCAATTATCATGACTATTCGTGAAACTGCGATGCCTTCGGCGAGCTTCGCTAACGCAAAATTGCAGCAACTTTCCGAACCACTCCTACAAGAAGTGACCGATTTCATTGATTTTGTTATCCACAAACATCAAGTTAAAATTGCTGAGAGTCAGCCTGATGAAATGCTTGTGGGAAAATGGTCACAATGGTTTGAGGCTGTGGATTCGCTAGAGGTATCTCCAGCTGAACCAGTCAGCAACTATCAGCAACTCCTACTCAACAAGTATCGGCAACAAGGGCTAGAGCTATGATCCTGTGTGATGCAGAAGTCGTTCTGGCTTTTGATCAACAAACAGCCTGTTAAACTCTGCAAAGGAAAGGCAAAAAGATTTGTAAATGGAATTTGAATGGAATCCAGATAAAGCGATATTAAACCTTGAGAAACATGGTGTTTCTTTTCAAGAAGCTGCAACTGTATTTAATGACCCGCTATCCGTAACTTTTCCTGATCCTGACCACTCCGTTAGAGAAAGTCGCTACGTTATTATTGGCTTATCTAGGTTTGAACAACTTTTAGTTGTTGCACATACTGATAGAGGGGAAAAGATACGAATTATCAGCGCCCGAAATGCTACCCGCCAAGAGAAGAGGTTTTATGAACAAGGAAGTTGAAAACGAAATGGAAGATGAATTACGTCCTGAGTACGACTTCGCTCAAATGGCAAGCGGGGTTAGAGGTAAATATGTTGAACGGTATCGTACAAAAACGAACCTAGTACTTTTAGCTCCCGATGTTGCCCAAGCTTTTCCCAACGATGAAGCAGTGAATGAGGCATTAAGGTTGTTAATCCAGGTCGCCCAGCGCCAGCAGCCTAACACAACGACCTGATCTGGATCAGACAGATCAGATTATTTGAGCAAATTTATGAAGGGGCAATCATTGAGACAGCAGGCAGGTAATCTGATAGAGAATTATTCAGATGGTAAACTAGCAGAATAAAAATTTTTGCAGAAGTAATTGTGATGGCTATTCGTGAAACTGCGTAGGCGTAGCCCGTCGTAGACATCGCTTTTGGTGCTGCTTTGATTTACCAAAAATCAGATAAGACTGATATCTTTAAGGTAAATAATTATCATCTAGTAATTGAACAAGAGTGTAAGGACACTTTTCTAGAAAAATAGTTAAATCGGTTTTAATTTTCACAAAATCAACCGCACTTTGATAAATATTCTCTAAATCATCCTGTAACTTGTTTATTAAATTCGTCGTTAAATGATTATTTAAGTCATATCTAAAGGTTTTGATTTCACCAATCCAATGACGATAGTTTCTCTCATATTCTATCTGCCAATATTGGAGTAATAATATATGAATAATAATTTGCCTTAAAAGACCTTTGGCTTTAGCTAAATCTCTTTTGCCCAAACTGATTAATTCCTCAATTAAGTTTTCTAAATCAAGTTGGTTAAACTGTTTTTGTTTTAATAATTCAATAGTTTCTTCTAACCATAAATTCTCATCGGTTTCATAGAGTTGCTTTAAGTTGGTAGTAATTGTCATATTTTTACCTTCTACCTACATTACATAATGTAATCATATACAATTATAAATTTATAGATGCAAACCACCAAAATACAGATAAATTGTTAAGTTGTGCAATAATTCCTAAGTGACTCTACATTATGAAAAATATTGGGTTGACGCAAGGAAAAATTACAGTTACAAAAAGCGCGACTTTAGAAGAGTTCTTAAAACTTCCATACATTGAAGAGTCACCAGCTTGGGAATATATTAACGGAGAGGCAATTCAAAAACCTATGGGAGGAGGTAAACACAGTTTATTGCAAAAACGTTTAGTTGCAGTAATTGATGCGTTGGGCAGTAACTACGAAGCCTTTCCTGAATTACGCTGTACCTGCGGTAATCGTTCAGTAGTTCCTGATGTGGTTGTGATCTCTACCAATCAAATACCACTGGATGAGAGTGGTGATATTATTAGCAGCGGGATTGATTTTGCACCCCCTTGGGTCATCGAAATTCTTTACCCATCTCAAAGTCAAACGAAAGTAACTGGCAATATTTTACACTGTTTGAGAAATGGCAGTCAGCTAGGATGGTTGATTGATCCAAGTGAACGCTGTATTTTAGTTTATCAACCTAATTATTTACCAGATTTGTTAGCAGGACAAGATATATTACCAGTGTTAGAAGATTTAAATTTGACGCTCTCTGTTGATGAAATTTTTGCTTGGTTACAGCGAAAAAGTTGACATCACTGGATTTATGCAGAAACTCACAAGATGTAGTCAAACTTGGTGAAAGCGCCAAACACATAACATTATGCGTAATTTCACATCATCGGTTGTTGTGACATCAATTCTATAACGGTGCAAGCCAAGCGCGATCCGCCAGCCAGCAGGTATTCTGATAAAAAGCGATACCTACGGTAAGCGGCGCTAACGCATTGTATCTTGCTGCAAAGGTACTGGATCACGGCGTCTTCTGTAAGATAATTTGACACCCGATGTTTGTGTAAGTAGCGAAGGATGAACGACAATGGTCAGTTCTAATAGTGCGTTGAACATAGCAGAAATTTCCCTAGATATTAGAGTCGCAAAGCAACAAGTCAGTGAACAAGAGTTGCAACCTTTAACCCAAGGATTTCAACTGCAATACACACATCCTCATGGACAACTTTATCAAGGTAATTCAATTGATTGGCTTGCATCGCTTGATAATGAAAGCGTTGATTTAGTTTTTGCTGACCCACCTTATAACATTAAGAAAGCTGACTGGGACAACTTTGAAAATCAAGAGAAATATATTGAGTGGTCAATTCAATGGATTAGTCAAGCTTCACGTATTCTAAAGTCAACTGGCTCTTTTTATATTTGTGGTTTTTCCGAAATCTTGGCTGATTTAAAGCATCCAGCATCAAAATATTTTAAAAATTGTCGTTGGTTAATTTGGCATTATAAGAACAAGGCTAACTTAGGTAGTGATTGGGGACGTTCTCATGAAAGCATCATTCATTTTCGGAAATCTGATGCCGTTAAAGTAAGTATTGATGATGTACGAATTCCTTATGGGGCACATACATTAAAATATCCATCTCACCCGCAAGCACAGACAAGCGCCTATGGAAAAGGAGCAATCAAAAAACACAATAACTGGACACCTAACCCAAGAGGTGCAAAACCTAAAGACGTAATAGAAATTCCTACTACTTGTAATGGAATGGGTGAGACAACACCCCATCCAACTCAAAAGCCAGAAGAATTATTGAGAAAATTTGTTCTTGCATCATCCAATGAAGGAGATTTGGTTGTTGACCCATTTTCAGGTTCAGGAACAACTCTTGTGGTTGCAGAGCAACTTAACCGTCGTTGGATGGGATGCGATTTAAATATTGAGTACAACTGTTGGGCAACTAAACGATTAGAAAATGTCCGTCGGATGACAAAGGAAGAATGGATAGCCTTTGATCGTAAAAATGCAGAACGAAGAGAGTCTATCCGATGAGGCTAGAGGATTTGGTAAATGAAGATTAAATTTGACACTCAATGAAATGGTATTACTATTGTCTGCGATCGCCTTAAGCATTTGCTTCGTGAACTTGCTCATCCCGCCACAATTGATATAGCCGTGTAGCTGGCATTGTCATATATAAAACATCACCAGCGCTGAGGTTAGTTTCTAGCAAATCCCAGCCATGAAGAGTTTGGTGATTTGTTTCTACATATAAAGGTACACAGTCAGCAGACATAGCTACATCTTTTACCCATTGACCACAAAAGGCGTGTGAAGGTGTGATCACAGTTGCAAAAGCTACCCAAAGACTATCCGCTGTGATGCCATTGCCAAGGATGCGTCCTCCTAGTGCAGCGGCGGCAAAGGCTGGGGCGGCTAGTTCAGCCGGACTCAGTACGGCCTCGAAGCCAAATAGCTGTTGCGCTATGCCAGCAAAATCAGGATCGGCATAATGAACAATCACCGGAATGCTGGGTGTCAAACCTTTGGCTTTGAGGGCAATTTCCAGATTGGTAGCATCATTGCTAGTAACAGCAAGGACTGCGGCAGCAGATTCTATATTGCTGGCTTTGAGTATTGTGCGGAAACTGGCATCACCCTGAATCACGGGGATACCGAGTTCGCGGGCAGTGTTGATATATTTGTTGTTGGAGTCGGGTTCAACTACTACAACTTCATGTCCGCTAGCGTGGAGTTGCTGAACAATTCTCACGCCAATACCACTCAAGCCACAGACAATGTAGTGATATCGCTGGGGAATTCGGGCTGCATCCCAAAATTGCTTAAAGCGGCTTCCCAAGACAAAATCGGTGAGCATGGCATACCAAATACCAATCACCACTGCTCCAACCAGCATCATCACAACGGTAAATAACTTAATACTGTTAGGAGCATTTTCTACTACTTTGTCATTCCCACCTGCTCCAGTAATCATGCCTACAGAAAAATATAGAGCATCGACAGGAGACAAACTCAACTCAGCCGACATATAGGTGAGTGTAGCAATCAGAATAACCGCCAATAGGACAATAGCACCCACCACTACCGATCGCCCGTGTTGCTGAAACTGCCTAAAATTAGTCAGGACTTTTAGCAGTTTTCTAATTAATGATCTCCGTGGGGAACGGATGCGGGGTTGAGTGCCAACAATTAAGCGATCGCCTACTTTTATCTCTTGTCCAGATATGACGGCTGACACCAAATCCATCTCACCTTTTACTGGCAAGTAATAAATTAGCATCCGCGATCGGTCTTCCCACAATTCACTCAGCTTTCGACCCTTCCAGAAGTGCTTTTCATCAATGTATTCTTCGTGAATCGGCCAAGTTTGCTGAAATAATTTGATTTGTCCGATCGCTCGGTTTCCCAGTGCTGCAAAGGTGAATACGGGTGCTGCTAATCCGACAACACTCATACTCAAATGGTCTGGCAAACTTTGATCTAGGCGCTCGCCCAAATTTGTATTATAAAAACGGTTGATAATCCGAATCTGGGGATTCAGCACCCGCGCTTGCATCATAATAGACAAATTCAGAGCATCTTTAGATCCAGCGATGACTAAAGTGTGCGCCTGTTGAACTCCTGCTGCTGTTAGGGTAGAAGCTGCTTGTAAATCGCCAACAATCACATCTCCTGCTGTTTCGCCGGGGACAGATTGGTGATGAATGCCAACAACGAAGGCTCCCTGGTGTCTCAGCAAACGAAAGGTTTTATATCCGGTACGTCCTAAGCCACAAACAATAATTCGGGGTTTCATGAAACGGCAGCATCTTTTACAGGTAGGGCTGCATTTCTAGTTATTTATTAATATTGTTGCCCACTTTGTTGGAAGATAACTGTAGCTGACAACACGATTGTTTTAATTAGAGGTAGAAACTAGAAAGAAAGTAATGAGTAATGAGTTAGGAGTTAGGAGTTAGGAGTTAGGAGTTAGAAGTAATGAGTGGATCAGAAATGGGTATTTACTCATTACTTATTACTTATTACCCCAGAATCCCCACTTTTCAAGGCTGGGGAGTATGTCAATCCTGCCTTCTTCACGTCTGTATTGAATTAAACTGCAAATCGCGTAGGCGTAGCCCGCCGCAGGCATCGCACAAGTAAATCTACATAAGCTGATCACTTTAGCGAATCTAGTGGCTCACAAAAATTGTTTACGCCTTGCTTGAGGACATAAATCAAAACTGGCGTTGCCAAAATCTTCGGAAACGTCGGCATTGCTTTTAAACGTTCCATCATCTTTTGAGGTGAAGTATTCAGCAAATCTTCCCGATATTCTTGTTCGCAAATGACCGCACGCCATTTTCTAGCCAAAGCATCTAACCACTCGGCATTTGCTCTTTCTGGTTGTTGTCCTGCTCGGATAGCTAGCGTCATCGCCGCATCTTCTAAATCTCCATCACAGTCTTCAATCAAATCCAGCGCTTCCATATCGCTGGGATCATCTGCTAATTGAGAGCGAAACTGTGCAATTTCTTGAGATGTTACTTTGGTCATGAGTCTTTGACAAGGCGAGCGATGAACACTCAGTTATGCTACATCATTTCACAAAATTCTTGTTATCAAAAAGCCTCATCTTTCAATGAGGCTTTTAGAATTTTTAATTTGAAGATACAGCAGTTTGCAAGTAACTGAAATAAAGAGTTTCTACCTCCTGCCCCCTGCCTTCTGCCCCCTGCCTTCTGCCAAACCGATAGCTTTGTACTTCATGCAAAAGAAAACTGCCGTAAGTCAAGCAATACTAGCGTAGTGCTCTGAGGGTAACAGACCTTTGTAACTGAGCTAAAGCGCGGTTATAATCCAAAATTGCTGTGACTCGATTACCTTCAGCCCTTGTGAGGTCGTTTTCAGAGTTAATGACATCAGTTTGAGTGCCGACACCAGCTTGGAATCGCAAACGTGCTAAACGTAGAGCTTCTCTAGCTTGTTCTAAAGCGGTATTAGCGGTTTGAACATTCTCCAAGCTAGATTGCTGGGTAGAATAGGCTTGTTCTACCTGAAAGCGAATTTGGTTGCGCTGTTCAGCAAATTGAGTTTCTGCGATCGCAATATTAACTTTTGATTGAGCCGCCCTTGCTCTTGCTGCTCCTCCATCATACAAATTTAGGCTTGCTCTAACTCCCAATGAATAACCGTCAGTAACGCTGACACCATCATCGAACTGATCTAGTAGGTTATAGCTGGCTACCAAACTCACTTGAGGGCCTATTTCCCCAAGGGCCTGCCGACGCTGTTGCTCACTGATATTGCGTTGTGCCAACTGCTGTTGCAGTTCGGGGCGATTTTGAAAAGCCAGCACAATACTTTGTTCTAGCGACGGGTTCCAAAGACCAGCTAATTGTACAGGGTCAGCAGCACTGATATTTACCGCTTGCGGCAAACTTATCCGAGTTGCTAATTGACGACGGGAAATTGTCTGCTGGGATCTAGCATTAGTCAAATCTTGTTGGGCATTTGCTAAATTCACCTGCGATCGCAACACATCGAACCGTGTACCAACTCCTGCTCGCTCTAAAGCTTCTGCATCGCGCAAACTAGCCTCGGAGTTTTGCACAGCCGACTGGGCAATGCGTACTTGTTCATCCGCTTGTTGCAGATTGTAGTAGTCAGTGGCAACATTCAAACGGATTATCTCAGACTGAGTTTCTACAGCCAACTCGCTGAAACGTACCTGTTCTTCAGCCGCTCTGACACTAGCTCGCACTCTCCCAGAAGTGTAAATGTTATATGAAAGTTGAGCTTGACCGGAAAAAGATGTACCAGCTTCATCTGGGGATGCTATACCCGTCTGTTGTTCTTGCAGTTCCGACGAGAGCTGACTACCAGCAGACTGACTGCGAGTAATATCCGTACTAACATCAAGAGTCGGCAACAAAGCGGCTTGCGCCTCTTTTAGAGCAGATCGATTGCGTTCTAGCTCCAATATAGTCACCTGTAAATCTCGATTGTTACGCCGTGCTAACTCCAAAGCCTGTGCCAAAGTAATCGGCTGATTTTCCTGAAGTCTCACTTCCTCCGGTTTGGTGGGAAATTGCAAAGGATTTGAGTTAGGAATCAGGTTATCAGGAATTTGCACCGCCCCTGACGGCACAGGAGTTACGGTTCTCGGCTCAGTGCTAGGTTGCACTGAATCCGCTGGTGCAGGAATTACAGTTTCCGGCGCAGTGGGAGTTGGCGTTGAATCTGCCGGAATTGGGGTATTGCTCTGAGCTAGGCGGCCAATTGCATTTTGTTGTAAGCAGGTGCTTGAGGCCGTTAGCAAAGCAGCCAAGGAATCCGTTTTGCTTTTGCCTAATTCCTGTGGACATCTTTGGGCTGACAACAGTTTTGCTGAACCCACACCTGTAGCTGAAGTTTGTAAAAATGTCTGTAATTCAGTAACAGTATTTACCTTTTGAGCCACTGGCTGCTGTGCAGAAGACAGGGACAAAATTTCTTTTTGGACAGAAGAGGGTTTTAAAGTGTAGTTAGGAACTACTATCTTCTTTAATTTCTGCCCAGATTCGCTGGAATTACTCTGTTTTTTGTTATTTTGAGCAGAACGGCTGACATCAAGCTGTTGGGAAGAATTAGAGGTAGATGTCAAACTGAAAAATCTACCTTCGTCTTTCTTAAGTACTTGTTTTATTGGCACAACGGTATTTTCAGTCGTGAATACTGGAATACTGTTATTACTTAAAGGTTTCAGACTAAGTTTAGTGAAACCAAAAGCAGGTACTATGGTCGGAACACTAACATCTGCACCTTTAGGCAGTTGTGTATTCATGGTGTCCACAACCAAGTCTTGACCATAAGTAGAAGTCAAAACGCTAGGAGAAGACGCCAGTTGTAACCCAGTTAGTTTTGCAGTACCAGCCCAAGCAGGCTGAGTTGTTAAGACCGCTGCCGTTACGCCAGGTAAGAAGCTATAAAAAAATAATTGCTGTCCTTTCACCGCATCCCTCACACGAAAATCAATCTAGCGGCAGAAAACCTTTCTTCACCACAGAATATAGCACGATACTAAACTTAGGAAAGAATATACTACGATACTAAATTTAGGGTTCGGAACTCTGTTTGTCTTCAAAACGTCTAACAATGCGAGAAAGTTCCGCCTTTTCATCGATACTAACGCGAGTAGGAGCACCGCTGATAATCCGTTCGTAGTTCCGGAAAGAATCTTTAATATCGGGCCCGTCAGCAGTGATATTATACTCACGAATTCCCTTATCGTGCCACGAACCTCTCATTTTAAATACGTTAATTGCCCGCGACATTTCTCCACGAATTTCTACGTACTGTAACATTATAATTGTGTCGGTGATCGTAGAGATATGAGAGTCAGTAATCGAATGCGCTCCCAGAAATTGGTCAGTTGTGTTAGTAAAGAAACCAGTAATTTCTTCTTGTTTAGCATAACCTGTTACACCAATTACAAACTGCCGAAATGCATTATTGCTCACTCCTCTAGCTAGTGCCGAAAGGGAATCAATGGCGATGCGAGTTGGTTTGAAGACAGAAATTTCTGATTTAATAATTTGTAAGTGGTCTTCTAAACCAGTTGATTCGGGATAGGTACAGATTATTTTGAGTAAACCTTGATCTTCTAATTCCTCAAAATCAATTCCCCAAGAGGAAGCATTACGAGATAGTTGGGCGCGTGATTCTTCATAAGCAAATAATATCGCCTGTTCTCCATTGAGGCAGCCATCTTGAATAAACTTACTTACTAACAAGGTTTTGCCCGTACCTGTGGCTCCGGTTGCCAAAATAATCGAATCTTTAAAGAAACCACCACCGCACATTTCATCTAAGGTTTTAACACCAGAAGATACCCTAACATTAGAAGATCGTTGAGTTAAGCGCATTGCTCCCAGTGGAAAGATGTTAACTCCTTCATTAGTAATTGTGAAAGGATACTCGCCTTTCATGTGAGTTGTGCCGCGCAATTTGAGAATTTCAATTGTGCGACGGCGGCGTTCTCCTTCTAAAACGTTGCGAACAATTACTACATTATCAGAAACAAATTCTTCTACTCCAAAAGAGGCAACTGGCCCATATTCTTCACTACGTTCAGTGGTAATTACAGTGGTGACACTCAGCAGTTTGAGACGGGCTACCAGGCGAAAAATCTCGCGTCGCACTACTCCCATCGCTTCATACTGCTGAAATACTGCTGTTATTGAGTCGATTGAAACTCGTTTAGCTTTGTATTTGCGGATGGCATATTGCAGGCGTTCAATGAGTGCAGAAAGGTCAAAGTTTCCAACTATATCTTGACCTTCCGGATCGGGAGATGCATCCAGAATAAACAACTTGCCTTCTTCAATTAAGCGCGGCAAATTCCAACCAAAAACATGGGCATTTTTAATAATATCACTCGGTGATTCCTCAAAGGTTACAAATACTCCTGCTTCATCAAAGTAGGTGATACCGTTATAAAGAAATTGAAGAGAGAATAAAGTTTTACCTGTGCCGGATGTGCCACTGATCAAGGTGGTTCTACCAATTGGTAAACCACCATGACTGATATCGTCAAACCCCTCAATCATCGTCCGAATTTTTTCTACACCCCCAATTTTTGGTGCTTGCTTTGGTTCTACTTGATCGTTTTCAGTCATTGCTTAATAAGAAATTGGTTTTAAACCTGTTTTTTATTACTAATTTTTTATGATTAAAATCTTACTCTTCAAAATCTTCTTCACTCAGTTCTTCATAGAGCAAATCTAATCCAATCAATACTCTTTCTCTATCTGAAAGATCCCCGATAATTTTGCGAACAGGTGGGGGTAAAATTTTCGATAGTGTTGGCGTCGCCAATATTTTATCTTCTTCCGCCAGTTGTGGGCTTTTTAGCACATCGATCACTTTTAAAGCATAAACACCTTCAAATTCCTGTTCTAAAATATCTTTGAGTGTTTTTAATGCCCGGACTGAATTAGGGGTGTTCCCTGCTACGTAAAGCTTAAGAACGTAGGTTTTTCTGGCTTTAATCATATACTTAATGGCTAGTCATCATAATAGAAATACAATATGCGATCGCAATTTGGGAATAACTTACAGCAGTAGCTTGTTCCAAGGGAAACATAGATAATTTTAATTTATTTAGGAATGGAACTCCTATAGACTTCGCACAGGTGAGCCAGGATGTCTATCAAAGTTAAACGGTAATCAAGTAAGGTTTCATTGCTTCTTCCTTCTAATTTTAGCTGGTTAGAAAATTCTTCAATTACCTCCATGTGAATTTCGATGATTTGGGGCACAGGAATATTAGCATAAAATATAGTATTGATAAATTTATCAATTTTTTCTTTGAGTGTTTTGTCTGTGGTAAAATAATCTATAAGGATCAGGCTGTAATCTAATTTAAGCTGTCTTAATAATCCTTGCCTTTCTGCTGGAGTCATCTCCTGGAAATGCTGCTGGCTTTTTTGCATCTGACTGGCAAATACATAGATGTATTTGCTAGTGTATGGCTTACTTGGATTTTGTTGCGGCCAATTTGGTAAATAGTTGATTTTTCCAGTGGTAGTTGCAGCAACAGGTAGGTAGGAAAATTTGGCAATAATCGCTTCAATAAACCTCCACACCAACGTCCTCAAACCTTTTTGGTTGGTTAAGTCAAATGGATTATCTAAACATTTGTTAACATTAGGCGGCAGAATCAATATCGGTAATAACATTTACTCTTGAATATATCTCCTTGATCTTCCTGACCAAGAAACGTGTGCTGATAAGTTTGGCTAACGCTTCTAGGGGAATACTGGGTGTGTAGTAAACTGGTGATTCCACCCAAAAATAACGCTCTGTGTTAGCAGATAGTGCTAGCCACTCAACAACAAAAGTGCAACAACTGAGTAGTAAGACTTAGTAGGTATTTGATGATGAAGGATTTGTGGGGATAGCAAGACACAGTAGCTAATTTATTATTTGCATATTTATGTATATAGATAGATAGATTTTTTTATTTTGCTCCTTGATAAGATACTTAAACGAACTTAAAGGATTGTCGCATTCTAAATCATTATAATTCCTCAAGGTTCTAAAGCGAATCTTTGGGGCCATAATTGTTTTAGCTGTCGCTATCGATGAGGAGTTTAAACACCAGTAAGAGACTGGAGAGGTTAGTTGCTAAAAATAAGAAACGTGGTCTCTTAGAAAAATGCACTCGTCCACAAGCAAGTGTCCGTGAGGGGAGATACCGTTGTTTTAATGGCGTTGAAATAACCAGAGTTGCTTATATGAGTCTTCTTAGAGGATATGACTTCAGGCGAAAATACCATCAACAGTTGGCAGATGGAAATGCCGGAGGGTTCCACAGGAAGAATGACCCCCAAAGCCCTATGTTAATGCTAGATTACCCGCTTTATGACTTTCAGGCAACCGTACCTAGCTGCCCTCAAACAAGTTCTCTGGCAGTAGTGTTGGAGATTTTTGAGCAAGAGCAGTGCGATCGCTTGGTAGTAGTGAATCAACAGCAATGCCCGATAGGATTGCTGTATTCTGCCCGTTTAATCCCAAAATTATTAACACATCGTGACGATAAAAATCTAAATTTCAACCAATCGCTCTCTACCTGGGGTCAAGGTCTGATTGAGCCAATACAGACAATATTAGCTTCTGAGCGTGTAGAGCAATTAAGCTTGCATTTGTGTGATCCACAAGCCGAAAAACACCAAAACTTAGATTGGGCACTGATTGACTCTGAGGGTCGATATTTGGGGCTGCTAGATAGTTCACGTCTGTTGCGATCGCTGGCTCAGGAACGCATGGCTGGGTTACAAAGTTCAACCGCCCAGAGATCGTCTTATGATGCTGGTAGGCAGACGCCAAATGAACCCAAATCCTTGGGACATCAGCCATTGGTACAGTTGTTGGAAAGACTGCCTTGGCCTTTGATGTTGCAAACGGGTAATGGCCAGGTGATAGCACGAAATCCCGCTTGGTGGCAGCAATTAGGAACCTTGAAAGATCCAGAAGGAGTTAGGCAACAGGTGGAGGCAATACTTGTACCTAACTCCTCCGAAAAATCAGAATATGTCACCCAACGAGCAGTCAAGGTGCATCCCAATGGTAGAGAAAATGAGTATGGTGATGAACAAGAACTGACCCAGCAAGAAGCCTCATCTGATGCTGTATACAGTCGTTGCTATTTGGATAGTCAAGTGGGTACTTGTACCTGCGTTGTCGAAGTGCAAAATGGTCAGGAGCGAATTTGGCAGTTTGCCAAAATTCCCTTAGATAGTCCTGAGTTTAAAGTTATGAGTGCTGAAGAGGAGGTTGCACTCAGCACTGATTTGTGGTTGGTCTTAGCTACTGATGTCACTGAACAGCAGCAGCTTTGCAAAGAATTAGCAGCGAAGAATGCCGATTTAATTCAACTAAATCGGTTGAAGGATGAGTTTTTAGCTTGTATTAGTCATGAACTTAAGACTCCCCTAACTGCCGTTTTAGGATTATCGCGCTTGCTTGTGGATCAGCAGTTGGGAGAACTCAACGAGCGTCAAGCCCGTTATGCGGGACTGATTCATCAAAGTGGACGCCACCTGATGAGTGTGGTTAATGACATTTTGGATTTGACCCGGATGGAGACGGGACAAATGGATTTGACGCTGACTCCAGTGAAAATTCGGGCTGTGTGCGATCGCGCCCTATCGGAAGCCAAAGCTATCCACACTCAAACCACCAAAACTACATCGGCCTCACCACCTCCAAATGCCCGTTCATCTGCTCCCCAATTCTGCCTTTCCATTGAACTAGGCTTAGATCAGATGGTGGCGGATGAGTTGCGCTTACGCCAAATGCTAGTACACCTGCTTTCCAACGCCTTTAAATTCACCGAAATATCTGGCGAAATTGGGCTGCGGGTAAGTCGTTGGGAAGGATGGATTGCCTTTACGGTTTGGGATACAGGCATTGGTATTCCTGAACACCAGCAACACTTAATCTTTCAAAAATTCCAACAACTAGAAAATCCTCTCACCCGCCAATTTGAAGGCACTGGTTTGGGGCTGGTGTTAACTCGCGCCTTGGCTCGTCTCCACGGAGGAGATGTCAGCTTCTTGTCGCGTGAAGGAAAAGGTAGCCAATTTACACTACTTCTGCCACCCAGTCCCCCGAAAACAGGCTTTTCTGAACCAGAGATGGGAATTGGAGAAGACGAAGAAACACGATATCAACAGATACGAGAAATCCCCGCACCAGCTCGTCAGCAAGTTAGTACATCCACACAGCATCATCCCGCTAGTTCGCAACGGTTAGTCTTGGTAGTCGAGGCAGTAGCCCGATATATTGAAGACTTGACCGAACAACTCAAAGGTTTAGGATATCGGGTAGTGATTGCGCGATCGGGGACAGAAGCAGTCGAAAAAGCTCGGCGCTTGCAACCAATAGCGATATTTTTGAATCCGTTGCTACCCCTGCTATCAGGCTGGGATGTGCTGACTTTACTAAAATCTGACACTGCAACCCGTCATATATCTGTAATTGTGACCGCGACGGGAGCCGAAAAGGAGCAAGCATTTGCTAATCGAGCCGATGGTTTCTTAAGCTTGCCAGTAGAGCATCAGGTTTTGACACCAGTCCTAGAAAAATTATGTACTGTACAAGCAGTTCCACAGCAAGGGTTAAACAACAGCGCAAGTATCCCAACTAAAACCCCACTGCGAATTCTCAGGTTGGTGAATCCCCAGTTGGAATCAGTCAATCCCCACCCCTCACTTCGAGAACACCGGGTGATTGAAGTAGATGACCTAGATCAGGCAGAACTTTTGGCGCGGGTATGGCAATTTGATGTCATTTTGCTAGATGTCGAAAGTACCACCGCCCAAATTTATCTGCAACAACTAATTCAGCACTCGCGTTTGGCGGCTATACCACTAGTTACTTGCGATGTTGCAACTACCTTAATAGCTTCTAAAATCCCAGGGCTATCTGTATTTCCTTACTTAACACCATTTACGAGAGAAAACAGCAGTCGCACCGAGAAAACCGATGCCTTACTATCAGTACTGCAAATTGCTTCTGGTATTTGCTGCCCTCCTAACATCTTGGTAGTGGATTTGACAATGCTGCGTGATTTTCCACAGGTAAGACGTAAGCCAGCGAAGGGTTATCGGACAGAAAAAAATTGCTCAATTAGTAGTGAAACTGCGGAACGGGGGTCTGAATGGTTCCAAGCTTTAATTCAGTACCTCCAAACAGCAGGCTTTAAAGCGGCGATGAGTCCCTGTTGGGCAGAAGTGTTACAACAAATTCGCCACCAAAGCGTTGACTTACTGCTAATTTGTTTAGGAGAATCCGCTATCCACAAAGACGTGCTTAAAGCACTGAAAACATTGGGAGATTCGCCTTTAAAGTTACCACCAATTTTGGTACTTAATCAGCGATTAAATAGCCCAGAAACAAGTTTACAGCCTGGGGTAGCTTATAAGGCAATTGACAAGCAGAAGAAGAATGGTTTGGAATCTATAGAAACTGTTGTTGGTGCGATCGCTACCCAAATATTACCGCGATCAATCTCAATGGAAGACCTATTAAACCAGATCAATCAGACTTTAGCTGTCAATGGTTACAATGGCAAATGTTAATGGGAATGGGGAATGGGGAATAGGGAATGGGCAATAGGGAAGATGAGGAGAATAGCCATACCCAATGCCCAATGCCCAATTCCCCATGCCCAATTATGATATATCTATTTTTTCATTTTTCTTTTTCTTAAAAGGAATTCTAACCAAGTTATAAGCACCCTTGGTCGATAAACTCTTATAATCATCTGGCTGTAAGTCCATTTGTAAAAACTTTTTCTGTTCAGCCAACAGCAGGAGCGAGGGAGGTTGTAGTCCCTTTGCAGCCTGGTTTTGAATGTGTTCTGTAGCTTCTTGAGGAAATCTTAAATAATTGATGCGGATGTTGCTGTAAAATACCACACTAGGCTTTTTGAAGCCAAGCATGATCAATTCTTCATTCGGTTGTTTTGCTTCTAGAATGACGGCAGACAACTCCCTTAAGGGTAATTGACGTTCTCGATCAATAAAGAAGGAAGCAGGTGTTAGAACAAAAATCAAAAACGCCACAAACCCCAGCAAGTTAATACTGATAATGTACTTCCAGCGGCGACTCAATAGTAACCCTGCAACTACAACGGCACAAACAAGCCAAATTACACCAGCGATTACTGGTAAACCAGATTGTTTAATTAGTTCGTGGAAGTTGGTTATAGCTGGATCGCTACCTAATATCTGAGTTATGTTAAACAGTGCTGTTGACAGAACTGATAAAAATATTACATTCACCCAACCACTCACTCGCAGAAAAGAGGTGGAAATAGGAGGAGTGGGAGAGGAAGAAACAGAATTTGTTTGCCGTGTATCAGTATATTGGAAAAGGTCGCTCCATAAAAGGGCTACCAAGATTGCTGCTGCTGGCATTAAAGGCAATACGTAGCTAGGAAGTTTGGTGACAGCAATGCTGAAAAAGCTAAAGATGCCAGCAAACCAGAACCACGCAAATAAACCAAATTGCTGAAAACGTTCTTGGGAACTCCAATGCGATCGCTGCCAAAACTTTAGTCTTACTATAGAGGCTGGTAAATACACGGAGTATGGTGCAAAGCCCAACAGCACCACTAAGAAGTAAAAATACCAAGGTGCTGAGTGACCATTAACTACTTCTGTAAAGCGTTCTAGGTTGTGATAACCAAAAAAGGCATTAATAAAATTCCAGCCATTGCGCCAAATTACTAAAGCATACCAGGGCACTGACAAACCGATAATTATCAGTATACCTACGAGGACGCGCATTTCCCGCAACACCTCTAGGAACTTTCCTACATACAGCAAAAAGGCGACAACAATTAGCCCAGGCAAAACAATCCCCACTGGCCCTTTAGTTAAAATTGCGCCAGCAATCAGTACATAAAAAGCTAAGTACCACTTATTAGGGAATAGGGAGGTCGCTTCGCTCCGAGATTGGGAAAAGTTCTCCCCAGTCCCCAGTCCCAAGTCCCCAGTCCCTCCCTTCCCCGCATACCCTAGAAAGAAACATAACAAAGCTGATGCCATGCATCCGGTGAGCAGCATATCAGAGACGCCGATTCTCGCCCAAATAATAGTTTCGCCATTGAGCGCCATAAGCGCTGCGGCCATGAAAGATGTTGAGTAGCGGCGAGTAGGACGTGAAACTTGTTCTAATTCGTCTTGTTTACCTAAGTACCAGTGTACGGTGTAAAAAGCCAAACAAACTAAGCCGAAAGCTGCGATCGCAGAAGGGAGACGTACTGCCCACTCGTTCACTCCAATTATGTGATATGCGATCGCTTGACACCAGTAAATTAAAGCCGGTTTATCGAAACGAGTTTCACCATTGAAAAATGGGGTAATCCAATCACCTGTGAGGAACATCTGGCGGGAAGCTTCGGCAAACAACGGCTCTGTCTCATCAATCAAGCCAATATTGCCCAAATTCCACCCAAAAGCTATCCAGCCAATCACTATCAACCACAAAATCGACACAGTTAAACCAAGGGCTGGATTCTTTCCTATTTTGTTGAACCACTGATCAACAGTGCGATTAACACTCAGTTTCATTCTCATTTAGTCAATAGTCAACAATCACTAATCAATAGTCGTTGGTTATCTATATTTTGTTCTTCTTCAACAAAACAAGTGTTAAATACTGAGTTATAAACTTAAAATTTAACATTTTTACTACTTAGCACTGGCGCAACGCGCCGCTACCGCATTTATTGACTCAGCACTAGTTGCCATTCTCTGTTTTGAGAATTCCATTTAGGTAATTGAGTTTCGCCGACAACATAAGGGCCCCAGTAACGACGGGAACCATCTTGTGCAAAAGCAACTAAAATATCTCCTTTCTCCAGCTTTAAATTATTCTGAGGTAAGGATAGAACCAATCCCTTCTCACTACCTTCTTGGGGAGCAAAATCCCAATGTGCCGGTAGGTCATAGTTAGCTTGTTTACTACTAGATCCTTTTGCTACCGACTGTCGCGCCAGTAGAGCCAGCCGTACAGGCTGATTTGTTTGATTGCTCATCCGCAAAGTCCCTTGATCTTTGGCAATGCTTGCTGATTTATCACGCTCTGCCAAGACAGGATAAGTATTCTCTTTACTACTTTGTTCTACCTGATTGGTTGGAGTAGTTGCTGGAGTAGATAAATTAGCGGAAAGACTTTTTTCAGGTGAAACAGAAGTTGCTTCCCACTCTCGAGTTTCATCTGGCAGTTGTGAAGATGTATCTGGGTTTGTAGACTCAAAGGATATGCTAACTCCAAAGTATCCCACCAGAGCAACAAGCAGTCCCAAGCAAGAAGCGGTAACACCGACGTTACGATATACTGAGGATTTCATATTGATAGTTATTAGAAATAAATATTTTGTCTAGGCTTGACCAAATACTAGCCTATTATCACAAAAGCTAATCACAGAAAGTAGCTTATTATAGACTTTCTTAAAATTAGGCAAGCAAATGTATTATAAACATCATTGTGAATATAAAATATGTAGAGCAAATAATTTCCTTGATGTTTGACAAACAAGGATTACAGACACTATTTGCTTTGTATATTCACTGTAGGCTTGGATAAAAATAATGAAATTTGATACCGAGCCAGCCCATAATATGTACAAATTTAAATCAATACTGGAAGCCCAGTAGATATTTATAATATTAACAAACAAGCTTATGCTAAAACCAATACCCTCCTTAATATAGAAGAGATATTTCAAGATATCTTGACTTTTCCCCAGAAGTCCTTTTCATGCAAAACACTCGTCTGAATAACTTGTTAGATGCCATTGCTACACGCTTGGGGCAATGGTTTTTAAATCCTTGGCGGCGGCTATCGTTACTAATAATTAGTTTTTTGTTCGGTTTTTTTCTGGGAAACGCGGTTTCCACCACAGCTGGACAACAGGGTGTATTAGACATTGTGGTAGCTGCTTTTTTAGTACTATTGACGGAAATTACTAGTAGGATATTTTACAGTCAGAGTTTTTTCGCCAAGCGATCGCTCTTGGTAGAATCACTAAATCTCCTTAAAGTTGGTTTCATGTACAGCCTGTTTCTCGAAGCCTTTAAGCTGGGATCGTAGGATGGGGGATGAAAGAGATGGGGAAGCAGGAAGCAAGAGAAGCGGCGTTAGCAGATAAGTCAAGGGCTAAAGCTTTTGGGATCACGCCGGAAAATGTAGATGAAGTGATCGAAAGGCGATCGCATTTACTAAAATCTGTTTTACCAGCTTTTAACGAATTCTGCGAAACTAGCCTGAAAATCGAACCCAAGAAAATGTTACAGGTATTGTGGGACTTGTGGCTACCTTTGGGGATCAAATTAGCATCGCAGCGCCAACAGTTAAAACGCCCTCTGATTCAGGGAATTTTGGGAGGCCAAGGCACTGGTAAAACCACAACGTGCAAAATTCTCAGCTTGATTCTCGATCAGTTGGGATATCGGACTGTGAGTTTATCTTTGGATGACTTATATAAAACTTACAGCGATCGCTTACTCTTAACACAGCAAGATCCCCGCTTAATTTGGCGAGGGCCACCAGGAACCCACGATGTAGATTTAGGTTTAAATGTACTAGATCAAATCCGCCAGTTGCAAAGTCCAGTGATGGTTCCGCGCTTTGATAAATCTGCTTTTGGAGGTGCTGGCGATCGCACTAATCCAGAAATCGTCACAAACATAGATATTGTACTATTTGAAGGCTGGTTTGTGGGTGTGCGACCAATTAACGCAGATGTATTTGATACTGCACCGCCGCCAATTCTCACAGATGAAGATAGAGCATTTGCTCGTGATATAAATCTTCGCCTCCAAGATTATCTACCACTCTGGGAGCGATTAGACAGTTTGATTGTGCTATATCCCACCGATTATCGCTGTTCTTTGGAGTGGCGCAAACAGGCGGAACAGCAGATGATTGCTGCGGGTAAATCGGGAATGAGCAATGCAGAGATAGAGAAATTTGTCAATTATTTTTGGCGATCGCTCCACCCGGAATTATTCATCAAACCGTTGGTAAAAGATGCAACAGCAGTTGATCTAGTGATTGAGATTCATGCTGATCATAGCTTTGGTGAAGTTTATTGCGATCGCACTTAGGGCGTTAGTTCTCTGGCAAATCAGGTAAAAACACTATAATTTGCTTAAAGCGTGATTTATCCTACTCCTTAGACCGAAAATGCCAGAGGTATCGTTAAAGCTTTTCTTTTCTTACTCTCACAAAGACGAAACTCTACGGGATGAACTAGCTAAACACCTGAGCATATTAGAACGGCAAAGTGTGATTTCAAGCTGGTGCGATCGCAGGATACTACCTGGAGAGGAGTGGGATTACCAAATTAATGATAATCTGAACACCGCCGACATCATTCTGTTGCTCATCAGTTCAGATTTTCTTTTTTCTAAATATTGCTGGGATGTCGAAGTTAAAAAGGCGATAGAACGTCACCATACTGGAGAGGCTTGTGTTATCCCGGTTATTCTGCGAAGCGTTGATTGGAGTGGCGCACCATTTGCAAAACTTCAAGCTTTGCCTAAGAATGCTGAACCTGTAGTATCAAGGCATTGGCACAATCAAGATGAAGCCTTCACAGATGTAGCTAAAGGGATTCGGACGGCTGCTGAGAAGCTAAAGAAAGAACGACCACGGGAACAAGAACAAGCAAATATATTGGGACAACAGACATCCAATCGCATACTCAAAGAAAAAATCGAGAGGCGGCAACAAAAACCGCAATCTACTCAAACAACCACCGCAAAACTAACACAGGAAACTGATGACCTTTCCTCTGAGAAGAGTGTAGACTATACGCGATTGCGCGATTTACTTAAAGCAGGGAATTGGAAAGAAGCAGATCAAGAAACTCTGGCTGTTATGCTCAAAGCCACTGGCAGAGAACAAGAAGGCTGGCTTAATTCTGAATCTATTAATAACTTTCCTTGCACCGACTTACGTACCATTGACCAACTGTGGGTAAAATACAGCAATGGGCACTTTGGGTTTAGTGTGCAAAAGCAGATTTGGGAAAGCGTTGGAAAAGACTACGAAAAGTTTGGCGATCGCGTCGGATGGCGAAAACGAACGTTTTTTAATAAAAACTGGCTATCTTACTCATACCTGACCTTCACAACAAACTCTCCCCAGGGACATATGCCCGCAGGCGGAGGCGCCGCATGGCGTTGGGGCGCGGCTGGGATGGAGTCGGCGCCGCATCAGTTTGTATGTCTTTTTTGGCGTCGAGACTTGTAAATTTTAACATATAAGGTTTACAGGAATTTGTGAAGATTCACAAACAAGTAATTTTGCACGAAGTATTGCGGTTTCTACGTTTCCGTTACCTGGTACTGGGCAGAAAAAAATTCTTCTTGTTGTGCTTGTAGTACAATGCAAGCTTTTTGACTGTCATATAGTAATCCTAAATGAGTTGTGAAAATGCGCGATGTCCAGATACCCGACTTCTTCGAGAAGTCGGGTATATAATTTTTCACGAATGATTTAGGATTGCTATAGCAATTAGTTAAAGATAAATTTGCTTGCTACTTTTTCTATTTCTTGGTTACTTGCTTCCCATTCATCCCAAGGTAGTCTTATTAAGAAATTCCCTTTTAAAGCTGACAAATTGCTTTTAAAACTTGTAGCAACTGACTTGAACGCTCTCTTTCCATTAAATTTAATTCTGGCAACAGATAATAAATCGGGGGATTTCCTTGTTCAATATAGACAAACTGATAACTTCTACCATTAGTCGTTACTCCCCAAACTGATTTTTGATTATCTAAATTTTTATAAGAGTATGTGAGTAGTTGAGGTAAACCTGTTGATATATCAATCTGACTATTTTTAGATTCAATTAACAGTACCCAAAAATATCTTTGAAATTTTGTATGTTTAGCTTTACTAATAACTAAAACATCGAATCTTCCTTTAATTTTGATATCTTCGTCTTCAACTTCAATATCAGCAATATTCTCTTCCAAAACAATCTCTATAGGATAGCGATAAAAACCAGCTAATCTTAGTAAAGGCGCAACTGCAAGAAACTTTACCTGACCTTCAGAAACTTTACCTGCTGTCAGGTATCTATCAAAGTCCTGCTGAATTTGTTTGAGTTCCTGCTGTTCTGCTTCCGTGAGAGGTTCCAGAGATAAGTAGTTAGAAAATGAGTCATTGTAATGTTTTTCAAAGCCAAATAGACGCTGAACTTCTTCTAAAGATAAATTACGAGCGTTGAGAATTGCCATATATTTTTGCTTAATTAAAGTGCAACCCAATCCAAATTACCTATATAAAACCTATTTTAACGAATATTAAACCACAGCAAAATCTGTTCTATCATTATGGAATAAGTTTAATACCAATTTAATGTGAAGTTGCACATATCTTGATCCCCCTAAATCCCCCTAAAAAAGGGGCACTTTGAATTCCCCCCTTTATAAGGGGGGCTAGGGGGGATCGAATTCTATGCAGCTTCATAAAGAATTGGTATAAGCTAAAAATTAGTAGCTTTCAAAAAAGGTGAAAATATATGAAAAACAACATTAAGCAAGCTTATAACTATACGGTTCTTCTGGAAAAAGAAAAAGATGGTGGTTATCACGCTTTTTATCCTATTCTCAAAGGCTGCCATTCTCAAGGCGATACTTTTGAAGAAGCTATTGAGAATATTACAGAAGCTATTGAATTATATCTTGAAAGTTTAATTGCTGATAATCAACCTATCCCTAAAGAAGATTTAATTGTCAAGCCATTACGTATTTTAATATGAGTAATTTTCCTAGTGTAAAAGCTAAAGATTTTGTTAAAGTTATTGAAAAATTAGGTTTTCATCTTGTGGGATGGGCGTCTCGCCACTGGTGTCAACTTAACGCGAAACCCTTGACAAAACGGGCTTACCATCACGATCTGCGTTACCCCACCCTAACCCTCCCCTTATAAAGGGGAGGGAACTGAATTTTCTTGTTTCCCCCCTTGTAAAGGCTATCCATTACCCGGATCTTTCTCAACAAAACGTAAAAATACTTAAATAAAGCCGAAAAGGTTGATAGATATAGTTTTGAGGAGGAGAAAACAGAGGGGAATGAAAAATGGAAAGGTGGGCAGCATCGGAATTGAGGTATGTAAATTTG
>NZ_KV757576.1 GCF_001712795.1 Nostoc sp. KVJ20
TTGTGATATTCCACCTGACAAGTATGTATCCAATATTTTTTGGCGAAAGTCGAGGGAATATGGTTTCATTTTTACCCTTGAGTAGATGCACTGAATTTATCTTAATTAGTGTACTTTATTAGACTGGTAAACGCCATATCTTTGAATCATATCGAGAAGAACTAATACCACCGAACGAAATAGAATTTTAATTATCTAGGACTTACGCATTGACAGAAAATACCAAATATGGATTCTTTGAAAAAGCACGTCTGTCGTAGGGGTAAAGCACAATGCTAAACCCCTACAGATGACTATCGAAGAATGATTAATAAAAGGCTGAAACGACCCATTTTCGGATATGCATTTCTTAAATTAGCTGGTTCACCTATTGGTGCTTATGATGTACTTATAGCAGCCACCGCAGTAATCAATAATCATATTGTGGTGACATCTAATGTCCGAGAATTTCAAAGAGTACCTAACTTGCAAATCGAAAATTGGCGTTCTGTGTGAATAGCTGACTCCTCCCAAATGCAAAGCTTAAAGCTTCCATAACAAGATGTTATATTTGCTTCTATATTCAAGTATCTGTTCAGCAAGCTAACTTTGTTTAAACTACTCAGATACATTAGTATTTTTCTCATTACCGCCTGTTTGCTATTTGCTTGTCATACTTCATCACCGACCGAATTAAAACGCCCTCCCTTGAAAGTGCAATTTGCATCTTTTATTGGAGAGTATCCAGGCATCATTGCTCAAGAAAAAGGATTCTTCAAAGCCCAAGGTGTAGATGTTGAACTAACTTATAAACGATACACCCAATTGGAAAGAGCAAATTTCAGTGCGGGTAAGTATGATGGTATTACAGCGTCCTTGGGAAGTTTTATTCTCTTGAGTGCCACCAATCCTGATATACAAGGCGTGCTGGTTATAGATGAATCAACAGGAGCAGATGTAGTAGTCGCCCAACCACAAATAAAAACTGTCGCTGACTTGCAAGGGAAAAAGCTAGGTGCAAATCTAGGCGGTTTTAGCGAACTTTTCGTGACTGAGATGTTGAAAAGTTCCAACTTCACCAGCGATGATGTGAAATTGGTTAAATTAGAAGCTTTAGAAATTCCTCAAGGCCTGAAAAATAATGTTATTCAAGCCGGACACACTTGGCAACCCCATCTTTCTGAAGCTATTAAATCAGGGGGACATATCCTATTTACCAGCAAACAAACCCCTGGCTTGATTTTAGATATGATTATTTTTCGCAATGATACAATCCGCGATCGCCCCGAAGACGTTCGTGCATTTGTGCGAGGATGGCTGCAAGCTGCAAACTATTGGAGGGCAAATGTTCAGGAAGGAAACGCGATCGTCAGCAAAGCTTTAAAAATTCCTAGCAATACACTCTCTTTGGACGGAGTCAACCTAACTGATTTAGCTGAAAATCAAAAATTGTTTCAATCTAGCAACCCTAACTCTATCTACAAAACTGCCAAGATATATGCAGACTTTTTTATTCGCTCTGGGAACGTGACGCGCATTCCTGAGCTAGAAAGTTTGTTCAATTCTTCCTTCTTGAACCCTCCCTTCTAGTTTAAAGCCATGCAGCAGACTTTTTTGGGCAGCATTCGGACAAAGTTGATCGCCTCGTTTCTGATTGTTGCTTTAATTCCTTTGCTGTTATTGGCATTTATCAACAAACAGACAACTGAAAAAGCACTAACTGACAACGCCCGACAAGCCCTATCTGCGGCGGCTAACGAAACCGCTAACAGAATAGATGCCTTTATTGATGGAAATCTCAATGCCGTGCGCGTAGAGGCTATTTTACCAGGTTTGGCACGCTATCTCAGCCTAAACCCAAAACAGCGAGATGACAGCCCCGAAATGCAATTGGCAATAGAAACATTAATCCGTCTCAGTCGCAAAGATATGCTCAATATTCTCTCCTATGCTTTGCTCGACTTAAACGGAAAAAATGTATTGGATACACAGACATCGAACATTGGCAAAGATGAATCAGTTGAAAATTATTTTAAAAAACCACTGGAAACTGGGTTATCTTTTGCTTCTACCATGAAGCGATCGCCAACAATTCCTGACCTTGTTACCCTGTTTTTTAGCAGTCCGGTTCGCAATGCCAAGGGAGATATATTGGGTGTATTGCGTGTTTCATACAATGCTACTGTTGTCCAGCAGTTAGTAACTCGACAAACTGAACGGGCTGGGGCAAAATCCTTTGCTATTCTTTTAGATGAAAATAATATTTATCTGGCACATAGCACTGCACCAAAACTACTTTTTAAATCAATTGTGCCTCTGCCTTTGGATGTTGTAACTCAACTACAACAGAAAGGGCATTTGCTTAATTCTCCTCTCAAAGAATTGGCAACTAATGAGTCAAAACTTAAGCAAGCATTAGATAATAAACAGTCGTATTTAATTGCATCTTTGTTAGCAACAGGTAATCAGGTTAATCTGATTGCGATCGCTCATTTAAAATATAAACCTTGGTCTGTGTTGTTCGCACAACCCCTTGCTATTGCCCTAGCACCTGTAGAAAAGCAAATTCGTGACGCAATGTTTCTATTTGCAATTATTGCTTCAGTAGTGACAATTGTCGCTTTTGTCATTGGGCAACTGCTAACAAAACCAATAATTTACCTTACCAATATAGTTTTCCAATTTACCGCAGGTAACTTAGATATCCGCGCCAAAATTATCTCACAAGACGAAATAGGTCAACTGGCAGCATCGTTTAACAACATGGCACTTCAGTTACAAACATCCTTGGAAACTTTGGAACAACGGGTACAGGAGAGAACAGCAGAGTTAGTAATTGCTAAAGAAACAGCAGAAGATGCAAATCAGAAACTAGAACAACTGGTAAATTTAGATGGTTTGACTCAGGTGGCTAACCGTCGCTGCTTCAATGCACGACTGCAAGCAGAATGGAAACGCCTTGCAAGAGAACAACAACCCCTGTCACTGATTTTATTCGATGTTGATAAATTCAAATCTTACAACGACTGCTATGGTCATCTTGAAGGCGATTATTGTCTAATAAAAATAGCGCAAACAGTTCAACAGACAGTTAATCGTCCTGGTGATCTAGTAGCACGTTATGGAGGAGAAGAATTTTCAGTACTCCTTCCCAATACTGATTTAGCAGGAGCAATCAAAGTAACACAAAATATTCAGCAAGCAATTTATGCTCAGTCCATTCCCCATGCACAGTCTGATGTCAAGGATATCGTCACAGTTAGTTTGGGTATTACTTCTGTCATACCCATTTGCGACATTAAACCAGATACACTCATCGCTTCAGCCGATAAAGCACTGTACAATGCCAAACAAAAGGGGCGCGATCGCTATTGTACGTTTGGCTGATTTACATTTATACCCAGTCTTCGCAGTGTTTTAGCAGCGATCGCTCCGGGTGTGGTTGTTGAAATCAGAGATTTTTGATGCGTTGGCGCAGCCCAACCTAGCCATCCCTTCATACAACAATTCTATTCTTTGTTAGGACTGACGCAAAATATTTCTCAAACTCAGATTTCTCCGTGTCCGGTTATTGAGCGAAGTCGAAATACTGCGCCTCTGCGGTTCGTTATTCCCTAAGTGTAGGAGTAATTAGATTAAATAATAACCTCTAAAGGAGTGCGATTGTAGCAAGCAAAAGTGCGATCGCTTCCAGAGGTTATTTTTATGGTTGTTGAAAACTATTTTTAGTTTAATTGAGCGTAATATTCTTCGCAACACCGTTGCTATGTTCAAACTTGTTTTGACTTAGCGGTAAAGGCTCTTGAGAAAGGGATTCTAAAAATTTAACTGCTTTTAGTAAAGATTCTCCCGATAATTCTTCCAGCAGTGTTATTCCTCTTGAGCGAATTTCTTCAGGTGGAGTCATGGGCAAGTTGACCTTATTTACATCTAGCTTCAACTGTAATCCAAGTTTTTTGTCCTCCTCTCTGCCTAAAGTCTCATCCTTGCAGGTTTCTCTCTGTTGTAACTCTGAGCTAGTTATGAGCGGGGGAATGGTGGCGACATCATAATCATCCGGTTCTAATAATATTTTGAATGCCTGAAAACATCGAGTGAGAGAGTACCGATCAACTTTGTTCCTACAGCTAAAAATCTTACACAGGGTATGAGAGTCTAAACCTGTCTGAACACTCAGATTGATGAGTGTAAATCGCTTGTTGCCGTTTTCATTAAATTCTGTTTGTTGTTTTGCTAACTCAAGCTCAAATTACACTCCCAGTAGTTTGATTTTAGGAATGTTATTCAACAGTAAATTTTTGATAGTCTCCTATAAATTGTTCGCGTGGGAAGAAAGAGGATAATAATAACTGTGTAATGAAATCTATTATAGAAGAACTAAGTCCGAGCCAATAGAGAAACAGCAGGACAGTCATTAAGTTTAGCGATCGCTGTTAAGCTCTCCTTTTGCAGGTGAGAATTCCAGTTATAGGTTTAAAGATGACATCAGGGGCAATATCCAAGCGATCGCACTCTTTTACCGATTGAATTGAAGAAAGGTAGCAAGATGCCGCAGAGTGCCTACAAAAAGTAAGTCAGACATCAATCACTTTTTTGATTTTTAGCAAATGCGATGCCTGCGGCGGGCGTAGTGATCGCACAAAATTGTGCCGCAATAGAACTTTTGGATTTTTTTAGGATAGTAGTATTATTAAATTGTATATACAACTTTATTTTTCCCAAGTATTGAGTAGCTAACGATAGAATCGTGCTTTGTCGGTGATAAATTATACAGCTTTTTTTATTTGCCTACACGTTTAAACGCTACAACAAGCTAATGTGCAATTACTCATGATTTTTTGAGTACTACCTCAAAAAAACCTTTATTTAAAAGTTGCGCGATGACACAAACAACTACAGAGCGTCTATACTCTTTTGAAGAATATCTCGCTTATAACGATGGTACTGATAGCCGTTATGAATTGGTGGATGGGAAACTAGAACGCATGAATCCACCAACTTTTAGACATTTACTAATTTCTGACTTTATTCAGGATAACTTTAAGGCAGAAATCAATCGCTTGAGTTTACCTTGGCTATGCTTTAGAGAGGCAGGGGTAAGAACGGGATGGCGGAAGTCAAGATTGCCTGATGTTTATGTTGTCACAGCTGAACAGGTAATGGAATTCCTTGATGAGTCTGCTGTTTGTCAGTCTGCGCCGATATTAGTAGTGGAAGTTGTCAGCCCTGATTCAATAAAACGCGACTATCGATATAAACGTTCTGAATATGCAGCGTTAGAGATTTCTGAATATTGGATTGTAGATCCAATAGAGTCAAAAATTACGATTTTATTGTTGTCAGAAGGATTGTACGAGGAAAAAGAGTTTAGCGGGAGTCAGCAACTTGTGTCTGCAACTTTCCCGGAAATTGCACTTACAGTTGAACAAGTATTGTCTGCGGGTAATGTTGGTTAAAAAATAGACCATCCCTTCTGCTAGTTATCACAAGACTGTAAAACTCTGGGCTTACTTAAATAACCTAGAGGATTTAATTGGATAAAGTTGTGCTAAGTTACGTAGTTATTTGTAGTCACCCAATGTAAGCGATCGCACAGGAAATACATTCAAAAATCTGGAACTGTTTAGCGATCGCACTCATTTGACTTTGAAGGCTAGCCTTGGTCATGATGTACTTGTGTCAATTTCCCAGTGCTAGCCATTAGTGGGCGATAGCTGTATACAATAACTCTATTCTTTTTGATGATGAAACCGAATTCCTAAAAAGATGTCGTAAACAAACTCAAAAAAGTCCTTTTTCTGCAACAATCCTGAAGTTTGATAACATCCTTTTTCATCTAAGAGTGGCTTCATGACATAGTATGCAGGTTGGTAATTATACCAAGGAATAGAAGGCCACAAATGATGAATTAAGTGGTAATTCTGTCCCATAATTAGGATATTGAGAACTTGGTTTGGGTAGACGCGAGCATTTTTCCAGCGATCGCGCTCCGCAAAAGGACGATGAGGCAAATAGTCAAAAAATAATCCCAGTGCTATCCCTACCACAAAAGCTGGTATAAACCAAAAATTCAGAATGTAACCCAAAAAGTTGTACTGCACTGAGATATAAACAATTACACCGACAATTAAGCGGCTGATGAACCATTCCCATAGCTCATATTTACGCCACAGTCGCCGTTGAAAGAAAAATACCTCATGGTACAAAAAACGCACTGCAATCAACCATAACGGGCCACCAGTAGAGACATAATGATCTGGGTCGTCTTTAGGATGGTTGACATGTCCATGATGCTGTAAATGCACCCGCGTAAATACTGGAAAAGCAAAAGCTAGCATCAACGCACTGCCATGCCCTAACATCGCATTCATCACCCGGTTGCGATGGGCTGATTGGTGACAGGCATCATGAATTACTGTTCCAGCACAATGCAAGGCAAGGGTGTTAACGCTAAAGCACAGCCAGTGCGGCCATTCCCAAAGCCAGTAACCAAAGTTAGATAACACCAGCATTGCTACAGCTACCAAAAACAGCAGTAGCGTGGGATTAAAATCACCAGGAGGCGCTAAAAATTCCTTGGGTGGGATTGTCAGTGGCTTTTGTGCCTCCGATGTGATCATCTCTAACATTGACTCCTTCTTAATCAAACATTACGAATATACGATAAATATTAGGGAACAATAAAGTTTTGTAACTTTTTGTATAGCAATATTTATCCACAGCTTTGCATATCAGTAGATGAATAACGCTATGATTCCAGACAAGAACTAATCTTTACTGATAAGTGGGGTATGACAATTGGCAAAAAGTTGATGGGATAAACTCTTTCGTTGGGAGGATGGATACAAGATTGATGTACTATATCTAGTCTATCCCACAGCCCCCACTCTCCCATAAACCCTCTCTAACTGTTTATATCTTATTGATATAGCAGTGACTGAAAAGGAGATGCCACTTAAGTTACGATGACTTCCCAGATAGCTCCCTAACTTCAGCCCCTATGCAATTAAGAGATTCTCTGCGCCGGACAAAAATTGTCGCTACTATTGGCCCCGCCACTAGCAGTCCTGAAATGCTCAAGGCAATTATTGAAGCGGGAGCCACGACGCTGCGGCTAAACTTCTCCCACGGAACTCATGCCGACCATCAGCGTAGTATTCGCTTAATTCGGCAAACCGCTTTTGAATTAAATCAGCCAGTGGCTATTCTTCAAGACTTGCAGGGCCCAAAAATTCGCTTGGGGAAGTTTGACAACGGGTCTATAGTTTTGGCAAAAGGCGATCGCTTCACCTTGACAAATCGTCCAATAGTAGGGACGCAGGAAATTAGTTGCGTCACCTACGATTATTTAGCCGAAGAAGTCCCAGTTGGTGCAAAAATTCTCCTCGATGATGGACGAGTAGAAATGCTTGTAGAGGAGATTAATCGGGACAAAGGTGATTTACATTGTCGCGTCACCGTACCTGGTAAACTTTCTAACAACAAAGGCGTAAACTTTCCCGGCGTTTACCTGTCAATTAAGGCAATGACCGACAAAGACCGAGAGGATCTGATGTTTGGTCTAGATCAAGGTGTCGATTGGGTGGCACTTTCCTTTGTCCGCAATCCGCAGGACATGATCGAAATTAAAGAACTAATTTCCAGTACAGGTAAGCAAGTGCCAGTAGTGGCCAAAATTGAAAAGCACGAAGCAATCGAACAAATGGAGGCGATTCTGGCTTTGTGTGATGGCGTAATGGTTGCCAGAGGCGACTTAGGGGTGGAATTACCCGCAGAAGATGTTCCCGTACTTCAAAAGCGGTTAATTGCCACAGCAAATCGCTTGGGGATTCCCATCATCACAGCTACTCAGATGTTAGATAGCATGGTGAGCAATCCCCGTCCCACCCGCGCTGAAGTGTCGGATGTGGCAAATGCGATTTTAGATGGCACAGACGCGGTGATGCTCTCCAATGAAACTGCTGTGGGTAGCTTTCCTGTAGAAGCAGTGGCGACGATGGCACGAATTGCCGAACGTATGGAGCAGGAAGAATCCCAACACTTAAACTTACGTTCTGTCAGAGATGCTCGGCGCTCTATTCCTAATGCGATTAGTCAAGCTGTCGGTCAAATTGCCGAACAACTAGGCGCAGCAGCAATCATGACCCTAACGCAAACTGGGGCAACAGCTCGTAATGTCTCTAAGTTCCGTCCCCAAACACCGATTTTAGCAGTGACGCCTCATGTGAATGTGGCGCGGCAGCTACAGATGGTGTGGGGAGTAAAACCGCTGTTGGTACTAGGATTACCTTCCACAGGTCAGACATTTCAAGCTGCGATCAATGTGGCTCAGGAGCTTAAGTTACTGTCTGAGGGAGATTTAGTCGTGATGACCGCGGGTACACTCCAGGGAATTTCCGGCTCCACAGATTTGATTAAAGTAGAGGTGGTGACGGCGGTATTAGGTCACGGAATTGGACTAGGACAAGGTTCAGTGAGTGGTCGCGCACGGGTGGCAAATACTGGCATGGATGTGAGTAACTTTAATCCCGGAGACATATTGGTTGCACCGCGCACTAGTGCCGATTTTGTCGAGGCAATTCGTAAATCTGGTGGAATTATTACGGAAGATGAAAGTCTCACAAGTCACGCAGCAGTAATTGGTTTACGTCTTGGTGTACCAGTGATTGTTGGCGTGAAGCAGGCAACCCAGGCGATTCGGGATGGGGCGATTATAACCCTGGATCTACAACGGGGTTTGATTTACTCTGGGGCGGTGAGAACGTCTTAGATTAGGGATTGGGGACTGGGGACTGGGGACTGGGGAGCAGGGGAGCAGAGGGCAGGGGGTAAGGGGTAAGGAGGAGAAGAATTAATAACCAATGCCCAATGCCCAATGCCCAATGCCCAATGCCCAATGCCCAATGCCCAATGCCTTTATTAAACAGTTGCGATCGCAACCCCAAGCCATCCAGCAAAGTTTTGCTGCTGTGTGGAGTCAGGATGCTCAACAGGTTTTACCTGATAGCGAGTGGGATGTGGTGACGCCAAGGTAATGGAATAGGTACGCAGTTCGTCTTGGTGGAAAACTGCGACTTCGATGGTATCGTTTGGTTGGTAATCTTTCAGGCGATCGCTTAAGCTATTCCCCGTTACTTTAATCCCATCAATTGCTAGTAACTCATCACCCGCATCAATTCCCCCTACTTGTGCTGGTGAAGCAGTCTCCACAAATTTGATCATTTCCCGCCCATTCTCTGTATTTATTCTCACGCCCAAGTAAGGTTCTTCCTGTTGTTCAGCTACCAACTGCAAACCAAAGGGTTCTAAGTACTGATTAAAAGGCAAATCGTCAGTGCCATCAATGTAGCGTTTAAAGAAATCAGTCAAATCGATTCCGGCGACAGATTCGATAACTTCCTGCAACTGTTCTGGGGTATAGCCAATTTCATCTTTCCCAAATTGCTGCCACATTTTCAGCATCACGTCATCGAGGGAGCGCTGATTGTCGTGAGTAGAGCGAATCAGTAAATCCAGCAATAACGATACCATTTCTCCTTTTAAATAATAAGAAATTTGGGAATTAGCGCTATTGGCATCCGGGCGATAAAGTTTTATCCAGGCATCAAAACTCGACTCGGAAACGGGTTGTACCTTGCGCCCCGGTGTTGTTTCATATCTGGTAATTTCCTTACCCAAGTTATTCAAATACGACTTAACATCATAAATTCCTGCCCGCAAAGGAATTAACAAATCATAGTAACTAGTAGTACCTTCACAAAACCACAATGATGGTGTGTAGTTTTCTTGGTCGTAATCAAAAACCTCTAATGCTTTTGGGCGAATTCGCTTGACATTCCACAAGTGAAAGAACTCGTGTGCAACTAATTGGATAAAGCGATCGTACTTTTCCTGAGTGCGAAATCCAAAACGTTGGTAAATCAAGGAGCAAGAGTCTTTATGTTCCAAACCGCCAAAAGCTTGGCTAAATAAATGTAGCAGAAACACATATCGTTCATAAGGCAAACCGCCGAACATCTGCGCTTCAACTTGGATAATTTTTTGGATATCAGCAATCAACTGCTGAATTTGGTAATTACCTTGCCCCCAGATTGCCAGTTCATGGGGTTTTCCCAAAACCTCAAATTTATACAATTGGTGGCTACCAATCTCAAAGGGAGTATCAACAAGAGTATCAAAATCGCCAGCCAAGAAAGTATTTGTTTCCTCGGCAACAGATGGTAGAGCAGTAGTTACTTGCCATTCCGGGCGTGGTGGTAGAATGGTGACGCGAATGGGTTGCTTGTCCCAGCCCGGTATTCTAAAAAATATTGCCGCACCGTTGAAATAACCGTGAGTGGTATCTAAGTGATTTGTCCGTACCGATAGCTCATTGGCAAAAATACGGTAACGTACAGTTAATTCTGAAACACCCGTTTTGTCTATCTGCCAGTGATTTTTACTAATCTTCCGCCAAGGTAAAGGCTTATCCTCTGCAAAAGCCTCAAAATCTTGTAAATTCTTGGCGTATTCCCGGACTAAATAGGAGCCAGGTGTCCACACTGGCAGTTTTAAATCGAGAATTGGTGAGGGATGATTGACAAGGCGTAAAGTCACCTCAAACAGATGGGTTTCTGGCTGAGACATTGCCACCAGGTAATGAATCGTTGGCCCAGTTTCCTTGACATAGATATTGGGACGAATTGCTGTTGCTTCAGTCATCTTATTTGCTGAGGTAATAGTAGATGAGTCATTTTTCCCATAATGACAAATTTACCTTTTAATTTTTGACTTTTATATCAAGTCCGGTTAATCACTTATGATTACCGCATCTGTGCAAAAATCGGAAAAGTCTCTTTTCCCCTGCTCCCTGTCCCCTGCCCCCTGCCTCTTATCAAACTTTGCCAGCCAAGTTCATCAACTGTTTGAAGTTCACAAGATAAGTGATGTTGTTGGCGCTATCAATTTTTATCCACCCTTTTTCATGCAGCTTTTCCATGATTTTGGCGGTTTCTTCAACGCCGATTTCTGTCACCTCTGCTAAATCTTTAAAGGGAATGTTAAAAATTTCTCTTCCTAAGTCTGATTCCTGACCATAACTTTCGCCTAAACTCACTAGGGTATGGGCGAGTTTGACTGCTGGTGGTGAAGACCGCATTTGTAGGCGCAGGTTAATTTGTCGCAATCGCCGCACCATCAGTTGCAACATCCGGTGATGTAACTGCGGGTCTTTAAACAATATTTGAATAAATCGCTCTCTGGAAATACTCAGCAATTTCACGGATGAAAGGGCAATGACATCAGTTGAGCGTGGAGATTCATCCAAAATTGCCATTTCTCCAAAAAAATCGCCACGCCCAAAAATTGCCAGAGCTACTGAATCTTCCCCGACGGTACGCCGGACTTTGACCCAACCAGAAACCACAAAGTAAACGGCGTTACCCCAGGCATCTTCCATGACAACGGCTCGCCCAGATGGGTATTCATGTTCAATTGCAACGTTGAGCAGCCATTCCAAGGTCTGTGGATTGGCTGTACTCATTAAGGGGAAAAGTTCACTAAAAACCTCAGTTAGCATGAAATATTTGCAACAAATGGATTTAAGAGTGGGAAACTAACTTTGCTACTATAAGTTTGTTTAAACCGTAATCTTACTCAGAATACGATCGCAAAATTTGTATTTATTGAAGATGAATCTCTAAGGTTGATCGGTCTAGAGTTCGATTACAACATAACAATTATGTATGTGATCGAAATCAGCGGTTTCACTGACAGACTTTTGATTTGCTGTTTGTTGGTGGATTGCTATCTAGTGCCAGTATTTTGATCTGTTGGTCTAAATTTTTGACTAGTTGATTCAGGGCGACCATTGCTTCTAATTGCTGAGAATCAAGGCTGGGATTCAGTAAAAGCCTTTCTTGTAGTTCATGTAACTTTAAGCTTAGTTGCTGAGAAATTCCTAAAGCATCGCGGCCAAGACGCGCCAACTGTTGTTGTTGATAGAACTTTAATGCTGCTCCTCGTAACACTTGGAGTGTTGCCTCTTCGCCGTAGATTCCCGGCATGACTCGCAAGCGCAATAATAAGCGGTTTTTTTGATATACGTATTCTTTCTCTACCTGTTTTGGTTCTGCAACGCTGGTGACAGGCAGGGAAGCAAACCGCTTTAATTCATTCAGTACTCCTTGAAAAACCGAGAGCGGCAGTTTGTCTAATACAGACTGTAAAATTCCATTATCACTCCACAGTATTCTGCCTTCGTAAGCTTGTCTTTCTAAATACAGCCGACCAATTCCCCCAGCCAGGATTCGCCCTAGTAATTCTTCTAGTAATTTCTTCGGTGGTAGTGTTGTTAGCACCTCAATCGGACTAAGTAATTCGGGAACTTGCGTGGGCAAAATCGGTAAATTGTTTGGTGTCACTTCGGAATTCTCGCTCTCAATAGGGGTCAAGAACGTCGTAGTTTGAGATAATTGGTCTAGCTCTGGAGTGGGCGGCAAGTCTACGCGCTGCCCAGAATGTTGACGCTTTTGTGTCTGAAACACCATCAATATTGGTTGTTGATTTGATTCCGAGTCTGCATCTAGGAAAGGAACAGGGGTGTCAGCAATGGCCGCTGGGCTATTTGTTGAAGGAGAGTCCGCTGTTGGCTGATGTATTTGTTGGGCATCTAGCTGAGATGTATTCTTATGGTTGAGGTAGGCTGACAGTATTCTACGGTGAGCATCGGCTGCGATCGCCTCAATCACCATTGTGCAATTGATACAAGACAAAATGCGACCAACGTAATCTAGCGCCTCACTGTCTTGTGGATGAACCATACCTAGCAAGAGGTTTTTGTCTTCTAATCCAAAGGGCAAAATCTGGTGGTAGAGGCAAGCTTCAAAGGACAAAAGGCTATCAATCAGTTGAAATATTTGTTCGCGATCGCCTTCTTCCTCCCACTTAAATTGTGTAGCGGTTAGCACCTGGGAATCATTTACTGTAGTATCTGTTAGTTCGCCCTCTGAAGACAACATAGGTTTGATTGCTTGGTGTTTATGTATATAATATTTTGCCTCTAATTGAGTAGGTAGTTAATAAAGATACTTTGTTCGATTGTTAAAATTTCAATTATATATACCTAAGTAGACGTAAGTAGAATATGAATTTTAGATTATAGACTGTGGATAATATTGAGGATTAGGGCATGGGGCATGGGACATTAGTTATTTCTCCCTCATCTCCCTTATCCCCACTACAGGTTACTCTTGGGTTCTTAAAGCTTGGGCTGCAAGATAGATTTTTGTCCATTCACCTAACACTTGATGAGTTTTGAGTTTTAACTGTTGAGCTATTGTTTCTATTGAATTACCCGCTTTCCGCAAGTCTAGAATTTGCCGCCCTAGAGGAGTCAATTTTTCATCAAGTTGCTGCCATTGCTTTTGTGTTAACCCTAAGTTGTGTTCTTGCAAGGAAATTGAGAGCCAGTTGCCTACGAGTTCTGGTTTCCCTTTGAGGGCAAAAACACGCACAGCATGGTAACTAATTTTTTCTCGCAGACGGTAGACTTCCTTAGTCTGCTTATTTAATCTCTGGGCTATATCTTCCTGAGACTTACCTTGCAGATACAGTCTTAGCCATTCCACGGCGTCTTTTCCGAGATTTTCTTGTAAATAATTTTCAAATTCTTTTTGTACTGACTGGCGTAGCGCAAGTTGTTCCTCTAGTTGTTGTGCTTCTTGATATTCTGCGATCGCCTGACTATCGACTAAGTTAACTCGATTATCATTATCATCTGTGAGAATTTCTTCTGACACGAGTCGAACCAAGTCACGGCTAGGTACTTGGGTTAAGCCACCGCGCTGAGTGCGACGCAAATAATTCACAAATCGATAAGCTAATAGGGGTTGATTGCGGACTGGCCGCAAACAATATTCTTCTAAACTGGCAAATAGTAGAGCATCTCCTAATCGTCTATCGGTTGTATATTTGGCAATGTCAGCCATTTGCTGTTGCATCTGGCTATCGCTTTGCAATAATTCTTGGAGTACTTCTTGTAACACATCCATTACGCTGCGCTGGCGATCGCGGCTGAGAGAAACCCAAGTCTGAATCTTATTGCGTAATGTTACTAAACTCCCTAATCGCGTTATCAAGTTGCGATAAGCACGTTCTCGCCCCAGCCCCAAGTAGCGTTGACGTAAAATTCTCCAGCGATATTCCATCGCTTGCTTGGCGATATCGAGTTCTTTCGGATTCAACAGATCAAACCGTTTGGAGTCAGATCCCAACAGCCAGAGAATAATGCTTTCTCTAGTAGCTTCATTTTGCTCTGGACATTCCACAGCCAATCGTTCTTGCCAATCTATAGCCAGTTTTTCTATATCCGTTTTCATAGCGAGATTGCATTCCTCGAAACTCAATTTTGAAGTTTGCATCACAACCCCCCTTCGTCTCACCTAATTGTTTAACTGGCAGCTGCCCCGTGTTTCATGAATTTCATGAAAATAGCTCAGTGATTCTACTTTTATTACGTCTTAGTTCACTCAAATTATGCAGAAACTTTCGACATTGATGTTTTGCTTTTACTTCAAAATGCCCGAAAGCTATACCTATCAACCATTTAGGACAATTATGCTAATTTTAAATTTTCGTAAAGTTATGTTTTTAACTGAGAACAGAAATTCGCCTAGAGTGGTGAGGATACACCTTTGCACTAGATTTATCGGGGAAATCTGACATTTTGTAACATATACGAGGAACGAATCTAATTTAACTCAATATCGGACGGTATTTCACCCGTATAAGTTTCAACACTCTATAATCCTTTACTTAGTCAAATACTTAGTTAAATTTCAATATGCTTGGTGTTAATGAGATTTGACCTCGGAAGATTCCCTAACCCCTGTGATAAATTGGCTTAATTCCTTCCTTTTTAAGGAATATCAAGCCTTAAATGAATTGTATAGCAGGAGGCAGGAGTCAGTATTCAGCAATGTTTTCTGTACGACTGGCGGTGCTTCGTAGTGTTAGCGAGTCCACGTACTTTGTAAGAGTTGCAAGCTACGCGTAGAGAGCGTCTTAATTCTGACTCCTGTTAGCGGATAGCTAAGGTTTAGCCCATTCTGACTTCTGAATTCTTCTTCAACTTTTTTAAACTATAGGACTCATATTTGATTTCTGAAAAAACTTAGGACAACTAAGAAGCCTTCTTGCCTATTGCCTATTGCCTATTGCCTGCCTACGCAAATTAGTTCAGAAATCAAAGTGGATTCCTATAGCTTCACTCATAACTACGCCTTTAACATTGACAAGTTATTCTTAACAATGAATAGTCAACAGTCAATATTGATTTTGACTATTGACTCTGACTGTTGCTTTCCCTCTGCTTCAAAATTTAACTTATGCAAAATCTAAAAACAGAAAGAATGCATTCCCCTAAAGTTTTGATAGTCAGAAGCTTGACAAGAAACTTCTCTTTAAATTCATTTATGGAGATTCTTCGTTTGAAATTTTGAATTCCCCCACACGATGTTGAATCTATCGATTGTTTGATCTAACAATGGGATTTTCTACAGATTCTCGATACCCTTGGACTTGTTCTGTGTAACCAATTGGCAGAACAGCTTCAACGTTTTCATGGGGACGAGCAATAATTACCCAGGATTCAAGTGTACCGCCAAAAACATTTTCTGCGGCTTCAACACCGGCAGCCATAGCGGCTTTTACTTCAGAAACATCGCCACGAATATTAACTGTAAAGCGAGCGCTACCTACTCTGATATAACCAACCAGGGTGACTCGACCAGCTTTTACCATAGCATCTGCTGCTGCTAGCACCGCAGGAAAACCTTTAGTTTCAAGTGCTCCAACTGCCTGTAATGACATTATTAATCTCCTGTATGAATAAACGATATGGGGGCTACAAGTTAATTGTACGAAGCTTCGCTACAGATTTTGATAGCAAAATTGCTTAGAACATGCGGAAAGGTTCTGATTCTTCAGTGAAATGGATTGGTAATATGGTTTCCACATTTTCCGGGGGATTAGGAACAACGTAGTAGGTAATTACTGTACCAACCTTGACTTGCTCTCCAGCTACAATTCCGGCTTCAACAGCTCTATTTACTTCCGAAACGTGTCCCCGGACGGCAACTAACAAGCGGGCACTTTCTGCTTGACCATAATACACAATTGTGACTGCGGCAGCTTTGACCATTGCATCTGCTGCTGCTAAGACACTGGGAAAACCTAAAGTTTCAATTACGCCAACCGCCATTGGCATGGCATTAGCTCCTGGATTAAGGGATAAGCGATTTTAATTGTACGTGGCTTTAGTCCCCATTTTGACATTTTGGAAAATTTTCTTTGATGCCATAATTTTTTTGGAGAGTAGAGAGGCGATTAATTGTGTCTATCCTGTAAGCGATTAATCGCGTCTGTTGGGAGTTAGAATATTTTGATATTACCTGACTTATGTTTTATATATAAATTACAAATAATACTTCAGCATCTTAGGTTGTTGTAACTTTATTGTTTAACAAAATTAGTTATGCGTGGATACAGGCTAGTACGATAAACTGAAATTTATGTTTCCGAATTTTCTTCCTACAGCAGTTGGGCAACTCACAGAACCAGCCTCGATCGCACTAGCTCAGAGTATTCAAACTGCTGCGATCGCTACTCCTTTAACTAATCAAGCAATTACCACAACTTTTGTCAAGCAAGGGAGTGGTGGCACTCCGATTTTATTAATTCATGGCTTTGACAGTTCTGTATTAGAATTTCGGCGGCTTTTGCCACTACTTTCAAAAGATAATGAAACGTGGGCAGTGGATTTGTTGGGTTTTGGATTTACAGATAGACTCTCAGAAATTACCTATAGTCCAACTGCGATTAAAACCCATCTTTATTATTTCTGGAAAAGCCTGATTAACCAACCTGTAATTTTGGTGGGTGCTTCGATGGGTGGTGCAACAGCGATTGATTTTACGCTGACTTACCCGGAAGTGGTAAAAAAGCTGGTGTTAATTGATAGTGCGGGGTTGGCGGGTGGTTCACCATTGAGTAAATTTATGTTTCCCCCGTTGGATTATTTAGCAACTCAGTTTTTGAGTAATCTGAAGGTGCGCGATCGCGTTTCTCGCATTGGATATAAAAATCAAACTCTTGCCTCTATCGATGCGTTATCTTGTGGGGCATTGCACTTACAAATGCCGAGTTGGAATCAAGCTCTGATTTCTTTTACTAAAAGTGGTGGTTATAGTGCTTTTAGAGTTGAAACAATATCACAAATTGTGCAACCAACGCTAATTTTGTGGGGCGATTCCGATAAAATTTTGGGTACTGGGGATGCCATGAAATTTAAAATGGCAATTCCACACAGTACTCTTACCTGGATTCAAAATTGTGGTCATCTTCCACACCTGGAACAACCACAAATTAGCGCGGAGCATATTTTAGACTTTCGAGTTTAAATCGGTTAAGGTTTTTTGCGTTCAAATTATCACAAAGACGCGATAAATCACAAAGACACGATAAATCGCCGTCTCTACAATAATTAGTCTTTCGTTTTGACGGCGATTTATTGGGTATTGAAAAGCCAATCATCTACACCAATAACCCAAGGCATATTATCCTATAGTAGGCATAATACCGATCAATTGTGAGTTTGTATAGAAAAAGGGGCTTAAACCCCTTGTTTTACAAGTCTGATTTTGTACAGTTTCACAAAGAAATGGTATCGATTTTAGTCAAGTAACCACATCTCATTAGAACTATCGGGATACTCATTTGGTTGATTTTGAGGTTGAGCTTGAGCAAGTGTTTCCGATGAACGATGTGATTTTTTGTAGTTAAGTGGATTGTAGTGGTCTTTTACGGGTTTTATCGCACTAGTTTCTTTTACAGCTACAGCTAGTTTAGATTTATCTTCTGCTTTTTGTACTGCTTTTTGTACTGCTTCTTTTTTGAAAGAATTAATTTCTTCTATCAGCAGGGAATTTGCTTCTGCAAGTTGCAGTGCTGTTTTTTTTGTTTCGTCAAGTTCTTTTGTTAGCTGTTCTAGTAATGATTTTTGTTCTGATGCAAAGGTTTTTTGTTTAGATAATTTTGATTGCAAATCAGTAATTTCTTGTCCAAGAGATGCTTCTTTTTTGTGGCTTGTTTCTAGATTAGTTGTCAACTCTTTGACAGTTGCTTCTAAATCAGCCTTAGTAGGACTGCGTTTAGTAGAAGCTGGTTCAAGTGGTTGTCCTAACGATTCCTCATCAGATGCAGCTTGTTCTTCGACAATTTTTTCTGCTGTAACTTCGATCGCAGATTCACCTTCTGGGGGTGTAAATTTTTGCGCCTCTTCTTGTAGTAAGTCAGAGAGACTTTGTTTCCTAGCCATTATCATTTTCTCCAATCACGCTGTAATTCATCAGCTGCACGGCGGTAGTCTAATTCCGCCTCCCGTGCGTTTCCTCCTCGCCATTGAGTAATCGCTACACCTTCAAGTGCTGCTCGTTCATGAGCTTTATAGGCACGGATGAAGGTATTACAAGTAGGAATACCTAAGCGAGTCAGAGTATTTTTTGCTTCTTGTGCTTCCCCCAGACTGCGCGTATCGACTTTGGTGAGCAATACCCGATGGGGGGTTCCCAAAGGGATGACGGCTTCCTTGACTGTTTCCACGAGGATTGCTAAATCCATTGCAGATGGGGGTGTAGGCAAAACTAGATAATCTGCGATCGCAACTACCGCTATTAATGCTTCAGAGCGCAAGGCGGGAGGCGTATCCACCACTACTAAATCGTAACCTGTTATCTTACCTAAATTACCTAAAAGTGTTGGATCTGTTTCTTGAGATAAATCAAATCCCATTCCCTGCTGACTGCGCCCAAACCACCAACTGGCAGAACCCTGAATATCTGCGTCAATCAGCAGCACCTTTTTTTTCTTCGCAAAGTTTGCAGCCAGATTGACTGCGGTAGTCGTTTTACCGACTCCTCCTTTACCGTTGAGAATAGCGATGATTTTTGGCACTGCTTTAGCTAGAAAAAGGGAGTAGGGAGTGGGGAGTAGGGAAAAAAATCTGTTTTATGTTTGGTTGTGGGATTTTTCGATGAAGGATGAGTAGTGAGTTATTCATTAGGAGTTAATTAGTTATTATCCTTTTTTCCCACTCTCTACTCCCCTGTGCCCACTGTCTACTCTCCATTGATGAATATACCGCTTTCTGTGTCCCTAAATAACATGAAAACTCGTAACAATAAAATTCATCAGCCATCAATTCCACAAATTCCTATGACAGTAACTTACAATTTGCCTGATGGGCCTCAAATGCCGCGCTGGCTAAGGATGATCAAGTTTATTAGTCAGCCAGTGAAATATATAGATGATTTTGCCAAAATCTATGGTGACACTTTCACAATTAGGAGTAGTCGGTCTGATAATCATATTGTGTACTTTAGTCAACCCCAAGCCCTTGAGCAGATTTTTACTGCTGATTCCAGCCATTTTGAGGTTGGCAGAGGGAACATAGGGCTAAAATTTTTGCTTGGCGATCGCTCCTTTATGTTATCAGATGGCGATCGCCACCAGCGCCAACGGCAACTATTAGCTCCTCCCTTTCATGGCGAAAGGATGCGGGCTTACGGCGAGGAAATTCGGGAAATCACCCGACAGGTGACTAATGAATGGCAAATTGGCAAGCCTTTTAAGATCCGTGAGTCGATGCAAGAAATCACCTTGCGTGTTATTCTGCGGGTTGTATTTGGTTTGAATGATGGAGAAGTGTTTGAGGAACTGAGGCGATCGCTAAGTGACTTACTAGACTTCATGACTTCGCCCGTAATGTCCAGCACCTTGTTTTTCCGGTTCATGCAAAAAGATTTCGGTGCGTGGAGTCCGTGGGGTTGGATTCTCCAACAACGGCAAAAAATTGATCAACTGATTTACGCTTTGCTTCAAGAACGTCGGGCTGAATCTGATCAAAATCGCCAAGATATCCTCAGTTTGATGATGGCTGCTCGTTATGACGATGGTCAAGGGATGTCAGATGAAGAATTACACGACGAGTTGATGACGTTGCTAGTTGCAGGACATGAAACTACCGCTTCTGCATTGACATGGGCTTTTTACTGGATTGACCATTTACCGGAGGTGCGGGAGAAATTGCTACAAGAACTTAACACCCTTGGAGTTAACCCGGATTTAAGTAGTGTAGCTAAATTGCCTTATCTGACAGCAGTTTGCCAAGAAACATTGCGAATCTACCCAATTGCCATGAATGCTTTCTGGCGGGTTGTGAAGATTCCAATTACCATTATGGGCTACGAACTGCGAGAAGGGACAGCAATAATTCCCAGTATTTATTTAGCCCATCATCGAGAAGAAGTTTACCCACAATCAAAGCAATTTAAACCAGAACGCTTTTTAGAAAGACAATATTCACCTTATGAATATTTACCTTTTGGTGGCGGTAATCGTCGCTGTATTGGGATGGCATTTGCTCAGTATGAAATGAAAATCGTCTTGGCAACTGTTCTGTCAGAATTTCAAGTATCGCTAGTGAATAAACGTCCTATCCGTCCTGTGCGCCGTGGTTTAACTTTAGCCGCACCCGCCGGAATGCGGATGATTGCAACACCTCAAGTCAAGCGTGCGAATACGCCAGCATTGGTGTAATAACAAGTAGGTTGGGCACATTAATGCCTACCTACCAGCTATAGGATAATAATTATGAATTACGAATTACGAATTACGAATTACGAATTACGAATTACGAATTACGAATTATCCTGACTCTCTTGTTTGTTGGCGAGTTTTTCATAATGTTCTTTGTCGCGATATTTAATTGTTCTCATCCGTTGATTTCCAACAATTGCTAAAGGTTCAACATTAGCAGTTACAACCGTCCCCGCCGCCACAATTGCACCATCTCCAATGGAAACTCCTGGAACAATTAGGACATTTCCACCAATCCAAACATTGCGACCGATAACTACAGGTTTATGAATATAGACATTATGTTCATAAGGCAAATCATTACTTTGATAATCGTGATTTGCAGAGAGAATAACAACGTTAAATCCAAGTGTTGTATTGTCGCCAATTGTAATTCCGCCACGTCCATCTAATATGACATCTTGTCCAATGTAGACTTTATTTCCCAGAGATACATTTTGCGGGTGTTCAATTCTCAAGTCTCGCTTAAATCGCAGACCTGAGCCACTAAATTTTAATTGACTCTTCAGTTCTTGATGTTTATAGCGCCTGATTTTGGTTTCTAGATATTCTCCCCACCGTACCAGACGAGGTACTAACCATTGTTCCAATAGTCGTTCTAATTTATTCGTAATTTTATTTTTGATCTCTTTCATAAAACCTCACGGAAGTTTAGGAACCCTCTGGCTTTCAACCAATGAGGGAAAACGACGCGGGTACTTTAGCACCCTTCACATTTATTAGTTTTCCCCAATTAGAGTATTTTCTCCCGTGTGAATACCGTTTTTATAAAAGCGGGGTGAGGTATGGTGGCGTTGTCAAGGTAAACTAAACATTACGAGTTTTGCTCTCGGAGTTTGGATTCTCAAGATACAACTGTTTGGGAAATGAAAGGGACTAAAGAAGTACCCCAAGAATTCAACTACCATATCAGTAGTAAGTTAAATGGAAAGGGAAGTGGTTTACCTTGGCATCTACATAATATTGTTTACCATTTTCTCCCAGGGATTTACTATTAATTCGAGGTAGCAGTTGGGTATCAAATTGCATCAGTTTTTGTAAAAGTCAACTTAACGTTAAAAACCGTGTCTATACAGACATAATTAGGAAATGTGGCAATCAGGCTAGGCTAGAATAGCTTTCAGTGGAATTTCGGTTGTTATTCATAAAATTATGGAACCTGTAACACTAACGGCTGTTGCAACTGCGATCGCTACTATAGTTTTAACTAAAGCTCTAGAAAAAACTGGCGAAAAGCTTGGGGAAGCAGGGTTAGAAGCAAGCAGTAAATTAATCGCACAGCTACGTAATAAAAATAAGTTGCCCTTATTAGCAGAGGCGACACCAGAAAATACACAGCAGCCGTTAGATTATGGTAAAGCGCTACTAGAGTTGAAAGCCGCAGCAGACACAGATACCGAAATTGCTCAATCAGTGCGGGACGTGGAAGCCGCAGTAAACGCCGATCCTCAAATAGCGTCAAAAGTCCAAGCTTTAGCAAATGGGCTGAACTCACAACCAGCAACCATCATTAATTCTACAAAGTTAGCTGACTCTATTAAAAACGTCTTTCAAGGAAATATTTTCACTGGTACTAATATTTTCTGACTGCATTCGCCTGGAGGAGAACAGGTAAAGTCAAATCTCGCTACCGAAATACCGCAAAATTTGCCCTTAAGTGGGGTGGTGGAGTTTGTTGGACGTGAAGTGGAATTGCAAAATCTCCATCAGCTTTTGCAGGAAAATGAACAAGTGGCTATAGCTGCTGTTGCTGGCATGGGTGGAGTTGGTAAAACTGAACTTGCCCTACAATATGCCAGAAATCACCGCGAAACTTACAAGGGTGGAATTTGCTGGTTGCTGGCAAAAGTTAGTGATGTGGGCATTCAAGTTGTACAGTTTGCCAGAACTCATCTTGATTTAAAAATACCAGATAATTTAACAGAAGATCCTAACCAAAAATTACTCGCGCAAGTCCAATATTGCTTTCGGCATTGGCCTGGAGAGGTTGATGTTCTGCTGGTGCTGGATGATGTTGTGGAATACAAGGAAGTTAAGCCCTACTTACACTCGCTATCTTCTCGGTTTAAAGTGCTGATGACCACAAGGGAAAAATTACAGCCGCCGATAATGCGATTAGACTTGGGTTTGCTCAAACCGTTGGCGGCAATGAACCTATTAAAATCGCTGGTGGGTAGAGAACGATTGCGACGTGAACCTTGGATTGCTAGAAGACTTTGTAAGCATCTCGGTTATTTGCCTTTGGGTTTGGAATTAGTCGGGAGATATCTGGTACTTGATGAGGATTTATCTCTAGCAGAAATCTTGCAGCAATTAAAAGATGAGGGTCTGACGAATGAAGCAATAGACGAAGCTCCACAAGAAATGACCGCTAAACTAGGTGTAGCTGCTGCTTTTGAGTTAAGTTGGCGGCGTTTGCAAAAAAACGCCCAAGTTTTAGGTTGTTTTTTGAGCTTATTTGCCTTGGCTCCGATTTCTTGGAAATTGGTGGAAGGCAATGAAGGTAAAGAGCAAAAAAAAGCTAGACGCGATTTGTTAAAGTTCTATTTACTCCAACGCAAAGGTGAGGAAACATACCAACTTCATCCACTGCTAAGAGAGTTTTTCCAAAATAAGCTTACAGGTTTAGAACAGGCAGAGGAATTAAAGCGATCGCTTTGTGGGGTAATAGTAGCAGTTGCAAAGGAGATTCCTGAAACACCCACTCTTGAGCAAATCAACGCCGTCTCCTTTGCCATACCTCATATAGCTGAAGTAGCGAATAATCTCATTGAATATATCAGCGATGATGATTTGATTTGGGCATTTGTTGGCAATGCTCGATTTTACGAAGGCCAGGGATTGTATGATAAAGCAGTATCTTGGCGTGAGCAGCGTCTAGAAATAACTAAACAACGTTTGGGAGAAGAACATCCAGATGTCGCCACTAGCCTCAACGACCTAGCGCAACTCTACCGTTCCCAAGGTAGATACAGCGAAGCCGAATCTGTTCACGTCCAAGCTTTGGCACTTAGGCGCAACCTGCTGGGAGATGAACATCCAGATGTCGCTACTAGCCTCAACAACCTTGCGGTACTTTATCGTTTACAAGGCAGATACAGGGAAGCTGAACCCCTTTACATCCAAGCTTTGGCACTTAGGCGCAACCTGCTGGGAGATGAACATCCAGATGTCGCTACTAGCCTCAACAACCTTGCGGTACTCTATAGTTTCCAAAGCAGATACAGCGAAGCCGAACCTGTTCACATCCAAGCTTTGGCACTCAGGCGTCAACTGCTGGGAGATGAACATCCAGATGTCGCAGAAAGCCTCCACAACTTAGCGGGACTCTACAACTACCAAGGCAGATACAGCGAAGCCGAACCCTTTGCTATCCAAGCTTTGGCACTCTTTCGTAAGTTGCTGGGAAAAGAACATCCATTTGTCGCACAAAGCCTCAACAACCTAGCGTTAATTTACAGCTTCCAAAGCAAATACAGCGAAGCCGAACCCCTTTTGATCGAAGCTTTAGAACTCACGCGCAAGTTGTTGGGAGATGAACATCCAGATGTCGCACAAACCCTCAACAACCTCGCATTACTCTACAACTACCAAGGCAGATACAGCGAAGCCGAACCCCTTTACATCCAAGCTTTGGAACTCAAACGCAAGCTGCTGGGAGATGAACATCAAGATGTCGCCACTAACCTCAATAACCTAGCGTATCTCTACCGTGACCAAGGCAGATACAGCGAAGCAGAAACCCTTTTCATCAAAGCTTTGGCACTCAGGCGCAAGCTGCTGGGAGATGAACATGAAAATGTCGCACACAGCTTCAAGAACCTAGCGGCACTCTACTGTGACCAAGGCAGATACAGCGAAGCGGAACTTTTGTACATGCAAGCATTAGATATTTTTGAGCGACGGTTAGGTGCAAATCATCCTAATACTGCTGCTGTACGTCAAAGTTTAGAAGATTTGCGCGATTTTCTTTAATCACAATAGCAAAATTCAAGTTCCCAACCTCATCAATCAAGCTTTAATCTCCAAGTTTCGCCTTCTGAACTCGAAGTTTCATGTTTAAAACAAGAACGTTTCTGTTTTAAGTGAGAACGTTCCTGTTTTAAACGAGAATGTTCGTGTTTCAAGTGAGAACGTTCCTATTTCAAACGAGAATGTTCTTGTTTTAAGTGAGAACGTTCGTGTTTCAAATGAGAATGTTCCTGTTCTGAGGTGGAATGATGGTGTTCTGAGGGCGATCGCTCCACTTAGATTGTAGAATGATGTGCGATCGCTTTTATGTGTTCGTTGATAATGGAGAGCGATGTCTGCGACGGGCTACGCCTACGCCGATTACAAAATAAGCATTATTCAAGTAAATTAAATCCCTGTTCGCTTCTTAACTTTCTGTCAAAAGTTACTGTTGAACTACAACTATTATGTTGAGCAATCGCGCCGATTAAATAGTCGGATAAATCTGCTTTTCCCTGATGAAATCGCTGTAATGCTTGATAAACTAAAGAGCGATTTTCTAACTCAAACACTGAACATTGCAACATTAACTCTATAGTGTTGCTAATTTCTTCCTTACTAAATTCATAGGGCTTTCCCCGTAAAACCCAAACCAACTCACAAAGAACTATATTTGCTACAAAACATTGCTCTCCTGCTTCGATAATTTCAGCAGCTTGTTTCCACTGCTTTTCATCATCTTTTGTGATGTAGCGCACTAAAATATTTGTATCAACTCCAATCACTTGCGCCTTCTTGGATTGCTGCTTCCATTTCTTCTAAAGTTGCACTTTTCATCGCCGGACGATGTAGAATGCCGGACAGAGTTTGAACAGGAACATTGAGTGGAATTAGTTTAACTGTCCCATTTTCATCAATGACAAAATCAACCTTACTACCTATATCAAGATTAAGATAATCCCTAATTTCTTTAGGAATAATTACTTCTCCTTTGGTGGTGATGGTGACGCTAGCCATTACGTTTCCTGACATAAATTATTTACCTAAATATAACGTTTCTTGGCAGATCAACACAGCGAGCGGTATAAATAGAGTCTTTTCTCTGCGTACCTCTGCGCTTCCCTCCGCGTTAAAAAACAATCTCCTCCCTCATCCTCTCTTCCAACACATCCAATAACCCATCCACATCCTTACCAGCTTGCTCAAAACAAATCGGTGGTGCTGGTTCCGGTGCAAACTGAATTAACTTAATTTCCCCCTTCCCAATCCCAATCATCACAACTTCCACATCCGGTTTGTGATTCTCCACAATTCCCAAAATTTCCTGAAGCCGATTTTCAACTCTAATATTTAAATTCTCTATCTGTTCTTTCGGACAATAAACAAAATGCGGCGTTGGTTGCAAATCAATACCAACAGTACCCTTACTGTCACCATTTGCTAACCACAATCCCCAAAACAGCGCCGCCAATTCTTGCTGATTTGCTTTGACAAACTTATCCAACTGGCGACGCCACTTAGTATCACCTGATTCTGGTTGACTATTACCAAAAAACATAAATAATTCGTAATTCGTAATTCGTAATTCGTAATTAAAACACAAAGAAGGGGGAAAGTTATCTTAAGCCTGACTGTACAAGCCAGAGGCCGGAATAGATTCCGTCTTTCTCCAGCAATTGCTCGTGGGTTCCCGACTCTACTAATTTCCCATGTTCCATGACATAAATGCAATGGGCATTGCGGATGGTGTAAAGACGATGAGCAATGCCTACGGCGGGCTTTGCCTACGCAATTGTAGTTTTATCTACTGTAATCCGTTCTAGCGATCGCTGGATTGCCACTTCTGTTTCATTATCCACCGCCGAGGTAGCTTCGTCTAAAATCAAAAATGTATTGAGGATAGAATAAGTAGTCGCCAGCCAAATTTGTTTACGATACTGGTGTCCATACTCAAGTAAACGCCGGAGAGGATGCGTTGAATGTTTACGCCTTCTTAATACCCAATGAGATTTGAATACAGTAGCCACGGCTTTTTGCTGTTTCGTGTCACTGATATTACCACGGAACAAAGTTCTGAGTCCTGAGTTCTGAGTCTGAAGATTGATTCAAACAGACTAATGAGACACTTAAATTGGGGACTGGAGACTGGGGATTGGGAATTGGGGACTGGGAATTGGAGACAATAAGTAGAATAATCACTCCTAACTCCTAACTCAGCACGGGCTAAACGCCCCGCTACGGCTAACAGCACTCAGCACTCAATATTGGAGAGAAGAACTTGAAAAATCAGGAATTCGGAAATTGGCAAACCACAGTTTTGGGAATTGTGTTAGCAATACTAGTCATTATCGGGTTAAACTCCTTTATCATTATTAACCCAGGACAAGCAGGAGTGATAAGTATCTTGGGTAAAGCCAGAGATGGCGCTTTATTGGAAGGTATTCACGTGAAACCGCCTTTTATCACCGTGATAGATGTGTATGATTTAACAGTGCAAAAATTTGAAGTACCAGCAGAGAGTTCTACTAAAGATTTGCAAAACTTATCTGCGAGATTTGCGATTAACTTTCGCCTTGATCCGATAAAGGTAGTTGAGGTGAGAAGGAAACAAGGAACATTGGAGAATATTGTATCAAAAATCATTGCCCCTCAGACACAAGAAGCATTTAAAATTGCCGCAGCTAGAAGAACAGTAGAAGAAGCGATTACCAAAAGAAGTGAATTGAAAGAAGATTTTGATCAAGCGTTAGGCGATCGCTTAGACAAATATGGGATAATTGTATTAGATACTAGTGTAGTTGATTTAGCATTCTCACCAGAATTTGCCAGAGCAGTCGAAGAAAAACAAATTGCTGAACAACGGGCGCAAAGAGCCGTTTATGTAGCACGTGAAGCTGAACAAGAAGCACAAGCAGACATTAATCGCGCCAAAGGTAGAGCAGAAGCTCAAAGACTCTTAGCAGAGACACTCAAAGCCCAAGGAGGGCAGTTGGTTCTGCAAAAAGAAGCAATTGAAGCTTGGAGAACTGGCGGCGCTCAAATGCCCAAAGTCCTCGTAATGGGTAGCGACTCCAAAAACGGCGTCCCCTTCATATTCAACCTTGGGAATGTCCAAAATCAGCCGTAAAAGGGAAGTGGGCATGAGATAACAAGCTCTAAAATTATGTAATTTGCTCTGAGATCAGAGAAACTTTACAACACTTGGACTATTGCCAATCTAAGATCCAAGACTGTATAAATTGAGCTAGTCCCAACTCCAACACAACAGAAAAACCAACCAGACAATAATCGAAGTTTATGTCAACCTCCAATCCTCAAAATCTCACCGCCGAAGAAGCGAAAAAATTACTGAACAAATTCAACTGTCTAGACATTGCCCCTATCCTCAACTCATCAGAAAAAGTAGTGATTCGTAATGCCTTAATTTTGATCACCAAACTTGCTGATTACCAAATTTTAGGAATTTGTGCTGATACAGCAGAAGAAGGAATATTGGCAATGAAAACCTATTCTCTGGCGTTGGGTTATGAACCACCCAACAATTTATCTACACCTGAAGGCCCAGTTTATATCAAATTAAATGGCAAAAATGGTTTGTGTTATCTAGATTCCTATGATGGACATCATCGCGGTGTATTAGTATCTTGCCAGTCTTATGACGAAGATGGAATCAACGAAATGTATGGACACCTTCCCTTGGACTTATTTGCATAGAATTCGGCAAATGTAGGTAGGGTATTGCCTTGCCTACTCACTAATGAAAAATAATTAATGACTTCAATCTTATGAGTATTATTACACTACAGTCAGTTAAAAAAGACTTTGGCATCAAGGAAATTTTAAAAGATGCTAGCTTTAGCCTCGATGCTACCGATAAAGTTGGTTTAATTGGTACTAACGGTTCGGGGAAATCAACCCTATTAAAAATGATCGCGGGGTTAGAATCGATTGATAGCGGACAAATTTTAATCAACTCCGGTTCTAAAATTATCTACTTACCGCAGCAACCAGATTTAGATGAAAATCACACAGTTTTAGAGCAAGTTTTTGCTGACAGTGGCGAACATATTGCTATAGTGCGTGAGTATGAAGAACTCTCAGATAAATTGGCTCACTATCCAGATGATAGCCAACTGATGTCTCGCCTTTCCGTGGTGATGCAACAGATGGATACAAATGATGCTTGGGAACTAGAAACTAATGCCAAAATCATCCTGACAAAATTAGGAATTTCTGACTTTGATGCCAAGATAGGCACTTTATCTGGAGGCTATCGCAAACGCATTGCTTTAGCATCAGCCTTGCTATCAGAACCAGATGTTTTGCTCATGGATGAGCCGACAAACCATCTTGATGCTCTTTCTGTAGAATGGTTACAAAGTTACTTAAATCGTTATCGCGGCGCACTTTTTCTGATAACTCACGATCGCTATTTTCTAGATCGCGTTACCAATCGGATCATTGAAATCGACCGAGGCGACATTTACACTTATACAGGTAACTATTCATATTACCTCGAAAAGAAAGCTTTAGCTGAAGAATCTGCTGTAAGTAGTCAACGTAAACACCAAGGCTTATTGCGCCGCGAGTTGGAATGGCTCAAAAAAGGGCCAAAAGCCAGAAGTACCAAGCAAAAAGCGAGAATTGACCGCGCTCACGCTTTGCGGGATACTGAATTTAAACAAGTTCAGGGTAAAGTAGATATTTCGACAGTTGGTCGTCGCATTGGCAAAAAGGTTATTGAATTAAATAACGTTTCCAAAGCATACAATGGACGCACCCTGATTAATAATTTCACCTACGAATTTAGTCCAGAAGACCGCATTGGCATCATCGGCGCTAACGGTGCTGGTAAATCCACTTTAATGGATATTATTACTGGTCAGATTCAGCCAGATTCAGGTGTTGCAGAAATTGGGACAACAATTCACATCGGTTATTTTGACCAGCATTCTGAAGAATTGCTCACAGCATTGAATGAAAATCAGCGCGTGATTGACTACATCAAAGAAGAAGGAGAATTTATCAAAATTACCGATGGAACTCAAATTACTGCTTCGCAAATGTTAGAGCGGTTTTTGTTTCCTGGTAATCAACAATATGCCCCAATTAGTAAACTTTCCGGTGGTGAAAAACGCCGTTTATTTCTGTTGCGAGTTTTGATGAGTGCGCCCAATGTCTTGATTTTAGATGAACCGACAAACGATTTAGATGTGCAGACATTGGCAGTATTAGAGGATTATTTAGAAGACTTTGTCGGGTGTGTAATTGTAGTTTCTCACGATCGCTACTTTCTCGATCGCACCATCGACACAGTATTTTCCTTTGAGGAAGGCGGTAATCTGCGGCAATATCCAGGTAATTACTCGATTTATCTGGACTATAAGAAGGCTGAAGAGGCACAGCTACAGGCTGCGAACGCTAAGGAGAAGCCTAAAAATGTTGAAGTGCAAAATGGTGCGGCTTCACCCAAGGAGGTAGATAATACCAAGCGGCGGAGATTATCTAATTGGGAAAAGAAAGAATTTGAGCAGTTGGAAGGTAAAATTGCCGAGTTAGAGGCTGAGAAAGAAGAAACCGAGAAAACGCTGGCGAATGTATCACCGGGGAATTATAGCCAGGTGCAAAAACTGTATGATCATGTGGAAAAGCTCAAGCACGCGATCGATGTGGCGACTGAACGGTGGTTAGAATTGGCAGAGATGGAGTCTTGATTTTTTAATAGTTTTACCCCACCCTAACCCTCCCCTTATAAAGGCTATCCATTAGTCACATC
>NZ_KV757577.1 GCF_001712795.1 Nostoc sp. KVJ20
GCTCGCAGACTCGCTAACGCTGCGCTATCGCCCTTGGGAGAAGACCGCGCTGGCTCCCCTTAATAAGCTACGTGTACACACAAGTCCTAAAAACCTAGCTTGATAAGCATTTCCTCGTTCCCAGTCTCCGACTGGGAATGCATTCATTGAGTCTCTGACTCAATATCTGACTAGAGGCAGAGCCTCTAATCAGGCATTCCTATGCTCTGCATAGGAACGAGATAAACCAGCGAACAATGAGAAATTGATCTTTTTTTGACTTGTGTGTACACTGTAGCCTTTTCAAGGGGGGATTAAGGGGGGTAATTTGACTTGTGGGTACACCGTAGTTACCAAGGGAAAGTGACGCAGGCGGTGGAGTTTTTTTATGCGTCTTCATAAAGAATTGGTATAACCTTTACCCTTTAACCTTTCCCCCAAACCCAATTCCGAGTTCAAAATGCTTATCCGGGAACTGTTGGATCTGTCCATCACTGCTGGAGAGTTTGTCATTCAGGAATCCCACAGTCAACGCATGTTTTACCCCAGAAATACCTATTGGGGTAAAAACCTCTACTAGTTAGAGAGACGCGATAAATCGCCGTCTCTACAAGGAATTTATCTATTAATATATTTATTGATAGACTACTACCTTACATTTCAGTGCTGGGTGCTGAGTAACTTTAAGAAGTACTCAGTACTTCTGCACTACGGTAAAAGCCCCGCAAGAGTGTGGGCGAAATCAACAATCGAGAGAATGCCATAAAAGTGCCTAGAAAACAGGCACTACCAGAACAGTTGGGTGTATATCCGATCTCCACATAATAGGAAGAAGTATCACCCCCTCCTTGAACATAGAGTTGTTGTGAATCAGAAGGTAGTTCACTGGGAAGTAAAATTGGTAATGTAGTTGTCTGGCGCAACTGAGGTACAATCTCTTGCAAAAGAGGAGCAACTGAGTTTTGTTCTTGAGCGATCGCACTTGACGTTCCTATGAATAGAGGTATCGCTACAGGCATGAGAGTACAGCCAATCAAAGCTAGATTGGTTATTTGTGTATTAACCTTCATATATTTAGTATAACTAAATACATTACTCTCTAGATGTAGCCTTTCTTTATTTGGCAGAAAACAATGATTTTACGGAAAAATAACTTGATCCGTCTTTTTGAGACTTGAACGCTTCGAGTAATTAAGCACATAACATAATTCTGCATCAAATCAAAAAAGGCGATCGCCTATATTTTAATTCAAAAAATTTATAATTCTGGCACTTGTAGGTTACGTTTATTACCTGCGTAATGCTTGTAAATAATTTCTGGAGAGTTACCAACCCACCTTCCTACATCCTTCGCATCAATATCAGCTTCCAGGCAAAGAGTAATAAAAGTGTGTCTGCATTGGTAAGGTTTACGATATTCGGTGACTACACCCTGTTTTACAAGTTGAGTTACAATTCCATCTATATGTGTACCACGATGATTTTTGTAACCTTTCCAGGCATGATTTAGAAAATCTCCAAAGTCTACTATGCCGCCTTTCTTGCTTCTAAAGATAAAATCATCCGGGTTACAGTTCTCAGGTTTGATAGAGTCTAAAATTTCACGTTGCTGATTATTAATCGGAAAACGTCTTTGGCTTTGGGTTTTTAATCCATCTTTGAGGGCTAACCCTTTAGTACTGATTGTAATTGCTTGCTCAAAGGTAATGTATTTATCACTGATATGCTTCCATTGTAGAGCGATCGCTTCTGATGGCCTGCACCCAGTAAAAAACAATAATTTTACCAAAGGAACATAGTAGCTGTAGAGTTTGCTCTCCTCAAATGCTTGAATTATGCTATCTCGTTCTTCCTTAGTAAATGGATTGATTTCATATTCTGCTGATTCTGACTTCGGTATCTGAAGGGTAAAAACCTCTACCTTACATTTTTACCCCAGTTCTTTACCCAAACTACCCAAAATAACACCGAAAATCTCTGAAGGCTTTGAAAGTAAGCCTTTAACGCCCAATAAAAAAGGGCTTGAAAACCCTGTAGTACTTATATTTATTAAAAGGCGGCACCCGGATTTGAACCGGGGGTGGAGGTTTTGCAGACCTCTGCCTTACCACTTGGCTATGCCGCCACAGCGGGATTCCCGAAACTACTCTAATCTTTTTAAGATATTTTAGTAGGCATTGGGCGCTAGTTAAACCATGATAGCATAGGATTCTGAGGTAGAGATAGTGGGTTAACTGGATGTTTCTAGTAGTCTTTAGGCGATCGCTAGAAAATCCTAATGACGGGTTGACTATCTGCACAAAAAACTCTTAGCAGATTAGAGTTATGAGTTTTAAAATTTTACTTCATCGGCAAAATTACTCCAACGGACAAAGTGAAAGGGGCCGGCGATAGAACCCCAGAGACGTTCGTCGGTGTCTAAATCTCTTCCCCGGTCGAGGCTGAAAAATTCTTTAGCGTCAATCTCAAATTCGTTATCCAGATAAGTATTTTTGCCGTCACGTACAACTATGCAGCCTTTACCAGGTTCAACTCTGCCTTTGAAGCTCTTACCTGTCCACTCTACAATCATGTTGCAACCTGACATTTTTTCCAATTGCTCAACAGACAACTCTTTGAGGCGTTCGGGTTCACGAGATGCACCGTAAAATTTTTGTTCTTCTTTAACGGTGTAGTGTTCAATAGCAATGTGGTTTTCTGCCTGTATCAAATTCATTACCCGCATCCGGTAGGGTTGATTGAGCATAAAATCATAAGCTTGTTCGAGAAACAAACTTACCCCTGAGAACAATTCCAAGGGAAGAGGACGGATACAGACGCGGATATGGGCATAAAAAGGCGGATTTTCAAAAGCTTGTTCTTGATTGCTAAAGTCAGCTGCCATCCAGCGGGCTAGAGTGGCGATATCAGTGGAATGAGTCATTACAAAACGATTAACTAGTTGCTTAAAAATTATCTAGAATTATTTTGACACTTTCTCGACTCAAAAATCCCGCCTGCGATACCTTTGGTCGGCTTTGCCTACGCAATTATTGAATTAGATATAAGATGGATGCTCTAACTGTAGAAAATCAGGATGCTTTAGATGAATCGTAGAATTACCTTATGTAACCAACTCAAGGCAAAGTGAAGTACCCATGCTGAGGCGCTTAATTGTAATCGTTACTGCCACTATACTCTTTAGCAGTTCCTTGACGCTGGCACAGAGTAAGAAGCCCAAACCACCGGATAAATTTCCTCCCAGTCCTCTTGAGATTACCACACCTGATCCACTGCTACCACGATCGCCTAAAGATAAACAGCCGTTAACTCTCCAAGAACGACAAAAGTTAGAGCCAGCCTTAGATGCGTTAAATCAAGAAGCTGCGGCGAAACTGCAAGCAGGGGATAAAGTAGGGGCGTTTGAAATTTGGAATCGAGAATTACGCTTGCGGCGATTTTTTGGTTCATTAGCAGAGGTGCAAGCACTATCACGAGTTGGAGCGATCGCTTGGAATCAAAATGACGGACAAGAAGTACAATATATTACTCAACGATTGCAAGCGATTCAAAAGCAGACCCAATCTCAGAAAACAACTGCTCCAATTGATTTAGAATTGTGGCGATCGCTAGGTCAAGCTTATCAAAATGTGCGATCGCCTAAACTAGCTCTGGAAGCTTACGACCAAGTTTTGCTAGTAATACGACAGCAACAAGATACAACAGCCGTCGTAGAAACCCTCAAAATAATTGGAGAACTACATTTGAGTTGGTTTGATTATCCCAAAGCTGCGCCAATCTACGAAGAATTATTGAGTTTAGCTACTGCCCAAGGTGAACGTGTAAACGAGGTAACGTATCTGCAACGACTAGCTTACATCTACGAGCAGAGCCAACAACCACAGCAGTCATTGAATGTACTTAATAAACTAGTAGAAATTTATGTCAATGAGAATAAGCTTACTGAAATACCAGAATTAAAACTAGCGATCGCCTCAGATTATGAACTTCTAGCCAAGAAAGATCCTAACTTACTGCTAGAAGCTTTTAACAATTATCAAGAAGCTTATACCACTGCTTGGCAATTACAGGAGTATGCTCGTGCTGGTGAAGCTTTGCAGAAGCTAATTGCGTTGTACCGTTCTCAAGGACAAACAGACGAGGCTTTGCAGGCTAGCCAAATTCTTGTGCAGACACAGACGCAAGCTGCAAATTTTTACGGAATGATGCAAGCTTATGACCAAATTGGGCAATTGTATCTAGAACGCAAAGAGTTTCCTCAAGCACTAACAGCTTTTCAAAAAGGCTTAGAACTGGCACAACAACTCAAACATGAGGAAGCATACTTTACCGGACAAATTGAAAAACTCTCGAAAGCAAATTTTTAATTGATACTACAGTTTGGCACTACTGCCAAACCAAGACTGCCAATAAATTGGGAAGCCTACATTTGCTGCAAGCGGTAAGTGGAGAAATCGTCTATGTGGTTTCACTAATGCCAATCTACCAACTCATTTGTTAGAGATTTGAAAGGTTTACTCTTATATAAGAAATGCTTGCTAGAGTCTGGAGTGCATCAATTGTGGGCATCGATGCCGTTAAAGTAGGCGTGGAAGTCGATGTTTCAGGAGGATTACCGGGAATTGTTGTCTTGGGACTGCCAGATTCAGCGATTCAAGAATCAAGAGAAAGAGTCAAAGCAACTTTGAAAAATGCTGGCTTTGCCTTTCCGATGCGAAAGATAGTAATTAATTTAACTCCGGCAGATTTACGCAAAGAAGGCCCCTGTTTCGATTTGCCTATTAGTGTGGGAATTTTGGCGGCTTCTGAGCAAGTTAGCGCTGATTTATTGGGGGATTATCTATTTTTGGGTGAAGTCTCTTTGGATGGCAGCTTACGCCCTGTGGCTGGTGTATTACCGATCGCAGCAGCAGCCCAAAAGATGGGAATTGCCGGTTTAGTTCTCCCTGCTGATAATGCCCAAGAAGCGGCAGTAGTCGAAGGCTTGGCTGTTTTCGGTTGCAAACATTTGTCTGAGGTGGTGGATTTTTTAAATAATCCGGGGCGTTACAAACCTGTACAGATGGATAGTACAACGGAGATAACAAAAGAATCTTATCCTGGCGCAGATTTGCATGATGTGAAAGGACAGGCTCACGCGCGTCGTGCTTTAGAAATTGCTGCGGCTGGTGGGCATAATCTCATTTTTGTCGGGCCGCCCGGTAGTGGTAAGACGATGTTAGCAAGGCGCTTACCGGGAATTTTACCGCCTTTAAGCTTTGCCGAATCTTTGGAAGTGACTCGCATTCATTCCGTGGCTGGTTTACTGAAAAATCGTGGTTCATTGGTACGCGATCGCCCTTTTCGCAGTCCCCACCACTCGGCATCTGGGCCTTCGCTTGTGGGTGGTGGTAGCTTCCCTCGTCCTGGAGAGATTTCATTATCTCACAGAGGTGTACTTTTTCTAGACGAGTTGACAGAATTTAAACGAGATGTTTTAGAATTTCTGCGTCAACCTTTAGAAGATGGCTACGTCACAATTTCCCGCACCAAATTATCGGTAATGTTTCCTGCACAGTTTACTTTGGTGGCGAGTACTAATCCTTGTCCATGCGGTTACTATGGCGATACCATCCAACAGTGTACTTGTTCTCCCCGCCAACGTGAGCAATATTGGGCCAAACTTTCTGGGCCATTGATGGATCGAATTGATTTACAAGTTGCAGTGAATCGCTTGAAACCAGAAGAAATTACCCAACAACCTACCGGAGAAGCATCAACATCAGTCCGCGAACGGGTTCAACAAGCAAGCGATCGCGCCATTACCCGCTTTCAAGGAGAAGCAAATCTGCGTTGTAATGCCCACATGCACAGTCGTCACCTCCAGAAATGGTGCAAACTAGATGATGCTAGTCGGAATTTATTAGAAGTAGCAATTAGAAAATTAGGTTTATCGGCAAGAGCTAGCGATCGCATTCTCAAAGTAGCACGGACTATTGCAGATTTAGCGGCAGAAGATGAGCTACAAACCAATCATGTGGCGGAAGCGATTCAGTATCGCACGATAGATAGAATGCAGTAGTTTTCTTGGATGATGGCTTAAATCTGTTAAAGGTTGACGCAGATAGTTCGTGCTACCTACCAGCAGCTAGAACAGCAAGGCTAAAGCTATGATTCTAATAAATGAGTTCAGAGTCCAAACTTTATGAAAATCAGCACAACAGCAGAATCACATTTAAAAGTCAATATTTTGCTGGAAACTAGAGAAGATGGTAGCGCGATCGCATCTATTTTAGAACTTCCACAGTATCGTGTCGAAGCAGCAAATCGTGAACAGGCGCTCTTGAAACTTAACCAGCTTTTGGTTCAACATCTGGAAAAAATTGAAGTCATTCCGATGGAAATCGAATTGCCTCAAACTAAGCAATCTCAAAAACCTTGGATGAAATTTGCGGGAGTATTTAAAGATGATCCAGACTTTGATATAGTTCAGCAGTATATTGAAGAATATCGTCAAGAATTGGATACTACTGAGAATGCAGTAGATTCTAGTACGCAGAGGGAAGCAAGTTGAGTCTTTGGATTCTCGATACTGATAGCGTTTCTCTTTTCCAGAGAGGAAATGTAGAAATTGCTCGTCGCCTAAATATGATTGACGCTAGCGAAATAGCGATTACAATTGTCACTGTCGAAGAACAACTTCGTGGACGATTTCAAGTTATTCGACGAGCGGGTGCTAATGATTTGGTTTCGGCTTATGAGAAACTACAGGTAACGTTTGATAGTTTGAAAAGTTTCAATGTTTTAAGATTTACTCCTGAAGCACAAGCATTATATACGAATCTAATCAATCAAAAGATTAAAGTTGGTCGGCAGGATTTACGGATTGCCGCGATTGCTCTTTCGGTAAATGGAATTTTGGTTACACGGAACAATCGGGACTTTTGTCAAGTACCCAATCTAGTTTTGGACAATTGGACTTTATAATTTGATCGCTACAGTGATTCAGTTATACTCCCCAAAAGTTTTGGAAGTATTGTCGGTAAAGTTCACAGCTACAAATCACGCCCTCACTGGTAATTTTGACTAGACCGATAGCTTCTAGTTTATATTGGATTTCTGACTTTAAAGACACTGGTTCATCTACAGTAACAACTTCTTTCATCGCATCGGCAAGTTCTGGTTGTTCCGTTAAAATTTGTCCTAGACGGCGGAGATAATTTGTGTAAATACTCTTAGCCGTAAAGGCAGTTTGTGTGAGTTCATCAAATGTAATGTCGCGATTAGCAATCCGATACATAGCTAAACGTAACAAAAAGGGATGACCGCCACCGATCGCCATTAATTGATCAACTTCTACAGATGTCCAAGACAAATAATGGCGATCGGCTAATGTTTGAACCTGTTCATGCGTAAACTCAGGCAGTTCGATTGTGATACCTACATTAAAAGGCGATTGATTGAGATCGATTGGAACAACATATACTTCCGTTGAGTGAGCAATAACTAATCGAAGATTTTGCAGGATATTACTGCGCTTTCCAGCTTCGTGAATTGATCGTAGGAATCCCAAAAAATCGCCATAAATATGAGCATACTTAAATACAATATCGATTTCATCTAAGCCAAGTGTCAGCGGTTGACGCAAATCTGGTAATAAGTGAGTTTCAAAATATTCTTGAGTTCCCAGATTGCTACCAACCATCGCCACTAAATTCTGATATGCACTTACGTTGATCGAGTGTTTTGCTCGTAGTGCTACGCTGTTACAAAACCATCGGAGAAAACTATCGGAATCAGTAAACGCTTGTTGAGTAGCTTGCTGGAGACTTAGATAAACGATTTGATCGCCCTGGTGCTTGGCACGATCAAGAATTCGTGTCGCCAGCGAAGACTTTCCCATTTGTCGAGGCGCTTTGATGCGAATTAGGGCAGTTGGCTTACTGATTTCGGCAAAACAATGCTCCTCATGGGGCGGACGTGAAATATAAAATGGTGATGAAAGCGGAACTTCTCCTTCCGGTGTTTCCAAAACTGGGCTGGATGAAGGAGGCGCAATCGGTAAAGGATTGATTCGCTCAATATCCGGCTCTACAAGGGCTTTTGGCATATCTGGTTCTAGTTGAGTAAAGTTAGGCAAGTCTGCGGCTGATCGCCAATCATCTATTCCTAATCCCTCACATATCCTTTGAAAGTATGATCGATCAACTTTTTTACCCTGTAAAAATTTAGAAACGGTCGCTTGAGACATCATCAAATGCTCTGCAAAATCGGCTTGGCTAAAGAAGCCATTTCTCAATAACAAAGTTTGAACGTGAGAAACGCAATTTGGACGTAATTTGATAGAACCTCTAGAACCCTGCATAACTTCGGAAAATACTGATATTTTATTAAAAGCATACAACAAAGTTTTAAGTAAGGGAGTGAAATTATATATGACATGCAATTTTGTTTGGTAGTAAGTTATGAAAGCCTTTACCGCAAAGGTTTCAAGGTCTGAAACACCTAGAACAAAATACATATTTCTTCATGCGTGCTGACTTAATCACAAGTCGATAGCAAGTCGATAAAAAGTCATTGAAAACAAAAATTTCTTGAGGCTGAACTTAGGGATTGGGAAGGTTTGATAGAGTTTAGGGACTTTCTAACCGTTAGAAAGTTTCATTGAAAACGCAATCGATTATTGATTAAGGCAAGACAACCATGACCAAACACTATGAGTATAAAGTTGGTGGCAGCCTCCCCGTAGATGCCCCAAGTTATGTGGTGCGACAAGCTGATACAGATTTCTATGAAGGATTGAAAGTGGGTGAATTTTGCTACGTCTTCAATTCGCGGCAAATGGGTAAAACCAGTTTGCTTGTTCGGACAATGGAAAGGCTCAAGGCAGACGGAATTGCTTGTACAACCATCGATTTACAGGGGCGTGGGGGTTCCCAACTTCAGATGGAACAGTGGTACAACGGGATTGCCTACACCTTAGTCAAAGATTTTCGCCTTGGAGATCCCCTCACTTTCCTACAATCTTGGTGGGCTGATCGAGAAATGCTCACACCTACGCAGCGGTTAGCAGAAATGATTGAGACGGTTTTGCTGCCCTCGGTTCCCGAAAAGATTGTGATTTTTATTGACGAAATAGATAGGATTCTCAGTCTAAAATTACTAACCAGCGATTTCTTTGCATTCATCCGAAGTTGCTACGAAAAACGCAAAGTCAATTCAATTTATAATCGCCTCACCTTTGCCTTAATTGGTGTTGCTACTCCTGATGAACTGATACCCGATAAACATCGAACACCTTTCAATATTGGTCGTGCCATTCAATTGACGGGATTTGAACTGGATAAAGTTTCACCTCTAGCAAAAGGACTAGAAGACAAAGCCGATGATTCCCATACTGTGCTGCGGGAAGTGCTGTCTTGGACAGGTGGACAACCCTTTCTGACTCAAAAGCTGTGCAGTTTACTAGCAAAATCGGAATCAAAAATTCCACTGGGAGATGAAGCGAAGCAGGTTGAGTACTTTGTTAGATCGCATTTTATAACTAATCCTGAATCAGATGTATCAGTGCATTTGAAGTACATTCGCGGTCGCATTTTGCTGCGGGAAGAAACCGTGATTCGAGTACTAGAACTCTATCAACAAATTTTGCAGCAAGGCATGATTGTTGCTGATGACAGTTTCGAGCAAATGGCGCTACGTCTCACGGGACTTGTTGTCGAGCAGCATAGGCAGTTGCGGGTTTACAACCACATCTATGCCTTAGTTTTTGATCGAGACTGGGTGAATGAATCGCTCACAAATCTCCGTACCTATGCCAAAGAGATGAATGCCTGGTTAGAGTCCAGCAGAAGCGATGAATCTTGCTTATTGCGAGGTGAGGCACTGATAATGGCTCAGAATTGGGTGGTGGGAAAACGATTAGGCGATCGAGATTATGAATTTCTGCGGGCAAGCGAAGATTTACAACGTCGAGAAATTGAACACGAGTTGGCAACGCAGAGACACGCGAATGAAATTTTGGCAGCAGAACGCCGACAAGCAGAGCTTAAGTTACAAGAAGCGAAGCAAAATTTGCAACAGGTTCAACAACAAACCAATCGAGTTATTCGTCGTGGGCGTGTTAGTGCGATTGTCGCAGGTGCGATCGCTGTGGCATTTGGCGCTTCTGCATGGGCTGGATATATAGAAGTATTGAATGCAAACACAGAATTAGATCGGGCGAATGAAAAAGTGTCGAAGGTAAACACGAAATTAAGTCGGGCTAATTCCGAATTAATCAAAGCCAAAGGAGAAACTAAAACTCAAAGAGAATTTGCTGAACGGATGAATCTACAAGTTAAAAAGTCACAGAAAGAATTTAATACTAAACGTTACGAACTCAGTACTGCCATAGACAAAATTACAAATGCTCAGAATCAAAATGCTTTTTTACATGAGAGAAACCGGGAACAATCATTAGACTATAATAATTTATTAGCTGCAACTAACAGTATGCGATTGAGTTTAATGACTACAAAATCAGATTTAAAAGAGGCAAATGCAAAAGAAAAAGATGCTTATGAAGTATTAGCAAAATTAATAGAAAATGCCAGAGCTTTAGAAACCTTTAATGAAGGACAACAAGTAAGTGCTTTGTTGATGTCAATGAAAGCTAATCAAGAATTAAAAACTATACCTAAGTCTGATAAATTCCTCGACAAAAATTCATTAAATAATCCAGCTATAGTTCTACAACATATTCTCGATAACATTAGAGAAAAAAATGAATTTAGTATTGGAGGAATTCTTATAAAAAGCTTGAGCATCAGCCCTGACTTTAAACAAATTATCACGGTTGGTGACTCCGAAAAAATTCAAATTTGGGACAGCCAAGGAACTCAATTATCTGAAACTGATGTTTCAAAGGTTTACAAAGCTATTCTCAGTCCAGATGGGCAATATATTGCTACAGTTGTAAAGGGAACAGTTTGGCTCAGGGATAAAACCGGAAAGAGAAAAATTGTTGAACTTAAAGGACATAATAAAAATGTTAATGATGTTAGCTTCAGTTCAGATGGACAGAAAATTGCTACTGCTGGAGAAGAAGGCGTTGTCCGCATCTATTCCATATCTGGTAAACTTATACATGAGTTTAAAGCCGAACCAAATCGGCAAATTTGGACTGTAAGTTTTAGTCCAGACAGAACGCATCTGGTAACGCTTGGGTTCGATCAAGGCAATACTATTAAAAACAGTGCCATCAAAATTTGGAGTCTTTCTGGACAAGAAATTGGGCAGTTAGACAAAAGCAAGATTGGAGAATTAAATAAAAAAAATCAATTTGAATTTAATACATTTACATTCATCTATAACAAAGAAAACAAACAAAAACCCCAAATTGTGACAGGTGATAATCAAGGTTATGTTCGATTCTGGGACTTTTCTGGACAACCTTTGAATGGATTGGGATTTCAAGCTGCTCAGAGAGAGGTTCGTGAATTGGCAATTAGTCCCAATGGTAAATTATTTGCAACAATTGGTGACGTAGACCCGGTGGCGAAAGTTTGGGATTCGCAGGGCCAGCAATTGCTAGAACTCAGAGGTCGTCGAGGTGGGGTAAGCAGAATTAAATTTCATGCAGATGGCAAGCAATTAGTGATGGCGGATGGTGTTGACACAATTCAGTTTTGGGATGTTTCTAGACACTTATCGATTGCCTCTTCAAAACATCGCGATGGAGTTGCAGCTCAGTTTAGTCGTGATGGTAAATTGATTCTCACTTTTGGAAATGAAGGTAATCTGATTGTTCAGGATCGACTGAGTATTGTCCAGGATCGACCGGATAAAGTTGTCTATGAATATTCAGGCAATCCCGGCGATGCAAATAATGCTAGCTTTAGTCCAGATGGCAAGTGGATTGCCCAAGTCAGCATGGATGGCAAGATTCGGCTTCATAATCTTGTCACTCGTAAATCTCAAGAGTGGACAGGACACCCAAATGCTACTCTCCTTGGTATCGCCTTTACACCTGATGGGCGCTACTTTGCTACAAGCGGACAGGATTACACTGTAAGGCTTTGGGATCTCTCTGGCAAGCAGGTTGCTGTGTTCGAGCATGGCTCTTGGGTTTGGGATATCAGTTTTAGTAATGATGGACGCACCCTTGCAACCGCAGGAACAGATGGTCACGTCAAACTTTGGGATTTCAATCCAATAACGGCGAGCAACAAAGGGCTAATACGTGATGTCAAAGTTTCTGCCGAATCTCTGATGACCGTCAGTTTCAGTCCTGTTGGTGAGCAGTTTGCAACCGCAGGATACGACGGAATTGTTAGAGTGTGGAATCGTTCAGGAAAGAAACTATCAGAATTGCAACCTCAATCTGAGCGTATCTTCCGCTTAAGCTTTAGTCCAGATGGAAAACACATAGCAACGGCAGGATTTGACGGTACTGCTCAAGTTTGGGATTGGAGATCCCAAAAGCAGTTTGCTCTATTGTATATGGGGCAAGTCCATGTCTATACTGTAAGTTTTGCTCCCGATGGAGAAATTGTTGTGGGAGCAGGGGATGGAAGTGTAAGAACGTGGAAACCCAAAGAACTAAAATTGAGTACGCTTCTCAATGAGGGTTGTGATTGGCTTACTAATTACTTCATTGCCAAGCCTGAAAAATTATTAGATATGAGAGTTTGCCAGAATAATTATATTCTTCAACAGACCTCACCAGCCCTTATTGTCAAAGGTCAACAGATAGCAAAGAAAAGCGACGTTGAAAAAGCTGTCAAACTTTTTAAACTCGCTCAACAAGGCAATCGTCAATTACTATTAAATCCTGAATCTGAGGCGCAAAAATATAAAACACTTGGTGAGGCTGAGGCTCTTTACTATGAGGGTAAGCATCTGGCTTTTGATAAACGCTATAAAGAAGCTATCTCAAAATACAATCGCTCACTGCAACTCAATCCTAATCATGATAAAGCACTCACTGCTAAAGCGCTCACTTCACGGGCCCATGCTTTGTGGAGTTTATATGGCAAGGAGCGAGAAGAAGAAATTTTGGCAGATTTGGAACAGGCAATTAAGCTAGATCGTAAGATAGCATCGGCATGGGTTCAACAGGGTTCCTACTATGGAATAATAGGAAAATATGAAAAAGCACTGCCAGACCTCAATCAAGCAGTTGAACTAGATCCTGGTAATGACGATGAAGCAATCTACATGCGAGGTTTTCTTTATTACTTAGCAGCGAGCAATCAGGGAAAATTAGGAGAATTTAGTAAAGAGGAACTGTATCGAAAAGCGCTGGAAGATTTCAATCGAGCGATTGACCTTAATTCAGTCGATCAGGAGGCATATTCTGGACGTGGACGAGTTTATGAGGATCTAGGTGATCAGGCACTATCAAACTACGATCGCGTGATTGAAATCAATTCAGCCGATCAGGAGGCACTTTCTGGACGTGGACGAGTACATGAGGCTCTAGGTCTCTATGATCAGGCACTATCAGACTACGATCGCGCGATTCTACTAAACTCAAATGACAAAGACACGTTTAATTTACGCAAGAATCTGCAAGAACGGAAACAGCAATTACAACAGGAATAAAACAATCATTACATAATAATAACTCAATCAAAAGTTAATCATTGCGCGAAGAACTTTGAGCCGAACGCAGACACGCCCTAACTATATTGGAAGCATCCAATTCAGGAGAAGCTTCCATGTTGAATAAAACCTTCAGATCCTTTTCATTTAGTCTCGCGGCTCCCGTTGTAGCATCAACTCTTTTGTTCTCAAGCTTGCCGAGTTTTGCATTTGGATTGAGCAATAATTCAATGCGATCTCAACAACTCTTGACTCAGCTTACTGCGAATAAAACTTACACCAGAGAGCTTTATTCAATTGGGATGCCGGGTGAAATACTTGAAGAAACACCTGAAATGTTATTGTCTTACAATGAAGCAACTGAAACTGTATACATCATTCTGGAAACATCTGTTTCGTCAGAAATTGAATCTCTAAACGAGCAAGAACTTCAGGATAAGATGATGGCGGGTTTTCAATCAGCTTTTAGTAGTGAGGGTGAAACACAAGGTACTATTACTCAAAGTAAAGCCCTTAAGTATGATAAGCACCCTGCTCTTGAGGTGATGGTTGAACACAAAGATGGCACTACAGGCAACTATCGGATGACACTTGTGGGCGATCGTCTTTTTATTTTGGGAGCAAGAACACCAAAGCAACTGACACTAGAGAGCCAAGAATTTTTCAACTCCTTCTTGCTCAGATCCAACTAGCTTTGTTTTTATAAAATGAAGCGGCATTGCTGATTAATAGTATGAAAATTTCAAGCATCGGTGCATAGACACAAAAATAAAGACTGAGTTTTCATTCTTTTTTGTAAGAGTTTGGAAACATTCATACTCAAATTCAGCAATGCCAAAAATTAGGATTATCAGCCAGAGCAAGCGATCGCATTCTCAAAGTAGCACGGACTATTGCAGATTTAGCGGCAGAAGATGAGCTAAAAACAAATCATGTAGCGGAAGCGATTCAGTATCGCACAATCGACAGAATGCAATGAAAGGTTGGTTATACCAATTTTAAAAAAGAATGCCAAAAATAGACCATTTGTAGAGACGCGATTCATCGCGTCTTTACCCAAGGATGTGTTGCAATCATTAATTGAATTGGTATTAAAAACCAATACGCCTGGGTTAAGGGTTATTGGTGTAGATAATTGGTCTTTGAAGACGCGATAAATCGCCGTCTCTACAAGTGTTTTGGTCTGATCTGAACTGTATTGCACTATAAAATTCTAAATTCCTCCTCCAGAATGCTGCATAAACTCCCTTGGGAGGATGTCACCACCCAGTCAATCAGTATCCAATATATCAGGGACTAAGCAACATCCCTAGAAGGAGACTGATTGGATGAATTTGCAAGCAATTTGGAAGCTTTTCCAAGAGACATTTAAAGAATGGAGTGAGGATAAAGCCTCACGGTTAGCGGCGGCGTTGGCTTATTACACAATTTTTTCTATTGCACCATTGCTAATTATTGTAATTGCGATCGCAGGGGCAGTATTTGGAGAAGAGGCGGCAAGGGGTCAAATCGTCGGACAGATTCAAGGTTTAGTCGGCCAAGATGGCGCAGAATTTATCCAAACAGCTATTAACAATGCTAACAAACCACAGACAGGAGCGATCGCTTCCATTATTAGTGTTGTAGTTTTGCTCTTAGGTGCTACTGGTTTATTTACTGAGTTGCAAGATTCCCTCAACACGATTTGGGAAGTGAAACCGAAACCTGGACGCGGTGTAACTAACATTATTCGCCTACGCTTTTTGTCCTTTGCAATGGTGATCGGTATTGGTTTTTTACTATTAGTTTCTCTAGTAATTAGTACAGCCTTAGCAGCATTAGTAACATACTTTAGCAACTTGCTCCCAGGTCTTGATTTTATCTGGCAGATTCTCAATTTCATCCTCTCTTTCGCCATCACTACATTCCTGTTCGGACTCATTTTTAAAGTCCTACCAGATGTCAAAATTGCTTGGAGTGATGTTTTAATTGGAGCTATGCTCACCTCCTTTTTATTCTCCATTGGGAGATTTTTATTAGGACAGTATTTAGGTAATGGCAGTTTCGGTTCAGCTTATGGTGCAGCTGGTTCACTGGTAGTAATCTTAGCTTGGGTTAACTATGCCGCACAGATTCTTTTCTTCGGTGCTGAATTTACCCAAGTTTATTCCAGAAGATATGGCAGTGGCATAACTCCAACTAAACACGCCATCCCTATATCTGATAACACGGAATATAATGGCACGGCTCCAAAGGGGCAATCATCAACTAATAAAAAGCCATTTTCTCGCTTGATGAATCGTTTCTTCCAGTCTTTTAGAAAGCCCAAACGCTTACAACAGAGAAGAAAAAATCCGCGATTTTAATCAGTTTCAAACCCTGACTTAAAGCCTGTTTTACGCAAATAACCTTATACTGGATTTTTTCCAGTATTCTATTGAACCAGGGAGAAAATCAGTGGTAACGGAAAAATGGTTTTTCATCGATTGGCAGGCAATTTTTGTTCCTAGTATCAGCGTCTTTGAGTTGATTATCCGTGGTTCGTTGGTCTATTTAGCGCTGTTCTCGGTGCTACGTGTACTTCCTAGCCGACAACTCGGAACACTAGGAATCACTGATTTACTCGTAGTTGTGCTATTTGCTGAAGCTGCTCAAAATGCTATGGCAAGTAATTATACATCGATTACTGAGGGTGCTATCCTGGTAGGAACTGTGATTTTTTGGAGTTACTTGCTGAACTGGTTAGGTTACAAACTTCCTCGATTCCAACGTTTTATGAATCAGCCACCGCTGCTATTGGTAAAAAATGGTCGGATGATTGAGCGTCATTTGCAACGAGAGTTAATTACAGATGATGAATTGATGAGCAAGTTACGTCAGCAAGGTGTAGAATTTATAACCGATGTGAAGTTTGCATATATGGAGGCTGATGGCAGGATTAGTATCATCATGTCAGATGCAAAAACTAGTTCCGTCCCTCAGCAAAAAGTAGCATTAAAAAGTGATCTACATTAATTAGACTGTAGAATATGACGGTTGTATTCTGTGCCGAACTGTGATTGAGCGTTATACTTTGCCCGAAATGGCTAATCTGTGGAGTGAAGCCTATAAACTAAAAACTTGGCTGGAAGTCGAAATTGCTGTTTGTGAGGCTCAAGCTGAACTTGGTTACATTCCATCTGAGGCGGTTGAGGAAATTAAAGCCAAGGCAGATTTTGACCCGAAGCGGGTACTGGAAATTGAGGCTGTAGTCCGCCATGATGTCATCGCTTTCTTGACAAATGTCAATGAATATGTTGGTGATGCCGGACGCTATATTCACCTGGGTTTAACTAGCTCGGATGTTTTGGATACGGCTTTAGCATTGCAATTGGTTGCCAGCCTGGATCTATTATTGCAACGTCTGGAAGATTTGATTCAGGTAATTCGCCAAAAAGCACGGGAACATCGTCATACAGTGATGGCTGGCCGATCGCATGGTATTCACGCTGAACCGATTACTTTTGGTTTCAAGCTAGCTGGTTGGTTAGCAGAAGTGTTGCGACACCAAGAACGCCTGAGAATACTCCGCCAAACGATCGCAGTGGGTAAGATTTCCGGTGCAGTGGGAACTTATGCAAATGTTGAACCCCGTGTAGAAGCGATCGCTTGCGAAAAACTCGGACTCAAACCCGATACAGCCTCAACCCAAGTTATTTCCCGCGATCGCCACGCCGACTACGTGCAACAATTAGCTTTGGTAGCCGCATCCATCGAACGCTTTGCTGTAGAAATTCGCAATCTGCAAAAAACAGACGTTCTGGAAGTTGAAGAATTTTTCGCCAAAGGTCAGAAAGGTTCCTCAGCAATGCCACACAAGCGCAACCCCATCCGTTCGGAACGCCTGACGGGAATGGCACGACTCGTCAGAAGTCATGCCGGTGCAGCTTTAGAAAACGTTGCCCTTTGGCATGAGCGGGATATTTCCCACAGTTCTGTAGAACGAGTAATTTTGCCAGATGCTTGCACTTTGACTCACTTTATGTTGTCAGAAATAACCGACTTGGTGAAAAACCTGTTGGTCTATCCTGAGAACATGGAACGGAATCTCAACTGTTATGGCGGGGTTGTGTTTAGCCAAAAAGTGCTACTGGCTCTGATAGATAAGGGAAGCAAGCGAGAAGATGCTTATGCGATCGTTCAAGAAAGCGCTCACGCTGCTTGGAACAAAGCAGAAGGCAACTTCCAAGACTTGATTAGCAAAGACCCGCGTGTTACTCAAAAGTTATCTCCAGAAGAACTAGAGGTCTGTTTCGACCCCCAGCAACATCTCCAGCATTTAGAAGAAGTTTACCAACGATTAGGTATTTAGGATTAATTTGCTTGTAGTGAGCGCTTAAGCGCTTACTACTAACTTGTTACCCAAAAAATACGCAGATATTACAAAAAAGATATATATGACTCTTATTTGATTTTTGAAAAAACACCTTACAACTCAAAAAGCCTTCTTGCTTATTGCCTATTGCCTATTGCCTATTGCCTATTGCCTATTGCCTATTGCCTATTACCTATTGCCTATTGCCTATTGCCTATTGCCTATTGCCTATTGCCTATTGCCTATTGCCTATTGCCTACCCACGCAAGTAAGTTCAAAAATCAAAGCAGATTCCTATATAAAGATACCAACAAAATTTAGTATTGCAATTTGTTTAATGCTGGAATTATTGCTCATAGTGGGTAGTATACACAACAAATACTTACTTATTTATTAGTGTTACCAGTGCTTTGATGATTGAAATCCTAGCCACACTTTCTGCATCTGCCGCAGCAGGAATGAGAATAGGCATACCTTTGCTAATTATTGGACTATTGCAGGGTAGTAACTTATGGTCGCAAGTTCCAATTTTATCTCACATTTCTCCACCAATATTATTAGGCTGCCTCACCAGTTGGTCATTAATTGAATTATTAGTCTCAAAAAAACTATGGGGGCAAAGATTGCTCCAACTGATTCAGTTATTTATGTCTCCCCTCGTGGGCGCAATTATGGGTTTAGGAGTAGCTACCGCAACAGCAACGCCAAACTGGCTGATTGCCATAATTGGGGGTTTGCTAGCTTTGGTACTCCAGTTAGTCCAAGTTGGTTGGTTCTATCGGTTACGTGGCTTACCGTTGTGGGCAGTATTTCTTCAAGATACCTTGTGTATTGCTTTAGTGCTTTTTGCCTTTGATGCTCCCTGGCAAGGAGGAGTAATTGCTTTAATACTGCTCTGGTTTGCAGTTCGTAGTGCTAAACAGTGGTATGGCTGGTATAACAAGGGTACAAGGCGTAGGGCGTAGGGCGTAGGGCGTAGGGCGTAGGGCATGGGGCATTGGGCATGGGGCATGGGGCATGGGGCATGGGGCAAGCATAGAAGTCTAAAAATCAGGCTTCCTTTGATGGCTATGTCATCCCCAACGGGGTACAAAACTTTTTATAACGGAGACGCTATGCAAACGGAAGGACAAAGGAAGATTTTTCCAATGCCCAATGCCCAATGCCCAATACCCAATGCCCAATCCCCAATCCCCAATGCCCTTTATTGCAAAAGCCCAATCATGTGCAAAAAGCCATGACCAGTAATTAGCTCTACGATTAAGGCAATAAAACCGAGCATCGCAATCCGACCATTCCATACTTCAGCGCTAGTCGTCAGACCCCACTCCCAACGCTCTTGAGGGTACATCTTTACCATTTTTTTCATTTGAGCAGCTTGGGAAAGCTTGAAACTGGGGTTTCTCAACGCATCGATCACTAATTCGGCTAGTGCATTAATAAATACTGGATGGGTATTAGGAGCCGGTACGCGACGGAAGTTGTGAATTCCTGATTCTTCGGCTACTTCCCGATACTCAATATCGATTTCTTGTAGTGTCTCGATATGCTCTGAGACAAAACTAATTGGCACGACAACCAAATCTTTCACGCCTTCTGCGCCTAGTTCTTTGAGAGCATCTTCAGTATAGGGTTGGAGCCATTCTACTGGGCCGACACGGCTTTGGTAAGCTAAGGTGTGGGCATTGGGCCGATTGAGAGTCTGCATAATCAACGCAGTACATTCTTCAATTTCCGCCTGGTAAGGGTCGCCTGCTTCCTCAACGTAGCTTTTCGGAACGCCGTGAGCGCTGAAGAATATATGAACCTCATCCGGGTTAGGGAATTGCTCAAGTTCCTGGGCTATGAGTTGCGCCATTGCTTGCAGGTAGCCTGGTTGTTTGTACCAAGAAGGAATGACTGTGTAATCAATTGGTTGAAGTTTTGGGTCTTCTTGCCAAAGCTTTTCTAAAAGCCGGAAGCTGGAACCACTGGTACTGATAGAAAACTGGGGATATAGTGGTAAGATTACCAGGTGTTCTACCTTATCTTGGCTGATCTGTGCGATCGCCTCTTCTGTATAGGGATGCCAATAACGCATTCCCACATAAATATCAACTTCTTGCCCCAAAAAACCTAACTGTTCTTTTAAAGCTTCACCTTGGGCTTCTGTGATCCGCCGCAATGGTGAACCACCACCGATTTGCTTATAATTTTCTTGAGATGTTCTGGTTCGCCGCGTGGCAATAAACCAGGCTAGGGGTTTTTGCAACCAGCGAAATGGTAGGCGAATAATTTCCGGATCGGAAAATAGGTTGTATAAAAACGGCCCGACATCCTCTAGCTTATCGGGGCCACCGAGATTGAGTAATAAGACGCCTACACGACCCATAGCAGTTACTTTCCCCCAATCTTTTCAGGTTTTTTACTAATGTTAACAATATATCTTTATTAAATATAAAGCTTAATAGCAAGGAAATATGCAATGGCAACAATTTTAAGAGATTGGAGTTACCGCTATCAGTGGTTATATGATGGTATCTCTCGTTTAGCAGCCTTAAGTGTAGGTGGTGAAGCTCGTTTTCGGCAACTTGCTTTGCAAGGCTTAACAATTCACTCAGATACTCACATATTAGATTTATGTTGCGGCAGTGGACAAACGACGGAATTTTTGGTAAAAATTTCACAAAATGTAACAGGATTGGACGCTTCACCTAAGTCTTTACAACGGGCGCGGCAAAATGTACCCTCAGCTTCATATATAGAAGCTTTTGCCGAGGAGATGCCATTTGCAGATAATCTGTTTGATGTGGTGCATACCAGCGTTGCATTACACGAGATGCAGCCTCAGCAATTACGAAAAATTATTAATGAAGTTTATCGAGTACTAAAAGCAGGAGGGGTGTTTACACTAGTGGATTTTCACGCTCCAACAAATCCGATATTTTGGCCTGGGGTATCAGTGTTTTTATGGTTGTTTGAGACGGAAACAGCTTGGGAATTGCTCAAAACTGATTTAGCTGAGTTGTTAACTAAGACTGGCTTTGATGTAGGTGAGCCAACTTTATATGCAGGTGGTAGTTTACAAGTAATACAGGCGAAGAAGTGAAGGTTGAAGGAGGCAGGAGGCAGGAGGTTTTACGGCGTTGCTGAATCAAGGGATGATTCTTGTAGGGTGGGCGTCTCGCCACTGGTGTCAACTTAAGCCAAAAATAGCGTACTGATTGGGTGTTGTTCACCCGCCAGGGATTGTAAATCCCTGACTAATTGCTCAAGTCTACTGAAGTAGACTGAAAATTTTTGCGCTATGAAGTCCTCTTCAGAGGACTTTAGCTATGAGACAGGGATTTACAATCCCTGGCGGACGTGTGGTTTCGCGTTAAGTTGACACCAGTGGCAAGATGCTCATCCCACAAAACTAGCAAAATCATCCTGCAAATATGCAACGCCGATTTTACCTCAGTTGGGGCCAAGACCTGTCTGGTCGCGGCAGGAAACAGATAAATATCTGCAATATCAAGCCAAAGAACCCAGGATAATGAATCATAATTAATCTCTATAGCTTTGAGCTATCAGCGATCAGCCACCAGTTAAAAGCCGGAAGCTGAGATGCAGAATGCCAAAGGCTTTTGATTCAACTTAACGAATTGACTATGAATTCTGAACAAATCAAAAATTCTCTAAATATTTCACCAGCGATACGCGTGGGAGTACTGGGTTTCGGCGGACTCGGACAAGCAGCCGCCAAGGTAGTTGCTGGCAAACGGGAAATGATTTTAGTCGCAGCAGCAGATCAAAAAGGCTACGCTTATGCTGCTGACGGTTTAAATACTGAAAAATCCATTGCAACCTATCAATCCGAAGGTTCGGTGGGTTATTTAGAGCCAGTTGGGACATTAACAAATCAAAGTATTCAGGATTTAATCGAAATAGCTCAACCTGTAGATGGGTATTTTTTGGCTTTACCCAACCTACCTAATGACTTTATTCCCACTGTAGCCAAGCAGTTTATCAAATCTGGTTGGCGTGGGGTATTAGTAGATGCGATTAAACGCACCACTGCTGTAGAACAACTCCTCGCGATGAAAGAGGAACTGCAAGCCGCTGGGATTACCTACATGACAGGATGTGGTGCTACACCTGGACTACTAACAGCAGCAGCAGCTTTAGCCGCCCAAAGCTACGCCGAAATTCATCAAGTTGAAATTACCTTTGGGGTGGGAATTGCTAACTGGGAAGCTTACCGCGCCACTGTTCGAGAGGACATCGGCCACATGCCTGGTTACACAGTGGAAACTGCTAGGGCGATGACTGACGCGGAAGTAGAAGCACTACTAGATAAAACTAATGGCGTGCTGACATTGACAAATATGGAACATGCTGATGATGTGATGTTAGAAGTGGCAGGGATAGTGGGGCGCGATCGCGTTACAGTTGGTGGTGTAGTCGATACCCGCAATCCCAAAAAGCCCCTCAGCACCAATGTGAAGGTAACAGGACGTACCTTTGAAGGGAAGATTTCTACCCATACTTTTACTCTTGGAGATGAAACCAGCATGGCAGCAAATGTCTGCGGCCCTGCTTTCGGCTATCTCAAAGCTGGTAGACAATTGCACCAACGCGGCATCTATGGAATATTTACCGCAGCTGAAATTATGCCGCAATTTGTTAAGTAAATAGGGAATGGGGAATGGGGCATGGGGCATGGGGAATAGGTTCAAGAGTTTTCCCCTCTACACCCCGCCCAATTCCCAATGCCCAATGCCCAATGCCCAATGCCCAATCCCCAATCCCCAATCCCCAATTCTTATAATGGGATTTCAACGCTGATAAATCGGAGGTAAGTGTGACCACTACAGTACACTGGCAGGAACGAGTTGGTAATCAAAGAGATTGGATTTGGCACGGCTGGCAAACCCGCTACACTTACATTCGCCCTAGCCAAAATCACCACAATACAACACCTCTAATTCTGTTACATGGCTTTGGTGCTTCCATTGGTCATTGGCGACATAATTTAGAGGTGTTGGGTGAGCATCACACAGTTTACGCCATCGATATGCTGGGTTTTGGCGCTTCTGAAAAAGCCGCAGCTAATTACAGTATTGAACTCTGGGTAGAGCAAGTTTATGATTTCTGGAAAACATTTATCCGTCAACCAGCAATATTAATAGGCAATTCCAACGGTTCACTGATTTCTATGGCCGCCGCTGCTGCCCATCCTGATATGGTGGGGGGTATGGTGATGATGAGTTTACCAGACCCGTCTTTAGAACAAGAAGCAATTCCTCCTGTACTACGCCCACTTGTCAGAGCAATTAAAAATGTTGTCGCTTCGCCGTTAATACTTAAACCTGTGTTTAACTTCGTCCGCCGTCCTGGGGTGCTGCGCCGTTGGGCTAGTCTTGCCTACGCTAATCCAGAGGCGATTACCGATGAACTGATCGAAATTTTAGCAGGGCCTCCCCAAGACCGGGGTTCCGCTAGGGCATTTAGTGCTTTGTTCAAAGCTGCGATCGGAATTAATTTTAGTCCCAGTGTCAAGACAGTGTTACCAACCTTAACAATTCCGATGCTGTTAATTTGGGGACAAAAAGATCGGTTTGTTCCGCCAGCCCTTGCTAGCCAATTTGCCCAGTACAACGAGAAACTGGAAGTGCTGAATCTAGAGGATGTAGGGCATTGTCCCCATGATGAATGTCCAGAACAAGTTAACCAAGCGATTTTGGATTGGATTGAGAGATGGGTTGGCTGATCGCCAACCATTGGTTATTCTCTAATATTCCCTAAATATTATGCAGTGGGAGCGATCGCATTGATCGCATCACTAATACCTTTAAATTCTTTGACATCTAGCCAATCGTGGCTTGGTTAGTGTCAACATCTGTAGTTCCATGCACAGAATTAGCCACAGAAACCATCTTATTAAGAATTTCTTGACTAGGAACTTTACCTTTCAACACTACAGTGCTACCTGTTTGAGCTACCCAAAGGGTATTAACATCATCGAGTTGGGGATCTTCATCAAATGCCAACGCTACCCGCTTTGCCAACCCACTTTGGTCGTATTCTCCGTTTAATCCCAGACGTTCTGGGGGTATAGATTGAGTAGCAGTAGGTGAAACGCTAGTACTTGGAGCTTGCGGTATGGCCTGTGCAGTCGGATTTACTTGTGCATTTTGAGGTTTTTCCATTCCAAACAGTCTTTTTAACCAACTCATATAAACTTTTCTCCTAATTAAAGACTCATCAAACGTAAGTATAAAAGTTTTACAGAAGCTCGGCATCTGCCAATGAAAAGATATACATTCCATTCAATTCATGCTTGGAGTATGATTTCTGTCCAATTTATCTTTAAAGAATGCAATGAGTGCAACCATTAAGTTTAAAATAGAAGGTCGCACTAACAATTTAGTGCGGTAGTACCTCTAGCGTAGCCCTTAGCTAGTGTCTGCGTTACTCAATTCCTGCTCTAGCCTCTGTTGGCGAAGATGAAACATACTCTTTCGGTTCTTGTAGAAGATGAGGCGGGTGTTCTTTCCCGCATTTCTGGTTTATTTGCACGTCGCGGCTTTAATATTGAAAGCCTTGCTGTTGGCCCTGCTGAACAAGGAGGAGTCTCCCGAATTACGATGGTAGTCCCTGGTGACGATCGCGTTATCGAGCAACTCACCAAGCAACTGTACAAGTTAGTCAATGTCCTAAAAGTACAGGACATTACCGAAACTCCTTGCGTCGAGAGGGAATTGATGCTTTTGAAAGTCAATGCTAGTAGCAGCAATCGCTCAGAAGTGATCGAACTGTCTCAGATTTTCCGGGCGCGAGTCGTGGACGTGGCGGAAGATTCTCTCACCTTAGAAGTTGTGGGAGATCCAGGTAAAATGGTAGCGATCGTGCAGGTGTTGCAAAAATTTGGTTTGAAAGAAATCGCCCGCACAGGCAAAATTGCCCTAACTCGTGAGTCGGGCGTGAATACCGAGTTACTCAAATCTTTGGAAGCAAAGGTTTAGTTGGGAATTTAAATCAAGACTCAGAAATACTCAACAGCAAGCACATAAATCAAACGCAGTAGAAGTCATAGTGGCAATTGTTACTATGACTTCTGCTTTGAGAACTGAAAAAATTGAAGAAGAATTCAAGGGAATTAGAGCCAGCCTTTTTAAGGGGGATCAGGGACTTTTGCAAGTTTAAATCAATAGAGAAGTAACAATAACTACTAGCCTACAGTTAAGCATCTGTGGTTATGTCTTTTTATATGCATAAGTTACGCCAAATTGGCATGACGCGACTAATAAAAAACTGCTACAAAGTTAATAAGCTAAACCACATTTAGTTTGCATATCTAAAATTTATATAACTCTTGTGTGGGCATCTTGTCCGCCCTAATTATGCAAATTCAATCTGGAACCGCTTTGAAGGATAAAACATTAACAATAGCTACTATTGTTAATAGTCGTGAGCATAGCTATTGGCTGATTTAAAATATTGAATTGAAATAGTTAGAAGTATCTATTTTGAGCCAAAAAACTCATTGAATAAATGAATACGGAAGCAAGCTATGTGCAACATCTTTGCAAGGATAGAATAAATAATCACTCGCTAAACTGTATTGATTTATAGAGACTATTTATAGACATTAATAGTCTAATGTCAATTTAGTCAATTGCTGAGATGTTGCAATTCCCTAAAACGAGTATCTATATAGGTAAAATTGATAGTGGCAACATTCTTTAAATGGCGTTAATTGACTATATTTACTGACCCAAAAAAATTGGAATTTTTCTACTTGCTTGAGATGATTATTTAAATTATCTGAGAGGATTTTACATACATGGATTGCTTATTATTTGTGTCTCACTGGCTACCTCAAAAATTAATTAGCGGCTTGTTGACGAAATTGCTAGATTTAAAAAACAAACATTTGTTTCTTTTTGATACTATTGTTTTTTCATTTACAGCCTTTTTTGCTCTCAATCTATGCTTAAATGGCAATTTTTCTATCCAAGAATATAAGGCAAGACTAGGAATTGCAACAATACTTTTTTTAGCAGTCAAACTAACTGTATTGTGGAATTTTGGTTTTTATAGACTTTACTGGCGCTATGCCAGTATTGAGGAGCTTCTATACATAACTGTTCTAATAGGTATTGCGGTAATAGTTCAAGCTGTATTCTTTGATGCTATGCGATTTATACCGTATTTAGGATTAGATACGCTACCACAATCACTACCATTAATCGATGGTTTGCTTTCATGTATTTTTATTGGTGGGTTGCGTTTCAGTATTAGGATTGTAGAAAGAATCAGCCAACAACATACAGTATTTAAGCCACAAGACCGTGTGTTAATAGTTGGTGCTGGCAATGCTGGCGTTTCTCTTGTACAAGAAATGCAAAGAAATCCTCAATTAGGGTTTCATCCTGTTGCTTTTATTGACGATGACCCGCACAAGTTTCGCGCATATATACGTGGCATTCCTGTAGTAGGCGATCGCTATCAAATTCCTGATGTTTTAAAATCTCTCAAAATTCATAAAGTTATCATTGCAATGCCTACAGTTACAGGTAGAGTCATTCGGGAAATTCTAGATATTTGCAAAGCAACTGGAACTCAAACTAGCACTTTACCAGGCATTCATGAAATCCTCAATGGTCGTGTGCGAGTTGACAGTATTCGGGATGTACGAATTGAAGATTTACTCAGACGAGAACCTGTACAAATAGATATTGATCAAGTTGCTCAATTTCTCAAGGGTAAAACAGTATTGATCACAGGCTCAGGTGGATCAATTGGTAGCGAACTTTGCCGCCAAATTTTTAAATGCAATCCTGCTGAAATGATCCTTGTAGGACATGGAGAAAATTCTGTGTTCAATATCCAACAAGAACTAGAACAACTTATTCAAGTTATCGAAAATGAGGGTAAATCTTCAAGAGACACTCCTCGTATTTCAACTTTTATTGCAGATATTCGCTTTAAGTCTCGATTAGAACATGCATTCGAGCTATTCCAACCTGATGTAATTTTTCATGCTGCGGCTCATAAACACGTCCCACTAATGGAATTAAATCCAGTAGAAGCAATCACCAACAATGTCATGGGGACAAAAAATTTACTAGAACTATCACTGCAATATGATGTGAAACATTTCGTGATGATTTCTACAGACAAAGCAGTTAATCCTACTAATGTTATGGGTGCTAGTAAGAGAGTCGCTGAAATGTTAGTGCTGCAAGCCGCAAGAGAAAGTGGTAAGCCTTATGTTACGGTGCGCTTTGGCAACGTTTTAGGTAGTCGGGGTAGTGTAGTTCCCACCTTTAAAAAACAAATTGCAGCAGGTGGCCCAGTAACCGTTACCCATCCAGAGATTCGTCGTTATTTCATGACAATTCCAGAGGCCGTTCAACTAGTTTTGCAGGCTACTGTACTTGGTCGTGGTGGTGAAGTCTTAATGTTGAATATGGGTAAACCTGTGAAAATTGTTGACTTAGCTAAAGAACTAATTCGCCTTTCAGGATACGAAGTTAACCAAGATATTGAGATTGTATTTACTGGTTTACGTCCAGGTGAAAAGTTATTTGAGGAATTATTTATTCCTGGAGAAGAATATGAACCAACCCAACACGAAAAACTGTTAGTAGTCAAAAATGCTAGTAAGATGATTCCAGAAAATTTGTCTATTACTGTAGCGACTTTATGTCAAGCAGCAGCTAAAAACGATACGAGTTTTATTCTGCGTTTGCTTGAAGAACTAGTGCCAGGATATAAACCAAAACACTTAGAAAGTTATGCAGCAGCAAATATTACCAGCAATACTTCTGTCAGAATACTGGCACAGGTAAAACCGTAAATAGGGTACAACAATGACAAATTTAAAATGGAAGGTAGAAGAATAAATATGTACAAAAACTATCAAACTAATAGTAGATTACAAGCATTGGATAAATTCTCTAGAGTTAACGATAGATATTTGACTGGAATTAAAAATATAGCCAAGACTTTTGTCACAAGAAGAAGTGATTGGTCAATTGGAATCTATACAGGTGAATCTCTTTTTGATTTTGCTTGTCCAGAAAAAATCAGTAATCCAGTTTTGACTGCTAAGGATATAACAGATGTCCCTGCTAACTTTGTTGCTGACCCATTTATGGTTTGTGAGGATGGCATTTGGTATATGTTTTTTGAAGTACTAAATAGTTTCCAAAATAAAGGAGTAATCGGATTAGCAACTAGCAACGATGCATATAAATGGAATTACCAACAAATTGTACTTGATGAACCGTTTCACTTATCTTATCCATACGTGTTCAAATTCCAAAACGAATACTATATGATTCCAGAAACTTCTGAAGCCGATTCTATTCGTTTATATAAAGCAAGTAATTTCCCGAAAAAATGGACGTTTATTAAAACCTTACTTGATAAAAATGATTTTGTAGACCCTAGTATTTTTCAATACAATAATCTGTGGTGGCTATTGACTGCAACATCAGAAGACCGGAATATTTTGCGTCTTTATTATTCTCAAGATTTGACAGGTGGCTGGATTGAGCATCCTAAAAGTCCTGTTATTGAGGGAAATAAAAACAACACAAGACCAGCCGGTAGAGTTGTAGTACTCGATGACAAAATTATTAGATATACCCAGGATTGTGAGCGTATTTATGGGAATAAAGTTCGAGCATTTGAAATCACTGAACTGACAACGACAAGTTATCAAGAGAAAGCAGTTAAAGGAAATCCAGTTATCAAAGCAAGTGGAATGGGTTGGAATCAAATAGGTATGCACCATATTGATCCTCACAAAATTGGCACAAATAAATGGATAGCATGTGTGGATGGAAAGCGAGATAGATTAGTTATCAAACAAAATTCAATATTAGCAATTTTGCAAAAACGGATAAATGCTCGTTTCAAGGTTAATAATTAATAATTATTACTTTATTAATGAGTTGAATTTTCATCATCAAGTGAGGAAACAAGAGATGTTGATTGTCACAAAGAAATTTATTTTTTCAGTGGGAGAAGTCTGGTTTGATGAAGATCCACCAGAATTAAGTAATGTGGACGTACTCCATTACAGACAATGGATACAACCGATTAAAGGTGGTCAGTCTGATGAATTTCATACAAGATTAATTGACCTCAGTAAAAGTCAGGATGAACTATGGGAAAGTATTAGTAGTAATGATAGATATAAGATTCGTCGAGCGGAGCAAAAAGACCAGGTTGTTTATGAGTGTTTTGAGCATATAAACTCTGATATTATCAACGAATTTTCTGATTTTTATGATTCATTTGCTTCCCAGAAGGGGTTATCTAAAATTAATAAAAATCAGCTACAAAATCGTGTAAACGCGGGTGCAATTGATATTTCCCGGATCAAGTTACAAAATGGAGAATCTTTAATTTGGCACGTTTATTATCGTAGTCATAATAGAGTTCGCCTTTTGCATTCTGCTTCACTTAAAAATAGTGATGATACTTCCTATCAATCGATTTTAGGACGAGCGAATCGTTACCATCACTGGCAAGATATAGTGAGATTTAAAAATTTAGGAATTTCCGTTTATGATTTTGGAGGCTGGTATACCGGAAGCACAGATCAGGAGAAATTAGGTATTAATCAGTTTAAAGAAAAATTTGGTGGAGAAATTGTCAAGAATTTTAACTGTATTAATGGCATCACAATAAAGGGTAAACTATATTTACATTTGTTGAAAATTTATATGAGTTTATCTCAATTATCATTACCACGCTTATTGAATTTTAGATTTTAGATTTTGGATTTTGGATTTTGGATTTAATAATTATCAATTCTTGCCCATACGGTATGAAAATGTGGCGTTTGCAAAGCTTAGTTGATTACTGGAAGCAACTAACAAGCGGCTCTATCAATCGCCAAATTTTTGGTGCAGCGATGATAGTTGGTTTATTAACAGCATTGGTGAAAGTTGCTGCTGTAGCTAAAGAATTGGTGGTGGCTCAAAGATTTGGTACTGGAGACGACTTAGATGCATTTTTAATTGCCTTGTTAGTTCCTTCTTTTATCATTAATGTCGTTGCTGGTTCTTTTAATACTGCTCTTATACCCGTCTATATGCAAGTAAGAGAGCAGGAAGGTATAAAAGTAGCCCAAAGGCTTTTCTCTGGAGCCACAATTAGCGGTTTGGGACTGTTAGGAATCACGACAATAGTCATGGTAGCTAGCGCACATGTGTATTTACCATATATTGCTGCTGGGTTCAGTCCCGAAAAGTTAGATATGACTTTTCATCTGCTCTGTGCGATCGCACCTTTTGTTCTCTTAAGTGGGATTATTATCATCTGGAGCGCTGTATTGAACGCAGGAGAGCGTTTTGCTCTAGCAGCTTTGTCACCTATTATCACTCCAACTATTAGCGTCTTATTGCTCTTAATGCTCAAATCTTGGGGTATTTTCGCTTTAGCAGCGGGGTTAGTCTGCGGTGCAGCAGTAGAAATAACTCTTTTAGGAGCAGCATTGCACCGACAAGGCATTTCATGGCTTCCCAAATGGTATGGGTTTGATACTCATCTACGTCAGGTTGTTAGCCAGTATTTACCAATGATTGCAGGCGGTTTTTTGATGTGTAGCACAAATCTAGTAGATCAATCTATGGCAGCAATGCTGTCGCCTGGTAGTGTAGCAGCGCTGAGTTACGGTAACAAGCTCATTGCCTTCCCGATATCTTTAGCTACCACAGCATTAAGTACTGCTGTGATTCCCTATTTTTCCAAAATGGTAGCTTCTAAGGATTGGATAGGTACACGTCGCACACTTAAACGATATATGCAAATCATTTTTGTCACGACTACTTTACTGGCAGCATTCTTGTTTATATTTTCTGAGTCTATAGTCCAGATACTCTTTCAAAGAGGTTCGTTTACAGCTAACGATACTCAATTAGTAGCTCAAACCCAAAATTCCTTTGCCTTACAAATACCTTTTTATGTCGCAGGAATTTTGGCTGTTAGGTTAATTTCTGCAATGCAATTAAATCATATATTGATGTGGGGGTCTGCTTGTAACTTAACCATAAATATTTTTCTGAATTATGTGTTTATGCAATGGCTGGGTGTTACAGGTATCGCTTTATCTACTGCTTGTGTTTATATTTTCTCATTCTTCTTCTTAACCTATTTTGCCAATAAAAAACTAATAGATTATTCTGTGAATTGAAAAAAATCCACTATTCCTAAAATATCTTATCTAAAAATGAGACTAACACTGATTATTTATTCACTAACTTATGGTGGCGCGGAACGTGTCATGTCAATCATGGCAAATTACTGGGCAGCTAAGGGATGGCAAATTACTATATTGACATTTGATGACAATAAAATACCCCAATTTGATTTAGATAGTCGTGTTCTGTACACTCCGTTAGGCATCGCTAGCAAATCTCCCAATGCGATTATAGGTATCTATAATAATTTGAACCGCATCGGAACATTACGAAATGCAATTATTAATAGCAATCCGGATGTTGTGATTAGTTTCATGTCTAAAATTAATGCGATTACTTTATTAACAACGCGATGGTTGAATATACCAGTGGTGATATCTGAACGTAGTAATCCAATAAAAAGTTATTTAGGTGGGGCTTGGAAACAACTACGACAACAGACTTATCCATTTGCAGATCGGATTGTTTTTCAAACTAAAAGAGCAAGAGATTGTTTTCCATTAAAGCTACAAAATAATAGCTGTATTATCCCTAATATGGTTGTATTACCACCGATAGAAAAACAATCATCGGACAAAGTTTTAAGAGAGCGATCGCTCGTTGCGATGGGACGCTTTGTCCCAGAGAAAGGCTTTGATCTACTGCTGCAAGCCTTTGCACAACTGAAGGATCGTTATCCAGAATGGACTTTGACAATTTTGGGAGACGGTAAACTACGCCCAGACTTGGAATCTTTGCGTAACCAACTTGGATTGAGCGATCGCGTTTATTTCCCTGGAATGGTGAAAAATAACTATGATTTTTTGCAGCAAGCGGAGATTTTTATTATGTCTTCCCGCTTTGAGGGTTTTCCTAATGCCCTCTGCGAAGCGATGGCATCTGGATTACCAGTCATCTCTACAGATTGTCCCAGTGGCCCACGAGAGATTATTCGTGATGGCATAGATGGCATCTTGGTTCCAAATGAAGATGTGTCAGCATTAGCCGCAGCAATGGAACGACTGATGTCTAGTGAAGAAGAACGGAAATCTTTAGCTGCTCGTGCGCCAGAAATAATCGAACGATTCAGCGTAGAGAAAATTATGGGAATGTGGGAAGAAGTCTTAGCTGAAGTTATTACTGACTTTTCACGTATGGAAAAGCTAACGATTAACCTAACACCCTAACCGGCGCGGGAAGGGGAAAATTCAAAGTCTCTCTTCTAAAAGGAGAGAGATTTAGAGAGAGGTTTTAAAAGTCATGATTGATGTATCAAATATTTTTTTACCCCACCCTAACCCTCCCCTTATAAAGGGGAGCCACTGCGTTGGGCGGCTTCGCCGACTTGAAGTATGTGGCGTGAGGGAACCGGATTTTCGTGTTTCCCCCCTTTATAAGGGGGGATTAAGGGGGGTAATAATTCGATTCAAATCACAGCTAACTACTTTTAAAACATCCTCTTAGAGAGAGGTTTTCCAGATTGAGTAACTAATTTATATTTTCAAATACATGAAAAAAAAGATTGTATTCCTCATTCGTGACCTAAACTATGGAGGAGCAGAAAGACAATTAGTAACACTAGTAAAAACTCTTGATAAACAATGCTTTGATATAACAGTTTTATGCTTATATCCTAGTGGCTCACTATCTTTAGATAAAGACTTAAAAGATAATGGAATCCCAATAATATGTTTGGAGAAAAAAGGGCGCTGGCATTTATTTGGCTTCTTTTGGAATCTTGTTCAGCATCTTCAACGTATCCACCCTGATATATTGCATGGATATATTGGAATACCGAATTTACTCACTATCTTCTTGAAGCCTTTTTTTCCCTCAACCCGCATGATTTGGGGAATACGCTCATCTAATGTAGAACCTAATTTTTACGATTGGTTAGGGAGTTTGCTTTTCCAGTTAGAGTGTCTTTTATCTCGCTTTGCTGACCTGATTATTGTTAATTCTTATGCTGGTCGAGCATATTACCTCACTCATGGATTTCCTGCTAATAAGATGACGGTAATTCCTAATGGTATTGATATCGAATTATTTAAACCTGATCAAAAAGATCGGATAAAAATACGAAGCTCATGGGGAATTTATCAAGACATGATTGTAATCGGTTTAGTGGGGCGACTAGATATAAGGAAAGACCATCCCACATTTCTTAAAGCAGCAGCATTACTCTTTGAAGAGAGACAGGATATCCGTTTCGTCTGTGTGGGTAGTGGTTCAGAAAACTATGCACGAGAGTTATATGAACTGGCTAATAAATTAGGTATTTCTGATCAAGTGATCTGGGTAAAAGCGCGTACAGATATGCCTGCAATATACAATGCCCTAGATATTGTTGTTTCTTCATCCTATACAGAAGGATTTCCCAATGTAATCGGAGAAGCGATGGCTTGCGGTGTACCTTGTGTGGTGACAGATGTAGGTGATTCTGCTTGGATTGTTGGTGATACCGATGTAGTAGTACCTCCTAAAAATCCAGAGGCTTTGAAAAATGCTATGAAAAAGCTGATAGAAACTATTGGTATTTATGGGTGCGATCGCACTAAAATTCGACAGCGAATTATTGACTATTTCTCAGTAGCTCAATTAGCCCTTAAAACCGAAGCCGCTTTACTTGGTCTATCTCATGAATTCATCTCTAAGTAAAAAAATAGATTTACTATTCTATTATCAATGTGCCCTCGCAATAGTTTCTATTTTCATTTTCTTCACAGAAATAAATTCCTATTTGTATACATCAGGAATCTTCTCTCAACCTCCCTTGTATTGGATTATCTTCTTTGCTATTGCCTCCACCCCGTTACTTTTTTCAAATAAAAAATACATACCACACTCTGTAATTCTTTGGTGTATTGGTTTTCTCGCTATCTCTTTTTTATGGTTCATCCTATTTTCAATACCTACTGAAATTATTATTGAAGAATTAAGAAAGCGGATTTTGTCAGTGATATTTATCATAATAATTTCCCTAACTTTTTCCAACAACAATAATATTCATCTCTGGACTAGATGGGCAATTTTTATTGCAGTATTAATGGCTGTATTCAACAACATTTATGAGTTTTTTAACCCAATTGCATTTAACTCATTAGGTACTGGTGGACGGTCTGCCGGATTTTATCTAAATCCCAATAATGATGGGGCTGCATTGGTACTTGGCATGATTTTTAGTGTGAGTCTATTGCAACCAATATATCGTTTACCTTTCGTATCTCTCATCGGTATCGGGGTGCTGTTGACATTTTCTAGAGGAGCTATTCTTGGCTGGTTAGTTACAGTTATTATTTTTACTATCACCCGTATACTGCATTTTAATAAATTACTTTATTGGGTGTTGGGAGTAGGAACAATAATTATTAGTTTAGGCTCACAGTGGTCAGAAGAACTATTACGAAATTTGAGCTTTAATCAAAACTCTCTTGAAAGAATTTCATGGTTCCAAAACGTTTCAACCTCTGACTCTGAAGATTCTGCTGATTCCCGCTTGGAAGTGGCTCAATTAGCTTGGCAGATGTTTACTGAGCATCCAATTTTCGGTAATGGAATTGCTTCAACTTTAACCTGGAATATGAATATATCTACACACAATATCTATTTATACTACATGGCAGACCACGGATTTTTAGGTGCTTTCATTTTACCTGTATTAGTATATGCAGTAATACAAGATGCCCACGGTGAAACTAAATATATTGGCTTGGCTTTTGCTGCTTTTATTCTTCTTTGGGGGCTATTTAGCCATAATATTTTAGAAGAACGCTACATCCTAATCATGTTCTCATTAATGGCTGCTATGACTGCGGCGAGTCAGTTAGAGCAAAGATTTAAAGTAGGAAATTCATCATGAAAATCAAAAAAATGTCAGAGTATGTTTGAAAAGTTCTCTTGTCGGTATCAAAAATTTTAGATCCCCCCTTTTTAAGGCTACGGTGTACATACAAATCGAATTACCCCCCTTAATCCCCCCTTGGAAAGGGGGGAAAAAAGAAATCTAGTTCCCTCCCCTTTGCAAGGGGAGGGTTAGGGTGGGGTAATTCGAGGACTGGTAGTGATATCGATAACTTGTGTGTACACCGTAGCTTAAAAAGGAGGGATCAAAAAGTGCCTAAAGTCACAGCGAAACACTTTTCAAAGATCCTCTAAGAATTCAGCACCAAAGAGATCCTGACTTATTACAAAAAAACTCAATTGGAAGGCTAAAATTCCATGTGTGGCATTGCTGGTTTTTGGAATATCTCTAGACAAGTCAACTCTGATGAACTGTGTTACATAGTTCAGCAGATGTCAGACACACTTTTACATCGAGGGCCAGATAATGGTGGAAGTTGGGTTGATGCAGAGATAGGGATGGCTTTGGGGCATCGACGACTGGCGATTGTAGACCTTTCGCCAGAGGGACATCAGCCGATGATATCTGCGAACGGTCGGTATGTAATTGTTTTTAATGGCGAAATTTATAACTTTTTGGAGTTAAAGCGTCAACTTGAATCACTAGACCATCATTTTCGGGGACGTTCTGATACTGAGGTGATGCTGGCTAGCTTTAGTCAGTGGGGATTACATGAGGCAATTGGGCGCTTTAATGGGATGTTTGCCTTTGCCTTGTGGGATCGTCAAGAGCGAATTTTGCATTTAGGGCGCGATCGCTTGGGTGAAAAACCTCTCTATTATGGTTGGATGGGTCAAACCTTTCTATTTGGCTCCGAGTTAAAAGCTTTAAAAATTCATCCCGCTTTCCAAGCAAAAATCAACCGTGATGCTTTAGCAATTTATCTCCGAAATAACTACGTTCCTGCACCATATTCAATCTACGAAGGCATCTATAAGTTACCACCGGGAACCATCCTCACTTGGAACGGCGTGGATACTCATCCCAATCCAGTGCCCTACTGGTCTGCAATTAAAGCTGCTGAGTTGGGTGTTAATGAACCCTTCACCGGGTCGGAAATGGAAGCTGTTGCACAGATGGAGGCGTTATTACAAGATGCAGTCGGACTACGGATGGTTGCAGATGTGCCACTAGGAGGTTTTCTTTCAGGAGGAATTGATTCCTCCACAGTAGTAGCCTTAATGCAAGCTCAAAGTAGCCAAGCGGTGAAAACATTTACCATCGGTTTTGATGAAGATAGCTACAATGAAGCACATTATGCCAAAGCAGTAGCACAGCATTTAGGTACAGACCATACAGAACTTTATGTAACCCCAAAAGATGCACTTGCTGTTATCCCAAAGCTACCGACACTTTATGATGAACCCTTCGCTGACAGTTCCCAAATTCCGACTTTCTTAATATCCCAGCTTGCGAAACAGGACGTAACAGTTAGCCTTTCTGGGGATGGTGGCGATGAACTCTTTGCGGGATACACACGCTATTTTTGGGGTGACAGCACTTGGCAAAAGATTGGCTGGATACCTCCAACCTTGCGCCAGACTGCTTCATGTACCCTGTCTAGCTTATCGCCTCAAACTTGGAATTGTGCTTTGGCTAACTTTCAAGACTTGCTACCAACTAAACTCAAGCAACCTACTCCTGGGGATAAATTGCACTGGATTGCGGAAATTTTGGCTGTTCCTGATGCCCAAGCTTTGTACACAGAAATGATTTCTCATTGGAAGGAGCGAGAAGGATTAGTAGTAGATAGTTTAAAGCCTTTGATGAACTACTGCGATCGCCAACAATTATCGCAGTTACCCGACTTCATTCACCAGATGATGTACCTTGACACAGTGAATTATCTCCCAGACGATATCCTAGTCAAGGTTGATCGAGCCAGCATGGCGGTGAGTTTAGAAAGTCGAATACCATTTTTAGATCACCGCGTAGTGGAATTAGCTTGGCGCATACCACTTTCTCTGAAAATCCGTAATGGTCAGGGTAAATGGCTATTGCGTCAGATTTTGTATAAATATGTACCTCAAAACTTGATTGAGCGCCCCAAAATGGGTTTTGGAATGCCGATTGATAGTTGGTTGCGCGTTCCTTTACGAGACTGGGCCGAAAACCTACTAGATGAAAATCGGCTACAGCAACAAGGATTTTTGAATCCGCAGCCGATTCGCCAAAAATGGGCAGAACATCTTTCATCTGAGCGAAACTGGCAAAATTATTTGTGGGATGTGTTGATGTTTCAGGCGTGGTTAGAAGAAAACTACTAAAAGGGAAACACGGCAATGTGTTCCCCAAAAGACTGATTATTGTAGAGACGGCAATTCATCGCGTCTCTTGTCTTACAGCAGTTTTCATGTATTTAAACCACATCTGTCGTAGGGGTACAGCAATGCTCGTTGGTGTCAGAAAGAAGGGTGTGGGAGTAGGGTGTAGGGTGTAAAGGACACAGCATTGGTCGGGGGATACAAGCTCCGACCAATGCAAGCCAGAGTGAAAGACGGGGCTTGTAACGAAGATGGTTGTTGGGGCTAATTATCGCCTACACCCTATTCCCGAACCTGCAACCCCGCCCCGAAGGGGCTAGTAAAACGCCTGTGGGATAAGTGTTTGAACTTAAGTTGAAACCTATGAGCAATGCTCTGCCCCTACCGCGTGGTCTATTTACCTGAAAATAGCTGTAATTATCCAAAACTCACTTGTAGCCCATAAGAAGCAGGGTCAAAAGTGGCAGCAGAGAAAGTACCGCCATTTTCAGGAAAGGAAGAAAAGTCACTCACTGAAATCGAGTATGTACCTGCACCGAGGAAACTGCTGATTAATGACGAATTGCCACCGCCACTATCGTCGTCACTAAGCAGTAAAGTTCCAAAATCGTCAAACAGTCCGAGAATTGTATCTCCCGATGTCAGTGTTGTACGGATAGTCACAGTTCCCGCATTTGCTAAAGAAAATGTAAAAAAGTCGAAATCGGGATTGTCCCCTGGTTGAACTGCTGTGAGTTGGGCTGAAACATTAACATTTGAGCCTGATGATAACGAACCTAACCCTTCAGCGCTGTCCAGTGTGTTGTTTGTACCTTCCCCCACATTTTCCCGCTCTAAGAAAAGGAAGTCATCACTATCAAGTCTGAGATTGTTTCTTCCTAGAGCAATACCGATGATTTCATCTGTCTCTGCTATCGGTTTGTCTACGAATATTCGTGTGTTACTTCCAACAACTTGCAGGCGGTAGTCCTTTAAAGCTCCTTTAAGTTCAATTCGATCTTGGCTAGAGTCGAAGTCATTAATAGTAGCGAAGTCCCCAAAACCAGCATTCGTAGTGTTGTTATCGTCGTAGAAAATATTTATTGCATCTCCCAGGATAAATCTATCTACCCCAGTCCCGCCAGTCAAGGTATCAGTTTCCCCTAATCCAGGTGGAAGCAAACTACCAGGAAAAGTACCTATGAGGATATCGTCTCCAGACCCACCATTGAGTAAGTCATTGCCGGGTCCGCCTTGTAGGCTATCATTGCCGTCCTCACCGTTGAGGATATCATTGCCGACATTACCATCTAGCGTGTCATTGCCTGCTCTTCCATTCAGAGTGTTATTAGAAGTATTACCAAAAAGTAAGTTGTTAAGGCTGTTACCTGTCCCGGCGATGTTGCCACCTTCCCTTTGCGTCAGGTTCTCCAGATTGGCACCTAGTGTGTAGGTGACAGAAGACCGGACGGTATCTGTGCCTGAATTCGCAGCCTCTGTAATGGTATCAAGAGTAGTGTCAATGATGTAAGTGTCGTTGCCTGCTCCCCCATTCAAAGTGTCAGTACCTAAGCCGCCATCAATTGTGTCATTACCATTACCACCGGATAATTGGTTATTTTGGGTGTCGCCAACAATGCTGTCATTTCCATTTGTGCCGATGACATTATCAAAGTTGACCGCAGTAAATGATAATGTTCCCAAACTAGGAACGTTATTAGCAGCCAAATTTTGGGTTTGCAGGTTAACGGTGATAGATACCCCAGACAAGGATGCGGATGCATCTATGGTGTTATTGGCAATATTGGAATTAGCAATAATCCTTTCGACTTTAAAGAGCGTGTCTTGCCCCAATCCTCCAGCTTTTCTAATGGTTCCGACACCTGACAAGGTAATGCTTTGAGCTAGTTGACTATAGTCTGCGGTATCAGTTCCATCTCCACCATCAATGCTGTCGTTACCTTGACTGCCTTTGAAGATGTCATTGCCTGCACCACCTTTTAGAGTGTCGTTTCCTGTACCCCCATCAATTGTGTCATTACCATTACCACCGGATAATTGATTATTTTGGGTGTCGCCAACAATGCTGTCATTTCCATTTGTACCGATGACATTATCAAAGTTGACCACAGTAAATGGCAATGTTCCTAAACCAGGAACGTTATTAGCAGCCAAATTTTGGGTTTGCAGGTTAACTGTGATAGATACCCCAGACAAGGATGCGGATGCATCTATGGTGTTATTGGCAATATTGGAATTAGCAATAATCCTTTCAACTTTAAAGAGCGTGTCTTGCCCAAATCCTCCAGCTTTTTGAATGGTTCCGACACCTGACAAGGTGATTTGACCTAGTTGACTGTAATCTGCGGTATCAATACCATCTCCGCCATTAATGCTGTCATTACCCTGAGCGCCTACGAAGATGTCACTGCCTGCACCACCTGCTAGAGTGTCGTTTCCTGTACCCCCGTCAAGTGTGTCATTGCCATCTCCACCGTTTAAACTGTCGTTCGCCGTCCCACCTGCGAGGGAATCGTTACCAGCCAAACCATTTAAGGTATCGTTACCGGAGGTACTATTGGCATTACCACCACTAGCCCAACCAACTATCGTGTCATTTCCTGAAGTCCCATTTCTTGTATCAGGGCCTGTAGTGCCGAAAATAAATGCCATGTTATCTCTCCTAAATTTTTCACGAATGGGTAAGTTTAGCCTTAGTCAAAGAACTATTCATCAGTTCAATGTAGATTACTTGCTATTTGCGTAATCTAATGTTGTTAAACATTAATAATTTGGTTAGGAACTTCTAAATAAAAATATCCAATTACCTATTGTAGGCTGACGTGAAAAGCCTGCCCTGCTTGCAAACGAGCCGTACGGTTACTCTACAAAATTAGATAATTCCTTTCCTAATAATCCTTTAATTGATTACGCAAATAATTAAGTAATTAGATAAACTATTTTGGTTATTTTCCTAAGCTTTTAACCTATCTGTAATTATTTAATTACCATGAAGTACAAGGTTACACAAAGTCCTTTATCAAATCTTCAATATTTTAATAGATTACGATTCATAATACATTTATATATTGCATATAAACCTTAATTAAATGTTTTTTCAAATATACTGAGTTTTTAGTTTACGTTGCGAGCTTTTT
>NZ_KV757578.1 GCF_001712795.1 Nostoc sp. KVJ20
AGCCGTGAATATGAAATGGCGGGTGGTGTTCGCAAAAGCGATCGCATTCGCAAAAGCACAGCAACACGTTTAAGGGCAACTCCAGTGGTATAGCAGGAGGCAGGAGGCAGGAGGCAGGAGGTCAAAGTATTACTATTCCTAGCCTTGGGGTTTTCAAAATGTCCTAACCTATGTGACTACGGCTATAAAAAAGTGGTTTAAAATTTTTAATAAAAATACAACTAATGGATACTTTAAAAAACACGTAGGCTAGATTTGCTAATCTAAATAATCGGCTTCATTGAAGAATAATTCAGAAATCAGAATTGAGGACTCAGAATCAATCAGTTGCGGGTCTAAATTCTGTTTGATAAAAAGAACTCATTTGTAAGGATAGTCCAAACTCTAATATAGGAATCCGCTTTGATTTCTGAACTAATTTGCGTAGGCAGGCAATAGGGAATAGGCAACAGGCAACAGTCAAGAAAGCTTCTTAGTTGTACTGAGTTTTTTCAGAAATCAAATATGAGTCCTATATAAAATCCGGTTAATTACTTACCTTTTAGGCTGAGTAAAAAAAAAGCAATAATCGTACTCAACACAAAAAGTCTAAAGCCCCAACATGAGCCGTTCCAATAATTTGATGATATACCACGCTTAACACTTGAAAACGCCTATATATAAACCAATACGCTTGGGTTAAGGGCTAATTGTACAAAATGGTGGGTTTTTGAGAAGCGATAAATCGTCGTCAAGACAAGTGTTTTGGTCTTATCTCAACTGTATTGATATATAGCCGTAGTCACACAGATTAGGACAGTCTTGATTGATCAAAGTCTTGAAACAACTGGGTTTTTACTCATCACGGGCTAAACCTTAGCTATCCGCTAACAGAACTCAGCACTGAGTGGGTAAAAAGCTTTGTTGATGATTTTAAACAATGAATGCACACAGATAAGTTATCTGTGTGCATTCGTATTAATCTGTGGTTTAATTTCCCTGATTAGTGCATTTCATCGTATTCTGGGGCTTCAACTCTTCTTGCTTCCATCCGTGAAGCAGGCAGAAACTCAGCGCGACGGACTGGAACCAAAGGTGGTGTATTTCCTTGGTAGGGGTGAATAACTTGTACAGTACGGGCTGAACGCTGCCGTGGTGAGAACAAAGCCAATACCCCAGCGACGACAACACCACCACCAATAGTCAGAGTTGCGCCTCCCACAGCCCAAAGCATGGGTGAAGACCACCAAGGATTTTCTGGCTGCAATGCTGCTGATTTTGGTTGGTTATTCTGCTGGGCTAATTGCCACTGCTGCTGAGTATTGAAATTTTGAACTTGCCCTTGGAGTTGTTGATTTTGCAACTTTAGCTGTTCATTGTCGTTTTTTAAACGCTCCAGCTGCATTTGCGCGTTCAGTTTCTCCATCTCTAAGCGCTGGTCAGTATTGGGAGCAGTCGGTGGTTGAGCCTGACCGGGATACACTGGTGGTGGCGCATAAGGGTTATAAGGAGAATACATTGGTTGCTGCATTCCCGGCGCTACGACACCTGGCATTTGCGGAGCAACAGCAAAGTTAGGTTGTAGGGGGGTATTTGTTCCTTTGAGCAATACGAGAGCCGCCAGCCCAGCTACGGCGACCCCGCCGATAAACGCCATACTCTCACTCATCGCCTTTGCTCCTCGATTGCGACGTAACTATAATCATTTGTGACTGACTCACTCTCACACTCACACTCATAAATTATGCCTACTTGATTTCACATAATACTCAAACTATAAGCAACTATATCAGCTAGTTTTTTTACACCATGATATCTGATGTTAATATTCAAGACCATAATGGTCAAATTGTCTACCAAGCAACGATAGAAAAACTACACTGTTATACTTTTTTAATCTACTTTCTCCGTCTAATCAAGAGGAGTATTTATGCTGGTGTTGGTGGCTTTGATGGCTGCCTTGAGACTTTGGCAAAATTGGGCGATCGCATTTAGTCCTTGCTCTGGTGTTCCTTCTGCTAGCCGTTTCACAAAAGCGCTGCCTACGATCGCTCCATCTGCGCCCCATTCCATTACCTGATGGGCTTGTGCAGCTTCGGAGATGCCAAAGCCGACAGCGATGGGTTTATCAGTAACACTACGAATTTGTTGGAGTAAATCTGACACGCGGTTTTCCAGTTGCGATCGCACTCCTGTAACCCCTGTAACGCTGACTAAATAAATAAACCCTTGAGAAGAACGAGCGATCGCTTCTATCCGTTCAGCAGAACTGGTGGGAGCTACCAACAAGATAACGTCAATTCCCATCTCACTAGCTGCTTGGAGCAAGCCTGCTGCTTCCTCTAAGGGTAAGTCAGGTATTACCAATCCAGCGACCCCAGCAGCGGAAATTTGCTGAAGAAATTTGTCAATTCCTCGGTGCAAAATTGGGTTGTAGTAAGTAAATAAGACAATAGGCGATCGCAATTTGGGAGTAATCCCTTGCAACATTTCCAGCACTTGCTCCAATTTTGTGCCCCTTTGTAGAGCGCGGGTAGCAGCAGCTTGAATTACTGGCCCATCAGCTAGAGGATCGGAATAAGGTATGCCCAGTTCAATAATATCGGCTCCATTCTGATCTAGAACCTGCAAAGCTTTTGCTGTTGTTTCTAAATCTGGATCGCCAGCAGTGATAAAAGGAATCAGAGCGCACTCACGATTGTGCCCAAGGGTTTTAAAGCAATCAGAAATCGCAGTCATTGGTAATTAGTCATTGGTCATTGGTCACTGGTCATTGGTCATTGGTCATTAGCTCTAGGCAAGTTACAAAGGACAAATGAGACAACTGACCAATGATAACTTTACACCTGAGACTGCTCTTCTTGTTCTATTTCAGCTTGAATTCGTGCGAGTTCTTCGGGAGAAAGCTCGTCTAGCCGCTTTTGCAGAAAGTCTTGCTCATACTGTTCCCGCTGTTGATGGTAGGTCATTTTTTGTCCCACCGCCCGGAAAAAATAGGTGGCTAACCAGCCAACTAACCCACTGATTAGTAAGACTTGGCTCCATATACCAGCTTTCTGATTATCCAAACCGACTAGCTGTAATCCTACATAAGCCAAGCCGCCGGCAATAAAAACACCCAAGCCAATTCCAATAGCGTCAATCCGTCGCATGAGAGTTATGACCTACCAATCTCGTTAAACTTGAATTTGTCGCCGTTGGGGTCGGAAATTTACAAACGGCGATAGAACCAACAAACCTGGAAAGAAGAAAAACACCAAAAAGTACATCAACACACGCTCGATGGAGCTAGCTACATACCAACGCTGCTTCAGGTACAGCAAGACAGCAATCGGGATTACCAGAAGGTAAGCTCCAGCCAAAATCAGATACAGCAGGGCGACGATCATAACTTTCAAGTCTTAAGCATCTGTTTTCCATCATAGGCTGAACAGCCTAACTGAGGGAAGTATAGTCATGATGCTTTCAACATTACTGCGGTAGAATTTCTTTTTTATATCCAGATTGACTAACAAAAGGTAATTTTATGCTATTATCGTAAATCTACCAGCAAGCAAGCGCTTAAATCAAACAAGATCGAAAACTCATCCAGATTGATTACGGGGAAACAAAGAAAACTTCTAATTTTGGGAAACAATCGCACAGTCTGGAAAAAATATTTTCAATCTCGTTGGACAAAAGACACAATTGATGGTGGAATAGATGAGGGGGTATTTGCTGCCTCTACAAAATAACTAGTTACACTAGTTGCCAAACACCTGCGGGGGTGTGGCGGAATGGTAGACGCTACGGACTTAAATAATTGAGCCTTGAAGGAGAAATCCCTCAAGTGTAAGCTCTCAAACTCAGGGAAACCTAAATCTGGTGACAGACATGGCAATCCTGAGCCAAGCCCAAAAATTTTAGATTTGCGATTTTAGATTTGGGATTAATTTTCAATCCAAAATCCAAAATCAAAAACCCAAAATTGAGGGAAGGTGCAGAGACCCGACGGGAGCTACCCTAACGTTAAGTCGAGGGTAAAGGGAGAGTCCAATTCTTAAAACCTGAACTGGCTATAGCTATCAGGTAGCAGTGAAAACTGCGGAAGAATGAAAATCCGTTGACCGTAATAGGTCGTGTGGGTTCAAGTCCCTCCACCCCCACTAAAAATTTAAAATGCCAAAAAGCTTCCATAAAAAGTATGGGCGAGTTGTATCTAATCATAGATTAACTCGCCCATATCTTTATGCATGGTCTTTTATAGGTAAAGTTAAGTAATTTCACTGGACTATTTAATGAAGTATTAAACAATTTGTCTTTAATACTTTATTTATAGTCTTAGTTAATCAAATTTATGTAAAAAGATTACTGAATCTCTGAAGAATAGATTGATACTACTGTTCACCAAGGTTAAGCTGGTAATAATATGAACAGGAAGCCTTTTTGTCCTGATAACTGAAATGACCGCTAATAGTTTATCAATCAGTCAGGAAGATACCCATTGTGTTACGTCTAACTCTAGACAGCTAAATGTGCAAATTGCACAAGAGGAGGTTTATAGCTTCTTCGTGGAAATTGTCAAAAAACTGTCACCAGAGGATGTTTTACGGGAATTCAAAGGTTTATTTATAGACGGTCTTGATTCAGAGGATTCAGATTATATACCTGGAATATACAGTATTTTTTTAGATGATAACGAACAGGAATTATACAATACGCTTAAAAGGTGTTGCTACATCATAGTTAATAATTGGAAAAGTAACCGAAAAGACAAATATATACAAGAATTAGTTAATTTATTTGTTAATGAAAATCTGAAGATAAAGACCAATAATCATCCAATAGTAAAAATTTGTAAGAACTGGCTAGAGAATTTTGTCAACAGCAAAGATTATCAAGAACTAAAATTATTTGCTAATAAATATGAGGAATCATCTAAAGGTCATTGGGCTAATCGCTATACGTCCTATTTATTAATTGACCAATCTGTTAATAAAAATAATCCCAGAGAGCAACAAGAGGCTGCTAGAAAGCTTTCTAAACAGATAAAAGACAAATTTAAGTTTGAACTAGCAATATACATTGCTCGTTCTCAATCTGCTGTATCAAGCACGACACGCTATAAAAATCCCAGTGTTTTGGGAGATCAAGCTCTGCGGCTAATAAAAGCCATTGTCTTAAAAAGAGGTGTATTTAGCCATGAAAATATTGCCCATATATTTATCAAGCAAACTCAAAATCAAACTCTGGAAGAATTTAAAATAAACTTGGAAAAATATCTATTTTTTTCTGTAGAAAATCAAGAATCAGTAGAGAGTTGGAGGCAGCAATTTGCAAATGTTTTATCCTTATGGAAAAAGGATTATAATCAAGAAATTATGACTAAAGAATTATTCTTGAGAACCTGCAATCGAGTTATTGATTGCTTGACAATAGAAAATGGAAAACAACCTTCATCATTATTTATACTATTAATTAGTCAAGGTCATTCTCTAACATTGGTAATTGTACTATTAAAAATTATTTTGATTTCTAAAAACTCTCGCAGACATTTAGAAACTCGGATTGCTCACTTGATTCGTTTTTATGAAAAGTATTCGGAAGAGGAATGCAAGGGAGTCATTAATTTTATGGAAATTTTTAATATCACGTTTGCAATTTATGCAGAAAACGTGGAATATAACTTGATTAAGATGGAAGAAGAGAAACAAAGCAGTAATCCACAGTTAAACCTGGATGGTTATCGTGTGTTTTCACAGATGAAGGTAGATAGAAAAAAATGAGTTTTACCTGATTCAGGATTTAGCAAGGCGTTCGTCTAACCAGGCGAGGCCAGCACCCGCAGTTTCAGCTAGAATACTAATGAGGCGATATAGAGCGATCGCACTAAATACTAGGGCAGATGGAAAGTGGTGTCGTAAAAGTTCATACGCAGTCGCTTCAAATACACCTAAACCACCAGGCGCACCGGGTATGACAAGCCCCAATAACCAAGCGCAGCTAAAAGCCCCTAACAATAAAGGTATTTGATTCGCATTCAACGAACTCAGGGCGAAGATAGTTAGTATAAACCCAGTGGCGCGTAATAGCATAAAACCCAATTCTCCTAACAAAGGTCGTAGAGGGTAGCTTTTAAGACTGAAGGGAACAGTTGGTTCAGTGGTAGCAGCAGACTTTTTTGCTTTCAATTTGTGCAAAAAGCGAATAACTGGGTTTAAAAACCAAGGATGAATCGCACAAAGGACTACAGCTAAACTCAGCAATTGTAGTATTTGCAAAACGAGGGTAGTATTCGCTGCTGCAAATTGGCTACTGCATAGGACAATAATGATTAAAGCAGCCGCTAGCATGAGTAGGGGTTCGAGCAAAACGCTTAAGGTGGCTGCACCAGCAGAAACATTGGCGTTTTTGGCGGCGACAATTCGCCCGTAGTAATGCCAGATATTACCTGGTAAATACTTAGCTATGTTCGTTTTTAGGTAAACTTGGATAAATTGGGGAGATGATACAGGTTGATTTAACTCTTGTAGAATCCAAGTCCAGATCCAGCCTGCCCAAGTATGTGCCAGTAAAGTGACCCCTGTAGCGATCGCCATAATTGCCCATCCTACCTCATCAATGCGGATAGCAGTCACCTCAATCCAATTATCCTTCAGAGCTTTCCCCAAAAAAAACAGCGTTCCTCCCAAAATTATCCAGCGTAAAAATTGTTTCATGAATTTAGTAATTTAACGGTAGAGCAACAATGGCTGAATACCTCAACTCTTATGGTATATAAGCTATATATGCAAAGCTTTTGAAGTATCAAACAACTTGATTAGCTCTTTTGACGACAACCATATTAACTTAGTTTATATCTCCCTAGAGTTAGATAAAAATATTATTTTTGTACTAATTAAAATGTGACTTGCGCTAGATGTAAAATTCATTTTATTATTCGTATGATTAAGAAAAGTTATTGTTTTGTCTGAATAGTTCGGATACAAAAATAATTCACAAATACCAATCTTGGTTGAAGTTTAACTTAGTCACAAAAATGCAGGGAGTTAGAAGTATGAAAAAAGCAATGAATTGGCTGAAAAATATCCGTCCCTTGAAAATTTTAACTGTTTTCTTAGCAGGAATGTTTCTATTTATGGCACAGGCTTGTGGCGCTCCGGGAGTAGCAACACAGCCACCACAACCTGGCGCTCAAGCACCTAATATCGAACGATACGATGCCACAAAAGATTATCCTCTCTCCTCTCCCGCTGGTGGGATGAACAACTTTAGTGATGTAGATCCTAGAGCGAGAGATGAAAAGGCAGCAAATGACAGGGCTGAGGCACTAGTGAAAAATGCTCAAAGAAACATTGAGCAAAAGGGAATTGACAGCCGAGAGCAATATAGCCGTAATTTTCAACAAGGTACACCTGTCGGTGAAAGAGTGAAGAATCTAGGTGAAGATATTGGCAGTTCCGCTGAGGAGTTACGGGAAGGTGTTGTTAAGGGGACTCAGCGTGGATTTGAAAATTTGAAGGGTAATACCCAGAATGCAGCCCAAGATTTGACGAAAAATGTTCAGCGTGGGGCAGAAGATGCTGGTAAAAATGTTCAGCGCACAGCTGAAGATGCAGGCGACGCAGTGAAGGGAGCAGTTAGAAACGTTGATTGAAATTAGTCATTCAATCTCTTAAAAAAATATGAAAGCGCCCACAGACCTTTAGTCTGGGGCTACCTAAACAAAGCCTGCCTACGCAGGCTTTTTGAGTTTTAGAGGATGTTTGAAAAGTCATGATTGATGTATAAAATTTTTTTACCCCACCCTAGCCCTCCCCTTATAAAGGGGAGGGAACTGGATTTTATTGTTTCCCCCCTTTATAAGGGGGGACTAAGGGGGGTAATAATTCGATTAAAATCACAACATACTACTTTTCAAACAACCTCTTAGATAATTAGTTAAGCGATGTAACAATACGCAATGAAAGGATAGTGTATTATAAACTACCGTTTTTAGCGATCGCACTGAGTTTTTAAATGGTTGAACCATTGCGCCTGCTTCGCTTAATCCAAAGTGCGGTTCAAGCGATCGCATCCAATGAATAAAATACATTCATTTGCTTAGAATTGAACTAAACAGCAGTGTGAGTCGTCAACTAAGAACAGATGTGTTTTATGTCTTAAACAGTTTTTGCAACATATCTCTCCTGAATTAATTTAAACTAGACTCACAAATTGCGATCGCACAATTGCTTTGATTCCAATTCTAAATATGGCTAAAACACCTTTGTTTTTAAGAAATACTTGGTACTATGCATTACCCAGTAAGCAGCTAAAATCTGGACAAATAATTTCAAAAACCCTCTTAAATGAGCTAATAATTTTTAGTCGCGATCGCTCAGGAAAAGTCTTTGCCAAGGTAAGTGAAACGAAAAGTTATCCAATACAAGAGGCGCAAGGAAATATTTGGATTTATATGTCAAATGATGAGACTTCCTTAATATTAGAAGAAATCCCATTAATCCCTGAGTTTGCCGATCAAAGCCACCAAGCCGTTGAGTCCATCCGCTTTTCCTGTGATGTTGATCACGCCGTAGTCGGATTGATCGATCCAGCTCATATTGCTTTCGTTCACCAGGCGTGGTGGTGGCGTTCCCCTGAGACACTAAAGGAAGTAGTCAAAATCTTTGAACCATCTTTGCATGGCTTTACCATGCGAAAGCACCCACTAGAACAACAAACCTTGTTCTATCGTTTGATTGGACGCAATCCACAGATCGAAATCTCATTTCGTTTACCGGGAATTCGTATTGAGCGGGTGTTTACTGAGAAACATATGGTTTGTAACTTAACAGCAATTACTCCCATTTCCGAAACTGAGACTGAGGAAACAACGATGTTTTACACAACTTTACCTTGGTTTCCTATTCTCCAGCCATTGTTACTATGGTTTACGCGCAGTTTTCTCAATCAAGATCAAAAAATTTTGCTTAAACAACAAATCGGCTTGAAACATAATCCACCCTTAACTTTAGTTGGAGATGCCGATGCCCAAGCCCGTTGGTATTATAGATTGAAAGCAGAATTTGCTAAATCTCAAATACAGGGGCGTTCTTTTGTTAACCCAATTAAAGAAAAGACACTTCGATGGCGTAGTTAGACTAATAATCTAACTTTTTAGTCAGCATTGATAAAGCGATTGACGTTTTTAGTAATTAAATTGTCAAGCTATAAGGTGATTTCTCAAAATAATTTTACCCGTGCAGAGGGCAACAGCCGTTTTCCAATAGGATGGAATGATGTTGTGTGGTAATTTTTATTCTGGAAATCACCTAAGTGCATCTTTAAAAGCTTCCACAACAATTCAACTCACAGAAAACATTGCTGTTAGCGGATAGCTAAGGTTTAGCCCATTCTGACGACTGACGCCTTTATTCTGTTCGATAAAGTTCCACTCACACCCTGATGTTCGGGAACAGAAGTAGAGGGAGTCCTAAATCCATACTTTGCCAAAATTTCTTGCGCTTCTTGTGACAGGATATATGCAGTTAATTTCTCACCAGCAGGATCGGCATTTTTCAGTACTGACAGCACAAGCTATCAGTGAAAAGGCAAAAAAATGCTTTTTCATCGTTATTATATTACTGGGTTACTATTACTACTCAGTGAGTTAGCCATTATCTCTACCCATCAAAGTAATAAATGAGTTTTGATATGTGCGTAGTTTGTGATTAAAGATATAATACCAACTAAGTTGGAAATAATCAATTGGCCAACATCTTCAAATGCTGACTTGATAAAATTTTTCAGTTTGTCATCAATTTCAAGAATGCATCAATCGTCCTGATGTTGCCCAGCCTGTACTGAAATAACAGGCTGCACACAAGTGAAACTGCTGTCCAGCAGCAGAAGCGTCTGTAGTAAACAGCCAAAATATTTGTATAGTAATTATGTATACACAAAGACTAATTAATAAACATCAAGAAATTTCAAAATTTAAACCCGTAAACAAATTAGGAGGTATTCTACATAATTACTTGAGGGTAATTAGCAGTTAGCATTCAAAACAATTGTTTATTTATACTCTTGTACGGAACTAGCTGCGAAAGTCGGATAAACCTTAACTAGAATTGATAATTTTCTACTTTGTCAAAAATAAATTTTCATCTAGAGTAGGACAAAGATACCTGCTGTTTACCACATATAAAAATCTAGCTGAAGCCTCTGGCTCATAGCTATGGGAAACCAAGCTTGATGCTTGAGAGTCTGGTTTCAAAATGGGTAACAGCAACATCCCCTATCAGCTTGATCACCTATGCTAAAAGTTATGCACTCGGCCGCCAACTCAGCCACTCCAAATTCCCAGTGGGAGGATTTAATCAAGCTTCCAGCCCCAAACACAGTTCAATGGGACAATATCAAAACCCAATTAGACTTGGTGCTGTTGGCCCTAGAAACCTTAACTGGGATTGGTTCAGAGGCAATGCTTTCGGCGGCAACTGATCTGAATTTAGAGTCAAGAGTGCCAGACCGCGTAGCTTTATGGCGACTGCGCCAATCAAATCCCCTACGCAAAGGTCAAGGAGGGCGAAAAAAGCTAGATGTCGAAGAAGCGCGATCGCTTGTTCTGATCATCTGCTACCTAGCCAAACAGCACCAGGAATTGATTCGCCGCGCTGTCGGCCTGTTGGAACAAATGGCAGAAAATAACCGGGAACCTCACCAGGCTGCTTTACTTGGAGATTATATTGATGCTTTTTGCAACACCTACCAAGAGCGGATGGAAGAGGACGAGCAAATCTCAACGGATTTACTAACCAACCTGGCCCTAAAACTGCTTGTAGATTTACTTTTTTACAGTGCTCCTGGTGGGCATCGCCGTCTCTGGCTAGCACTCATAGACCGTTCAACAAAATTTTAAATTTTAGATTTGAAATTTCTCAACCAAAATTCGCTCGTGATTTGTTTGCTAGATCAGGAAACTCTTTTGATGGTCGTTAGCTCTTGGGCAATGCACTACGGAAGGAACCTGACAAAGTTTTGAGTGGAGGAATCTGCTGTTTCAACTTTTCCTGGCAAGCAACTGGTTCAATTTTTTGCAAAATCCCAAATAGTCTTCTTCGCAGTTCCTGTCATGCCTCTATCAAATTCTGTCATTCGTTGCTATACACCGCCGACTTGCACGCTAGAAGTATTCGCGCAAAGTTCACCTCTGTCTCGTTGGATGGGGAAAACTGTCCTCAAACACCTAAGCTTTGAGCTACGTTTTGATGATCCCCGACTACCAGAAGAACACAGAGTTCCAATTCGGGGCGATCGCGAACAACTTGAAGCTTTATGTGATGCGGTCACCAGCTATGTACAAGAATTCCTCCAACAGTCTCCAGAAAGCTTTTGGGTCAGTTTCTCCGGTACCCAGCAGTCAAGCACAGCACTGGATGAGCCGGACTTAAAGTCTTCAACAAAAACATTAAATTCCTTTAGTACCCAGATTCCAGGGGCAAATATTCATTTAGAACCAAGCAGCTATTTAACTCACAATTTATTTCTCGGTTCTCTCGCCAATCACTCATCTGGCCCTGTAATTCAACTCAGTCTGCTGCAACTATTTGATTTGGCAAGTGCTTTAGATGAATATTCGACTGATGTCATGGCACTCCCAACTCTCAACAGCACGAGTTCGACTCTGAGATTCCCGGCTTGGGCACCTATTGCCGCAGTATTAGTATTAGGTGTGGGTTTTTTACCAGTTACTTGGCAATATGCTAATACCATTAGGGAAAAGCAACAGCAAACAGCCAAAACATCAGATCCAGAAGCGATAAAGGCTGCTTTAGAACCTTCACCCTCACTAAACTTTCCCACGCCTGAATCCGGGATTACTCTTCCATCAGATAATTTGTTAGGTTCCACCCCTCCACTTTCCACATCAACTTTACCCCAAGCACCTCTAACAGCCCCTAGTTCCAGTTTGTCTACACCGCCACCTCTATTTCCAAATAATGCATTGACAATACCTCAAGGGACGACTGGAACTCTTCCCACTAATGGAGCGATGGCTTCTCTGCAAGACGCTACGCGAACAGCGAACTTCTCTACAAGACGCTCTGCAAGCGCTAACGCACCATCCAACAAAATCCCAGGTCAGGAAATTGCCATATTACCAAATCTGGGACAGAACCCTACAGGATCAAGTTCCCAAGCTGGTACTCTCCCTCAACTGCGGAATTTGCCACCCAGATTATCTGCTAATGCAGGCAGCTTACCAACTAATATCTCACCTGTAGTTCCCCCATCTCTTGGCAATATACCCAATAATAGTGCTGGCAATACCCCTACCCAACCACCGTCACTAAGCTCACAACAGCTAGAGGAAAGAATCAATTCTCTACAGCAACCTTCTCCTGGAGAAAAACCTGCTTCACAACTTCCTTCCTCTAGAACTGCGGAGAACAATCCCTTTATCGATCAATTAGGGGACGAACGCAAACCCCCCACATCCACAGAAGTGGCTACTGGTACATTATTTGATACACCTCAAATAGCAGAAGCTAGAGAATACCTCAAAAAACGTTGGCAACCACCCACTGGACTGGGACAAACATTAGAGTACAGTTTGATAGTCAGCGTTGACGGCACAGTTGAACGAATTTTTCCCCTTAATAAGCCAGCAAGAGAATTCGTTGATAGCACTGGGATGCCTGAAGTGGGTAAACCTTTTGTTTCCCCTAATAGAGGCGGACAAAATGTCAGAATTCGAGTTGTTCTCAGTCCTGATGGCAAGGTACAGACTTTTCCAGATGAATAAGTAAACTAATCTGTTTAATGCCACTTGTAAAACTGGTACAAAGTTTGTACCAGTTTTTATTTAATCCAATTGCTCTTGAGCTTACTTTTTGGAGTACAGTTATCAAACTGGTCTTACTATTGATACCAGTAAACCTACCCATTAATACAATTACTGTTAACACCAATTCTCTAAAATCAAACTATCTAATAAAAGTTTAGAGGATCAGATTAAATCTTATACCTCTTAATTACGAATTGGTACAAATAACTCATATCAAAGATAAGAAATATGCAAACAATTGGTACTCAAAAAGACAGTCCAGCTTGGGTTATTCAAACTTGGGCAGCTTTTGTGATTTCTATTTCTATGACCACCTTCGGTATTGTAAATTTACCTGTGAACAGTTGGGTAAAAGGATTTATGGGTATGGGTTTAGCTTTTTCTGTTGGCTCAACTTTTACTTTGGCAAAAACTACTAGAGACTTGCACGAAACTAGAAGATTAACTGCTAGGTTAGACGAGGCGAAAGTAGAAAAATTGCTTTCACAACATGATCCTCTAAATTTAAAATGAAGCGAGTTACAGCAATTTTGGATTAAAAGGCTTTACTAAAAAGCTGTTAAAAATTAACTATATTACGAAACAATACTCCTCGGTTAATCACTTTTAACTCGGAATCTGGTTTGGGGAAAAGGTTAAAGGTTAAGGGGTAAAGGTTTTTTCTTTTCCCTTTCCCATTCCCCTTTCCCCCAAAACCCGACAAGTATTGTATTACGAAAAACTAAAGGACTGGATATACCAGTCCTTTATTATATTGATTTAACGTTTGTTTTTATCTTAATAACGGGATTTTTTGGTCTTTAACTTTTGCTTTTTACGCCGACGTTCGCTAGCAGCCACGGCTTGTTCTACCGGATAACCCACTACAGGAATTACCTGATATTTGCGCTCTTCTTCTAAGTTTTTCAGTGCAGTGTAATCAACCCAATGAATACAATCAACTGGACACGTGTCAATTGCTTCTTGGATAAGTTCCTCAGCGTCCCCATCTTGGCGAACCACGCGCGATCGCCCGTAATCTGGTTCAATGTAGAAGGTGTTACGCGCAACATGAGCGCAATGCTTACAACCAATACAGGTGATTTCGTCAACATAAACACCATTTTGGCGCAGCACACCGCCCAATTCCGGTTCCAAACCAGAACGTTCTGGGGCATCCCGTAAGAAACCCCCTAATTCTGGTTCCAAACCGGAACGGTTCTCTTCTTGTTCTTCCGGCGACGGCAGAAAATCAGCCATTACGCACTCCAGCGCTGTACTACCAGGCGAATTGAACCATCTTCATTTTTTTGTTGTTCAGAAACTTGAAAACCAACACGAGCTGTTTCTTTGATAACTGTTTGATAAGCATAGCGCTGTGTTACTTGGCGCAAAAATCCATCTACAGACAAATCTTGCTGCCAATATTGCAAGTCAGCCACCAGTTCATATTCTTTGCCATTCCATCTAAAACCGATGTCATAGCCATTTTCCTGCTCAATACTAACTTCCGCAGGATGGGTTTGACCGCGATAGCCACGGACTTCGCGTGGGCCGGGTTTCCAGTCTACGCCCAATTCAGTTAAAGCATCTTTCAAAGAATCAAGGTTACGGATTTGAGTCTTAATTTGGCTAAAGTGTGACATGGTGGTTGTGAATTAATAACACTAAACTACTGTGAAAACTTACCAATCGCTGTAAGTGGTGTGTGTATTCGCCACATTAGATTGCTGCACCTTCGCGGCGAAATATTCTGAGGTTGGCTCATGATTAAGTACTTGCCCTAACTGTGCTTCTATTGCCGCTGTAACCTCAGCGCAAGAAGCACCCACAATGCCAGTGACTTTCTCTTGTACCCGACCGTCTGGATAAATTATGAACTCTAATGTCTCCATTCTTTTGGCCAACCAGGATAAGTACGCTTAAATTGTACTGCCTTAGCAGAAGGCTACAAATATAGCCGTAGGAACATTTTTACTTAGATACAAACCTGCGATTTGTTAACTAATGTTCCATCTTTCAACACATATATCTCAGAATCTTTGCAAAACTTATTAATATTATAAGCACATACATCAGTATTTAGTTAGTTTCTCTTAACCTCCTTAATTAGTCAAGGTGAGAACTGAAGGTAGCTAGGTAAGCTGTAAAAGTGCTAAGAATAAGCATTAGAGGTAGTATAGCCAGCAAGAGAATTCACAAAAATATAAAATTTCTTGAAAAACTTTATTATTACCATTCGATTTACCTTATTCTCTTCCGGGTAGCTTGTATGCAATGCTGTATCAGCCTAGAGCAAGATAGTGGTGTATACGTAGGTATTGTATTAAGTCTTTGATATAGTGACTTTAGTTAGCATCGGGTGTAAAAGGATTTTTAAACTGCGATCGCTGAAAGCGTTGGCGCAGCTATCGCTATTTTCTGCCATTGGTAAGATTTACTAACCTCGACTCTAGACAGTTCAATATGTACAAGTTTGCCCCAGCTTGGGAGAAGGAGCAAATAGTCTTTGGTGCTGCGCGACCTGGATACACTGACAAGAATGTTCAGGATTGGATAGAATTCATGAAGCGCCAAAATATCAAGCGTGTTTGCTGTCTTCTTGCTGAACAACAGCTAGCTTCTTTCTCTGATCTTCTCACAATGTACAAACAAGAATTTGGGAATCAGGTGGTTTGTTGGGCACCAATTGCAGATTTCCATTTATCTGATTTAGAAACCCTCACACAGAAAATACTTCCTTTCTTAATAGAAGCTGATGAACAAAATGAGAAAGTTATTGTACACTGCTCTGGTGGAATTGGACGTACTGGACATGTGTTAGCGGCATGGCTAGTTAGTATGCGAGGCTTATCAAATCAAGCTGCAATAAATGCTGTTAAGAGAACAGGAAGAAATCCTTATGAAGCTGCGATCGCTGCTGTATTTAGAGGTAGAAATCCCTTGACTGTTCTAAAACAACTTGACGTGCTTCTGAATAATTGCCGTCTAGCAATGCATAAAACATTTTAAGTTTACTATAGGACTCATATTTGATTTCTGAAAAAACTCAGTACAACTAAGAAGCCTTCTTGACTGTTGCCTGTCTACGCAAATTCGTTCAGAAATCAAAGCGTATTCCTATATTATCCTGTTTTAATCAGTCTATTGACGAGGTAAATTCTATGGCAATGGTTTTAGAGAAAGTAGTTCCTTTTGGGAGGTCGATGGATGAATATATAAAAATATTCAATTTAACAAATGCAGATTTAAATAAAAGAATCATTGGGATTGGGGATGGGCCAGCAAGCTTTAATGCCGAAATGACACGTCAGGGTAAAAGTGTAGTTTCTGTTGATCCACTATACCAATTTTCCGGTGATGAAATATTGCAAAGATTTAATGAAGTGGTAGATAACATCATTAACCAAGTCAAGGCGACATCGAATGATTGGGTATGGAGCTATCATAAATCCCCGGATGATTTGCGACAAAATCGAGTCAAAGTTATTCAAGAATTTCTGTCTGATTATGAAACTGGCAAAAAGAGTAATAGATATACAGTTGGTGAATTACCAAAATTGGCTTATGATAATCAAGAATTTGATATAGCTCTTTGTTCGCATTTATTATTTTTATATTCAGACCATCTCGATTACGATTTTCATTTAAATTCAGTAGGTGAGATGTTGCGTATTGCGAAAGAAGTCAGAATATTTCCCCTGATAACTTTAATGTGGAAACATTCACAACATTTAGATGAAATAGTTAAATATTACACTTCGAAAGGTTACAAAATAGATATTGAAAAGGTTGAATACGAACTACAGCCTGGTGGAAACCAGATGTTGAAGATAACCAGATATGTTATGTAATTCGTATCTATAAAAAATTGGTATAACCATCGGATGTATAGATTGTTAGGTATATTATTCAGCAAACATTTCAGCCAAAGTATCTAAAACTGCTTTTTGTTCATCCGGGTCAATCTGACCTAGCTTTTTGACTAATCGAGTTTTGTCAACTGTACGAATTTGGTCTAGAACAATTTGCCCATTTTTACCCTGAAACTCACAAGTGACACGAGTCGGATAAGACTGTCCTTTATTTGTCATCGGAGCAACAATAACCGTGGCAATATATTTATTCATCTCATCTGGTGAAATTACTACACAGGGTCTTGTCTTTTGAATCTCACTGCCAATTGTTGGGTCGAGGTTAACCAAAAACACATCAAATCGATTCACTACCACTCCCACTCTAGATGCTCCCACTCTGTAGTTATTGCATCATCGAGCAGTGTATCGTCGTGTTGCTTCGCCATTCTTGCAAATGCTTCATCCCATCCATGACGCGATTGAGAGGCAGCACGGACAATTAGGTGACAATCTTGAATTTCAATTTCCACCTCTTCGCCAATACCACTTTGTTCCAGCAGAAGTTTAGGAATGCGGATACCTTGAGAATTTCCGATTTTAACAATACGGGTTCTAATTGCTGTCCCCATGAGAAGACTTATCCTTGATTGTAATTACATTGTGATTACTAATCAGAATTTTGTCAACAAGCGCTCAATTTTTCAATAATTTTTAATGCGATCGCACTTATCCCTCTTTCAAGAAACACTTGACTTAAAGCTTATGTAGAAAGGGTTTCTTGAAAGAGGGATAACTCATCTTATTTGCAGTCAGAGCATTTTCGTTTTAGAAAGTTAATCATGACTCGCACTTTGTTTGGTAAATAAGTTTGACTAGGGTATAAAAGCCATGCAGCTGTCTCGAAATCCGTCGCAGTCACATGATAATTTGGGAATAAGTCAATAAGCTTTCCCTGAGCGATATCTTCGTCAATCAGCCAGTTGGCTAACAGTGCAGGCCCCATACCAGCAAGCGCACAATCACGAAGTCCTAACGCATTTGATATCACTACATCACCTTCGATAGGTACTTCGCTGACTGTTCCATTATTGTCACGGAATAACCACCTTGATCGGAAGTTTGGTAAAGTGAAAAGTAGGCACTTATGAACTCGGAGATCGTCTGGAACGTGTAAGTACTTCTCACGCTCCACGTAGGCAGGACTAACGCACACTCGGTAGCGCGTGTTGAATAACTTTAGGCAGATAACACCAATCTGAATATTTGGCCCGAGACGGATCGCTAAATCCACCCGTTCAGATACTAAATCAAGATTTGTATCTGTTAATAGTAGTTCAAGTTTGAGATCGGGAAATAAATCCCGAAATTCTGGGAGTAAGGGCACAAGAAACTTATGACCAAACGCTACTGAGGTCGTGACTCTCAAAGTACCGATAGGGCCAACACTGACTGCAAGGGCTTCGTCACGAGCGTGCTCTAGCTCATCTAACAAAGCATCAACACGACACAGGTAGAGATTTCCGGACTCTGTTAGGGTCATGTGCCGTGTTGTTCGCTGGAATAAGCGTATGCCTAATTCTTCCTCAAGAGAGGCGACGACCCGCGATACAGATGAGGGATCTATATTGTGGTCTCGGGCGACTGCTGCAAAACTGCCTCGACGAGCAACTTCAATGAAAATACGTAAGCTTTCCAAATCCATTCTTGTATATTATGCACGAGTGTGATGCAATAGCAACTATTGATACCATTTGATAGATAAAGTAAGCTGATGCCCAAGAAAACAATCATCTCTCTAAGGAAATAATTATATGTCTATAGTTGCTGTACTTGGTATGGGTGCGATGGGGTCGCCCATGGCCGCAGCACTTTTAAAGGCAGGTCATGAGGTTAAAGTATGGAACCGAAGTCCAGATAAGACAGCTCCTCTTGTGGAGATGGGGGCTGAAGCCGCCGATACACCTCGTGCAGCTGTGAAGGAAGCAGACTTTGCTATCTGCATGGTGCGAGATGACGATGCCTCAAGGGATGTATGGTTAAATCCTGATACTGGTGCACTGGCTGGCTTGTCTAAAAACTCCGTAGCTATTGAAAGTTCAACAATAACTGTTGCTTGGGCGCGGGAACTTGCAAAGCACTTTTCTCATGAAGGAATCACCTTCTTGGATGCACCAGTAGCTGGTTCTCGCCCACAGGCAAAAGCAGGCCAGTTAATTTACTTTGTTGGTGGTGAAGCCGATGCTGTTGCAAAGGCAGAGCCAGTTTTAAAAGCTATGGGTAACGCTGTACACCATGCTGGGCCAAGTGGAAGCGGAGCAGCTGTCAAACTTGCTGTCAATGCGCTGTTCAGTGTGCAAGTTGCAACTGTAAGCGAGTTGATTGGACTTATGCAACGTTGCGGACTAGATGAAACCAAAGTGATGGACATTGTGTCCTCAACTCCGGTGTGTAGCCCAGCAGCTAAAGCAGCCGCAGGTGGAATACTGGCTCGCAACTTTGCCCCAATGTTTCCTGTTGAGCTTGTGGAGAAAGATTTAGGTTATGTGTTCGACACAGCCAAACTAAATGGCGCGTCAGTGCCAATGGCGGAAACAGCTTGGCATATATTTACAGAAGCTATCAAGCAAGGTCACGGTGATGAGAACATCACTGCTGTGTCTCATCTCTATCTATAGATATATAGTTTTGTAGTTGGCTTTGGTTTTCATATTCAGGCTGAGTGGGGAACGAAATATGGTAATAGGCAAAATTTACCATTCTCCCTAATTTGTGCAACAGCGCCAATTTAAATTAGTAAATCTGCATTTTTACTACATATTTAGCACTACCCATTTTTGCAATTACTTAGGAGAATTAAAATGACCCAAGTAACAAGTAAAGCTTCAATTAACAAGCTTGACAAACCACAAACATCTGGTACAAAAGTTTGGGATGTGATCGTTGGTTTATACAATTATCCAACTTTGCTAGTTGCTCATGAACTAAAACTGTTTCCCCTCCTAGCGGAAACACCACGCACTTTAGAAGAGATTTCCCAGAGTCTAAACCTTGCACCACGAGCAGCAGGAACGCTTTTATCTGTATGTGCATCTCTGGATTTTATCGAACTAAAGGATGGATACTACTCCCTTACGAATGTTGCTTCTGAGTATTTACTTGAAACTAACCCTACTTCTTTTTGCGGCTATTTGGATTTGATGATTGCTAACGCCGATTCTTTCTCCTACGTGGGAGTTAAGAAAGCAATTTTAACAGATGCTCCTATTGTTTATGAGGGTGATTCACTATACGAAGTTCACGAACAAGAAAATAAAGATCAAGTTACGCGAACTTTTACAAAAGCGATGCATTCCATTAGTGTTGCTCCCGCCCTGGCGTGGACTGAAACTTTAGACCTATCTAGCAATAAACATCTGCTTGATATTGCTGGGGGTTCTGGCGCTCACAGCATCGGTGCAACCCTCAAGTGGCCTAAATTGAAAGCCACAATTTTGGATATAGCGCCAGTCTGCGAAGTCGCTCAAGAGTATATTGCCGAGTATGGACTGTCAGAGCAAATTACCACTGAAGTTAGGGATATGTGGAATGATCCTTTCCCCTCTGCTGATTTGCATTTTTACTCGCTGATATATCACAATTACGACCTTGAGAAAAACCGTTTTCTGACAAAAAAAAGCTTTGATAGTTTAGAGCCTGGTGGACGCATAATTATTCACCAGTGGCTATTTAACGATCATCGGACAGGGCCATTATCCACTGCGGCATTCAACGTGATTATGCAGATTTGGTGTGCTGGCGGACAAGAATATTCAGGTCTGGAGCTATCTAGCATACTGGCAGAAGCTGGGTTTGTTGACATTGAAGTTAAACCGACCTTTGAATACTGGAGTATTGTAACTGCTCGAAAGCCAGAGTAGGCGATCGCTAAAACACCGATTCAGTAATCAAAGATCATAGCCCTGCGCCTATTGGCAAGCATTACTGGATAAGTTGGGTAGCAATAAAGTTTTCTCAACATTAAAGACTTACCAACTCTACTGTAAAATTTTTAACTGGGAACTTGAAAATAATGACCAAACTCATAGTTTACGGAACTCCCCTCAGTACTTATGTTCGCACTGTCCGGTTGCTGCTAGAGTCAGCAGGTGTAGATTACACCCTTAAAGGAATTGATATCTTTACTGGAGAAAACCACTCAGCGGAGTATTTATCCAAAAATCCTTTTGGAAAAATACCAACTCTGGAAGTAGATGGGGAACTGCTTTATGAAACAACAGCAATTACCGAATACCTCGATATAGTGTTTGCCGATAACAAGTTCAGCCCATCTGAACCGATGCTCAAAGCGCGGATGCGTCAGATAATAGGGATTATTGATAACTATCTTTATGCTCATGTTGGAACAATTGTAATGCAATGCTTGGTTGTACCAAGTCAGGGCGGCAATACAGATTCCGATTTGGTACAAAAGGCTTCCGCACCAGCAAAAAAGGCTATAGAGGCAATTGAATCACTATCTGTTGCTAGCCCATATCTACTTGGTAGCCAACTAAGCATTGCCGATTTCTACCTAATTCCTCTCTTCATCTACCTATCGCAGACTTCGGAGTTTGAGGTAATTACTGGTCAAACTCCGAAACTACGGAGTTGGTGGGATAAGGTCAATCAGCTTGAGAATGTGAAAAAAGTGACTGTATAATTTCCAATGGGGTTGTAAGCTGTTGCATACAACCCTTCACTAACTGCAATCTGCTGTATTATCAATTTTAAAATCCCGTCCCATTTTTTATTAAAAGCTGCTCGTAATCATCTGGAGTATCTAAGTCAAATACACCTTCCGGGAAAGGAATTGCTAAAACTTCTCCAAGAGATTTTTTAATTATCTGTCTTGCACCATCCGTGCCACTGAGTCTGGTCAGTTTTGCAAATAAAGTGCGGTTAAATAATGCAGGAACACCTAGAGTGTTTGCATATTGTGAAGCAACTATTGGCTTAAGAGTAGTTTCGTGAACTTCAACAAGTTGATTTATGAGTTGAGGTGAAATAAAAGGTTGATCGCATACCATCAAAACAACAGCTTTTGCTTCTTTTTTGATGAGATTAAGGGCTTCTATACCAACACGAATAGAGCTACTTATTCCCTCACCAAAAAGTGGATTTTCCATAACATATACTTGTTCTGAGTTAATCTCTGGTTTAATAAGTTCAGAATATGCCCCTAATACAACAATAATTGGGTGGCAAACTGAAGCAATTGCCACTTGAACGATATGCCCAATCAAACTCTGTTCACCGTAACGTAGAAGTTGTTTTGGCGTTCCCATACGAGTGGATGCACCAGCAGCAAGAATAATTATACCGACATCAGACATGTGATTTCCTCTCCATGAATTGAGCCAAGTCGTGCCCTGAGCATTCCACCAGCGCGATTTGCCAACACTGCTTGAATTTCTGCTACGATTGAGAGCGCGATCGCTTCTGGTGAATCTGCACCAATATCAAGACCCACAGGAGCGTAAAGACGTTGCAGTTGTGTATCTTTTGGCAAAAATTCCTCAGACTTGAGGTCTTGTAGTAATCGCTGAGTGCGACTTTTAGGGCCGAGAATACCAATGTAGGATACAGAAGATGGTAACAAGGTTCGCAGCAGTGCCAAATCGCTCTCATATCTATGAGTCATAACTATAGCAACTGTGCGTGAATTCAGATTGAGGTGGTTCTGAATTGTTTGAGGTTCGCTAAAAATAATTTGGTCTGCATTGGGAAAACGTTCAAAAGTTATATAGCCTGGTCTGTTATCGACAACTGTGACGTGCCAACCTTGGTGTTTGACAAGATTGACAACTGGGATGGCATCATGGCCTGCACCAAAAACTACCAAAGGAACAATAGGATGAATGACTTCTAGGAAGACTCCAGCAATACCACTGGGAAGAATATAAGACTTTACCCGCGATTCCCCTTGGTTGAGTACTTGTTGGACATCTACCAAAATCTGCTGCACAAGTAATTCATCTTCAATATTACTAATAACAGTACCATCTGGCTTTAAGAACAATCGAGATGCTACTTTGGCGATGATTTCTCCACTCACTTTAAATACAGTAGCCATTACCCCTGACTCTTGCCCATGCAGACATTCAGCAATAAAATCTAGCTGACCTTTGGCCAATTGGTTAGAAAGCGGCTCAATGAGTACCTCAACTACACCATTACAACCAAGACCAAATCCCCAAACAATATCATCGCTGGCAGTAGTATCATAGTTGACAACAACCGGAACTCCATCAGCAAACATCAGGGCTTGGGCTTTTTCAAACACATCACTTTCTAAGCAACCACCACTCACACAGCCAATCATTTGCCCTTCTTCAGTCAGCAGCATCCTAGCACCAGGGCGACGATAGACAGAGCCACTAGTTTTGACAACGGTGGCTAGAGCAGTAAGTTCACCTTTCTTTTGACTTTGCTCAAAAGCTGCGAGGATGTTTTGAAGTTCTTTCATGGGTGGTGTAGAGAAGGCAGGAGATAGAAGATAGGGAGAAGATATTCGGACTTCTTTATTTTCAGTAAACCACAAACTTTTGAAATAGAACGTAAAAATAAGGGTTTCAGCCATCTTGAATGACGATCTGACAGCACACTTACCCATACTTTACAGGGTTTTCAGTTTAAACAAATTTTCCGCATTCAGATGGTATATTTTTTTTCTATCGACATCGCTCATCGGTGTATTATCTATACCTTCAACTGCTTTGGCAGTGGATTCATACGGATAGTCAATCGCAAACAATATACGGTCGGAACCTAATACTGAAAGCGCGAACGTCAAAGCTGGAGACCAGTTTACCCCACTGGTGGCAACAACAAAGTTATCCATGAAATATTCGCTTGGTTTTTTTTGCCGCTTTTTTGCTTGACTCGAATCATCCATTTTTGTCCAAGTTTCATTAGCAAAACGACCGTCGATGCGAGCAAGCCAAAACGGTATACCTTCGCCTAAATGCCCTAGAATAAATTTCAGTTTGGGAAAGCGATCAAATAAACCACTTAAGATTAAACGCATCGCGTGCGTGCTAGTCTCTACAGCAAAGCCCCAACCAGCACCTTCGAGACCATAAGAGAGAAAAGGTTTTATCATCTCTGGAGAAGGTGTTCTCGGATGTAAGTAAATTGGTATATCCAATGCTTGGGCAGCTTCAAATATTACCCAATACTTTGATTGATCCAAATACTCCCCGTGAGTGTGGGAATTAATTATTGCACCTTTAAGACCCAGATATTTTACTGCTCTTTCCAACTCGCGGGCGGCCTCATTCGGTGCTTGGGGTGCCACTGCGGCAAGTCCAGCATACCGATCTGGGTAAGCAGAGATGAATTCAGCTAGTTGATCGTTACTCTTTTTGGCAATATCTACAGCTTTGTCGGTACTGAATACTTGAACACCTGGCGACGTGATTGACAGTATTTGCATGTCAATTCCATATTGATCCATATCACGAATGCGGCTGGCTCCAACATCAGTGAGACGATCGCGGATCTCTTTAGTTGCAGGGCTATTCAGAAACGGTTTGTACAATTTTTGGAATCCGGGTTCTTTATCCACACTGGTAGCAAGGAGTTTGCGCCACTCATCAAATAATTCTGGCGTTGCAAAAGCCTCTTCAATCGCAATTTTCTTGAAGACGCTCTTGCTGAACTCAGTAGTGTAGTTGGTGACTTGGGATGCATCTGTTGCCAATGGAGCCACCACCGCACCGATGGACAGATCCATTGCTGTTTTCAAAAAAGCTCGTTTGCTAAAATCCATATTATCTGCTGAAAATTTTGCTCAAGGCATCAAAACCGACTTGAAACACCTGTTCTAGATTCTGCCGTAATTCGGTTTCTTCTTCAGGTAAACATTTAAAGTTTGCCAGCCATTCGATATAAGTGCGATCGCCATCTGTAATTGGTAACAGTCGTATAGTACAAATGTAGTCTTCCATCGGCTTATTAGGCTCTAGCAGAAAATAGGTGCAGACATATTTTTGATCGTCAAGTCCTAGTAATTGCTCCCGCAGGCTCAGTCCATCTTCACGATTAAAACTACGGATACAGCCTATTTTGTCGCTAGGCTCACCATTTTCTATATGGCTGTCGATTACAGACGGATACCAATTAGGTAGACCATTAAAGTCCCGGATTTTCGCCCATACTTGTTCAACTGATGCGTTGATTACAGAACTGGTTGTAACGTTTACTAGCATTTCATTCCTAGACTAACTCTGCTTAAGATGAGTTTAATTGAGGGTAGATTATTGCTGCTAAAGGCTGGCATCAAAGCTTTTTAAGAAATTAGGTAGCCAACTGATTTCTTTAACATTAGAAAATGTGACTAGCCCTACACCTGCGATCAAGAAGATGATACCGGCAACTTTTTGGAGCGAAATCGGGTCTTTAGGAGACTCTAAGATACCTAGATGGCTAACCACCGCTGCCATCACTACCTGACCCAACACAAACAAAACAAAGAAAGTACTAGCTCCCAAACGGGGAATCAAAGTGGTGGTTCCGAAGACTAACAAAGCACTAAAGACACCACTGAGATATAGATGTATGGGAACATTTTTGAATTTTGAAGCGATCGCTAACCCATCTATATTTGATGTAAAAAGCAAGGTTATTGACAAAGCTATAAAGGTGGTAGCCAGACCCATGAAAAAGAAAGCTATATTGGCTAGAATTGGCGAACCTACATACCGAGCCACAGAGCTATTCATTGGCAGATAGATGGGGGTAATGGCTCCCATCAAGAAGGCACCTAATATAAATACTATAAATTGCATGACTGAGATTTCCTTTTCCTTTGTATTAACTTCAAAAGCCTTAAAGGACGGCTGATTATGATATTTTCAGGACTGGCTTGATCGCCTTGCCCGCTTTAGTATCCGCTACAGCTTTATTGATATCCTGGAAATCATAAACGGTAATCAAACGTTCAAAGGGAAAGCGCCCTTGCTGATTTAATTCCAGTAATGTCGGCAAAAACGTATTTGGTACAGAAGACCCCTGAATAATTCCCCGCAAATTTGCTGCACGTTTAAAAACCTGCGTTGGTGAAAACGGATATTTCTCGCCAAAGTGAGGCGCGATCACCATACCGCATTCGCCACCAGTGGCTAAACAGTCAATGGCATCATTGAGCGCTTGTTCATTCCCGGAGGTTTCCAGGGTATAGCGAACACCATGAGGGGCAATCTCCTTGATTCGTTCGGCAACTCTCCCGTCTTTGGCATTAAATACATGGGTTGCACCCAACTCCAGCGCCAAATTTAAGCGTTCTTCCACCACATCAATAGCAATCAATGGCCACGCACCGACTAGTTTACCTGCCATAATGGCACTCAAACCGACAGCACCGGCACCAAAAACCGCCAGTCCGTCTCTGGGGCCGACTTTAAAGGTATTGAGAATAGAACCCGCACCGGTTTGAACCCCACAAGGAATGGCTGCCAACCTCTCAGCAGCGTGATTGCTGGTTACTGGGACGACATTGCGCTCTACTGTAATTGAGTGGTTAGCGAAAGAGGACTGCTGAAAAAATGCACCGGAAATCTTCTTTCCGCCCAACTTAATCGTGTGGGAGCCATCTAAGCGAGTACCACCAAATCCCAAGGGGATGTGATGATCGCAGAAATAAGGCTGACCCTCCAAACACCCATGACAAGTACCACACCAAGGGTAAGAGATGATGACGCGATCGCCTGGTTTAACTCGGCTAACACCCGACCCCACAGCTTCCACGATCCCTGCACCTTCGTGACCTAACACAATCGGTAGTTTCATGAGATTTTGCGCCACAAAATCTGTATGACAGATGCCGCTAGCTTGATTACGAACCAATATTTCGTTGCTGCGTAAATCATCGAGTTCAATAGTCTCGAATGTAAATTGCCCTTGGGGTTCGTGGACTACAGCAGCAGTTGTCGTTGTGGTCATTTTGCCTCCTGGTTAGCTGTAAAGAAAATTCGTGGGTGATACGTCTTAAATCGGTATGCTATGCAGTCACACTAATTTATCTATGCTTGCTGTAACTTTTATGCGCTTATGGGTAATTGCCGAATCCGTTTGCCTGTGGCTGCAAAAATCGCGTTGCATACCGCAGGTGCGATGGGAGGTGTGGAAATTTCACCCACACCACTAGGTTTTTCTGTGTTCTGCACGATATAAACTTCGACCTTGGGCATTTCATTCATCCGCAGTACGGGATAATCGTGAAAATTACTTTGCTGTACACGACCGTCTTTAAAGGTAATCTCGCCATATAACGCGGCGGATAAGCCATAGACAATGCCCGATTCCATTTGGGCCCGCACAGTATCAGGATTGACCACAATGCCACAATCAACAGCACAAACTACTCGGTGAATACGAGGTTGTCCGTCGGCAGTGACGGATACTTCGGCAATCTGGGCGACGGTGCTGCCAAATGATTTATGTAGGGCTAGTCCTTGGTGTACACCGACTGGAAGCTTGCGTCCCCAACCTGCTTTTTCAGCAGCGAGTTTCAAAGTGGTTCGATGTCGTGGTTGCTCACCTAGCATGGCAAGCCGGAATTCAAGCGGATCTCGGCCGGCGGCGGTGGCCAATTCATCCAAAAAAGACTCGACAACAAAGGCAGTAAAACTGTGACCAACTGAACGCCACCACAATACTGGCACACCATTATCAACAGGGTGATAGTCTACCAGTTGGTTGGGAATTGTATAAGGGTGATCTGCCCCTTCAATCGAAAGGTGATCGATGCCTTCATGAATCAATAATTTTTCAAATGGAGTACCCTTGCCAATTGACTCACCAATCAACCGATGAGACCATCCAGTAATGTTGCCATCTTTATCAAGCCCGGCAGCAATTTTACTGTAATGCACTGGTCGATAATAACCGCCACGGATATCGTCTTCCCGTGTCCAGATTACTTTCACCGGCTTGCCAATGGCTTTGGATAGTTGCACGGCTTCTTTGACGTAATCACCGTGTGGATTAGAGCGTCGTCCAAAGGAACCCCCTAGTAAAGTTGTATGAATCTGAACTTGTTCGGGCTTTAGTCCGGTAATTGCACAGGCAGCTTGTTGATCGGTTGTATGCATCTGTGTGCCTGTCCAGATATCGCAACTGTGCGATCGCACGTCAGCTACACAGTTTAATGGCTCCATCGGTGCATGGGCTAGGTAAGGTGTTTCGTAAACGGCTTGGAGCTTTTTCGCTGCTGCATCAAGTGCGGGTGTGACTTCGCCCGTTTTTCTCACCACTAGCCCTGGACTATTTGCTAGGTCAGCATATTTGCTCTGTAAACCTTCAGAGGAAAGCTCGGCATTGGGGCCTTCATCCCATGTGATTGTGAGGGCATCACGCCCTTTTTTAGCATTCCAGAAGCTATCGGCCACAACTGCTATACCCATAGGTAGCACTACCAGATGCTTTACACCTGCAACGGCTTTGGCTGCTTCAGCGTCAAAATTCTGCAAGCGACTGCCAAAAACTGGCGGTCGCGCAATCAGAGCAATCAGCATTCCGGGAACTTGGACATCGATCCCAAATACCGCTTTCCCCTTAACCTTGTCAGCAGTGTCCAAGCGCTTGATTGGCTTACCGATGAGTTTGAATTCACTGGGCTTTTTGAGCGTAACGTTTTCTGGCACTGGCATTTGGGCGGCGCGATCGGCTAATTCTCCAAAAGATAAGCGGCGATCGCTAGCTGGATGTAAAATATAACTTTTTTCAGCAATACAACTCTCTGGTGATACATCCCAGGTTGTGGCAGCCGCAGCAATCAACATTTCTCGTGCTGTAGCACCAGCGAGCCGCAGTTGATCCCAAGTGGAGCTAATGCTAGTGCTAGCGCCAGTACCTTGATAATTTTTCCATACTGTATGGTCATAGTCGGGATGCACGGGGGCAGACTCAATGCGAATTTTGTCCCAATCGGCTTCGAGTTCTTCAACGAGGATCATCGGTAAAGAAGTATAAACCCCTTGCCCCATTTCAACTTTATGGACAACAATCGTCACAGTATTATCCGGCAGGATGCGGATAAAGGCGTTGGGCTTTGATAGGGGCTTGGTTGGATTAGCTGGAGAGGTTGCGGCCTGTACGCGGCTAGTCGGTGGCAGATAAAACCCAAGAAACAAACCTGCTCCCACTGTGCCAGATGCCTTGAGAAAACTGCGCCGCGTAGTTGTATTGTTTTCCATTCTGACAACCTCCTTAACTTTGCTGGCTCAACAATTCGGAAGCTCTATGAATGGCGGCTCGTATGCTTTGATAAGTACCGCAGCGACAAATGTTACCAGACATCGCAGCATCAATATCAGCATCCGTGGGTTGTGGATTTTCAGAAAGCAACGCCGCAGCAGAGAGCATCTGCCCAGACTGACAATATCCACATTGCGGTACATCAAGTTCTGTCCAAGCTCGTTGAACTGGGTGATCGCCGATCTCCGACAGTCCTTCTATCGTTAAGATATCTTGATTGATACTTGCCGATACTGGCGTCACACATGAACGAATCGGAATACCGTTGAGATGTACTGTACAAGCACCACATTGCGCCATCCCACACCCGAATTTAGTCCCATTTAGCCCAAGATGATCCCGAAGCATCCATAGAAGTGGAGTGTCTTCAGTGACATTAACCTCTCTATTTTCTCCGTTCACTTTTAAATTTATAGTTGCCATATTAATTAGTTTTTAACCTCTCTTTAACTATCTATCCTTTTATTAGGAATTATGCACTGAAAAAAAGAATTATGTTGTGGATTAACGTAAATAAAATCATTTTTGAATGGGAAATAAAACCTTGCTGTAGGGGCAATTAATGAATTGCTCCTACAACCTATGTGGTTTTCAAATCATCTATTTAACTTTACCAAAACTGTGAACCATGAATATGCTTTTCCAAATTGTTACTTGTTAATGTGAACTTTTTGGAAAAGTGGCGTGTCACAAAACCCGATAGGACGCATTCGCAACCCAGCTTCAATCAGCGCAAACACGGTTTTTGGTGAATTTATTGCGGTTGACTCAGGATTATCTTGAAAACGAGCGATCGCATCCGGCAGTCTGAGTTCTGGACTAAACAACATATCCAATTTGCCTATTCTATCAAATGCAGATAATGCATAAGCCGCCACCATATAACTGGAGCCGTAAGTACTTTCGAGATAATGTTCTGAACCAAATATCTCGGCTGCACTATTCGAGAATATTGACAAAATAGACGAATGAAGAATATCAGAACATCCTAATTGGCAAGCCAGATGAATCAAGTAAGTGCATCGTAAATAAGCATCAACTCGGAAGCCGTCTGTTGATTGTATATATCCTTCCATACACTGATGAAAGAATATAACTATATCAGGCACATAGACATCAAGCACTCCGAGATTATCTAATGCATAGATAAAAAATGTTATCTGCGAAGCTTGTGAAGCAGGCGAGAGCGTATGATAAAGCGATACAGCTTGTTCTACCCAGTCCCTCTTATAGGTTAGATAATCAGGACAATCCAACACGGCAATTGCATTGAGTATGAGCGAGAGGGGGAATAGGTAGTAATCTGATCCCTCATGAACTCCATCTGAACTTCGTCTTAATGAATTAGACATCTCCGAATCAAAGATATCTAAAAGAGTCTGAAGATGATTTTGCTCTCCAGTACATACTTGATCTCTGCAACCGATGATGGCTAAGACGGAAAAAATAATCGCGGAACCTCTACCACGGTAAAAGATATCAGAGATAGTTGTAGCCAATTGCAAAGCTTTAGCAGTATATGTATCCCCATTTTCCTGCTGTAACACTAGCAAGTTTGTAAACTCTGCCTGTCCTACGGCCAAGAGCAGATTAGCAAATAGCTGTAATTGCTCATAACGCAGCTTATCGCTGGATAAATCTAATTTTGCTACTTGCTCTAATGCCCTTTCTAGATGCCAATGGACAAGATGTCGATAGGGTTCAAGCTGACCGACCTTCACTAAACTTTCCGTTAATAAAGCACAAGCACGTGCGTACTGCCAAGGTTCAGTCGGTAACTGGTCGATAGCGCTTTTAAACTCGTCATGCGATCGCTCTTGAGCAAGGTAACTATTGAACGATACAGCTTCACATCTTGCCAGGATGCCATTAAGCAAATGATGTGCAAATGTATTGTAACTAGTGTTATTTTTTCGAGATAGGGCAAGACTTATTTTGAGCAACTGATCCGATTTCTCTGGATCAAAGCCTGTTGCTTCCTGTCCGATTCCTAAGCCGTGAACGCACCAGTGCCAAGGGGTTGGAAAAACCCGTCGTTCATTTAGCAGCCCTTTGAAACACTGGCGTTGACCGATCATCTGACTGATTTGCGGTGAAATTTTCGGGAACTGCATAATCTAAAGGTGCTTTTACTGTTTCTAGTTCATGGTTGAAAATCTGGAAATTAGGAACCGGGATGCCGTGGAATTCATCTATCTTTCCTTCGAGCATATCGAGAGTTAAATTAAGCCACTTGATCCCTTCAACGTAGATTGCTAATGGACGTTTTTGGTGATGTGCATTGTCGATCAAAACACCATCGTTGTTCTTGCTAAAGTGGTAGGGGGGCATTGCCGCAAAGTGGCTACCCATAAGGAAAACAAAACGTATGAGCCAGTTAGGATCGTTCTGATTTACATCTGAATCTGGATTGTCCAACTTCCAAGCAGCAGTCATCACTTCGCTGAAATGTTCTTCTATCCCACTATATGAGAGTTCGTATGGGTTTTCTTCATCAAAAGCGAGCAAAATATGGGGTATTTCTCTGTGGAGTTGGTAGGCAAGATCAAAATACTCGCCGTGAATCTTATCATAGTTGCCGAGACTATTATGCCAGGGCTTATTGTCGTACATCGGATCGTCGGCATTAGTATCAACACCGTTCTCATAAAATCCAATAGCGCGCGGATCGAGGAAACGAATCTCTATATCTTCAGCAGTAAACGGAGGGTTTGTGACAGAGAAGTTGTCATAATGTTTCAACAATGGCTCGATATTGCCAATTTTGATATTCTCCGTATTAGTATCGCCCATAACCAGAGAGTGGAACTTCGGCTCTAAAATCGAATGGTAAATTGGATTTTCTCGAAACTCTCTGAGCAGGCGAGGCAAGTTACGCATTCTCTTGCCGTTAATCATGATGTCTTCACTTTTTAGCAGGCTGTCATTGAAAGTTTTCGGTGCTGTTTCCTGCGCGAGAGCAAGACGCTTTTCAATTTTGGTGAAATAGGATTGCTCCAAAGTAGGCTGTGACATTTTGCGCCGACGCTGACTGTGAATCTTTTCATTCAGCAGCCGGAAGATTACGCAATAGAGTGCGGCTACGATTTCCTTGGACGGATTACACCTTCTGACAAACTGGCTAACTTCAATGCCAGGAACAAAAGTCATGTCGTAAATATATTCGTAGATTGTAGATCCATCCTCTGTTACTGTTTGTTCGCGCTCAATCACGTTCAATACTTGAGGAAAAAGAGGCTTAACTGATTCCGGCAGATTCATCAAGTATTGAGTCTGACTCTTGGCTTTCGCACAAGGAGGCAACATTACATCGCTGCCTTCCCGTCCCCATTTTGGGGTAATCAGACGTTCACTTAACACCTTACGAACAAATTTTCCACTACCTGGCTTTTCTAAAAAAAGGGTCATAGATTCACTCCCTCCATATCCAAATCCTAAAAAAGTCTCGTCAGGATTTAAATAATTAGTCAGATCATCTGGAGTTAGATGCTTAACAAGTACATTGCAATATTCAAGGATGTCGCAATGTTGTTGATCTAAACCCAAAGTATTAGGCATAACTTCTAATTTACTAGCTTCACGATTGTGTTTCGGCTTTGTTTTTTGAAATGACTGGTCTTGGTGTTTCATAAATCTTTATATGTTATGGATTGTAATAACTAACGTGCAATTTGACCGTCTGAAGTTAATCTTCAGGTTAGCGACCAAATATACATACAACCTACGTTTATACGATTCCTGAATTGTTTGGAAAAACCTCAAATGTTTATTGAAAAATATTTAGGTTTTTCCCGCCTTATATCCCTCCACTGAATTTTGTACTTAAATTCAGTGGAGGGATATAAG
>NZ_KV757579.1 GCF_001712795.1 Nostoc sp. KVJ20
TTGTTAGTTATCCATTTATTTCCACCCTATACAAATCATTATTATTTTTCTCTCGTTGTATGAAACCACCCTGCTAGCCCCCCTTATAAAGGGGGGAATTCAAAGTCCCCCTTTTTAAGGGGGATTTAGGGGGATCAAGATATGTGCAACTTCACATTAAATTGGTATAAGGGTTATTGGTGTAGGTAATTGGTCTTTGAAGACGCGATAAATCGCCGTCTCTACAAGTGTTTTGGTCTTATCTGAACTGTATTGGATTATCACTATGAAAAAATTAATGTCTGTTAAAACTTGACAATAGCTTTTTTCCTTTGATTATTGAAATGTATATATTATTAGATATTGTGTAATAAATTTGTCAATTTATAAAAGTTATTTTCAGGAGCGATCGCTAATCAGAGAGATGAGTGAAAAGTAATGTAGAGACATAGCAGTGCTACGTCTCTACAAAGGTTTTGGATTAATGTATGGGACTCGTATTTGATTTCTGAAAAAACTCAGTACAACTAAGAGGATGTTTGAAAAGTCATGATTGATGTATAAAATTTTTTACCCCACCCTAGCCCTCCCCTTATAAAGGGGAGGGAACTGGATTTTATTATTTCCCCCCTTGTAAAGGCTAT
>NZ_KV757580.1 GCF_001712795.1 Nostoc sp. KVJ20
ATCGCCGCAGATGGAAAAACAGGCGTTTCTGGTTCAACTGACAACACCCTGAAACTGTGGAATCTAGAGACAGGTAAGGAAATCTCTACTTTTATTGGTGAAAGTTCTATAAATTGCTGTGCAGTTTCCCCAAATGGATCGACAATTGTAGCAGGAGAACAGTCAGGGCGTGTTCATTTCCTTCTTTTAGAAGGGGGTAAAAAAAGGAAACCCATCACTGAAAATCCGATCAATATCCCCAGATATCCCCCAGAATTTCAGCAAATCATTACCGCTAAAAATCAAAACTTTGTCGGTCGTGAATTTGTCTTTGCTGCTATCAACAAATTTCTCAATCAATCTGACCGGGGCTACTTTACTATTATCGGCGATCCTGGTATTGGTAAAAGTGCCATTCTTGCCCATTATGTTAGCCAAAATCCGGGAGTTGTTTATTACAATGTCGAAATCCCAGGTAAAAACAGCGTTGAGGAATTTCTGACGACGATTTGCACTCAATTAATAGAAATCGCCCAAAATCAAGGTATTAAAAATCTCACCCCTAACTTTTCTGACTTTACCACAGAAGACAGTGGCTTTTTATCGTTATTACTGCAACAAATCAGCAATAGATTGCAACCAAAACAACGTTTAATCATTACTATAGATGGCTGCGATAGAATTGATATCAACAATCAACCACGCGGCTCAAATATATTTTATTTACCCCGTTATCTACCCGAAAAAGTTTATTTTATCCTTAGTCGTCGTCCTTTTTTGGCAGATAAATCAGGTTTATTAATTGAAACACCAGCCCAATCTTTAGATTTATCAAATTACCCTGAACAAAATCGCGCTGATATCCAGGAATATATTAAAACTTATTTAAATGAATCATCTCATTCTGAGCCTATTGTTAGCGAAGAGAAGAATCGCGGAGACTTTTCGCTCAACATGACAGAGCAAGGTTTTGATGATGAAACGAATTTTATGTATGTTAAAGAAATTTTAGCAGATATTAATGAGGATATTTACCCCCAAAACTTACAGATATATTACCAAAATAATTTAGAAAAAATGAATTTAGCCACCAGTAAACAGCAACCAATGGCTTTGCAGGTGTTAAATATCTTAGTTCAAGAGCAACCAATATCAATAGAAGCGATCGCTGAAAGATTAGATGTAGATGAATATGAAATCAAGGTGATTTTAGATAAGTGGCGAGAGTTTTTACATTTAGAATCAATAGCAGCCGAAATCCACTATAGTGTTTATCATACTAATTTTCGTGATTGGTTGAGGCAACAAATAGAGTCTAACTTTTGAGTTAAAAGGGCATTTAGAGGATGTTTGAAAAGTTCTATTGTCAGTAGCAGAAGTTTTAGATCCCCCTAAATCCCCCTTAAAAAGGGGGACTTTGATTCCGGTTCCCCCCTTTTTAAGGGGGGTTAGGGGGGATCTCAAAGTGCCTAAAGTCACAGGGAAACACTTTTCAAGCAACCTCTTAGAAACCGCGAGAGTAATATCTTATTAACCAGTAGGAGTAACAAGCAATTATGACTAAATATGTACTCTGGGGAACTTACTGCGAAGACGTTCTCGAAAAACGTGTCCCTCACCGTCAAGCTCATTTGGACGGATTAGCAAAACAGAAAGAATCCGGTGTGTTGATTACTATTGGCCCCACCAAGGATGTCACAAAAGTTTTTGGGATTTACGAAGCCGAAGACGAAGCCACTGTGCGCGAGTTAATTGAAAACGATCCCTACTGGAAAAATGGCATCTGGACTGAATATTCTGTCAAAGAATGGATTCAGGCTTTATAAATTGGGTATGGGGCATGGGGCATTGGGCATTGGTTATTAATTCTTCTCCCTCACTTCCTCATCTCCTAATACGGTTCGGTTAAGGTTTTTTGATGAAAATTCTAAATCACAAAGACGCGATAAATCGCCGTCTCTAAAATAATCAATCCTTCTTCTTGACGGCGATTTATCGCTTCTCTTGGGTTAACCAAACGTATTGTCTCATCTCCCTCATCCTCACTCCCCACTCCCCACATAATGAAAATTTGGCAGGTTGATTTTTATCGTCGTCCCTCACAAGATGCGTCTGGACAAATTTTATGGGACTTGTTGATTTGTGACGCAACTCGCAGCTTTGAGTATGAAGCTACCTGTCTCCAGTCAGCAGCGAATTCTAGTTGGGTTGCAACCCAACTAGAATTCGCTGCTGGAGAAAAATTGCCAGATGTGATCCAGGTGTTTCGTCCTCAGTCTCTCAGCTTAATTGAGGCGGCTGGACGCAATTTAAGTATAAATGTCGAACCTACTCGCCACACCTTGGCGTTAAAGCAGTGGTTAGCAGAAAAGCAATATCCCTCAACGCTGGATAAACCGCCCCCAGTACCATTACCAGAAAACCTCTGGGGAGAACAATGGCGTTTTGCGAGTCTAGCTGCTAGTGATGTAGAAACGAGATTTAGCGATCGCCCCATTCCCATTTTGCACATCCCAGAACATCTCAAACCCATCAATTTAGGTTTGGCATCAACAGTCCCCGTTCCTGGTGTGGTAATTTATGGTGGACGGCAATCGATGCGCCTAGCCCGGTGGTTGCAGCAAGCCCGTTCTGTGGCATTAAACTATATTTCTGGCGCACCAGACGGCTTAATCTTAGAAGCTGGCTTGGTGGATAGATGGATTGTTGCCACATTTGAAGATCCAGAAGTTACAACAGCAGCCCAAGCATTTGAACAACGGAAACAGCAAAGTCGAGGATTGCATTTTTTGTTAGTGCAGCCAGATGATTCTGGGATGACTTATAGCGGCTTTTGGTTATTGCGTCCAGAAAATGGATATTAATTGCCAAAAATATTATTCTGTTTATTGAATAAATTTTGAATTGACAAGGAAATCCAGCTAGTAAAAATTCATGTTCTGGTAGTTTATCAATTAATCAAATATACCTGAAGCTGTTTGAGCAAAGTTTTTTCATAAACTAATTGAGCATCTGTATTAATTTCACTGCTTAAAATGCATTCACTTTCTATATTTAAAGAATGAGCCGCCTGTTCAAAGGCTAATCTAATTCCAATACTGCTTGGGTAAAGCATTTTGAACTCGGAATTGGGTTTGGGGAAAAGGTTAAAGGGAAAAGGTTAAAGGTTAAAGGTTTTTTCTTTCCCCTTTCCCCTTACCCTTTTCCCCAAAACCCGACAAGTATTGAATCTTAATTCCCCCTATTCCTGAAAATAAATCGACAAACCGAATTTTAATTTTCTCCATAGAGATTAAGGTAATTTTCAAATGCATGTCATACAAATTACTGTAGGGGCACAATCATATATTGTGCCCCTACGCGTATGGTCTATTCAATTAAAAATCGCTGTAAGTTACTTTGTTATTTCCTACTTAGCCTTCACCCGCGCTTGCTTCACCATCGCAATCAGAGTTTGATGGGCATCTTCCGCATCTGCTAAAACATGATCAAATTGAATGCGAACTGGTACAGGTTCGCCATTCACTTGCGCTGTTAAATCCATACCCTGTGCATCAATTGAAAGCATTTCGGCTGCGATTGCATCTGTCACACCACCAAAAGCTTTAGCATAAACAACTACAGCATCAGCATGATCATCATTCATATGCTTGCAGATGCGCGAACTAATTTCAGGAGAAAAATCTTTAGACATTGTGAGATTAAAAGTGACCAATACGGCAAGAGTCTAAATTCTCACCTAAGTAGATGAGATTTGCCAATATTTCAAATTAGCAGAAAAGACATTAGTCTCGCACCATCGTTATTATAAGTGATATCTGAAAAACAATTGCCGTTGTATATATTTGATAAGTTAAGTTTATTACTAGTACAACAATTAAATTAAAATAAACATTATCCAGTATTTTTACCTTTAATTGCGGAAAGCAAACAGCGTAAACTGTAGCAGAAGTATTAGCCAAAACTATTGTAGCTAAGAGACAATGAGCGAAATTAGCCCCAGACGAATTGTAATTGGGGATGTGCATGGACACTATGAAGGTTTAATGACATTGTTGGAGGCGATCGCCCCCACGTCAGAAGATCATGTCTATTTTCTGGGAGACTTAATTGATCGTGGCCCTCATAGCGCACAAGTAGTTAATTTTGTCAAGCGGAATAACTACTCATGTTTATTGGGAAATCATGAGCAGATGTTATTAAACATTCTGACCAATGAAAAGACTTCCTCCTCGACAATGCAAGCATGGCTGTATGGTGGAGGACAAGCTACCGTGGCCAGTTACCAAGAGGCTCCAATTCCTGACGACCATCTGGATTGGTTAAAAACTTTGCCTACATACATTGACTTGGGGGATGTTTGGTTAACTCATGCTGGTGTTGACCCTTCCAAGTCAGTGACAGAACAAACAGCCGATGAACTGTGCTGGATACGAGAGGAATTTCACAGCATTGAAAAACCGTACTTTCCAGATAAGCAAATTATTATCGGTCACACCATTACCTTTACTCTGCCGGGTGTTTCTCCTGGTAAACTGGCACAAGGAAAGGGATGGCTAGACATAGATACTGGCGCTTATCATCCCCGGAGTGGCTGGTTGACTGGACTGGATGTCACAAATGACTTGGTTTATCAAGTGAACATATTTAAAAACTATATTCGTGTCCTGCCTTTAGAAGAGGTTGTAATTAACGTTGATCCAGCCAAAATTAAAGTTGATCGTCGCAATAAGAATTGAGGGGGAGTGGGGGAGATGAGGGAGATAACCAATGCCCAATGCCCAATGCCCAATGCCCAATGCCCAATGCCCAATGCCCAATGCCCAAGACCCTAAAGACTACGTTAATGGTCGAATATTAGCTTTATAACTAGCGTTATCCAAGCCATATTTTCCATTACTAGGTTGGGAGTTAATAGCACGTCTGAGGCCATTAATGCGATCGCTAGTTCCGGGGTGTGTACTCAAAAATGTCGGCACAGAACCACCCTTTTGCAGCAGCTTTTGCATAAAAGAAACCATCCCAGACTGGGCATAACCGGCGCGTGTCAAAGTTCTTAACCCTCTTTGATCGGCATCAAATTCATCGTTACGACTGCGGGGACGATTCAAGGCAAGTTCTACACCAATGCCCACGGCTGCATTGCGATCTAAACCACTTGCTGTGGCTAAACCACTAGCGATCGCTTTTTGCCGCATCTGTTTAACCAGGTGTTTACCGCCAATATGACCAATTTCATGGGCAATGACACTTGCGAGTTCCGCTTCATTATCGGCAGCTTTCAGCAAACCCGTGTGGACATATACATAACCTCCTAAAGTAGCAAAAGCATTAATAGCATCATCTTCAACCACTTGGAAGGTATAGGGAAGATTAGGGCGATCGCTATTGGCCGCTAAACGCCGACCAATTTGTTCGACATAGGCATTAACATTAGAATTCCGGTAAAGTCGGACTTGACCGCTCAGTATTTGCTGATTAATCTGCTTACCAATATCAGTTTCCTGGCGATCGGATATATTAGAAAGCTGAAGTACCTGGACTCCCTGCAATATCATAGGCAAGAAATCAAAAGCTCTTCCAGGCAGAGGTGTACTCAGGCACAGACTCAGGGCGACTACCACCGAAATTAGGGGATAAAACCAGCGCCGCCGCCACATCCGGTAATTTGCAACAAAACCTTTCCAATTGAACATAATACGCTTTGAAGATTATTTCGGGAGAACATAAAATGATGAGACAAATTATGAGACGGATTTAGAGTATTCTAAGTTGCATTCTTGACTCAAGACCAAAGGGTTTGTGATACAGATAATTCTTACGCAAATCTACTGAACTGTGCGAGGCTAAGGATTCCCTCTAGAGATAGGTTTCAACATTAGATTCTACTTTCTAGATAGGTCAGTCTTAATAGGTACAAGTTTGAGGTTTAGTTGCCGCTCCTCGGAACTTGCGAACTCGTGATAAACTGTCGCATAACCATAATCCCCGGATGCTTTGAGTTATTACCAAATAGGGAAAATTGCCGTTCCCATTGAAAACCTTCTTTCTACAATCAATTACTTCGCTATTACTTCGGAAAACTTTTTATGGCTATTTTAGATTCCAAAGGTCGTTTATTCGGTAAAATCAACCTCCTAGATTTAGGTGCTGCACTGGTCATTTTGCTAGTTATATTTGGCATCTTTGTCTTTCCTGGCACTTCTGGTTCTGTTGCCCAAGTCGGTGCGAAAACAGTACCCGTAGAAGTAGACGTATTAGTTCGGGGTTTGAATATACGTGATCCTGAGCAATTATTTAACAACGGCTTAAAAAAAGGTGGAAAAACTAATGTGATTATCCGCAATCAGCCTTATGGGCAGATTGAGATTAAATCTATTCAACAGCTACCTAGAACAGTCAATGTTTTCCAACCTGATGGCACTGTTAAAGAATTACCAGATCCAAAGACCAACAATTTTAGTACAGATATGCTTTTGACCTTAGAAGGTAAAGCCCAACGCACTGAAAGCGGACTAGTTCTAGGTAGCAGTAAAGTAAAAATTGGTATGCCATTTGAGTTAGAAGGCTTTAACTACAACTTCAATGCAACTGTTATTGATATCAGATTTGACAAATAGCATTCACATTTTGTTTGATATATTTCGCCATCTCTGATAGGAGAGGCAACTGGCATAAACTGGTTGAAATCAAAACTGTGCAGAACAACTATATAAGACGTGTGTGTACATAATAGACAATATCAAAGTCAATTTTTGTAACTTAGACGCAAAGTAGCTTCCTGCACAACTCGTAAGTAAGATCAAGGTTTAATTAAGGGCGTTGCAAAATATAAATATTATTTTGCAACGCCCTTAATTTAGTAAGCATTGGTAATCAAAAGTCCAACTATACAATTATGGTTGAAATTGGATGAGTGAAAAGAGTAGAGGTGCAGAAGGTAGGAAATTAAATGAGGCTTTTACTACTAAATAAGCTAATTAAGCAAAGGCAAATATTTGCGAATTAATCCAATTGTCACTGCTGGTAATTCCAACTGCGGTGTTAACCCCACATCTTCTAATTGTTGAAAAAATCGGATTGCTTGGGGATTAATTTCGGCAAGGCGGCGACCAATTGAGGGCCCTGTAAATTCTGACTTTTGTCCCCAAATAATGGCTGTGGGGGTGGTTAACTGTTGAATGTAAAGGGATAAATCAAAGCATAAATCGCCACGTACAAATGACAGTGCTGCATACTCAGCATTAGGCTGTTGGGCGGATTGTAGATAAGCATCGACAATTTCCTCATATACTCGATTAGATTTAGCAAATTGCCGTTGCTCTAAGAAGCCGCGAATACCTCCACTGGTAGCAATTCCAGCGCTGTAAAGTAAGCGATCAACAACGGGAACGCTAACTAACTGAGCAAAAAAACTACGGGAGTAGTCTTCGCCAAAATCGGAAAGTCCGGCGGGGGTGGTAAGAATTAAAGACTTGAATAAATCAGGATGATCTGCTGCTACCCGAATTGTAAATGCTCCTGTCAAAGAAGAAGCGATCGCTGTTACTGGCCCGGTACAAGTCTGCTCGAAAAACTCCCGAATTGTGATCAAATAATCCTCAATCTTATAACTCCGTGCTGGATGCTCAGACCTACCCCAACCAATCAAATCTGGCACAATCACCCGATATTCAGCCGCAAAAGCTGGATAAACTTTCGACCACTCATAAGCAGAAGATCCACCACCAAAGCCGTGTAGGAACACTAAAGTTTCCCGATCATCTTTGGCAGTCACATCATCCAGCCAAGGTTCTCCAGCAGCAGTATAATATACCATTCTACCTAGTGAGGTATTTATGGAGCGTTGTTCAAATCCTAGTGGTTGAAACATAAGTATTTTTTTGTTGACTGTAGTTATTAGTTGGCACAAGTCAAATAAAAGACCTGGGACGCGGGGATAGGGTGAGAGTATTTGATAATTTTTCCACGTCCCCGTGTTTTACCTTCGCCGCGTCTTCTTTAGTCACTCTGGATGCTTACGTGTTTAGTTCAAGCTCTCCGCTCATTGTTATTATCAACTAACCAATCACTTTAAGGCTTCTCACCACCGTCAGATTAAGTAGATATAAAATTACTGGATTACTTGTAAAGATTTGGTGATTTTTTTTCATAATAAAAAGTAACTTTACGTTGAAATTACTGCTTTATAAGGCTTTTTAATGGTAGCGAGTATCACTACCAGAGTAAATCCAGCACAAGTTTTTATGGTAGTGTATCAAAAAACCAATAAATAATTTTCTGCGTAAAAAATAGTTAAAACGCTTATTTTAGTAAGCTATTAATCATACTTTTATACGTAGAATTTAGATTTGACGTATAAATAAATCATATTATTATCTAAGTATATAGTAAGGCGGGATGTCATGGTAAAGCAGGCTACTCTTCAATCAAATAAAATACCAACGATTGAAGATGCTAAATTTGCGCTTGACAAGTTTAATATACAAAACGAAATTAAAGCTTCAGCTGGGCGGGGTCGGATTGAGCCAGTAGTTGACGTTGCCCAAGTAACTGCACCTACTTGTATTTGTTTAGACTTAGAAGACTTGAAGTGTTTTGAAGCAGTTGAGCGTCAGTATGAACGCTGGGGAGTGATTTTTCACAATTCTCTAGCAATACAGCCATCAAATCCAGCATTTCCAACCTATTCAGGGCTAACAGTGTTAATGGGAGCGCCCAAAAGCGGATTTTTAGAAGCTACTTTCTTGCGTCCGGTTAACTCAGTTAGCGCCTTTGTCACTAGTTCGCAACGGCTAGTGCTTTCCGCCTACGATCGCAATCGACAACTGCTTGCTCAAACTGCACTACCAGGCTCTAATCTTGCCAATTCCGACTCAGCAATTTCCCCCAATACCTTATTATCTATAAGTGTGAATAACATCTACAGCGTTACCTTCTGTGCTTTTAATGGTCAATTCACCCTTGATCAGTTTCGTTTTTGTCTTTAATTAGCACTTATGTACAAAATGCCCTTGCTCTGAGGGATTTAAAAATGGTATCTTTATTTGCGCCGTGCTGTAATAGTCTACTATCCGACCATAAAACCGGGCATCTTGTAGTTTGGGCCTTCATCCTTTCTTCATCCATAGTAAAACTTATACAATAGGTAATTTCGTAATCAAGTAGGTAAACACTGTGGCACAGGCTTCGTCTTCTTGGCAGCAATTGATCAACCAGATCCCCAACTGGAACTGGTCGCTTCCAAAACTCAAGACAAAGGGAGCCATAAAGCAGCAAACATTTAAGCGCTTCTCTGGCCCTGGGGGCTTTCTTGGGTTCCTGACAATTATCATTGCCATGTTGTTGTGGAACTGGAAACTGCTATTGGCTCTCTTAGTCGGCATTGGAGTAATGGTATTGGTTTACTCAATGCAGGAGTGGGACTGGCAATTGCGCTGGTCAAAAATACGCAATTTTTTAAATAGTTCAAATCGTCGGTTAGCCTTAGCAGTCGTCAGTGGTGGTATTGGTACTGTCAGCACTTACATGGCAGCAGCAATTTGGGTTGACTCTCACAGTCCGTGGATTGCCGCTGGTGCGATCGCGCAAGGCGTGGGTACTCTGTTAACTTTAATTTTATTGGTTTGGCAAATTGTCAACTTTTATGAAAATCGAGAAGAAGACCACCTCGATCAGTTGTTGGTCAATTTAACAGAAAAAGATCCATTGAAGCGGTTGATTGCCCTACGTCAACTAACTAAAGTCATCACCCATCCACGAGTTGATTCTTCAGTGCAGCAAGATGTTGTCCAATGCTTGCAACTCCTACTCAGTCGAGAAGAAGAAGCTGTAGTTCGAGAGGCAGCTTTTAAGAGCTTACAAACTTGCGATCGCCTACAAGTGCTACCCCCCAAAACAGCAAAAACTTTCACACCCATCTCAGCAAAAGTCAAACATCACGTTTATTAGTCATTTGTCATTAGTCATTTGTCATTTGTCATTAGTCATTAGTCATTTGTCATTGTTTGAATGATGAGAGTCCTAATTAATTTTCAATGCCCCATACCCAATCCCCAATCCCCAATCCCCAATACTTATTTTCGAGATAGCTGTCCATTGCGAACTTGGACTACCGGATGATTGCACCGCCGCACCAATTGTTCATCATGTGTGGTAACAATTACTGTAGCCCCAAAGGAATTTAACTTCTGGAGAATCTGGATCACTTGCCAGGAATTATCTGGATCAAGATTTCCAGTAGGCTCATCTGCCAACAACAAGGGTGGTGTCCCAACGATCGCACGGGCAATACTCACCCGTTGTTGCTCTCCCCCAGAGAGTTGATCTGGAAAGCAGTCAGCTTTACTCAGCAAACCTACCAGCTTTAAAGTTGGTTCTAAACGTCGTTGAATTTCTTTACGGGTATACCCTTGAGCTTGCAGCACAAAAGTCACATTTTCCGCTACGGTTCTTTGGGTAATCAGTTTGTAGTCTTGAAACACAATGCCAATCCGTCGCCGCAATAATGACAAGCGATCGCCCCGTAAATCCGCTACATTACATTCATCAACAATTACTTCTCCTTGTGTAGCTAACTCTTGACCATACAGTAGTTTCAAGAGGGTTGATTTACCAGAACCACTTGGCCCGGTGATAAAGAGAAATTCTCCCTTTTTTACCTCAAGGTTCGCATTTAACAAGGCGTGAGTGCCGTTAGTATAGGTCTTGGTTACAGATTGCAATTGCACCTTTGCGATCGTATTGCGATCGTGCTGTTGACTTTCACAGTCTTCTTTATGAACGGATTTTTTTGTCTTAACTTGAGTTGTTAATACTGGCATTGTTAAATTTTCCTCATACCCACACCCAAACAGTTTCCCTACTGAGATGTGACATTCCCCTCAAAAATAAGGATTCCCAGGTTTAGCCTGGGAATTTAAAATTCAACAAAGAAAATTTAAAATTTTTTGAAGACTTTAATACAAACTAAGTAATAGCACCCAGAAGTCAGAATTCAGAAGTCAGAAGTCAGAATTCAGAATTCAGAACTCAGAACTCAGAATTCAGAATTCAGAAGTCAGAAGTCAGAACTCAGAATTCAGAAGTCAGAAGTCAGAACTCAGAACTCTTAACTAATTGCACCCTTTGCTGTAAAACGATAAATAAACGCTTTCACAGCAAACTCTGGCAACGCCAACATCCGCCGCCAACGCCAAGGTTCTTGATAAAGCCGATACAACCATTCCAAATTATTATTTCCTAACCAGGCGGGAGCGCGAGTTTTAGTTCCCGACCAAATATCAAAACTGCCACCAACGCCAATCCAAATTGCTTGGGGACACAAATGGCGGTTTTCGGCAATCCATAACTCTTGACGTGGCACTCCCAAACCGACAAAAATCACTTGTGGCTGCAATTGAGCAAGAGTTTCTCGCAATTGTGCTTCCTCTTCTGGAGAATGGTAGCCTGAATGAGTGCCTACTATATTTAGGTCTGGAATTTGCTTCTGCCAAAAATCTGCCGCATTTGCAGCCACTCCCGGCGCTGCTCCATAGAAAAATACCTTTGCTCTTATCTGCTGTTGTCCAAGTTCTTGCAAAAGCTTTTCTGCTAACTCAATCCCCGGAAAACGCTGCACTTTTTGCCATAACAGCCACCGCAAATACAGAACAACCCCCGCTCCATCCGGAATCACGAGTTCAGCATTTTTAATGACCTGAGCTAATAATTGATTTCGCTCTGCCTGCATAGTCATTTCTGCATTGAGCGTTACTACATGAGTTCCCTTGCCTGCGTGCAGGCATTCTAACAACCAGTCTGGATAGTTAGCCATTACATGAACTGGTATTCCCAACACTGAAAATGCTTGATTGCTGTTAGACATAGCCTATTCTTGAGTAGCCCTCACACCAGATTTTGCTTGAATGTTAAGTTTATCAAATTTTTTTATATTAGAACTTGGGCAGGAGAGATACCCCCTTGAACAATAGAAAGCATAATTAAACTAACTAGTCTTGGGCGCTTGTACTTGGACTGATTCAGTCCAAATTTATTGTTAAAGTGTAATATTCACTCAGTATAAAACGCTCAACTCACAACTCTGGTTCCGGGAACAGAAGCCTCCACTATACTACTTGCAGTTAGTGTGGGAGTATGTCACGAAACTCGACTTTATGGTTAAGGTAGTGTAACGGGCTGAAGTTGGCTATGAGTAAAATTCGTATCGCTCTGATTGAAGATCATGACCTAACTCGTGTAGGTATTCGGACAGCATTACTACAAAAAGATGACATTGAAGTTGTAGGTGAAGCTGCCAATGCTGTTGAGGGGCTAAAGATGTTAAAAATGGTACGACCAGATATTGCCATTGTAGATATTGGTTTACCAGATAAGGATGGCATTGAGTTAACACGGGAGGTAAAATCTACTACTAATGGACAGCAGCTACTAACAAAGGTGTTAATTTTGACGCTACGGGACAATAAAGAAGCGGTGTTGGCAGCTTTTGCCGCTGGTGCAGACTCTTACTGTATGAAAGATATCAAATTTGATAATTTGCTGGAAGCAGTGCGAGTAACTTACAATGGCAACGCCTGGATCGATCCCGCGATCGCTCGGATTGTATTACAACAAGCGCAACAAAATCCCCAAAAGTTGGAATCGGCTTTTGTCGATACCAAGACTATTGCCTCTAACCCTGATTATGTTGAGAATCTGGAAGGAATTCAACCTTACACCCTGACAGAAAGGGAATTGGAAGTGTTACAGTTGATTGTCGAAGGTTGTAGTAATGCAGTAATAGCAGAAAGACTTTATATCACTGTTGGAACTGTTAAAACTCACGTTCGCAATATTTTGAATAAGCTATGTGCTGATGACCGTACCCAAGCAGCAGTCCGCGCCTTGCGTTCTGGGTTAGTTGGATAAAATTCATTTTGGTATGGACAATTGAGGATGATCAAGGGAAATCAAAACTTTGAGAAAGTTATATTTTCAAAGTTAATGACTTCTCCGATTTTCTGCTATTTATCAGGTGAGATAAACATCATACTATCTCGCCATTCAAATATGTGAAAAATAAAGTCAAATATGGCTGAGAACGGGGTGGACAAACTTAAGCTCATGGTGGTAGATGATGAGCCAGATAACTTAGATTTACTCTACCGCACTTTTAGGCGAGATTTCCAAGTATATAAAGCCAATCATGCCTTTGGTGCTATGGAAATCTTGGATCAATTTGGCGAAATGGCGGTGATTATTTCTGACCAAAGAATGCCAGAAATGAATGGCACTGAATTTTTTAGTCGCACCGTAGAACGTTTTCCAGACACGATTCGGATTTTGTTAACTGGTTTTACTGATGTCGAAGATTTGGTGGATGCAATTAACTCCGGTCAGGTATTTAAATACATTACCAAACCCTGGAATCCGGATCGGCTGAGAGCGTTAGTTGAGCAAGCCACTGATACATATCGCCTAGTTAAGAAGCGCACCCAAGAGTTGCGTCGGGCCCTACGACGAGAATCTTTGTTTAATGCGGTAACAACGGCAATTCGGGAGTCTTTAGACTACGACAGTATGCTGCAAAAAATTGTGGCAACTATTGGACAAACGTTTGAAGCTACCAGTTGCTTGCTAAGACCAGTAGAGGGCGATCGCCTGATACAAGACCAGTTTTTGTACCGCGATCCTCAATCTCCTGTATCAGATTGCTTCTTCGATCCCAGTATTTTAATCGAAAAAGTGCTGGAAACCCGTCATTATCAACTTGCTCAAGATATATATGACGGTATTCCTTGTCACCATCTGGTTGTGCCACTTAGCTATCAGCAGCATCTATTGGCTGTGCTGGCCCTCCACCAATGGGGAAGCGATCGCCCCTGGCAAGACGAAGATATCCAACTGATTGCAGGTGTTGCCGAACAAGCAGCCTTAGCTCTCTCTCAAGCAAAACTCTACCAGCGCCTCCAAGAAAAGCAACAGCAGATTCACAATGAGTTGGAGGTGGCTCGTCAAATTCAATACAACTTGCTACGCCAAAGTTTACCTGATATCAAAGGTGTGAAGGTACAAGCTTGCTGCTATCCGGCGCGGGAAGTAGGAGGCGATTTCTTTGAAGTGTTTGTTCATCCCAAAGGCGATTTGTGGTTAGCAGTGGGTGATGTTTCTGGCAAGGGCGTTCCAGCTGCTTTATTCATGGCTAGTATTATTTCAGTGTTGCGCCGAGAATTATCTCAAGAAACGCCAGCCGAGCCGAATGTGGTCATGCAAAACCTCAACCACGCTCTGAGTGAAGATTTAATTAGCAACAATTATTTCATCACCCTTGTGTTAGCCTGTTATACCCCTAGCACTAAGGAACTCGTCTACACTAATGCCGGTCATATCTATCCACTATTATGGTCACGCCAAGACGTTTTAGCTAACAATCCTAATTACCTCAAAGTCCGCAGCGTTCCTTTGGGAATCTTGCCCAAGTGGCAGGCACAATCTGGTCGTTTGGTTCTCGATGCTGGAGATACATTGTTACTAGCCAGTGATGGAATTACAGAGGCAATGATCTCAAATGATTCTGATTTAACAGTAAAAAACGGGTCTGGTGTTGAGGTCGTTAACCGTTCCATGCTGAATCAAGATGGTCTTTGGCAACTTTTACAACAAGAGCAACAACCACTTTCTCTTAACCATTTACTAGCTCGCATCCAGGCAGATAATCACATTCAAGAAGACGATCAAACTATACTTTCGCTGGAGATTTTGTAAGTCATGAAAAGTGAGCTTCATGTACCAAGTGACTTGAATTTTCTGAATATTGTCGAAAACTGGTTGCTAGGATGTTTGAAAATTCAGCTAGGAGAATCTGTGGATTGGTCGCGGCAATCAAGTCGTTTGAGACTGGCTTTAGTAGAAGCCTACTCAAATGCAGTCCGTCATGCCCACAAAGACAAACCAAATTTACCGATTTTACTGCGTTTGGAAGTGAAAGACCGGGATCTTGCCTTAGAAGTTTGGGACTATGGCGAAGGCTTTGATATGTCTAACTACTATGCTCCAAACCCATTGGAAAAACAAGAAGGTGGTTATGGTTGGCTGATTATGAATCGTCTCATGGATAAAGTAGATTACCAGTTGCAAGTTGATGGCGCTAACTGTCTAAAGTTACAAGCTACTTTACCCGAATTAGTCCAGTAAACAAACGCTATAAGCCTTTATAGTTATTTGCTATTTTTCACGACGTAAAGAAAGTAACTCTTGGGGAGAAGCTAAAAGTTTGATTCTAGTATAAAAAATTTGCTGTTGTTGGTTGAGGATAAATAACCACAAAACATTCACACTACACCATGAAGTTTTGGCTTTGCCTGTTATCTGGATTTGGATGTCACCGTTTTCTAAAGTCTCGGCTATTCCTGTGTTGGGGTAAGCTTTGATATTTTGGCCTTCTTCTTTTAAGTAGGCTGCGATCGCATCTTTCCCCACAATATCAGATTCAAATGGTGGACGCATCACACCATCTACCGCAAATAAGGCAGCAGTTGCCTCAAATTCTCCTGCATTTAAGGTTTCAAAATAACTCAGTATGCTTGTTTCTGTAATTCCATCTATCTGGAATTCTTCTTTCAACTGGGTTAGAGATATCAATTCACGAGAGGTCATAGGAATTACCTGTATTATGCTATCTGAATATTAATTTCAGTACAAAAATAGGTAAAAAGAAAGCCGCTGTTGAGATAGATTGCTACATCTTGGTAAATCTTCCTCACGATGGAAGTTTTAAGCTGCTAGGCAGCTTAAAACTGGCATGTATAAGAGGATTAATAAATCTTAATTAAAGTTACAAACTACGTAATGTAAAATTATAACGCCTTTAGTTAGGCAAAATCCAAATAAAAAAATGAATCATTATTCCATAACAAGCAGCAGTGTAGTCAAAGACAAAGCCAGCGAGTTGGGCTTTCACAAAGTTGGAATTGCTGCCGCAGATGGGGTAAATGCCACAGAAGCGCAGAGGTTGCAAGCATGGATTGAACTGGGTTATCACGCCGATATGGGATGGATGGCTAACCCGAAACGTCAGGATATCCGTTTAGTGATGCCAGAAGTGCGATCGATAGTATGTGTGGCGCTGAATTATTACACACCACATGAACGTCCAGAGGGCGGTGAATACGCCAAAATTTCCCGTTATGGCTGGGGAAGAGATTATCACAAGGTGATGCATAAAAAACTCAAGCAGCTAGCGACATGGTTAGAATCACTTGATACAGGTGTGATAGCTCGTTATTATGCAGACACCGGCCCGGTGCAAGATAAAATATTGGCTCAACTGGCTGGAATTGGTTGGATTGCCAAGAATGGTAATGTGATTACACGGGAATATGGCTCTTGGGTATTTTTGGGAGAAGTTTTGACCAATTTAGAATTAGAGAGCGATCGCCCGCATACAGAACACTGCGGTAGCTGTACTCGTTGTCTTCAGGCTTGTCCCACAGGTGCAATTACTCAGCCTTTTGTCGTGGATGCTAATCGCTGCATTGCTTATCATACCATTGAAAATCGGGCAGAGGAATTACCAAAGACAGTCACACCTCATTTGCAAGGCTGGGTTGCTGGTTGCGATATTTGCCAAGATGTTTGTCCTTGGAATCAACGTTTTGCCAACACAACTGATATTGCAGAGTTTCAGCCTTATCCTGGGAATATTGCTCCCCACCTGCTAGAATTAGCCCAAATCTCAGATCAGGATTGGGATCAACGATTTCGAGCATCTGCCTTGCGGCGGATTAAGCCAGAAATGTTACGACGCAACGCCCTAGCTAATCTTGACGCATCCAGGCAAAGAATGACCCCGAAAGTAATTATTTTTGATTTTGATGGCACAATTGCTGATACAGTAGATGCCCTTGTAAGCATTGCTAATCGTCTAGCTGTAGACTTTGGTTATAGACAAATAAGCCCAGAGCAATTATCCCTCCTCAAGAACTTAACATCTAGGGAGATAATTAAGTATTCAGGAGTTTCTCTATTTAAAATCCCTTTTCTAGTTAAAAAAGTTAAAGGAGAGTTAAAAAACAAAATCCCAGAATTAAAGCCAATTCCGGGAATTAAAGAAGCATTAATAGAACTCCAAAATCATGGATATAAGCTGGGAATTATTACTTCTAATTCTAAAGAAAATGTTACACAATTTCTGACAATTAATGATTTAAATCACCTATTTGATTTTATATATTCAGGAATTACAATTTTTGGTAAAACAACGATTATTAATAATGTATTGAGGCAAAAGCAACTCAAACCTCAAGAAGTGATTTATGTCGGAGACGAAACCAGAGATATAGAAGCATCAAAGAAAGCAAATATTCAAGTGATTGCAGTGACTTGGGGCTTTAACTCACCGGAAGTACTCGCCAAGCAAAATCCAGATTATTTAATTCAGCTACCTAGTGAACTACTAGAAGTGATGAATAGTCGTTAATTAGTGAAAATCTTAACTATTGATAAATGGCTAAAAAAGTCGAGTGGACAATGTCTACCAATGACGAAAACTTCAATTTTAATATTTGTGACATTGCCCATCTTACAAAATAGCAAGATATCAGGAAAACTTAATTTTTCCGTTCACCCTTTTCTAAAGCTTGTTTTACTAAATCATCACTGACATTAGTTACACCCTCAGTTTTAGAATTACCAACTTCTTTTGCTAACTCTGCATAATCTTTAGGATTACCAGTTGACTGCGCTTCAGTTTTTGTCTCTTGTGGCTTAGAGGTTTTATATTTAGGTGCTGTGGCTGCTTCGGCTGCTGCTCCACCTTTACCTGTGCGATCAACTTCACTGACGCTGAATTGTTGTGCAGCTGCATAATCCGCATCAAAATCTACCGTTGGTGCTTTTTCTTCACCACTAGCTATGCTTTCAGCAGCTAATTCTGAATCATGGGTGGGAGATTCATTTAAATTGGGCTTTATTTCATCAGGCATAATTAAAACCTTAAGCTAAATGTTTAATTGCTTACTTGGGCAATCATAGCAAAGCAATTCGCGGCTTTGTTGCTTCCTTGAGAGAGATTTTTACCTCTATTAAAAGGTAGATTAAAGTAGCAATTTCCAATTAATTTAACTCTTTCTATTGGTACTAGAATCTGATTCTCAAATTTTGGTAACACTTAGTTTGGTCTGTTAAATAATGTTGGAGACAAATAATAATGACTGCAAGTTACGACAAAACTATTTCTCAAGCTCAGAGCAATGAAACTCAAAACTTGGTAGATGCGTTTAACGCCTTAGATACCGATGCCAAATTGGCTTGGTTCTATTTTGTTTATGAAAAAATGGGTGATTCCATCACGCCAGCTGCTCCCGCTGCGGCCGAACCAGAGTTAGCACCACTTCTGCTAGGAGATTATTTTGAATTATCCGATGAGCAGCAACTAGATATTATGCGGGATATTGTTAACTGCAAAGACACAGAATATTCTCGTGCTTATGGGGCGATCAAAGAAAACAACCAGCTGTTAGTTTGGTATGCTTGGGCGGTAGCTATGGGGGATACGGTGGTGGACTTACCAGCTAGCTATCAGTCAAGTAAGGCAATTAATGATCTAGTTTCCCAAATTGAAGGACTAGATTTTGAGGAGCAAATGTCAGTGTTTCGGACAATAGCTGGTGAAATGGGTTACACCGATGTCAAGCCGATCGCAACGCAAGCAGAAACGGGGAAAACCCCAAGTTTGTAATCAGCCTTGGCGACTAGAAGTCGCGGCTACACAAACATAGACGCTTTGCGGCTTCCCGCAGGGTAGTCCGCCTACGCGGACTTGAAGAACCTACGAGACAGCCAACTGACTCAAGTCGGCTGGGGTGAGGTTGGAGTGTACAACTTCACCATCACGGAACCAAACGATGCGCTGGGTTTGACGAGCAACTTCTGGTTCATGAGTTACCATGACAACGGTGATCCCACTGCTATTGAGTTCGCCAAAAATATCTAAGACTTCTTGGGTTGTGCGCGAATCAAGTGCGCCTGTGGGTTCATCGGCTAGGAGTACTACAGGACGATTGACAATGGCTCGTGCGATCGCTACTCTTTGTTGTTGTCCACCAGATAGTTGAGTTGGTTTGTTGTTGAGGCGATTTGCTAAACCGACTCGCGTCAGTGCAACTGTAGCGCGATCGCTTCTTTCTTTTGGACTCACGCTAGCATATACCATTGGCAGCATCACATTTTCTAATGCTGTGAGTTGGGGCAATAGATGGAATTGTTGGAAGACAAACCCCAGTTTTTTATTGCGGATGTGTGCCAAGGATTTATCATCCATTTGCGCCACATCAATATTATCTAAGTAATAATGTCCGCCGGTGGGTCTGTCTAGACAACCGATAATATTCATGGCTGTGGATTTCCCAGAACCAGAAGGCCCCATAATTGAACAATATTCGCCCTCGTGGATAGTCAAATTCACATCGTTGAGTGCTTTGACTTCAGTTTCGCCACTGCCATATATTTTAAAGATGTTCTCCAAACGGATAATTGTTGGTTTAGGGACAGGATTGGGAACTGGAGAATCGGTAATTGAAATAGTGTTTGCCATAAGGATTTAGTTATTAGTTGCTAAAGACGCGATTATAGCGCTTCTCGTTTTGAATACCAGTCTTTACGAGTCGTGATGCGTAAAGCCCCCATGCTTTAGCTGGGGGATATAAGCGAATAGGACAAATTTATTTGTCCGTAATAGTTATAAATCGCAGATACGATTTATAATCCTAAAGGAGGTGATAAACAAGTGTTTAATCTGACATACGAATTTAAGTTAAAGCCAACCGATGCACAAGCTCAGATGTTTAAAGACTGGTTAGAAATTAATCGCCGTGTCTACAACTATGCTTTGGCTGAACGCAAGGATTGGTATTTATCGCGTAGTTGTCGGATTAATGCCTGCTCACTCAATCGCGAATACATTATTCCTGTTGATACACCGCGTCCAACCTATGCTAGTCAATGCAAGGCGTTAACTACTGCAAAAAGAGAGTTTCTTGAACTAAAAAAAGTACAGTCTCAAGTTTTACAGCAAACCCTAAAACGCCTAGAAGTTGCATTTGTGGCAATGTGGGAACGCAATCATGGGTTTCCTCGCTTTAAAAAATTCGGACGGATGCGGTCTTTTATCTTCCCACAAATGCAAGGTGGAAGACTCAAGCCAGGAATGGTTAATTTGCCTGTAATTGGATGGGTTAAATTTAGGGAATCAAGGGGAATACCCGATGGTGGGGTAGTGAAACAAGCGCGTGTAGCAAGAAAAGTTTCTGGATGGTATGTGATGCTGACCGTTCAATGGGATGTATCTGTACCATCACCAATACCGCACGGGGAAGCACTTGGGATTGATGTAGGGCTAACAAGTTTTATTGCAACTTCTAACGGACTAACTCTCAAGCGTCCGAGGTTTTTTGTAGACGCCGAACACAAGCTGAAATTGCTGCAACAGCGTGTCTCAAGAAAACGTATTGGCTCGAACAATTGGCATAGAGCTACGAAGAAAGTTGCTTCACTGCATGAGTACGTTGCTAACTGTCGTAAAGATTGGCATAGAAAGCTGTCTCACCAAATCTGCAATAATACTGGAATGGTATTTGTTGAGGATTTGAATCTAGTCGGGCTATCTCGTGGGATGCTAGGCAAGCATTGTTTAGACGCTGGGTTTGGTCAGTTTTTCAACATCCTTGAGCAAACTTGTTTTAAGCGTGGTGTCTATTTCCAAAAAGTAGATAGTCGCAAAACCAGTCAGATTTGCCCTAGCTGTGGTGTTGAGACAGGTAAGAAAGAATTGTCGCAACGGACTCATATTTGTTCAAATTGTGGCTATACCACCGATAGGGATGTAGCAGCCGCACAAGTAGTTCTCAATCGGGGACTTGCAGCCGTTGGGCAAACGGTCAAGATGCTTGCTGAGGGTAAATTCATTGGAATCCCCGTGAAGCAAGAATCCCCGAATTTTTAATTCGGGGAGTGTCAAAACTTAACAATAAAACTCTCTCGAATATGAAAGTCAGCCTCCGCCCCTCGATGAGTTAACGCCCAGTAAGTCACCTCACTATCTTTATGTTTAATGACAGTCGTAATACCAACTTCAATAGCTTGCTCCACAGAGATGATTTTATCCAAATCGACATTTAAAGTCAGTACTAAACTATCAGCTTGATTGTCAACATTAAACGGTAGCTTTTCAAAAGCTGTTTCCTCTTGCATCCGTTGACGGTAGCCATCGAAGCGATAAACATTCCAGTGTCCGGCGGGGGAAAGGTTAAATTCCCAATATCGTTGAGAATCTTTAATGCCAAGGAAGAACTCAAAGCAGGTTTCTTTCCACAATTCATGCTTGCGTGATGGCGTGTTTGCTAGTGGGGCGATATCTTCTCTGCGATCCACTACAGGCTTTACGAACGCAATTTCTTTTAAATTGCCTCCAAGAGTGTAGCAGATGGTAAGTTGATTAGAATTTCGAGCGATATTGCCTACAATTTTTAAATTAGGAAAGAACTCGGTAGAGGAGAACGGTTGCAGGGAAAATGTCTGTTCGTTCATTTCATATCTTTGATAATGTTACGAATCTGCGTTTCTTGAGATTCAATACTTTCGGTAAGCTTAAACTGGACGATCGCTCTTGCCAAGTTATGTTCTGGGTGTTTGACTTTGAAGTAAACATTCCCTGCTAAATAATCAGCAAAGAATCTCAATCCTAGTTCAAAGGCAATGAGACGGATGGCATCGTATATATAGGCATAATCATTCTTAGTAAGAAATGCCTTGGCCACAGCGAGATAACCCTGTAGAATTTCCTGACACAGGTCAGTATCGAAATAAACACTTTCCCAATTCTCAGTTTCTTCTCCAGCTGGATTGCAACCCGATCGCAAACAATCGCCAATATCGTAATGTACCAGACCGGGTTTAACAGTGTCTAGGTCTATGACGCTGACGGCTTGCTGGGTAGCAGTGTCAAACATCACGTTATTGATTTTTGGATCGCCGTGCATCAGACGCAGAGGTAGTTTGCCTTCAGCTTTGGCATTTTCTAGGATATGTGCAAAGGCTTGGCGATCGCTAACAAACTGCAAGCAATAATTAACTTCAGCAGATTGACGCGCATTAGTTTTCGCTAAAACTTCCTCGTAATGCTGGAGATAAAGCGGTGTAATATGGAATCCTTCAAGGGTATCAGCAAGTTTTTCTGGTGGTAAATCGCTGATTAAATTGTGGAACATCCCCAAGGCATAACCGATTTCTTTGGCGTGGGAGCGATCGCTCATAGTATCAAAGGACTGGGAACCTTCAATAAAGCTAATCGCCCGCCAAAATGAGCCATCTCCATCCTTCCAGTAGTCTTGAGCGTTTTTGGTCAATAGTACGCGTGGCACTTCCCAGCGACGATTCAAGGGTGTATGCTGCAACCGTTTGCGAACATGCTCAGTGAAGGTACGCATATTCTGCATAATCAGTTGTGGCTGACGAAATACTTGTGTATTGATGCGTTGTAGGACAAAATGCTGTTCTTTTGAAGAATTTAGAGTTACCAGAAATGTGTCATTTATATTACCACTTCCAAATGCTTTAACGCCTGTAACCTTACTTAGTTGGGCGAATTGGTCTGCGATCGCTACTAGATTTCGGGTATTCTGTGTATTGATTTCTTCCGTCATGTGTTTAACCTGTACTACTCCTCACCTACATTGCACGCAAGCAATAGGGGATATCGTAGCGCAAGTGTCAAGATAATTCGTAATGACGCTCGAATACTCGCTAACGCTGCGCTAACGTAATTCGTAATTCGTAATTGATTACGTAGATGTCAATTATGATTTTTTTAAAAGTACTATGGCAATCCTGAATCATTCGTGAAAAACAAGATCCCCGACTTCTTTGAGAAGTCGGGGATATGTGGGTTGCAATTCAATAGTTAGGAAATCTCATCATTATCAACCCACTCGTCATAAGATGAATCATAACCAACGTAGTGAAGATAATATTGCTGACCTTGGATTTTCTCAATCGTGGCGGAATACCAAGCCTCTTGCTCATCATCCCAACATTTGACCTTTTGACCTACTGCATATCCATTCTCATCAGCGGAGCGAAGATCGCGAGTCCGAATGTCATCTTCGCCTACCCACTCGTCATAAGATGAACCGTAACCAAGGTAATGAATAAAGAATTGGTCATCTTGGATTTTTTCAATTGTTCCTTGATACCAATCTTCGTCCTCACTATCCCAGACTTCTACTGTTTTGCTTACTTCATACTGATTCTTATCTGACTTAACAGCAGATGAGACATCTCGGATCGGCTTTTGCTCCTCTTGTTTAATTTCTTCTTTTACTAAAGTGTATGCTTGCAAAATTAAACTGCGAGCAACAGTTTGAATTCCCGTATGCTCATAGTAATTGGTAGTTTGATCTAGGAATGCTGCAACAAAATCTAAATTATCATCAGCAATCTGAATAAAATTACCCAAATTGCTAGAAATTGATTGCGGAGTTACGCCTGTCTTAGATACTAAGTTATTCATCCAGCCTTGCACAGAGTTGAAACCCTGACTGATAAAACCAACTTTATCAGAGGGGTTACTACCTGGGAGAAAGTTATTAACGGCTAAGAAAACCGGATTTTGAGTTATTGCGTTCGTATCAGTACCGCTAATAACTCCCTGAATTTTGCTGAGAAAATCGGGGCCTAATGGGAGAATTCCATCTAGACAAACTAGAGCTACCATCCGCATTAGGGATGCATTTTGATAGTTGTTAGCGAGAGAATTAGCAAACTCTTGGGGATTAGGTTGAGGAATGCCATTTATTTTACAAAAGGCAATGATTTCGACAGCTATTTTTAGTACCAAGTCAATGGATTGAGTGACATCAGCCTTGGGAGTAATATTCCCTAAAAAAGACAGAAAGCCGATTTTCTCACTAACTTTATTCGCTAAAGCCGCCGCTGCCATAGCTGTGTCTGCTTTATCAATTGTTTGATAAAGTTTGATTGCGAACTGATAGCCTTGTTGAGGATCTTGGTATAAGGTTACGGCGCGATCGCGGATTTTCTGAATTACCTTAGCATCGGTTTCTCCAGTAATGGTGCGAATATTATTGTCAAACCCCGTCAAATTGCTCCACTCACCTGGTGCTACATAATCAAGAGCTTTTAAAACTTTGACAGTGATATTGTCAGTCGGTAACTCGTCAACCAACTGAATAATTGATTTATCCATCAGCCGATCCTCAAAACTCCAAATATCGTTGCAACACGATTCAGAACAGCCCACACCCGACAGAAAGCTTGCGCTGGGCGAATTGCTGAACCGTATTTATAGAGTTCCCGAACCTGACTAAAAAATAACGATGTTACCAACAGGTTTTACAACTAAGAGATATTACATAGGCGATCGCTTAACTCTAAAAACTAATTGATGATTATAAAGTAGTGGACTGACACGACTAGAATGATGGATTATGCGTAGGTTGGGTGGAGCAATGCAAAACCCAATATAGCTCAGGGTATTTGCTTTCCCCGGATTTCTCACTCATAGTGTGGGGGGTGCAAAAACGCCGATTATTCAGACGCGACTCGAAAATACTCGCTCTAAGCGAAGCATCCCGAAGGGTATACGCTACGCTATCTGCCAGTCATACAGAAAACATTGGTGTTAGCGGATAGCTAATACCAATTTAATGTGAAGTTGCACATATCTTGATCCCCCTAAATCCCCCTTAAAAAGGGGGACTTTGAATTCCCCCCTTTTTAAGGGGGGCTAGGGGAGATCGAATTCTATGCAGCTTCATAAAGAATTGGTATAAGGTTTAGCCCATTCTGACGACTGACTCCTGAATTCTGTTCGATAAATGCGAAAAAGAAATAAATCATTGTCTATTTTAGAATTACCCATTTATAGGCAAAAGCAATATTCTCAAAATCATTAGAACTATAGGACTCATATTTGATTTTTGAAAAAACTCAGTACAACTAATAAGTCTTCTTGACTGTTGCCTATTGCCTGCCTACGCAAATTAGTTCAGAAATCAAAGCGGATTCCTATATAATTTATTTTATTGATTTATTTTATTGATAGTATAAACCCTGATTTTAGAATCTTTCTCTAACATCCACATGAACCTAATTAAAAACTAGCGTTCCTTTGTAATCACAGAGCTACCATTAGTAATACTTACTTTTTGAATAAACACGTCGGTACAAGATGATAAAATATCAGTGCTGATTTGATTGGCAATCAATTCAAAATCTTGGTTCGTCAATCCCTGTGCAGTATCACCACTTAAGTTAATACAAATAGTTAAAGTTTGAGGATTACTAGAAGACTGTTCATTATCTACTGCTTCTATTTCAGCTTCTATTATGCCCAAATCAAATTCTTTACTCCAAGCTGGAAATTCCTTACCAGTCTGTTGTCCATAAACTTTCACTATCTCAACAGATGCAGCCCCTAAAGCTGTTAACCCTTTGCGGATAAATGGAACTAAAATTTGCTGATTTGGTACTTGGACAGATTCTAGCATTACCTCTAAACAAGTATCTTTAAAGGCAACTGTTGCAGTTATCCCTTTGGCATGTAGGTGGCGGTTCATCAGAGATGCGATCGCCTGGGAATCTCCCTGTCTTGCAAGTTTTAGAATATTTGGCTGTGTCATAACCAGTAAAAGAAAAACTCTGGGAAAATAAACTTATATTCTCAGGATTCCCTTTTGACAGCCTTAAGTAACATTATGATGCAATATATCAACTAAACTGGGTTAAAATGTCTACTATAAAGATAGTCTTTCACGGACTTTTGCAAAAATTATATTTTCTCTGTCTTGAAATCAAAAACTAGTGTTTTTGTGCTTGCCAAATTAACAGGATTAATATTAATCAGTTTAATTCCAATTTTAAATATGAAGTTTTATCGAGATCATGCTTGGCCCTCGACGCTGGAAGAAGCCATAGTTATCCAAGAAAAGCTGCGAGATCAAGTAATTACTGAGGATCAACTGCAAGAACCTATTCAGTACGTCGCTGGAGTGGATATGGGTTTTGAAGCTGATGGAACAATTAGCCGTGCAGCTGTGGCAGTACTGAGTTTTCCGGATTTGCAAATAATCGAGACAAGCCTAGCACACCGTCCTACAACCTTTCCTTATGTTCCTGGGTTCCTCTCATTTCGAGAAATTCCAGCTGTCCTCGATGCCCTGGAAAAGATTAAAACAACACCAAATATAATTCTGTGTGATGGTCAGGGAATTGCCCATCCCCGGAGATTAGGTATAGCTAGCCATTTAGGGTTACTTATAGATATGCCAACAATTGGTGTAGCTAAGTCTAGGTTGCTAGGTAAGCATGAGGAATTGGCAGAAACCAAAGGTAGCACGCAACCACTGATATATAACGGTGAAACCATTGGGGTAGTTTTGCGATCGCGCACAGGAGTAAAACCTCTATATATCTCCAGTGGTCATCGAATTAGTTTACCGACAGCAATTGACTATGTATTACGCTGCACGCCAAAATATCGACTGCCAGAAACTACACGCATTGCTGATAAATTAGCGTCGGCGAAATAAAGCTTGTTGAAGTTTTTTCTAAATACTTGCTTGCACCTACTCAATCATGTTAGGAATCGCACAGGAAGATGTTGAAATAGCTAAATACGATTTACGAAGTTAGAACCATGAACACACTAACTTTACAGTGGCATGATGCTGGTCAAGATAAAACTCAGAACATTTACGAACAACAGCCAAGTCAAAATCATGGTACTGTCCGTATCGGTCGTGACCCCCTCCGGTGCGACATTGTTCTGAGTCACCCCACTGTCTCTGGTTTACACGTTGAAATATTTTTTCATCACCAGCAACAGCACTTTTATATCAGGAATTTGCGATCGCAAAATCCCCCCCTTATCGATGGACGGCAACTAGTCCAAGGTGAAATGCCTTTAACTCAGGGCACTAGTATCTCTTTGGGACAAATAAAACTCAATGTTACTAGTGTTTCTACAGGTAGTATTCCAGCAACAATTTTGCTCCCACCCAATCCACCAGTAAACATCGGATATCACCACCATCCATCAACACCCCCCGCACCACCACCAGGAGTTTATGGCTTAGAATGCCCCAAATGTCATAAAGTTTCCCCAGGAGAGAATCTACAAATTGGCTGTCATTGGTGTGGGACATCTTTAGCTGCGGCAGTAAGTGTTTTAGTAGCAAGAAATTAGGGAGTTAGAAACAATGCCCAATGCCCAATGCCCAATGACAAATAACCAATGACAAATGACAAATGACAAATGACTTACAAATCCAATTGAGTTGGGATGATCCAGCGACGGGTGAACGGCGAGAACCAAGGTTGAATATGCCGATCGCTTTTGGTCGAGAATTCGCTCGTTTACCTGCTGAACTAAGGGGAGTGCGGGTTTCTAGGATGCTGCTTAACAGTAACGAAGTTTCTCGCTACCATGCCCTAATTGACTGGGAACAAGACCATCTGGTGGTGATTGACCAAGGCAGCGTTAACGGTGTGTATATCAACGGTCAACCACAAACGCGTAGTGTTCTGGCTAATGGCGATACGTTGCAAATTGGCCCATATCTGATAGTGGTGACATTTGCTGCTAGCGCCTCTGCACCAGATACCAGCCCCCCTTCAACGATTCATTTCAACGCAAATACCAATCACCCAGACCCCAGTTTGCCTGTAGTCCAGCCGCTAACGCCCGTGGCAAGTAATTTCCCTCCATTGGCATTTCAGGCTCAAAAGGTGTCTGTGCAAGCACTTCATGCTACAGGATTACCAGTAGATGAATCTGATTATCTTGCGATCGGGGCGGGATTGGGTAGCTTCGTTTGGGCTGATTTGCTGCGAATTAGTGGTGTGCGTGCTGACAAAATTGTGGCTTTGGGATTAGAGGCGGAACCTTATGCCCGTTACAAACGCCTTTGTTTGAATTCGCAAATTCCCTTATATGAAAGACTGCGTTCTAATTCTGACTCTTGTCCTGATAATATTTGGGGCTGGCCTAGTTATGCCTTGCGAGAAGCTTGGGGAGACTTAGCCAAAGGACAGATAAATTCAGCATTCAAGTATTTATGGCAAGTGTTTGCTGAACCAACATTTGCAGAAACTTATACTCCCCGTGCGGGTAATGTCTTTGATTCCATAGACCGAGAGGCGAAGCGCATTGGCTGGAATCAAATTTATCGCTATGGGCGAGTTAGGGGAATTCGCAAAACTGATGATGGCAGATATTGCATAGCCTATTCTCGCGGCCCAGGAAATTATGCTTTTTTAGTTAGTCGTTATTTACATTTAGCTACTGGGTATCCAGCAATTCAGTTTCTTCCAGATTTGCAAGCTTATAGAGAAAAATATCAAGATTTTAAATCTGTAGTTAATGCTTATGAAGCCCACGATCATGTTTATGAGCAACTAGAGCAACATGGTGGTACGGTGTTGATTCGGGGGCGGGGAATTGTGGCTTCGCGGATTGTGCAGCGCATTTACGAAGCCAGAAAACGAAATCGGAATATTGCAGTTTTGCATTTAATGCGATCGCCTAAACCCCAAGGCAACAAATTTCAAAATACCCAGCGCCTAGTCAAAAATCATTACGAATTTCAACCTTTTAACTGGCCGAAAGCCTGTTGGGGCGGCGAACTCCGGGCAATGTTAGAAAAAGCCAACCCCGATGAACGCAAGCGTTTACTAGCAGATTGGGGTGGAACAACCACCGCCGACCGCCAAGACTGGCAGCAAATTACTGCCCAAGGGTTAAGCGAAGGCTGGTATCAAATCACCTTCGGTGAGGTGCTGGATGTAGAACGAGATGCCCAAAACCGAACTATTACCCGTATCCGAGAGCAAAGCTTTGGGGAAATGAAATTGCTAGCTGATTTTATTGTTGATGCTACTGGACTGGATGCCAAAGTAGATGCCAATCCCCTCTTAGCAGATTTGGTGAAACATTACAATCTTCCAGTCAATCACCTAGGGCGATTAACTGTAGCGAACAATTTTGAATTAGTAGAAATGCGTAGTGATAGAGGTCAAATGTATGCTGCGGGAGCGATTACTTTAGGTGGGCCTTATGCAGCAGTTGATAGTTTCTTGGGCTTGCAGTACGCCGCATTAGTCGCGGTTGATGGACTGTCCGCCGCTCGTGCGCCTGGAGTTCAAAAGTTGAATACTATAAGTTCCTTTAGGCAATGGTTGAAGTGGGTGTTAAATCAGTCACCTTAATATTAGGAGGGAGGAGGCAGAAGGGATAGAGTATTTATCTGGCTGTTTTGAGTAGCAAATCCTAATTTCGAGGATAAAAGGCTCAACGTTGAGGATAAAAGGCGCAACGTCGAGGATAAAAGGCTCAACGTCGAGGTTAAAAGGCTCAAAAGCTCAAGTTATGGGCGATACCTTCAGCCCACCTGCGATTCAAATCGCAGGCTAACAGCATAAGTCAGTAAAAACTGACTCAAATTAACTAAAATTTAGTCCGTTTGAACGGACTTAGGCTATTAGCCTCGGAATTGATTCCAAGGCGGGATAGCAACGAAGCAAAGAATTTCCCTTTGCCAGTACTCTTACTTTGTTTTTTCGCTTGTCGGGCGTACTAAAGTTTTGACTAAACCCGTAATCGCCACAATCACAGAGGCAATTCCCCCAATGGACAATGAAGTTAAAATTGCCGCCGCGAGGATGATTTCAGTAGGACTGTCCCCGTTTCGCATCCAGGTAGATGGATTTTCTACCGATGGTGGCGAGGCGGGGATTAATTGCGAAGTTTGGGTGGTTTGATTGGAGTTGATTGGAGTTGTTAAGGCAGTTTTCACGGCTGAACCTCTTCTAAACGTTTCTATGCAAATGGTATTTCTGCCAGAAGAAGAGGAGATTCCCTAAAAATGGAGACAAAGTAGAGAGAAAGTAGAAATTAAGTAGAATTGAGAAGAAATCTCACAAGCTGTCTATGCAATGGGCTGATTTTCTAGCCAATGAAGCTGCTACTAATAGCTTATCCCCAGAGCAAACGGCAGCTTTTGTAGAATGTTTAAAGACTGAAAACTCAGTTAAGAGTCAAACGGAAGTTGCCACAGAACTGAAAATCGGTCTTCTTGCTTTCAAAAAGCGGATGACTGAGGTTTATGACAAGTTTGCCCAGAGTTATTCTGAGTTAGCCACCTCTAAAGGTCGGGGTAAGTTAGAAAAGTTACGAGCTTGCCTGACAGCGAAATATAATGGCAGGCAAGATGCCCAACTCACAATTAAAGAAATTCATCAAAATATTCCCCCTGCTGTCCCGTTTGAAAAATTTGTGGGACGTGAGGCGGAACTAGAAAAACTGCACCAGCAATTACAAACATCTCGGCAAGTTGCCATTGTAGCTGTGGCGGGTATGGGTGGAGTAGGCAAAACTGAACTCGCTACCCAATACGCCAAACAGCATTTACAGAATTATCAAGGTGGGGTTTGCTGGTTATCTGCACAGGGAATAAATGTCGGAATTCAGATTCTCAGATTTGCTGAACTGAAATTTAAACTCATTGCACCGGATGACTGGGAATTAGCAGATAGCCTGAGATATTGCTGGCAGAATTGGCAACAAGGTGAAGCACTGCTGGTGTTTGATGATGTCACCGACTACAAAAAACAGGTTCAGCCTTATCTACCACCAGAATCACCCCGGTTTAAAGTATTGCTGACAACACGCCTGGGGTTTGATAGAACTTTGCCGCAATTACCTTTGGGTGTTCTCAAACCATTGGCGGCGATGAAATTATTAAAATCGCTGGTTGATAGAGAACAATTGAAAGGTGAAGCTTGGGTTGCAAGAGAAATTTGTAAATTCTTGGGATATTTGCCTTTGGCGTTAGAGTTAGTGGGGCGATATCTGGATACAATGCCGGATTTGTCTCTGGAAAAACTGCTAAAGCGGCTAGAGAAAAAGCGACTGGAACACGAAGCAGTTGCCAAGGCTAACTCATTGATGCGTTATGAATATGGTGTAGCTGAAGCTTTTGCATTGAGTTGGGAACAGTTGGATGAAAATGCCCAAGGCTTAGGTTGTTGGCTGAGTTTGTTTGCCTTGGCTGATATTCCTTTTGCAGTTGAGCGGATAGAAGATGACGAAAAACAAGAACTTAAGGAAAAAGCTATAGCTGATTTGCGGAAACTGCATTTGCTACAACGCCAAAGTAAAGGAATTTATCGTCTACATCCACTGATTCGGCAATTTTTCCAAATGAAGTTGGACGAGTCAAGTGAGGCGGATGAAATAAAAACCATCTTTGTAGCGCAAGCGGTAGAAGTGGCGAGGCGAATTCCTCAACAGCCCAGCCGCGAAGATATTTTAAACTTCACTCCATATATCCCTCACCTTGCAGAAGTTGCAACCCACCTATCCCAATATCTCAGTGATGAAGATTTAATTTGGCCTTTCACAGGCTTAGGCTGTTTCTATGAAGGACAAGGACTTTATCAGCAAGCAGAACCTTGGTTACAGCAGTGTGAAAAAGTCACTAGAAATCGTTTTGGTTCAGAACATCCCGATGTTGCCGCTAGCCTGAACAATCTCGCATTACTCTACCGTTCTACAGGACGCTACAGCGAAGCCGAATCCCTGTTTCAGGAAGCTTTGTCACTGTACAAACGCCTGCTGGGAGAAGAACATCCCCGTGTCGCCAGTAGCCTGAACAATCTCGCATTACTCTACCGTTCTACAGGACGCTACAGCGAAGCCGAACCCCTATATCAGGAAGCTTTGTCACTGTACAAACGCTTACTGGGAGAAGAACATCCCCGTGTCGCCAGTAGCCTGAACAATCTCGCATTACTCTACCGTTCTACAGGACGCTATAGCGAAGCCGAACCCCTATATC
>NZ_KV757581.1 GCF_001712795.1 Nostoc sp. KVJ20
CCTGCTTTCGGTAAGGGAAACTCTTTTTCAATCAATTCCCACTGTTCCCAACTCAGGTTACTACGATATGCTTTAGTCATTTGCTCACAAGGTGCTGATGCTTATAATTTCAGCTTAAGCCTTGTGAGCTTTCTTACAATTGCCCCCCACTTTTAAAACATCCTCTTACAACGGTCTAGGCTATACCTTGTATGACCAGAAGAAATTAGATGCAGCAGTTGCCGCCTACCAAAAAGCAATTCAACTCAACCCTAAATTGGCTATTGCTTACAACAATCTCGGCTATACCTTGTATGAGCAGAAGAAATTAGATGAAGCTATTGCCGCCTACCAAAAAGCAATTCAACTTAACCCCAACTTTGATATTGCTTATAACAATCTCGGCACGGCGCTGAGTGACCAAAAGAAATTAGATGAAGCTATTGCCGCCTACCAAAAAGCGATTCAACTCAACCCCAACAATGCTGATGCTTACAACAATCTCGGCAATGCGCTTAGAGAGCAAAAGAAATTAGATGCAGCAGTTGCCGCCTTCCAAAAAGCAATTCAACTCAACCCCAACTTTGATATTGCTTATAACAATCTCGGCACGGCGCTGAGTGACCAAAAGAAATTAGATGAAGCTATTGCTGCCTACAAAAAAGCAATTCAACTCAACCCTAACGATGCTGATGTTTACTACAATTTTGGCATGACGCTGAGTGACCAAAAGAAATTAGATGAAGCTATTACTGCCTACGAAAAAGCAATTCAACTCAACCCCAACTTTGCTTATGCTTACAATAATCTCGGCATTGCGCTGTATAACCAAAAAAAAATAAATGAAGCTATTGCTGTCTACGAAAAAGCAATTCAACTCAACCCTAAACTTGCTAATGCTTACTACGGCCTTGGCATCGCGCTGTATGATCAAAAGAAATTAGATGAAGCTATTGCTGCCTATGAAAAAGCAATTCAACTCAACCCCAACTTTGATATTGCTTACAACAATCTCGGCAATGCCCTGAGTGAGCAGAAGAAATTAGATGCAGCAGTTGCCGCCTACCAAAAAGCAATTCAACTCAACCCCAACTTTGCTCTTGCTTATAACAATCTCGGCATTGCCCTGAGTGAGCAGAAGAAATTAGATGCAGCAGTTGCCGCCTACCAAAAAGCAATTCAACTCAACCCCAACTTTGCTCTTGCTTATAACAATCTTGGCAATACTTTGAGTAAGCAAAAGAAATTAGATGCAGCAGTCGCCGCCTACCAAAAAGCCCTAACATTGCCAGAAGATAATTCTGGAACTCCAACCACTGCTCATACTGCTGCTCATAATAATTTGGGTTTAGTGTTCAAACTGCAAGAGAAACTAAAAGAAGCCATTGAACAGTTTGACAAAGCAGAACAAATTGACCCCAATTATGTCTATGCCAGTAACAACAATATAGAAGCAAGGCAGGTATGGAAAACGAAAGACGATACCCAAGCTAAGGGCGTAGAAGACGATCGCCAATGGTTGCCTAAGAATGACCCAACCGTAACCATTAAGCGTTCTGTAGTTCGCATCACTGCGGAGTTTTTTAACAGCGATCGCCAGGGAATAGAGATTGGGACTGGTGTAATAATTCAGCGAGAAGGCAACCGGACATTAATCCTCACTAATCGTCATGTGATTTTTGATGGCTATGAACAAGGTAAAAATATTCAAGTGGAATTTTTCAGTTCACCACCGCCCAACCGAGTGCGAATGCGGCGAGATGCCAAGCTGTTCAAAATGACTACAGACAAAGAACTCGATTTAGCCGTTTTAGAAGTTACCGATAATCTGCCAGAGGATATCCGATCCTTACCTATCTCCTCAACTGCCATCAGCCCAAAAATGCCCATTCGGATTATCGGTCATTCTGCTCAAAGGGGTGAGGATAAATCTTGGTCTATGGAATCAGGACAAATCAACTATCAAAACCAGCGATTAGAAATATCTCAAGCTGCACTTACACCTGGTTATTCTGGTAGTCCTGTGCTTGACCCGCAAAATCAACTTTTAGGCATCGTTTTTGCCCGCAAAAAAAGTGAAGACCGAGATTTCGCTTATCCCATGTCTGAAATTCAAAAACAACTATCCACTTGGAACATTATATATAGACGCGATTCATCGCGTCTATACAACAAACCATGAATTATAAAATTATCCTTGCCAGCTTATTAATTCTCAGCATCAGCCATCTTCCGGCTGCTGCTTCTTGCCCAGAAGGAAATCCTCGCACTACTGAATATATCCGCCGCAAACCACCCAATCGCTGCGAAGGTATCAAACTCGAACCCTTAAGCGGTAATAGCTTGAGTCTAATTTCTATTGCTACTCGTAACCTTGCCAGTTTCGGCAACACTCTCACAGTACAAATTCCCCAAATAAATGGTGGAAACAACCCCCAAGTAATAGTGAAATCATTGGACGATAATTATCACTATCAGATGGATGACTTGTTATTGTCTAAGAATGGTTCAGGTTTCAGCTTTAGCTGGGATACTTACGTTCTCAGAGAAGCCAAAATACCAGCAAATAAACTCCGCGCTGTGGCATCCTATAGCCTTGGTTCCCAACCTGTGTATGTTCCAGTCATCCTGGGGCAAACTTCTGGTAAATATGAATTTGTCTTTTATTCTGAGGATCGAGTCAGATTTACCACCTTTGAAATCCTTCCCCAAGGTGAAAAAGCAATTTATAGTACTTCCCGCCCTAACCCGAAAAAGGGTGAAACTGTTTTTACCTGGGATGGTAATGCTCCAGCAGGGCGCTATGAACTGCGTTACGTTGCTAATATTGAGCGCAGAAATGAACCTAGCGATCGCATCGAAAGGCGAATAGTATTTGAACATAACCCAAATTGGTTGAAATAAATCATGGCATCTCGGCAAAAAGCCAAACAATTTCCCGACTTCATTAAGATTCGCCAATGGTTGAATTCTCTGAAAACACATCTAGTTGCGTGGTTTGGAGTCAGCATTTTAGCGCTGAAGCGCTTACTACGAACTATTTCAAATCATCAAAGTTTATTGCTGGGGCTGGTAGTACTTTTATTTTTGACTATCGGCACTATTGCTGCGATCGCACCTGGGACTCATACATTTGAAGGTAATATCATTTCTCAAGAAATGAGCTTTGTCTATAATGGTCAGCAACCCAAACGCTTTATTGAAAATATTCGTGGCATTAAAGAATTAGAAAGTGAAGGCATCCAAACCTTAACTTTCACGGGTAAGTTTGAAAGTGAATTACCCCAAGTTAATCAGTTAAAGTCGTTAACAATCCAACTTAAAGACCGCGAAAGTAAATGGATTATTGCTCCAGCTAATCTGGACGTGACAAGCGAAATAGATTTGAATGAACTGCGGCTACAACCGAATACAAAAGTAACTGAGTTAAATTATGACTTTTATCGTAATCAGTTGGCTTTCTCCCTACAGCGAAATCCTAAACTAGACCTAAAAAATAACGCTAATATATTAAAACTGTATTTAGGTGAACAACCAATCAAAGTTATAGTAGAAGGCTATGAATTACCAGATTCTAATTTACAAAAACAACTAGATAATCAAACACCTCTAGAATTTATTTTAAATCCAGATAATCAAGAATTTAACTTAGAATTTCCACAAAACACCAATATTTATATTACCTTAGCCAAACCTGCCAAATTTGAATCAGAGCAATGGTTTCGGGGCAAGATAGAAACCAAAAATGTTCAGTTTGTAGATGTAGATAGAAATGGCAGCGATCTCAGAGATGATTTAGATGTTTCTACTATTGTAGAAGGCAAAATCCGCATGGTAGGGCAGGAGCAAGAAATTAAAAAAAATCAATTTCTCATGGGAGAAAAGCCTGATATTCCTCTAAATATTGAACTTATCCGCCATTTGCAAATTGTTCCCAAAAAAGGCATAGAAGCACGCTTTTCTGGTAAAACTAAACAGATTCAAATTGGTCTAGATCAGGATTTCCCTGTCTCCAGAATCCAGGGTAGCTGGTTAGATGGTGTTTTACCTCGTGATGCAATTATTGCGCTGTTCTCTTTTGGGGCTGCTACAATTCCTAATCTTGTGTCTTGGCTATTTAGTAACACTTCTAAATCTGCGTCAAAACCATAGCTGTTAGGAGTGAGGATTCCAATTTATTTTTTTGAATTTTAAATTACAATCTACCAATGACTATATTTTAGAAGTCCAATTTGCATAAACTTCTGCTTTGGGAAGAGTTACCAAGAGAGTTTGCTGCGGCGAAAGACTAATCTCGTAAGTCTCGTTTCCAAGTAGTAACTGGAACTTTGAGGGTTTCTCTTTGTCTACACCTGCTTTTACAGATTTGTTAATCTTCAAAGAGGGACTTCTCCCAGACTCTTGTAAGCTAGGGTAGTGGCTTGCTTTTGTCCCCTCATTCCCACGGGAAAATCCAAGATCCCCGACATTTTCTTCTTTCTTGGGAACAGGTAACAAGGAGATATCAATCAAGGGTAAAGTAATTTTCAGTGTCGTACCTTGATGAAGTCCCGTACTTTCAAGAGTAATCCTGCCTCCCATAAGTTCGATTAAGTTTCGTGAAATTGCTAGTCCCAGTCCAGTGCCTTCAAACTGGCGGCTGGTTGTGCCATTCACCATCACAAATGGGCGAAATAGTTTGTGCTGTTGAGTGGGATCAATTCCTATACCTGTATCTTTAACTATTACCACCACATTGCTAGATTGAATTTCTGTAGTAATAGTGATGCTTCCTGTGTCGGTAAACTTAGTGGCGTTGCCGATCACATTAATCAATACCTGCTTTAGTTTTGCTGCGTCTGCCTTAATTGGTATTACTTGAGGATCTAACTCGCATTTTAATTGCAAGCCCTTTTGTTGAACATTAACTGATTGTAAATTAATCACCTCTAACAATATTTGTCGGAGGTCAAGAGGTGTAGTGGTTACAGAAAGTTTACCTGCTTCTATTTTAGAAATGTCGAGCAAATCATTAATAATATTTAGCAAATGAATCGTTGTTTCATCGGCACGTTTGAGGAAGTCCATTTCTTCTTCGCGGCTATCACATAAGCCATCTTTAACCACGCGAATGCAGCTAATAATAGTATGTAATGGATTCCTCAATTCATGAGAAGTCGTAGCTAAAAACTGGCTTTTAATCTGGTTTGCGCTTTTTGCTTCTTTCCAAGCTATTTCTAGTTCTTCTGCCCCAGCTTTGAGCCGTTCTACCATTTGGTTTAATGCTTGGGCTAGTTGGTTGAATTCCCGGATTTGAAAATTCTGCGGAACTGGTTGTGCGGCATGGTGAGAGTGAATATTGAGAGCGTAGTCTCGCAATTCTTCTACAGGACGTGCCAAGTAAGGAGCTAAATATAAGGATGCTAATAAACTTGCACCAATTAAACCGACTGTCAAAACGATGAGAATTAGTTTGATTTCCTCTAAACCAAAAAGTGCATTATCGACGCTAGTAACAGCTAAGACTATCCATTTTTGCTGCTGTTGTTGAGTAAGTGGATTTGCAATAACTGTATAGCCAGCTAATAATTCTTGACCATCTGTAAAAGACAAATTTATTGGCTCATTTTGTCCGGCAATGGCATTTTTAATTACGTTCTTTAATTGAGAAAAATTCGGATGCTGATTGATGTTAGTTCCCACCCAGCCTGTTAATGGATGCGCCAAAAACGTCCCATCTTCAGCAATCACTATCGTAGCGCCTGTGAGCGATCCCGGCGGATTAAAGGTCTGTTGGTACAATGCAGACTGAATACTTAAACTGTAAACTGAACTTCTGCGGCTATCAGAGATTGGTGCAGATAACACTACTTGCAGTTGATTTTGTGTGTTTCTTTTACCAGTCATTCCTGTCTTTGACGGGAAGATTGTTTTGACATCAATTCCGTCACTAGGTAAAGGTAATCTCAATTCTCCAATTGCTTGATCCCCACAACTACTAGCAATTATTTTCTGGTTTAGCAGATCCGTTAATTGGATACACTCAACACTTGCTGGAAGTTGTTGCTTTAACTGGGTGAGAATTTCTTGCTCTTGTATGGGTGAACCCGATGGAATTACTGTTGTTTTACTTACAGTCAACAAATGAGCTTTTAAGAGAGCGATCGCATCTTCAATTCTCTGTCCTTTACTGGTGGCGCTTTGTGTTAAATTTTGACGTGCAGTTCCCAATATGCTAGAACGTGCCTTATTCAAGGCAACAATCTCACCTATCAATAAAACTGGAACGAATAGCAGCAATATTCTCGTTACTAAAATTCGACGAAAGGAAGATTGGCGGGAATTAGTCATCAAGTGTCTCACTTTGCATCCGCAAACCACAACAGCAAAGATATGTAATCAAACGAGCTAGATGAGACATTTTATTAAATTATCAGAATTTTATTTTCAATGTTTAAAAATAACAAATTGCTATAATTTAAAAAGAAACGTAGTATACCAAAACTCATATATGGCAGATGTAAAAGCGATTTGTATTGCATATAAATACAGTGGTAAAATCGGGAAATATTACCTTGCGAGCATAGATTTTTTTGAGAATCTATACACTAACAAAGAGAATATTCAAACTATCAAATCAATCTAATGTTGCAACATCGTCCTCATACTACAGTTGTTTTAGCAATGAGTGCGGATGGCAAAATAGCAGATTTTAAGCGATCGCCTGCCCGGTTTGGCTCAAGGGTTGATAAAGCACACTTAGAAAAACAAATCGCTGCCGCTGATGCCGTTTTATTCGGTGCTGGTACTCTCCGGGCCTACGGAACAACACTTACTGTATCAGATCCAACTTTAGTAGAACTTCGGGCACAAGAAGGGAAACTTCCGCAGCCAGTTCATATAGTGACTACACACTCTGCAAACCTCAATCCGGAAATTAACTTTTTTAAGCAACCAGTTAGACGCTGGCTACTCACGACAACAGCGGGATCACTTTCATGGAAAGAACGCTTAGAGACATTTCACTCAACTCTAGGAACCAGAGCACAAGAGTGCCCTCTAGAATTTGAGCAGATTCTAGTTTTTGAAACACCAACACGAGAAATTGACATTCCCGCAGCTTTAAAACATCTAGCCAATATACATATAACACGCTTGGTAGTTTTAGGTGGAGGTGAATTAGTCGCTTCCTTAGTGCAATTAGATTTAATTGATGAATTATGGCTGACTGTCTGTCCGCTGATTTTAGGTGGTAATACCGCACCAACACCTGTAGAAGGGAAAGGATTTTTACCCGATTTAGCTCCCAAGTTGCAGCTTCTAGAAGTTCATACCGTTGAGCAAGAAGTCTTTTTGCACTATCGCCTACAACGACCAGCAGATTAGATTACGCTAAGTTAAGTTATTTATTGGGTATTGGGCATGGGGCATTGGGCATTGATTATTTTCCTCTGCTCCTCTGCTCCCCTGCTCCCCTGCTCCTCTGCTCCCCACTCCCCACTCCCTACTCCCTACTCCTCTAAGATGGTGGAACAACTTAAGCCCCGCTATTCTGTCCTTTGGACGAACAAAATAGCTGAAGTACCCCAAAATGCCTGGAATGCTTTGGCAATGCCACTCAAAACGCCGTTTTTAGAATGGGAGTGGCTAAACAATCTCGAAACTTCCCAGAGTGTTACGGCTAAAACTGGTTGGTTGCCAAATCACTTGACATTGTGGCGAGATAGAACGCTGATTGCTGCTGCGCCACTCTATCTTAAAGGACATAGTTCTGGTGAATTTGTTTTCGATCACCAATGGGCAGAGTTAGCCGATCGCATTGGAGTCCAATATTACCCAAAATTACTGGGAATGACACCGTTTACTCCTGCTGAAGGTTATCGGTTTCTAATTGCTCCAGGAGAAGATGAGGATGAAATCACTGCGATTATGGTGCATGAAATTGACACTTTTTGCACCAAAAATCGAATTTCTGGGTGTCATTTTCTCTACGTTGATCCCCAATGGCGTCCGATGCTGGAACAGCATGGCTTTACAACTTGGCTGCACCACAGCTATGTCTGGGAAAATGCTGGCTTTAAAACTTTTGATGACTACTTGAAGGTGTTTAACGCCAATCAGCGCCGCAATATCAAGCGGGAACGCAAAGCTGTGGAGAAAGCAGGTTTACGATTACAACCGTTGACTGGTGATCAAATTCCTCAGTCTTTGTTTCCCTTGATGCATCAATTCTATGCTGACACCTGTGATAAGTTTGGCTGGTGGGGTAGCAAGTATCTGACACAGCGGTTTTTTGAGCAGCTATACACCGATTATCGCCATCGAGTCTTGTTTATTGCTGCATATAGCGAACAAGATAACTCTTATCCTTTAGGAATGTCCTTTTGTTTGTTTAAAGATGACAAACTCTATGGACGCTATTGGGGGAGTTTTCAAGAAATAGATTGCTTACATTTTGATGCTTGCTATTATGCGCCAATTGAGTGGGCGATCGCTAACGGCATCCAAATTTTTGACCCTGGCGCGGGCGGGCGACACAAAAAACGGCGAGGTTTCCCAGCTATGCCCAATCATAGTTTGCACAGATTTTACAATAATCGTTTAGGACAAATTATCCGTCCCTATATCAAGGAAGTTAATCAACTCGAACAGCAGCAGATTGAGGACATTAATGCAGAGTTGCCATTTAGTAACCGAGATTCTTAATATTTGCCAAGGTAGAGGGTGAACGACGAATTACACTTGATATAGAGTATAAAACCCTCAAGAAAGAAAATTTCTTTTTATAATACTTATGGATTTAATAGTTGAAAATTTGGTCGCAATTGATGATAAACTTTCCCAGCGTCATATTGACCTTGATCCCGGTGGATATTTCATTATTTACTTGGATCGCGATGCAAGGTTAATCTATGCCAAGCATTTTACAAATATAATTGACGATCGCGGTTTAGCTGTCGATCCCGAAACGGGAAAGGTAATTCCGGCGCGAGAAAAGGTAGAACGAACTCATACGACAGTTTTTAGCGCCAGGACGGCTAAAGAACTTTGCGTGAAAATTTTTGAAGAAACTCAGCCCTCTCCAGTAACTCAATTAAATCATGCAGCTTATTTGGGTCGAGAATTTGTTCGGGCTGAGGTGGCTTTAGTTACAGAACAAGAGTATGTTCAGGATTAAGCCAATTTTAGATTTTAGATTTTAGATTTTAGATTTTTCTTTCAATCCCTTCGGGTTCAGCAGTCACTCATGGGGGAAACCCCCATCGCCCTTGGCGTCTCCCCTTGGGAGAAGACCGTGCTGCTTCACCAAAATCCAAAATTAAAAATCTAAAATTGAACAACTCTCCCATTACCCATCAGATGATGGCTGATTTATCTGATAGATATAGTAAGTCGCCATTGGGATAACGGTGGCGGCAATTAACAATCCTACTACCCAAGCAGTAGCGTTACCTTGGTCAGTTTCTTCTGCTTTCTTGAAAGTGCCTCCAACCTGGACATTATCAATTATTTTGGGTGGGCCTGGATCGGCTTTGCCAGAGAGAACGGCAACAAGGCGATCGCTCGCATCTAGAAATGCCTGATTGTATTTGTTACCATTGCGTAACGGCACACTTACTGTTTCAGTAGCGACACTCTCGGCAATAGAGTCTGTGAGTAAAGGCTTGACTTGATCCCCAGAAATAATGGCAGTACCATTGGTAACCGTATCAATAATCAATAAGGTTTGATTAGCTTGGGCTTCTTTTGTAGGAAACCATTTTTTAAACAGTTCTTTGCTGAAGCTTTCTGGTGTTTCGCCATAATCGAGGCGGCGAACAGTAACAATTCTAACTTCCTTATCTGTTTGCTTTGCCAAATCCTCGAAAGCGTTGCTAATTTTACCTTCATTCAGACGGCTGATGACTTCAGCTTGATCCAAAACCCAGGTGTCATTCCCTGCTTTGAGATTGGGTATTTGATACACACCTGTGGCTAAAGCAGGTGTGGCAAACAGCGAGGCTGCTAAAATAACCATCACCAAAGGTAGAATTAGCCGGATGAGGTATTTTTGACTGCTAAATAGTTGTTTGAGGAGCTGTTTCATTGTGTGATCCCTAAGACAGACTTGCACCCAAAATACTACAGAACCACTGCAAAAATCACCTCGTTCCCAGTTTTCTCAAGTATTAAATTTCTGCTACTGCTAGCAGATTATAGATTGTACGCGATTTTTTGATTGCACAAACTTGTGATTAGGGCGGTTGCAAGCATTAACTTGACGCTAACACTTTCGCTAGTGAAAAGAAATACCGCCCATTTTGGGGATTAACCCAAATACTGAGGGCGGAATTTGCAAACCATCTAGAAATCATATCGTATGATCAATATTTTGGGCAGAATCAAGCATATTTTTTCATATCTGCAAGTAGCTTTTGCTGTTATACCCTTTGATGGATGATATCTGCATTTTTCTGATACCTTAGCTAAATCTATATCAATAATATATACATGACCATAATTTTAACTAACGACGACGGCATTGATGCCCCCGGTATCCGAGCGCTGCTAAAAGCTGTAAACGGCAAAAATACTATTATCGCTGCTCCTGCTGATCACCAGTCTGGCTGTGGACATCAAGTTACTACCACTCGTGCCATCAACCTCCAGCGACGTTCTGAGACTGAGTATGCGATCGCAGGTACTCCCGCTGATTGTGTGAGAATTGCAATTACACAAATTACCGCAGATGTCAAATTTGTACTTTCAGGTATTAACGCTGGGGGTAACTTGGGAGTCGATGCTTATATTTCTGGCACAGTTGCGGCTGTACGGGAAGCTGCAATGCACGGCATACCGGGAATTGCTATTTCTCACTATCGCAAAGCCAAGCAGGATTTTGATTGGGATCTAGCTGCCAAATTCACAGCTGAAGTTTTAGTGGACTTGCTCAAGCGTCCCCTAGAACTAGGAAGCTTTTGGAATGTGAACTTACCGCATCTGCAACCAGGAGAAGCAGATCCTAATGTGGTGTTTTGCCAAGCTTGTACCAAACCTTTGCCTGTGAACTATCGAATTGAAGGCGATAATTTTTATTATGTAGGGGAATATGGCAAACGCGATCGCACTCCTGGTAGTGATGTAGATGTATGTTTTTCCGGTAATATCGCCGTAACTCAGTTAAGGGTTTGACATTCAGTTAGGCTTAATTTCAGGGGTATTTGGACATTGGGGAGAGCGCGATCGCTATCAAAATTTTCAAGAATTTGAAATCTGGTAAAACCATTGAACAATCAACTTTCAATTAAGGAAAAATTACAAGCCACGCTTGAAAAGATTCAAACAAAAAGCGATGGCTCTCCCATTACCGATTTGCAGCTAGATAAAACCTTAGCCGCAGAAATTGAACAATTGACGACGGAACTAGAGAGCGTCAATCCCAATCTCCATCCTCTTCTCTACGCTACTTCTTTGCTGGAGGGAACTTGGCAATTGCAATACTCCACAGCTAGAGAAATCCGTTCTTTAGTTTCTCTCCCACTCGGATTAAAGCTGGGTAAAGTTTATCAAGTGATTGATGTTGCAAATAAATTGTTTTTCAATCTAGCTCAAGTTAAACATCCTCTGGGGATAGTATCGGGATATGTAAAAGTGACAGCTAGCTTTGAGCCAGCCAAAGAAGATTTCGAGCCTCTACCGAACAAACGTATCAACGTCTATTTTGACAAACGTTACCTATCGATTGAGAAGATTTTTGGCATTAATACGCCTCAACTCAATCCATTTAAGGTTGTCCCAGCTAATAATCCTACTAGTAGAACTCCCACACTGGATATTAGTTATTTAGATGAAAGCTTAAGAATTGGACGGGGAGGAGATGGCAGTTTATTCATTCTTCATAAATCCGATGATTTACCTGAATTCACCTCCTCAACTTCAAATTGATCGCGCCACCGAATGAATATGGCTCTCTCAATAACGCATCTTTTCAGTAAGGTAAAATCAGGTTCTACAATGGTAGAGCTTAAAACATTAAATTTAAAGGTAGGTCATGGTATAGAAGGAGATATTAATGCTGATCCTATAAGTCCCAGGCAAATTTTAATTGTTAGGAATGAAGATATTTTAGACTTATCAATTCAGCCAGGAGAATTGCGAGAAAATATTGTGGTTACAGGGATAGAATTTGATAATTTTATCCCTGGATCTCTATTAACCTTTGAAAGTGGTGCGGCAATTCGTCTAACTTTTCACTGCGAACCTTGTAAGCGAATAGCCCACTTGGTAGAATCATTAAAAAGCATCCAATATAAAAGAGGAATTTTAGGCGTAGTTATTAAATCAGGTAAAATCCAAGTTGGTAGTAATTTTCAGCTTGAAACTAATGAATTTCCTGCATTATCTGAAAATCCATATCAACGATTCCTAAATTTTATCATCAAAATCCCAAGTGGAAAAGTAGTTACATATAAACAGATAATCAAAGGGATGGGAGTAGATAATAGTTATCTAAGAGCTATTCCTACCTACCTGAAAAAAACCTCGGCTACTGATTATCCGGTACATAGAATATTAGACTCTAAAGGCTATTTGATAACTTATGTTAATCAACAAAAAAATCAGTTAGAGGCTGAAGGAATTAAGGTTTTATCTGAGACAGATGCATTGGGAAACTTAAACAAAAATTTTGTAGATATTAAAGATTATCTATGGGAAGATTACACTCTATATTTAGAATATAGAACTCATATTTGATTTCTGAAAAAACTCAGTACAACTAAGAAGTCTTCTTGACTGTTGCCTGTTGCCTATTCCCTATTGCCTGCCTACACAAATTAGTTCAGAAATCAAAGCGGATTTCTATAGTACTTTTGTTTTCATGATATTTGTGATATGACCTGGTATTTTTGCAGGGAAAATGCTTAATTTCATCAAGATAACCCCTGATTTTTGATTTGTTTAGATGTAGCTTCCATAAAGTCAATAAAAACTTTTATGAGCTTATGAATTCCCTCGCTACCTCCTGCAATTAAACCTCCTGTCAGTAATGCATCTAAACAACGAAAAATAATTATTTGGATTGAATTATCTAAATCAATAACTACAAGTGGTTCAATTGAGCGAATACCTATTGCACTCATTAAAAGACCGAATAAAAGGGATGTCCATAGGGCAATTATTCGTGTATCAGATTTATAGGCTGCTCTTTGGCGCTCTTTTTCATTTATATCATCAATTTGTGGCTTGAATATTTTTAATGAGTCTTGTTGATTTTGGGTAAAATTTTGAATTATTTGCTGTTCTAGACTCATTCCTTCAGGCGGTAATCCACTGATTTGATTTGATTCTAAAGAAGAAAACTGTTTCTGTTGGGATTCCATCAGTCTTATTTTCTCCGAGACTAGAGTCTTTTCTTGCCGAATACTAATATCTAATTGCTCGATAAATGAACCGCGCCAAGTAGTTAGAAAAACTTCTAATGAACGTTCTAATAATAAAGAAATAAATAGTTGCAATGAGAGTAGTTGGACAATATCATTAAGCCCAAATGGTTTTAAAACAAATGGTTTAGATGATAACCAAGTTGACAAAGTTACTACTAGAAAACTAATAATAATTAATACAATAAATAGAGGGGAGTCTGGAGAAAGCTTTAGCAACGTATCTATACTCCTGTTTCGCGTCACAATATTTAGTACAGCCTGGAGGTGAGAACTACACCTGCTGAGTAACTTAACAACGTTAATTTGATAGAACAGTAAATAATTTGTGACTCCACACTTTTTTTCAGGAGTGTGATATAGCCCCACTGTGAGAGCGATGTCTTTAACGGGCTACGCCTACGTACCTTGGTGGTAGCAGGAAGCATTCCAAAAGTAAACACTAGGCTTCAAATGCACGGTGCAAAGTGGCGATCGCATTTCCTCCCTGTTTTCCTCTCAAAAAGGTGCGCTAGAGCAAGCAGCAACCATAGCGCCAACTAAAAACCCCTCCAAGGTAGAAGGGGATAAAAAAGGAATGATTGTTCAATATTTTTACTCACCTTGAAAGGGCTAATCCTAAAGATTAGACAATTACAAAATCAGAAACAGTTAGGGTAGTGGTATTAATTCCCGTCAGTGTTGCCAAGGTTTCATGGGTAGAAGTCACTAGAATATTGTCACCATAAAAACTCAGTTTATCGAAGGTTAAGCCACCAGATAATCCAATCAAATCAGTAGACTTTCTAAAGTCAGTAATTATGTCAGTACCTTCTCCAAAGGAAAGTATAAATTTATCTGAGCCATTGCCGCCAGTGATAGTATCATTGCCCTTACCACCTGTAAGGATATCATTGCCATTGCCGCCAGCGATAGTATCATTGCCCTTACCACCTGTAAGGATATCATTGCCATTACCGCCAGAGATAGTATCATTGCCATTGCCGCCAGAGATAGTATCATTGCCATTACCGCCAGCGATAGTATCATTGCCGTCCCCGCCAGAGATAGTATCATTGCCATTACCGCCAGCGATAGTATCATTGCCATCACCGCCAGAGATGGTATTATTGCCATTGCCGCTAGTGATAGTATCATTGCCATTACCACCAGAGATAGTATCATTGCCATTCACGCCAGCGATCGCGTCATCCCCTGGAGTGCCAGAGATATTATCGTTTTGCCTAGTGCCAGTGATGTTAGCACCAACTGTGATCGCAACTGTAGCAGTACTACTCAAGCTACCATCGCTAATAGTGTAGTGGAACTGGGCATTGCCACTCACTCCATTTAATGGGGTAAAAACAATAAAATCATCTACCGAATTCCCCGGAGTACCGTTATCGTTCAATATAACAGTACCGTTGGTCGCACCACTTACAGCAGTAATGCTGAGGTTGATAGTATCAATATCGGTATCATTAGCCAGCAAAGTACTAGCAAGGATAGTACTAGTAGTATTAAAACCACTAGTCAGACTATCATTGATGGCAATGGGTGCATCGTTGACAGGCTTGACATTGAGATTAAAAGTACCCGTAGCGCTAGCGCCATTAACATCACTGACAGTAAAGTTGAAGCTGTCAGTACCGTTGAAGTTGGCATTGGGAGTATAGATGAAGAAATCGTCACTAAGGTTATCTGGAGTAGTGTTGTCGTTGAGTGTTAGGGTGCCGTTAGTGGGGTTAGTGAAGTCACTGATGTTGAAGACATCATTTTCTGGATCTGCATATCTACTTAGAACGTTTTTAGCAAGGATTGTCACGGCAGTATCTTCGTTGGTGTTAGCCGCAGTGGCAAAGCCAAAGACCACGTAGCTCTCCCCGGCCTGGGCAAAAATCTGACCGTTGGGGGTGGCACGAGATGCTCCGATAATCAGGTCATCAATGCCATCGCCGTTAATATCTCCCGCATTGCTAACCGAACTGCCTGACAAGTCAAATTGATCAATACCGTTAATTACAAAGCCGTTGCTGCCATCGAGGTCAGAAAGGTTAAGACTAGCTCCAAAGCCACTGCTGCTGCCAAACACCACGTAGCTCTCCCCGGCACCCTGCTGACCGTTGTTGGGCGAGGCTCTTCTTGCCCCGATAATCAGGTCGTCGAAGCCATCGCCGTTAATGTCCCCCGCATTGCTGACAGATGTGCCTGAGTAGTCACCCGCATCAATGCCGTTAATCACAAAGCCGTTGCTGCCATCGAGGTCAGAAAGATTGAGACTGGCTCCAAACCCACTGCCGCTACCAAACACCACGTAGCTCTCCCCGGCGCTATACTGACCGTTGAGGTCGGCACTAGGTGCCCCGATAATCAGGTCGTCGAAGCCATCGCCGTTAATGTCCCCCGCACTGCTGACAGATATGCCTGAGTAGTCACCCGCATCAATGCCGTTAATTACAAAGCCGTTGCTGCCATCGAGGTCAGAAAGGTTGAAACTGGCTCCAAAGCCACTGCTGCTAAACACCACGTAGCTCTCTCCGGCACGCTGCTGACCGGCACTAAGTGCCCCGATAATCAGGTCATCAATGCCATCGCCGTTAATGTCCCCCGCATTGCTGACGGAGCTGCCTGAGTTGTCATATCTATCAATGCCGTTAATTACAAAGCCGTTGCTGCCATCGAGGTCAGAAAGGTTGAAACTGGCTCCAAAGCCACTGCTGCTGCCAAACACCACGTAGCTCTCTCCGGCACCTGTTGCCCCGATAATCAGGTCGTCGAAGCCATCGCCGTTAATGTCCCCCGCACTGCTGACAGAGCCGCCTGAGAAGTCATAGCTATCAATGCCGTTAATTACAAAGCCGTTGCTGCCATCGAGGTCAGAAAGGTTGAAACTGGCTCCAAACCCACTGCCGCTACCAAACACCACGTAGCTCTCCCCAGCTCTATCCTGACCGTTGGGGTCGGCACTTCTTGCCCCGATAATCAGGTCATCGAAGCCATCACCGTTAATGTCCCCCGCACTGCTGACAGATATGCCTGAGTAGTCACCCGCATCAATGCCGTTAATTACAAAGCCGTTGCTGCCATCGAGGTCAGAAAGGTTGAGACTAGCTTCAAACCCACTGTTGCTGCCAAACACCACGTAGCTCTTCCCGGCCAAACTCTGATCATTGGGGTTGGCACGATATGCCCCGATAATCAGATCATCGATGCCATCGCCATTAATGTCCCCCGCATTGCTGACAGAAAAGCCTGAGTTGTCAGAACCATCAATGCCGTTAATTACAAAGCCGTTGCTGCCGTTGAGTGTGGAAAGGTTCAAAACTGAAATAAATTTGGGTTTGGGTGCGTCATTGACTCCGTTAATGGTCAAATTGACGCTAGCTGTATTATTCAACTTGCCATTGTTAGCGCTGTATGTAAAGCTATCACTAGCGCTTTCACCCACAGCCAAACTTTCAAATTGAGCATTTGGGTCGTAGGTCAAGCTGCCATCAGCATTAAGGGTAATTAAAGCACCAGAATTCACGGTAATGGCAGTGCCAACAACAACTTCCTTACCATCAATAGCCGTCACCCTTAAGGAGTTGCTGTCGTTGGCTAAAATCTCTATATTAACGGCAGTGTCTTCGTCAGTGGTAGCCGTGTCATTAACTGGCATAGACGTAGGAGATGCAAAACCAAACACCACGTAGCTCTCCCCGGCGCTATACTGACCGTTGTTGGGCGAGGCACTTCTTGCCCCGATAATCAGGTCGTCGAAGCCATCGCTGTTAATGTCCCCCGCATTGCTGACAGAAAAGCCTGAGAAGTCATAGCTATCAATGCCGTTAATTACAAAGCCGTTGCTGCCATCCAGTTCAGAGAGGTTAAGACTAGCTCCGAACCCACTGCTACTGCCAAACACCACGTAGCTCTCCCCGGTGCTATACTGACCGTTGAGGTCGGCACCAGGTGCCCCGATAATCAGGTCGTCGAAGCCATCGCCGTTAATGTCCCCCGCACTGCTGACGGAAAAGCCTGAATAATCATCCCTATCAATGCCGTTAATCACAAAGCCGTTGCTGCCATTCAGTTCAGAGAGGTTGAGACTTGCTCCAAACCCACTGCCGCTACCAAAAACCACGTAGCTCTCCCCAGACCTAAACTGAAGGGTGGAGAAGCCTTTTCTTACCCCGATAATCAGGTCATCGAAGCCATCGCCATTAATGTCCCCCGCATTGCTGACAGAGTTGCCTGAGTTGTCATAGCTATCAATGCCGTTAATCACAAAGCCGTTCCTGCCATCCAGGTCAGAGAGGTTGAGACTGGCTCCAAACCCACTGCCGCTACCAAAAACCACGTAGCTCTCCCCGGCATAATACTGACCATTGGGGGAGGCACCTGTTGCCGCGATAATCAGGTCGTCGAAGCCATCGCCGTTAATGTCACCCGCACTGCTGACAGAGTTGCCTGAGAAGTCATCGCTATCAATGCCGTTAATCACAAAGCCGTTGCTGCCATCCAGGTCAGAGAGGTTGAGACTGGCTCCAAACCCACTACCGCTACCAAACACCACGTAGCTCTCCCCGCCTCTATCCTGACCGTTGGGGTCGGCACTTCTTGCCCCGATAATCAGGTCATCGAAGCCATCGCCATTAATGTCCCCCGCATTGCTGACGGATGTGCCTGAGTTGTCATAGCTATCAATGCCGTTAATCACAAAGCCGTTGATGCCATCCAGGTCAGAGAGGTTGAGACTGGCTCCAAACCCACTGCCGCTACCAAAGACTACGTAGCTCTCCCCGGCGCTATACTGACCGTTGGGGTCGGCACTTCCTGCCCCGATAATCAGGTCGTCGAAGCCATCGCTGTTAATGTCCCCCGCACTGCTGACGGAGCCGCCTGATACGTCACTCCTATTAATGCCGTTAATTACAAAGCCGTTGCTGCCATTGAGGTCAGAAAGGTTGAGACTAGCTCCAAACCCACTGCCGCTACCAAAGACTACGTAGCTCTCCCCGGCATAATTCTGACCGTTGGGGTCGGCACGAGATGCCCCAATAATCAGGTCGTCAAAGCCATCGCCGTTAATGTCACCCGCACTGCTGACAGATGTGCCTGATTCGTCACCCCTATTAATGCCGTTAATTACAAAGCCGTTGCTGCCATTGAGGTCAGATAGATTTAAAAATGTATTCGCCATTATTCTTGATTCTCTTTATGAATGAATTTAGGTTGTGTTGTTTATCAGGTGTAAAGAGGCAAAATTTCACCTCTGGACTCATCCCATTGTCACCATCCGCCGAATTTCATCACTCTTGAAGCCGATCGCCATTGGACGACGTACCCCCCCAAGTGCCACCACGTCATATAATTCCAGTACCACCCCTTCCATTCGCAGGGAATGCACAATATCCCCACTCCGCAGGTCAATCACCAGCAATCCACACCGAGGTTCGACGTTTTTTTGTTGCAATTTCTCATTTAGGGGCAACCCACTAAAGGTCTTATTGTGCCTCGGCTGAGAAATCCCCACGATCGCAAAGTCGCCATGAAATGCACAACCACGCATGTATCCTGGACAAAAAGCCACGGGTTCAAAGCTGCCTCGTTCTAAGTCGACGTACCCAAAATCGCCTGTCCCAGAGTTGAGTAACCACAGCTTGTCTCTATACCACCGAGGAGAATGAGGCATAGAAAGCCCCTTTAGTACTATCTCGTTACTCTCTACATCAATGACGCAACCACCATCAACCCGCCTGTCCCGCCATCCCTCCGCCGCATCTGATTGACTAACAACAGTGACGTATTTGGGTTGACCATCCCGCATTGCCAAACCGTTGAAATGACACCTATCTTCCGCTGCCAATTTACTAATAAATGGCGGTTGCCACAGGGGTATGAAACTGTGGGTGGGGCTAACTTTTGATAAACAGCTAAATAGCGTATTGACAAATATTAGATTCTCTGATTCATTTAAACCACCACTGGCAATTTTGCCGTTTAGGAGTGGGGAATTACTCAGAGCAATATCGTGAATATCTAAGTCGCCTGTTACATAACTCATCTGGGGCAAATAAACAGCATCGTAGTTGTCATGAACTTGTCCCGGCTGTAGTATGTTCTCGAAGCGCCACAGTTGATAAAGCGTACTCATATACAAACTCCTCCCACAGGCGTACAAACCCATGCAGCGCTCAAAGGTGCGCTCGAAGACTGAGAGTTTGCCGTTTGGTTGCAAGCCAACGAAAAATAATTTACCTGCTTGATAGGTGCTGAAAGCTAGACTGAGATTCTGCTCTAACAGCCAAGGTGTGAATTGCCGTGAGGCATTTATTTCTAAGCTTTTAGTTGCAGCTACAGGAAATTGATTCATTTTTCTATCAGGGAGGAGAATTAAACACGATCCTATCCCGATGTAGGTTTATTCACTCTTGAATTATCTCTTTCTTCAGTAAGATCACATAACCTGCTTCACCAAATCTTGAAGATATAACTTTTTATCTAATTTGATAAATGATCAAATTTACATTAAATTAACTTTATTATTCGTTTGCGAATATTTTTTTTACTGATTATAAATTCCATATACTATGAAATTCTCTGTGTTTATTGACGAAAACACATTTTCTGTTTGTGTTATGGCTCATTATGTGATATTAGTTTTTACTAAAAATACATAAGTAAATTCTATAAATATAAATAGAGAACAATCTCGCATCAGCAAGAATCAAGTTCATACAAGCTTTATATTCCCCTTCCGTACCCAGGACTGTCACAATAGGTGATACCATTCACGAAAAATATGATACAGATTTAACCCCTGAAAGCTTTCCTGCATCTAATTTTTTTAATTGCGAATGGGCGAAAAAGCGAATTGTGAATTGGTATGATCGCTGTCCTTAATTTTGCGTAAGCGAAAGACCTGGATGTGCAAGTCACGGAAGATGCTGTTTACGTTAGCGGTGAGCGGAAGTCGGAAACTAAAACTGAGGAAAAAGGTGTTACCAGAAGTGAGTTTCATTACGGCAAATTTCAACGCGTAATTCCTCTATCGACTCGAATTCAAAATACTAACGTTACGGCAGATTATAAAGACGGCATCTTGAATCTGAAACTGCCTAAAACTGAGCAAGAAAAGAACAAAGTTGTCAAGGTTAATTTAGAATAACCTGCTAACTAATGGTTTGCGCTCAGATTAATTTACCTCCAATGATTGATTGAAATAGTTAAGAGCTTGGTCATGGGAGTTACCAGGCTTTTTTCTAAGCAATTTAGCGTTGATAAAAAAGTACTAAAGACTTTCGAGATTTTTAAACACCTCTGTGGCTGACTGATATCGTTGAGTGAAGTCAAAATGTACCATTCTATTTAAAATAATAACTAACGCATTTGTAGCCTCAGTTAGTTCGCGCCAATGTTGCCAAACCTGTTGATTCCCATCAGATTCTTTTGAAATAATTATTTCACCAGTGTTTGTGTCTCTACGAAATTCTCTTGGTTCTACCCCAGTTAAACCTTGTATCCCCATAATTCCCAACGCATAAATATCGCTGTTGAGTTTTGGCAATCCACTCATTTGTTCAGAAGGTGCATAATTAGGAGTGCCAATTGAAATGGTCTGAGCTTCTTGCTGCTGAGGCTGAATTTGCTTAACAGCACCAAAGTCAATTAAAACAATATGCCCATCTGATTCTCGCCTAATCAAGTTGCTAGGTTTAATATCTCGATGGATAACGCCATAGCTGTGAACAAAAACAAGCACATTTAAAACTTCTTTAAGCATATCCACAACTTCAGCTTGTTTGAGTTGCTTCCCAGAGGATAGCTCTTTATCCATAGCGTGCCCTCGAACAAATTCTTGCACTAAAGAAAATTGTCGATTTTCTTCAAAAAAAGCTAGCAGTTGGGGAATTTGTGGATGCTTACCCAAAGTTTCTAAAATTTCTGCTTCAGCGTCAAATAGGCGTCTGACGACATTTAAATATTCTGCATCTTGGCGGGGAGGTCGCAACTGTTTAACTACACACTGCGGATTACCAGGGCGCTGGATATCGTCAGCCAAATAAGTATTGCTAAATCCTCCAGAACCCAAGGGTTGAGTAATTTTGTAGCGGTTGTTTAGTAGCGTGCCTAGCGAAATTTCCTGCCCAATGGAATCAGCAATTACCGTTGGCGCTTCATTTGCGGCATTGCCGCGCTGTCGTAAAAGACCTTGCAATTCCACAATTAATTGTTGGTGTTCTTGAACCCGTTGGGTAATTTCTTTTTGCTCCTGCTTAGTTTGATGAGCAGTATAGGCAAGGACACTCCCGGCGGTAAATACTAACCCCAACGCCGGAGATATTACTGGCAACCATCCAGCTTGGGTAAAAATGACAAAATTAGCTCCAAATAACACTGCAAGGGCTGTTGCTCCTGCTAATCCTAAGCCTAGTGGATGTTGAATTCGCCATACTAACAACCCACCAACTAAAGTCCATCCCCATATCAAAAGGACTTCACCCCACTCAGGCAAAAACCAAAATAGAGGCTGTTTGTTAAGAACAGCACTGAGAACTTGACTAACGCTGTGGGCATGAATTTCAATTCCGGCTATTTTGCCAGAATTATCTGACTTACCACTAGCAAATGGTGTATTAAAAATATCATTTAAACTATTGGCTGTTGAACCAATTAAAACGATGCGGTCTTTGACCAAATCTGGTTTAACTTGATTTGCAAGTACTTCTGTAATAGTTACCTGCTGGGCGACCTGATGACCAGAACGGTAGTTAAGCAGAATTTGGTAGCCGTTGGTATCGGCTTTTTTATAACCGCCAGCGTTACTTTGCAGAGGTTTAAATACTGTATCTCGTAGTTGTAATTCCTTTTTTGGGGTAAATTCTACTTGGATGCCTCCAACTTCCAAGTATTTGAGTGCTAGTTGCAAGCTAAAAGAATAGGTACTTTGACAAGAATCAGACTCTTCTGCATTTACCAATAATAGGTTGCGGCGAATTGTGGCATCAGTATCTTCTACGACATCATTAAATCCTACTCGCTCTGCTTCAACCCCTTTTGGAGGTGCTATTCCCGGATTGTTAGAACCAGAATGTTTGCAGATAGGAATGATGATATCGCTCTGTTGTAGGCGTTGTAGGAGTTTTTCGTGACCAGGCTGTACTGGTAAGTCACGAAAAATATCTAGACCAATGGCTCGCGGTTCATAAGCTTCAAGTTTGCCTAACAGTTGGTCTAGAAGTTCACCAGACAGGGGCCAATTCCATTTTTGGATATCTTTTTCACTTAAAGCAACTATCAACAGACGAGCGTCTGGGCCTGGGTCGGCACGTAATTGCATCATTTGGTCGTAGACCTTCATTTCCAGAGGCTCGAAAACCCCAAGTTTTTGAATGCCTACTAGTAAAAGTGTAGCGATCGCACTTGAAAGAATAACTGGCTGTCTAAATAAACTTTTAAAATTTGCAACCATCTTTTTAAATAGGTTTTACTTTAAAATATACGAATATTTTTAGATTAATTTTTATTATTGAAATTATTCTATGCAATTTGCAACTTTTCAAAAAATATAGTAATTATATTTTACGTATGAAAATCTTAAGCTTAAGACTAAGATTCCCGATTTCTTGTAAAATCGGGAATCTTATTGTTTATGAATCATTAAGTAGGGCTACATAAGACTCATATTTGATTGCTGAAAAAACTCCGTAAAACTCAAAAACCCTTCTTACCCATTGCCTTCTTGCCTATTGCCTGTCTACGCAAATCAATTCAAAAATCAAAGCAGATTTCTATCCCTCTTTAAGATAATGCACGATCGCCTCTGCTGTTGGCAAATTAGTTGCCAGTAAAACTTGATTAATAGTACACAATCTCAACAATGCTTCTTCATTTGCTTGACCAGACTGAGGTTGCAGCAAATCTCTCAGGAAAATAACTGCTAAAATTTCTCCGGCTCCAACCAATGAAGCAATTGTTTGATATCCTCCAGAAGTTGGTGCAGGGGTTTGTTGACTAATAGTTATTCCTGCTTGTTGATGTAAGACTTCACTAACAGATGGCCACGCAATTGTAAAGCTCTCTGAGAAAAATTCCTGATGTTGAGAAACAAATTCAGCAAGTTCTAATTTCTTGCTTTCGTGAGCAATGAGGACTATATTTCTTTCAATGAGCGTTTCTTCCGGAGTTTCCTCAAACTCATCTTCTTTTACTTCCGAAACTTCTTCAATAGTCTGACTGATACTCTCAGTAGCTCCACTTTCTATTGTTTTCAAGAATTGAATATCAGCGGAGTTAAAAACTTCACTTGCTTGTTCAGAAACATCATCAACATCTACACTGACTTCTTCAGTACTTGTATTACTCGAATCAATGTATTGACTGCTGAAAACTTCCGGGACGTTATCATCAAGCGTAGTCAATGTTTCAGGAACTTCATTGACTGTTTCATCAGCAGCAGAACTAGATTCTACTTCATCAACATCTGCGCTGTCTTCTGCTGTTAATAACGTATCTAAATTTACTACTTCATCACTGATATCCTGTGTCGCTTGGCTCAAGGGTTCTTCTGGCTGAATGTCCGCTTCTTCAGGAATTTGACTGATAGCCTCATCAACATCTGCACTAACTTCTTCTACTACTGGCGTATCCAAATTTGCTACTTCATCATGAGTAGCTTCTGGAACGAAGCTCTCTTCCTTAGATACTTGGTGAAAAATATCGCGCGGCTGCACAAAAGTGACTTCTGCTGCTAGTGCTGCTTCCCATTCTGCATCTTCATCGGAAATAGATTCTGCAATGGTACTCTCCTGTGCAGGAACTTCGTTGAAAATATCACGCGGCTGTACGAAGGTGACTTCCGCTTCCAGTGCTGCCTCTAACTCTGCATACTCATCGTCGGTAGCTTCTGGAATGGCACTTGTATCACGCTGCTGGACGATAGTAGATTCTGCCGCTAGTGCTGCTTCCAAGTCTGCAATCTCGTCGTCGGTAGCTTCTGGAAGAATACTTTCCTCTTCAGGAGTTTCAATAATGTTTTTAGGTGCAGCGATCGCATCATCAGCTAGAGTAAAAGAAACTTCCTCACTATCTTCGCTGACTGCTGGAACTTCTACTTCCTCAACATCTTCGCTGACTTCTGTTGTAACTAAACGCAAATCCACAATTTCATCACGAACATCGTGTGGAACTTCGCTGACTGCTTCTGGTGACTGAATGATGTTTTCAGGGGCGATTATCTCAACAACCGGGATGACATCATCATCTTGAGTAGAAACAACTTCGGAGATTTCGCTGATTTCTGGGGAAGGTGTTTCTACTTCGGGAGTAATTGGCGCTGGAACTTCGTTGACTATTTCTGGCGCTGGTGTAGCAACGTTGGGAGTGCTGACATTTTCAGGCGATCGCGGCCGAGAAAACAGTGAAGGATCTATAATTCTAAAGACTGTCTCTGGTTGCTCATAAGCAGGAGCAACTGCTTCTAAGATCAAAACATAATCTGCAATCCGAATAACGTCTCCATCGCTCAAAGAATATGGTCGATCTTTTTCAGCTTGTTTCCCATTAAATATTGATCCATTTCTACTGCCAAGGTCAGAGAAGTAGTAATTTCCACCTTTCACAAAAAACTTAGCGTGTACCCGACTAATATCAGGGCTGTCTAGTAGTAAATCAGAATCAGGAGAACGACCTATTAGCCATTCTCCTCTCGTTGGATTTTCTATGGTAAGGTCAACTTCATTGACTTCATTTAAAGTTGGTGAGTAGCTAACTTTTACTTTCATATTAATTTTTGGTTAATTTTATTGATTTCCGCTACCCAGCGCTGACGGGTAGTATGTTCTAAATTTAAAATATCATCTTGCGACCAGTGGAAATGATAAGCAATAAAAGCTACCTCCTCATATAAAGTATCAGAGGGGTAGCTTAGGACTCCCCCGCTAGTTCTAGCTCCACTGAAAATTGATTATTACAGTGGGGACATTGTGTCGGAATATGTACATTGCCTTGCTGATTAATTCGATTGTAAAATTCTCGGAGATAGGCAATGTCATGTAAAAGCAGTCCTTCGAGTAAATCAGGACTAACAGAGTTGAAACTACCCAAGCGAGTAATAACTCGTGCAAGCATCACCAATACACCGTAAGCTGGATTTTCCTGAACTCCGCGTTCTTGTTGCACCAAAATTTCATCTTTGGCGGTGGCTAAACGCATTACCCCATGACGATGTACTCGGTGTTCACCATCACTCAATCCTCTAGGAAGAGTGAAGGCAAATTCTGTGCAGAGAGTATCCTTTTTACGGCGCATAGGTAATTTGGGCATTGGGAATTGGAAATTGACTGGTTCCCAGCCTTCAGGCTGGGAACCCATTCTGGGAGGCTCCGCCTCCTCTTTGTTGACAAGAGGTAGAACCTCTGCGAATACATTCCCAGCCTGGAGGCTGGGAACGAGGCTAATGAGTCTTTGAACTCCGTTAATGAGCCTCTGAACTCCGTTAATGAGCCTCTGAACTCCGTTAACGAGTCTTTGAACTCCGTTAATGAGTCTTTGAACTCCGTTAATGAGTCTTTGAACTCCGTTAATGAGTCTTTGAACTCCGTTAATGAGGCTTTGAACTCCATTAATGAGTCTTTGAACTCCATTAATGAGTTTTTATTTTTATTCTCTACTCTCCTGCTCCCTGCTCCTTCATCCCAATTCCCCAGTCCCCAGTCCCCTTTCCCCAATTCAATTTTGAAGAAGTGCTTCGGGGGAATTGATTTTATCTTCTGGGATGGAAGTTTCGCCTTCCAAGCCATTGATTCGTCGGTAAAAATCTTGGAGGTAGTTCAAATCTTGGGAAAAAAAGTTTTCCACAATTGCAGGAGTCACTTCTGATAAAGCACCCAAGTGGGTAATCACTCGCGCCAAGATAATAATTGTGGCATAAACGGGATTAGCTTTAACGCGGGGGTCACGCAAGGGTGCAATCTCGTCTATCGCCGTTGATAACCGCATTACACCTTTACGGTGGAGGTTGCCTTCAGAGTCTAGATACCCCTTTGGCAGTGTAAATTCAAACTCTGTGGGAAACATAATCCTCCTAATTACTTCACGCGTTTAAATTCCTCAAAAGCAACCTCCACCTCCTCAATTTCGATGTCATGGCTGCGGGCATTGACATCAGCAATTTTGTAACTTGCGGGCCAAGCACCGGCTAATTCAAATCTAGCTACTTCTTGATTTGCCTGATTATAAATAGACAAAGCAACAAGTCTACGTTGCTGTGACCAATTACCCTTTTCGACTTTTTCAAACCACTTCCAAAAATCCATAGAGTTGGTGGTACCTCTACGCAGAATGAGATTACCACTCTTGGGATTGCTAGGAAGCTTAGTTCTCACCACCTGACCTTTTGATTGCCCTTTTGTACCCCAGGTTTGAGAAGTAACTTCAGAAATTTCAATTACCTCTTGGGTTCTTTTGAAGCCTTGACACTCCAAAAAAAAGCAATTGGCATCGTTTTGACCTTCTAGTGTCAGTTCCAAATAGAACCGATGGGCTGTCAGAACTTCTGGAATTCGGCTTGCGGATTGTACCACTGTTAATTACTGCAAATGCTAATTATTTGATTCGTTTAATTCCTTCGTGAACCAATTCAATAGTTTCATTCGCCATTTCACCACCGGAAGCAGTTAAGGTAGGCCCGGTGTATTTGCAGGGATAACAATTGACAATGTTCCAGCGTGCTTTTTCAGAACCTTGTTGGTCGTAAGCAACCACTGAACCAGTCTTACGATTCTGTGCCCACTTCCGAGGGTCTCCCATGTCTTCGTTACAGTCTTGATACCATTTGTAAAGGTCTATATCATCAGTGGCGATGACTTTTACTGTAATGTTGGTAAATTTAACAACAGTTGGTGTAGCTTGACGCATTAGTTTAGCGCCTTTAGATGAACCGTGAACTTCTTGCGCTGGTGTATTCTCAACGCCTAGTCCGCTAATTTCTTTGATGAATTTATCAGTAATGCCGTCAGCCTCGAAGTAAAACTTACAAGAGGTTAAAAATTCGCCTGCCATACTTTTAGACTCCTTTGTGTGTGGTTAATTTTGGGAATGGGGAATGGGGAGTAGAGAGCAGGGGAGGCAGGGGGAGCAGGGGAAGAAGAACTATTGATTATTGTTGTGACCAATACCCCATGCCCCATGCCCCATGCCCCATGCCCTATTCGCTATCTTCAATGCCATTCCACTGGCTGATGCGGAAAACAACAAATTCAGCCGGTCTGACGGGGCAAACGCCGACTTCGATGTATAAACGTCCTAAAATTCTGGTTTCTGGTGGGTTCAATTCTTCGTCACACTTGACATAAAATGCTTGGGCTGGAGACGCCCCAAACAAAGCACCTTCACGCCAGATGCGCTCTAAGAAGTTACTGACAGTACGGGTTACACGCGCCCATAAATCTTGGTCGTTCGGTTCAAAAACTACCCACTGAGTCCCCAATTCTAAGGATTTTTCGATATAGCTAATTAATCTACGCACACTGATGTAACGCCACTCTGTTTTATCTGGCTCAACTAAAGTGCGTGCGCCCCAAATACGGATACCTCGGTTGGGGAAGCTGCGAATGCAATTTATTCCAAGGGGGTTTAATAGTTCTTGTTCGCGGAAGTTGGTGTCATAACCCAAACCAATTACGCCTCTGGGAACTTCATTTGCAGGGGCTTTGTAAACTCCTCTGGTTTCGTCGGTGCGGGCCCAAACACCCATTACATGACCACAAGGAGGTACTAAAATTGGATTACCGCGATCGCGTGGATTGGGTACTTTAATCCAAGGATAATAAAGGGCCGCAAACATCGAACGACGGTTAAATCTATTCAACCACTCCACTACTTGTTGAGGTTTGACGGCATCTGGTGGCGCATCAAGTACAACCATCCGGTTGGGCGGATTGGGAATATCGCCACTGGCAGAACCCTCGCACATACTAATCATCAACTCAATGATGCCGTGGACTTGATCTAAATTCAGTACTTGCTCTTGATAAGCCCGCATCACATCAGGACAAGCCAGCATTGTGATTTCATCAACTTCAAAGATACCGCGTACTCCGGTGCGATCGTCTCTAACCCCTTCTAAATTTTGCGAAAATCTATCGGGTGGGGCGGCGACAATGGGCGGCGCTAGCTCATATTGACCATTAACGGGACGACGAGCTAAAGGTTGTCCACTTTGAGTGATGTCTTCTACAGTGACATACATGGAATTTCTCAATGCCGCCAGCGCATAAGTTGCAACTTGAGCATTCGGTTCGCGGTTCATGCTCAAGTTTTCGTATTCCTCTAGAAGTTCATCTCCCCGACGAATTTGGATGGTGAAATATTCACCTGTATTTGGAGGTGCTTCTCCTTCAGTACCTTCAGGTAAGGCGCGGGGCGAACCATCAATAATTACAATATTTACTAATCCACCTGATGCTTGCTCAGGACGCAAAGTAAAGCGCAGGGCTGGACGATTACCTCTAGAGTTGATTCTGAGGGTAGCCGGTTCTGGAGTCGCCTGTCTGGGTGCGCCTGGTAACTGAGTCCCAATGCTTGTCACCCAGCAGCGACCGCCACCATTCATAAAGTAGCCGTAGACTGAAAAGGGTAAATAAGCGTTGAAGTCGGTGAAACCATCAGAATTGGGACGGGCAAAGTAGTTTAAAAATTGCGTCCAAGTGGTTACTAGCATGGGCTTGTATAACTCAGCCCCACCTCGGACATCTTCAGTAAAGCCTACAAATCCGGCAACTGCTGTGCTAACACCTTCAATTGGTCGGCTACCCCGGTCAATTTCTTCGATATAGACACCAGGAGCAAAGTAATCAAGTCTAGCCATGAAAGTCTCTCCAAGTCAGTAAAAATCTAATTATTCAGGAGTTAGAAATATTTCTTTGAAAGTATGACTTTGGTTATCTACCAATGCATTGACGTTTTGGGGTAAATAGCCAGGATGATTCAGTGTCAAAACATAATTACCTAAATGAAGGTCTTCAAAGAAGAACAGCCCTTCTTTAGTGGTTAATATGGATTTTTCAGTTCCCCTCACAGCCACTTCTGTCGCTACCAACGGCAGATTTGTCACCGCACTTTTGACAATACCTGCGATCGCAACTCGCCTAGTTAGAACTAAACTGTCACTATCGCGAGACAATTGATTTCGCAAATTGAAAATTCGCTCCCAAACCAAAGGTACTTGAGTAGGTTGTGGCTCGAAGGGAATTGTAACTGTCAAATATAAGGCTGAACGCAATGGCACGTTGAGAGCGCTCCATAAAGAGCCAATCTCAATTGGTGGCTCTAGGGCAACTGTCAGGTTCAAATTACCATAGCCCCGTAATTCCGGAACCAAAAACTCTTCTTCCAAGGTGCGATGGCGCAACAGCACAGTCAACGCCTCACTAATAAAGTGATGCTCACCTAAAGCTGTTCTATCCCACGCTGTTAATAGCAGCGAAACATCAAACCAAGCAGGTGCCCAATTTACAGTAGCAGGTTGTAGAGCGCGTGTTAGTTTGCGTTCAACTTGCCTGCCAGAATGTTGTACCTGCTTACTCTCACGTATATCAAAAATGTATAAATTGAGAGTCGGGCCTGCTCCCTCTTCCCTCCGATTACCAGGATGGCTAAAGTCAATTTGCTCTGTACTGGTAAGTGAGGTTCCTCCAGCGAGAATTTCGGCTAAAGTTTGAAGAACAAAGATAAGCATGAAGGTGTTCTGCTGGTAGCTAATCCAGATGCATCTACAGTATATGTATCAGCCTTCTAAAGTTAATTAGACTTTTGTCGATATTTTGGGATTGGGCATTGGGCATTGTCTCATGGATAAATTCCCTGTAGAGACGGCGATTTATTGCGTCTCTCTAACCGTCAAAATGAATTTGACAGACCATTAGAGAAGATTTAGATTTTCAAAAATCCGAAAAGCGGTAACTTCAGTTTGTAGATTAGTCTGGAATAGTTCTTAATCGGACGCACTACATTTTTTGTGGGGCGGGCAATTTTACCATTGGTGTTAAATGTGAAAGCCATATTAGAACAAGCTTTTAGATATGTCTCGTTCCCAGTCTCCGACTGGGAATGCCCATCGTTGAGGCTCCGCCTCTAGACTTGCGGCTCTGCCGCTTTTGAGTTGCATTTCTAGCCATAGGCTGGAAACGAGATTTGAAAAGGGTTTTACTTTAAGTTGACACCAATAGCGACACACTTATCTCACAAAAGTTATTGAGTTGTGACTAATACAACTATTAAATACTTGTATATACTTAGAAAAATCACATGCGGTTTTGAATGTAAACTTAATAATTCTTTGTATTAATGAGTTACAAAGATAACTTAACAAAAAAATAAACATTCCTGAGACTGCATAATTTTATACTGGTCAGCAGAAGAGTAAAAACATTTGGTTGCAAAAAGCGAGTGAAGCTATGACACTAAGCTTTTCTGTACAAAAACTAGACAATGGCTCTAATTATTTGAATTCCTCAGAAATTCAGAGCTTTTGTCAGCTTGAGTCTGAGCAGTTAACTAGTCAATATCCAATTTTTTTCGCTCGGATTGTCTATCATGATTCGTTATTGAGAGCTAATCAGGAAATTATCAATTATGGTCAAGACCAAGCTCCTTTTTGCCAAAAGACTTTAGCTTATTTGCGCTCAGAAGTATGGCTGACAGATTTTCCGCCTGTTTTGACTTTACATAAATTTAGACTTAAGGACTTTTCATGCATTTCCTACATTTGCCCCATATCCTATAGAAATCAAAAACCTGAATACATTCAAATTATTACTCGTGAACCTCTCTCATTGAATTTGCAATTATATGTAAAACGTTCTGCGATGCTCCTGAGTAACTATGTAGATATTTACTTAGACTATGGAAGACAAAAAACTGAAATTCAACTCCTGGAAGATATCCTGCATCGAGTAGGACATCAATTGCGTAACTCTCTAGGACTCATAGGATTGTATGCACATAATTTATGCTTAGGATTAAAGGATAGCCCTTGGCAAGAACAAGCAACAATCATTGGCGAAAGCATACAAAATTTAGATATTAATTTAAACGAACTGATTGATTGCGGTCAAAGTGCAAAATTAAGGATCACACTTCAAGATTTAAGAAGCATAGTGGTTGAAAGCATCACAAATTTACAGCCTCTAATTAATCAGAAAAAACTTAAAATATTGATTCCCGATACATCGACAATACTCAAGATAGACAGATTACAAATAAAACAAGTATTTGACAATATCCTCAGTAATGCTGTTCATTTCAGCCCTAATTCAGGAACTATAACCTGTAACTGGCAAATTTTTCAAGATGAAGTTTTAATTAAAATTTCTGACCAAGGGTCAGGACTATCTCAAGAAGATTTACAAAAAGTATTTACCCCATTTTATTCCCGGCGGAAAGGAGGCACAGGACTGGGTTTAACTATTGCTAAAAAAATTATTCTGGATCATCAAGGAAGTATCTGGGCGCAAGTTTTATCAGAAAGTGGGGCACAATTTTCGATGATTTTGCCTCGACCAAGAAGCGGATAAATAATTCGTAATTCTTAATTCTTAATTCGTAGTTTGTAATTAATAAAGATGGCTAATGATAGTAAGAAACTTTCGGTTTTGCTGGTAGACGACGAAGAACGCTTTCGTCAAGGGTTACGTACTCTCCTGAATTTTTATAGTATTAATTCTGCATTACCTGTAGAAGTTATGGGTGATGCGGATTCTGTAGAGCAGGTTTTAAAGTTTACAGCCCAGAAGTGTCCAGATTTAATTTTGCTGGATATGCAATTAAAAGGATGTGATGGGATTACAGTTTTAGCACGTCTTAAGGAAACTGCTTATACTGGCAAGGTTTTAGTATTATCGGCTCATCAAGAAGACGACTGGATTTTTAGAGCAATGCAAGGGGGAGCCGCAGGTTATGTGTTTAAAAATCGTTTAGCAACCCAATTGTGTGAGGCTATTGACACTGTTACAAGGTCGGAAATTTATCTACCTTCAGAAGTTGCTAGTCGATTTTTCCGGTTTTTTCAGGCTTATTCAGATTCTTGTGTAAAAGCGTGTCATGAAGTGCATTTAACCGAAAGAGAGCAAGAGGTTTTATACTGGTTAACTCAAGGTGCTTCTAATGAAGAAATCGCTAAACATCTATATGTAACAGTTGCTACTGTTAAGGCGCATCTCACCAGTATTTTTGAAAAATTGAAGGTTACTAGCCGGACTCAAGCGATTGTGACAGCCCTCAAGTTAGGATTAGTTCACGCTTGAGCGCGACGGAAGTAATCGGCGCAATTCACGAAACTCTTTGTATATGCCTTCATTTGAATCTTTATATCAAGAATACCCCTGCTCGTACAATTCTCCCTTAAGTTGCGATCGCCCTTTCCAAACGGCGCAGCAAATTAAGGGCGCTAAGTTTTGCTTGGAATGTGGTTTTCCAGCAACTTTACCGCAGGAGGCTGAGATTAAAGGAAGTCAGGGGACTTATCAAATAGCTAGTTTTATTGGTGTGCGGGGTTTAGGCCGCTTATACTCAGGTGTTCAACTCAAGGACAAACAGCCTGTCATCATCAAAGAATACCTCCTACCCAATCGTTGTTTTAATGAAAACGAGACTCAAAAGCGCAAAGAGACTTTCAAACGAGTGGGTGGGATAAGTTTAGCCGATAGTCGAATTCAAAACTTCCGTCTTGTGGAAACTAAAGAAGCGATCGCAGATGAAAAAGGAGAACGCTGTTATCTAGTTACTCAAGGAATAGAGTCATCTCAAACTTTAGCTAACTATCTCATAGAAAAAGGAGCAATGACATCTGCCGATGTGCGTGAGGTACTAAACCAAGGTTTGCAAACTCTCCAGTTTCTCCATACCCAAAAGCTGCGTTTTCCCTCGAATCAAACACAACTCGGTATAACTCACGGCAACATCAGTTTAGATAGTACCTTAATTAAAATAGAAAATAATCAAAAGTTTTCTATATACTTTTGTGATTTAGCTATTTGGGAAAACTTATTTATTCCACCTATTATTGCTCAACCCACTCCCGCTAGACCTGAGCAAGATTTAGAATCATTAGGATTACTAGCCTTTTATTTATGGACAGGACGTACAACTAATTTTTTATCAACCCAGCCTATTGATCCTAGAGATAATCAACAATGGCCAGATACCGATAGCCATTTAAAGCAGTTTATTTATCGACTAATTGGTTTAGAAACTCCTTTCGAGAATGCAGAAGCAGCTCGTCAAGCATTGCTGCAACTTCCCAAAGAAGATCATGGCAAAGGTTCAAGTTCCCTACGTTCGCCAGCTTCTAAAGAAACAGCAAAGCGTTTCCCAATGCCCTTAATATTGCTAGTAATTATGGCCTTATTACTACTAAGTGGAGGAATTTGGTATTGGCTTTGGGGCAGAAAACCTGATAGTCTTAATCAATATATACTATGGTCTAGACTTGTACGTAATTTCTCAGAAGTTCCCAACGTTCCTTCTGGGCAATTTATTTACACAGGAGAAAAAGAAAGTACATGGAGTTATGTTTTAACGCAACCAGTAGACAACAGTCGTTTAGGAGATTTATTAACCAGACCAAAGCCAGATGCAACAGCAACATTTAAGTATGAATCTGTTTTATCAGCAAATATAAGTAATCCAATTAAAAGTATTGAAGAAATCCAAACAAACAAAAAAGATTTTGCAATTACTAGTTTAGTAGACAACATCACAGATAAACTTGCTAAAAAACAAGTTGCTTATGATGGATTAATTGTTTTTGTAGCATTTAATAAAAGAGACTCAAATCTAGCTAATGCTTTGGGGGGACAAATCAATCTTGAGCAATTGCATCAAATTTACACAGGCAAAATTACTAATTGGCAGCAAATTAATCCCAAACTTCCAAATCTACCGGTGAAACCTTTTGCTCCAAATGAACCAGAAGCAATCAGTAAATTTCAAGAAATAGTTCTCAAAAACTCTCCTCAAGACGAAGCTTTATTTGCAGCGAAGGTTACTAAACTTGATACAACAAAAACCCAAAATCAGATCCGCAGTGAAACTTTAGAGGGGCGAACCACTGGGATTATTAGTTTTGGCATTATCAGTAAAACTTGGAAACAGTGTACTGGTTATCCGCTAGCGATCGCAGATGATAAAAAGTCAGCTGTTCAACCTCTATTTCAAAAACGCGATCGCCGCTCAATTAATCCCTCAGATGACTTATGTCAGCATGATGATTATTATGTTGATGTCACAACTTTCCAAAGCTACCCTCTGGGATACCCTATTTTTGTAGTGTACCCTAAAGACAGCAACCGCCTGCCTGGTGGTTCTACATTTGCCCAGATGCTAACTACTCGTCAGGGTCAGTGTTTACTTAGTAAAGTAGGTCTTGTAGCTTTACAACCTATGCCTGATGATATAAACTCCTATGCCTGCAAATCGGTGCCCTAATCCCAGTTGCGAATATTTTAACCGTGCCCTGCCTAACAATGCTAAGGTTTGTCCCTGGTGTTCCACTCCCGTGGGTAATGTAGTTTCTCCTACACCACAACCACCTATTCAACCACAGCCTAGTCAACAACCACCCAGTCAACAACCGCCAGTTCAGTATCAACGACCAGCAACAGACCAACCTAATTATCAGGTTCCACAACAAGCTCCCGTTGATTATTCAACAGTTTATCAGCCACGGGTTTCTTATCCACCAACACCGCCTGTTTATACTCCCCCGCCTCAAAGAGCGCCAGTCTTAAAGCTGATTCATAGCACTGGAAGAGAATTTAACCTCGTTGGGGAAGGAGGCTATATTGGTCGCCGCAGTCAGAGTCCAGGAATAGCGCCGCCAGAAATTGACTTAACCGGCATTCCCAGTGAAGGAATAGTCTCTCGTCGTCATGCGCGAGTCGATTGGGACTGGTCGCAAAATTCATACATGATTGTTGACATGAGTACAAATGGTATTTATTTAAACAACACCTCTCTAACTCCTGGTATGCAATATCGCCTACTTAACGGTGACTCACTGCGATTTGGTCAGGATAACCTAGTTAACTTCACTGTATATATTGTGTAGTAAATTCGTAATTCGTAATACTCGCCAAGGGCGAGAAGCAAGCTACGTAATTCGTAATTCGTAATTCAAGGTTACTAATGACAAATGACAAATGACCAATGACCAATGACAAATGAGCAATATATTTCGGGAATTCTTGCAAAAGGTAGGCGGTGGAAGTCACACGAGCGAAAATTTAACTCGTATAGAAGCAGCCACCGCTACTAAAATGATGCTGCTGGGTGAAGCGACACCAGCCCAAATCGGCGCGTTTTTGATTGCTCATCGAATCAAGCGTCCCACGGGGGAAGAGTTAGCCGGAATGTTGGATGCTTATGATGAACTGGGGCCAAAACTACAACCAATAGCCTCTGAGCGACCAGCGATCGCACTTGGCATTCCTTATGATGGCAGAACACGCACAGCACCAATTAGTCCGGTAACAGCTTTATTACTCGCCGCAGTGGGACAACCAGTGATAATGCACGGTGGCGATCGCCTACCAACTAAGTACGGCTTACCCCTAATAGATATTTGGCAGGGTTTAGGAGTCGATTGGACTACCCTACCACTGGCAAAAACTCAGAAAGTGTTTGAGCAAACGGGAATTGGCTTTATTTATCTACCTCAGCATTTTCCCTTAACTACAAGTATTTGGGAGTACCGCGACCAACTTGGCAAACGTCCGCCCTTGGCGACAATGGAGTTAATTTGGTGTCCTTATGCCGGCGATGCTCATGTAATTGCTGGGTTTGTTCATCCGCCGACAGAAGGAATGTTTAAAATTGCTTTAGGGCTGCGGGGAGTAAAAAAATTTACATTAGTGAAAGGATTGGAAGGTAGTTGCGACTTACCACGCGATCGCACTGCAATTATCAGCTTATCTTCATCCGTAGCTTCCCAAGAGGTAGAGCGATTGCACCTCGTACCGCGCGATTACGGCTTTACTACCAAGAACGTACCCCTTGGAACTACTGAAGAATTGGTGGCGGATATTAAGGAAGTTTTAGCAGGTAAACCAGGTGAATTAATGCAAACAGCCTTGTGGAATGGCGGATTTTATCTATGGCGGAGTGGTATTTGTCCAGATATGCCAGAGGGTTTAGCTAAAGCAGAAGAATTATTAACCAATGGTGTAGTAGAGGCTAAACTCCAAGAACTCTGCCAGTCAGTAAATTAGCCGTCACCAGTGTTTGCACCAGTGTCATTAATTACGAATTACGAATTACGTAGCTTGCTTCTCGCCCTTGGCGAGTATTACGAATTACTTACTCAACAAATCCTCCAAAATAGATTTTTGTTGCAACCAATCTTGACCCACTTGGATACTGATATCCGAGCCGAGGTTACCCGTACTTTCCACGCGCACTTCTCCAAATCCCAAAGTGTTGCGAATTGATTCGGCACTTTCACCATCTCCTTGTTGGGCGACAATGTGAGTTACGTCTAGAGGTTCACCCCATGCTTTGGCTATATAGATGTTGCGATATCCAGATTTTTCCAAGGTGCTAATTAACGGTTGGAGGTTAGAGCGATCGCCACCTGTACTATCTTGAATTGCTACACGCAAATAGCGTGGATTAGCCATCTGCTGTTCCTGGTCTGATTCCAAACCAAAGTGCTGAACCATGAGTTTGGCAATTCCATCTTTGTTGGGCAACCAATAGCTAGCATCATACTCATTCTTCTCGCTAAAGCGACCTGGCAGCATTAACATCTGCATATTAGAGCGATTTGTCCGGACTCCAAAACCCAATAGTGCCACTAACTCTTCAACAGTCAAGTTGGTATCAATGTAGTCTTTAACGACATCAAGAACTTTAGGTAATTGAGCAACAGTAGCAGGGTTGAGTGTTTGATCCATCAAGGCACGCATAACCATTTGCTGCCGCTGAATCCGACCAATATCACCAAGTTCATCATGACGAAACCGCAGCAATTGTAGTGCTTGATCGCCGTTGAGATGCTGCTTACCCGCCTTCAAATTGATGTACAAATGCTGAGAATCATCTTGATATTTCATATCTTTGGGGACGTAAACTGTTACACCACCCAAAGCATCGATTAGCTTGCCAACTCCCAGAACGTTAATTCGGACATAGCGATCAATTCCCGCCCCACCTAAGAGATTACTGACGGTTTTAGCAGTTAAAGCTGGGCCACCTTCAACATTGGCATAATTAATTTTTTTTACTCCAGACCCTTCTATTCGTGTACGGGTATCTCTGGGAATGGAGAGCATAACTATTTTTTTCGTCTCTGGATCAAATTTGACCATGAGCATCACATCAGCAAGACCATCAAAGGAGTTTACTTGGGGCAGGTATTTGAGGTCTTTGGTTTCTTCGGGAGGGTTTTGGACATCTGGAGGAAGTACGCTCATCCCCATCACTAAGAGATTGACTGGGCGAGTTAATTCTGAAAATCGCATCACACCTCCAGAGATGCGATCGCTATCAAAGACAGCCTCATCCTGTGGACTTAGCTGGGCTTGTTGCAAAGGCGTACTGGTCAAAGACACCGCCAAAAGTGCCCCCGCTGTTGCGGACACCATTGCAATACCACTCATACCTACCCAAAACCACAGCCAACGTGCTGATTTCGAGTTCTGGGAAAGGGAAATTTTTCTACTGGACTTTGAGGCTTTTCCCGACTGGTTTTCTTCCGCCGAACTTCTTTGAATGGTCACAGACTTCCTCACACTTACTCAATAATCAAATTTGGTAAATTTGCAGACTAAAAACATCCAAACAAATCAACCCATAATAACTAACTCTTAATTATCAGTGCTAACTTTTTTAATGTAGTGTCAACCACAACACTTATAGCAGCATTTTTCCTTCTTTTGGGCCAACTTGGAGATGTTTTACTGAAGTATGGCAATAATAAACTAGATTTGACTAGATATATAGATAAATTAACCGTAATCTGTGACTAAATAAGTACAAATACGGATAATTTATTACCTGAAAAAATTAAGATAAATACTTGCCAATTACTCGTTCTGCTAAATTACTAAACCCTGGTAAACGTCCAGATTTGCCTTGCATCAGGCGCAAAATCAACCAGACACTTACTAAAAAATAACCAGATGTGAGAAAACTATTCAGGATAAATAGACGTAGCGGAAAAAAATCTGAAGTTGCGGCTCCGGTGACTAATAATAGATATCCTAACAGCCAAGTAAGTGCCAAAGTAATAGACAGACGACTAATAGCAACTTGTTCCCGACTACCCTGGCCCCGATAGAGAGTCCATAAGGATGGGAAAAAGCCGATAATCGGAACTAAATGTAAAAGGTACTGGGGATTGGGTACTGGGGATTGGGTACTGGGTATTGGGGATTGGGGAGTATTATTCTCCCCCTGCTCCTCTGCTCCCCTGCTCCTCTGCTCCTCTGCTCCCCACTCCCCAGTCTCTTTCGGTTCAAAATTTTCCATCGGGGTTAGTCTAACTCCTAAACTAGAAGGATGAACAAGACTCATATAGTTAGAGATAATAAGCTGTAAAGAAAGATTTAACTTAGTTCTATCCCGCAATCAGTTCAAAATGCAGACACGCAAGCTACTCGACTGGTGGCAAACATTTACTCCAATAGCGCGAATCGTGGCGATCGCGCTATTCGTTCCGCTGCTAGTTCTCAATGGTTGGGCACTTTCGGTATTTTTCAATTATTTCCATTCTCTCATAGTCATTTTAGTTGGAGCCTCAGTGCTAGCATTTCTGCTCAACTACCCCGTGAGTTGGATGGTGCATCATGGTGCTAGGCGAGAACAAGTCGCTATCCTAGTATTTCTCTTGGCTGTATCGATTTTATTGGCGTTGGGTGTGACACTTTTTCCTCTGGCCCTTACCCAAGCTCAACAACTGGTGGCTCGTTTGCCAGAATTGATCGACTCTGGACGCTCCCAGTTAATGATATTAAACGAAAAAGCTGAGACTTTTGGCTTGCCGATTAACCTTGATGCTCTGGTAGTGCAAATCAACGATCGCGTCAAAGGACAATTGCAAGCGATCGCTGGACAAGTTTTAAATCTGGCTGTACTCACAGTTACTAGTCTGCTAGATATTCTCTTAACGATGGTTCTGACCTTCTATCTTTTACAGCATGGCGGTGAACTCTGGCAAAGTTTAGTCGAATGGCTACCGAATAAATTTCGCGATCCTTTCTCTAAAACAGTCCGCCTCAGCTTCCAAAATTTCTTCATCACCCAGTTGATTTTATCTACCTGTATGGCCTCAGCCCTAATTCCTACCTTTTTATGGCTGAAAGTGCCATTTGGGCTGCTATTTGGACTAACTATTGGACTTATGGCTCTTGTCCCATTTGGCGGTTCTGTGGGCATCGCCCTGACTACACTATTGGTAGCGTTACAAGATTTCTCAATGGGTGTGAGAGTGTTGATAGCGGCGGTAATCATACAGCAAATTCTTGAAAACTTAATCGCGCCCCGAATTTTAGGCAGTTTTACAGGTTTAAATCCAGTTTGGATTTTAATTTCGGTCTTAACAGGAGCAAGAATTGGCGGACTGTTGGGTGTAATTGTGGCAGTACCCACCGCTGTAGTGATTAAGACTGCTTTAAGCGCCTTGCGTCTTGGTAGCTTAAGCAGCGAAACAGACGATAGCGCTATAGCTGCATCAGTTACAGCAAATGAATCCCCGAAAGCTGAAGGTAAAAACACTTTAAGCATTTCTGAAGCGACATTACCCTAATTGAAAAAGGCAGAAGGCAGGAGGCAGGAGGTGTAAAATTATCTAGTTTATTCCAACTTCCTACTTCAAAGTTCTAAATCATGAGCTATAGAGAGCAATTTATATGGAAACGTGGAGTCCAGCTCGCTATTAACTGCTATCGACTTACCGAAAAATTTCCTAAGTCTGAACTTTACGGATTAACTAGTCAGATTAGACGTTCGGCAGTCTCTGTGCCATCCAATATAGCAGAAGGCTATGGCAGAAGAACACAGAACGAATATATCCAGTTTCTTCATATTGCTCTAGGTTCGCTTCGAGAACTCGATACACAGTTGATTATTGCCAAATAAGTTGGATTGACATCCCCGGAAATATTTACTCCTATTTTGGAGGAAGTTGATAGGTTTCAAGGAATCTTGGTGTCAACTATTCAAAAGATTAAGTCTTAAATTTCTCCTGCCTCCTGCCTCCTGCCTCCTGCCTTCTGCCTTCTGCCTTCTCACTGTGGCTCGATGATGGAACCCATAAACAAAATACTTCCCGTCTGATTATCCCTAATCGCACAGAAGAAGGGACGATCAACAATCATTCGGAATGGTTCTGGTTCATCTCTCAAAGATGTTGCTACTATTCCCACTGAAGTAGCCGCAGCCGCTTCGGTTCCTTCTTCGTTCACTTCCACAAAAGTTTTATGTTTAACTTGGCTAATAGCAAAATTTTTACCCATGCCAGAAAAATTGGCTTTGTTACTGAAAGCCTCTTCCATGCCTAAAGTTTTCAAGGCATTATTGAGTGTAACGTCGTAATCTGTTTTGAAGCGGGGTAAGCGAATAAATCCTTCTTGTTTGTTAAACTGAGTCATCCATTTTTCCCAGTTCTCAACATTTAAATTTTGATAAAAAGTTTTGAGGTTAGAGTTTTCTTTGGGTAGGAAGATATAAAAACTGACTTTACCATCTTTGCCGTAAGGTAAACTAACAGCCTGAAATTGTTCGCTTTCATAATATCTATAGTCACCCTTTTGCGACATCATTGGGTGTTGTTTTTGCTTCCCAGATGTGATGTAAAAAGGGTGTTGAGCAGTTTCTTGTTTGTCAAACTCGTTGCTCCAATTACCTTTAAAATATATGGCATTAATCAGAAATAACACCTGATTGGGTTCAATCGTTTCAACTATTTTATTAATTTTGCCATTAGTATTTTCTTTTACCCAATTATTGATAGTACTAGATGCGGCGGCATCTTTAAAGTTTAAATTACTGACCTTAGTTTGATAGAAATCCTGGGTTCTTTTGATAAAGTCTGGCGCAAAGCTAACATCTTGATTTGCCCAAAGTGAGTTAGCGATATTCAGTTGCACTTTCGCATCCGAATTGTCTAAAAGCTGTTTTAATGCCGCCGCGTAAGAAGAGTTGATTTCTGGTAGATTCATCCCCTGCAATTCTAGAGTTTTTGCCATTGCTTGTTGAGTCGAGCCGCTAGCGCCGTTGTAGGTCATAGCAAGAGCGATCGCGACACTCGAAGGTGAGATAAAAACATTATTCTCACCTTGATCATTTCTCAGAACTTCTGAAAATAGTTTGAAGCCAAACTTATTGCTAGACTCAACGATTTTTGTATCCGTCTTGACTGTTTTTTTTTGCAATGGATTTTCTGGCTGAGGTAAATTAGATTGAGCAAGGGCACTTTTATTACTCTCGACTTGAGAACACCCTAATACACTGAATAGAACAACACTTGCAGCTGCCAAAGCATAACGTCTGCCCAGACTAACACCGTAACGTCTTTGCAGGAAATTTTCTTTTGCATCACTAAACTTTTGCCGATTCATTCTGCTACCTCACTTGCCAAAGATTCCCGATCTGTGCTTAGAGTTGACGCAGATACTGTGTCAATGACTAACTATTGCATTTGCTCTAATAGAAAAATCGGCTGTTACAGTTTTTGTAACAACAAGTTAGTGATTGAGAGCAATTAAACACAACTTCTGAGAGTTGCTAACTCCTAATTGAGGCGGCTATACAGACGAGTGATGAAAAACTTTGATTTCTAGGAGTTTTTCTATTTTAGACACAAACGTATTGTAAGCTACGTAATCACAAAATAACCACTTGTGTTGAATTCTGATAGATAGAATAACTTTTCTCAATGGTATGAAATACACAATTTTCGTAGGGACGCACGGCTGTGCATCCCTGTTTCAATTGATAGGTACACTCCACCAAGCTAAACTATAGGGTTGAGTCGCTTCATTGAGCTTTTGACGAAACTGGACGCGGATTTTGTAATTGCCAGTAGCCGCAACTGGGCAGAAAATATGTTCTACACTATCGATTTGGCTGATTGAGGAGCAAACAGCACCAACCTCTGAATTTTGAGCATCAGATTTTACCAGATAAAGATCGAGATTGTTCAAACCGCGATCGCGGAAACTTTCGCCCACATCATATTGCTGGTTTTTATTTTTATCGTTGAGTTCCACCAATCGATCCCAACTCAGGGTAACAGCAACAAAACTTCCCTGCTTTAACGGTTTTGCTAATATATAGTCAACAGAAGCTCCAACGTCGACTGTGCGATAATCCCAACCAATAGCTGGCACCGCACCTGATGCTTGCCATTGACCAGCACTAAATTGCTGATAAGCGCGAGATACATTTAAATGACCCGCTCCCATTTGGGCATCCAAGGCAATCTTTGGATCTTTGTAAGCATCAGAATCTAGCCAGCTTTGATTTTGTTTATCAATTAGCGTCCGCGTCATTCCCAACCGTAAGCCATCACCACTATCTAAAATTTTGTCTGCTGAATTCAGTAATACAGCTTTCATTACTTGATGACGTCGAGCATCAATGCTCCAGTTACGTTGTTTTGTCCGCATCTGTCGGTCAGCAAGTTCCTGCAATAGAGCAACCGTAGCCGTAACTTGAGGTGCTGCAAAACTTGTACCTGTCACTTTGTTCAATTTGCCATCTGGATTGAGCAAAGGTAGGTTATTTCCAGGAGCAACTAAACTGATGGCACGACGACCATCAAGGTTAAATTCTCTTCCAGCTAGCCTTCCACTCACTCCTTGGTTAGCACCAGCCAAATTAGCCACGTCTACTTTGTTAAAAACTCCCCCTCGGCGGGATGAAAAGGCCACGTTCATTGCGTTAAAATTATCTGTAGGGATGGGAATACCGCCCTTACCTTGGTTGCCTGCGATCGCATACAAAACATCATGAACGCGACTAGACCAGTCAACACATAAAGTTAGTAAAGCATTGCCGTCTAAAGTAGCCTCTGGTCTAGGATCGCGGCTCAGAGGTTCACCAAAACTAAAGTTAATGGCACGGACATCACCACTATTTTGTAGCGCTATGTGCTGGGCCGATAAGCACTCTTCTGGTTGACCCATATTTTTAGTGGAACCCACCGCCGATGAATACAGCCGCGCTCCCGGAGCAACTCCCGGCAAAGCCTTGTCTTGACTCACCATGACACCAGCGACATTGTAGGCGTGAGGGTCAACACCGCTATTAGACTTAGCTGGCCCATTGCGTAAGAAGACTGCCGCTAATGATATGGCACGATTTTTAGACACCGCCTTATCCCACCCAAACATTCCCGGTCGGCCAATTTCCACTTGACCAATAGCAATCTTACGACCGATTAAATTATAAGGAGGTTGGTGTAGCTTTAGAGCATCAATGCCGTTAGTTCCCAGCGCAGATTCTAAAGCTGAAGCAATTACTGGCACACTCAAATAAGAAGCACTTAATCCCAAAATTATCCAGGTTAGTTTTTTAGTCATTAGTTATTAGTCATTAGTCATTCAATTTTAGATTTTGAATTTGGGATTTGGGATTGAAGGAAAATCTAAAATCCAAAATTATGAGTCTTGCTCAATGTTTTGTTACAATGCATACAGACGAGGACGCTTAAAAACCCACTAGCCATGACCCAAAACCTATCTCAAAAGCCCATTGTAATTGCTCCATCTATCCTGTCAGCCGATTTTAGTCGTCTGGGTGATGAAATTCGCGCCATAGACGCGGCCGGAGCAGATTGGATTCATGTTGATGTAATGGACGGTCGTTTTGTACCTAATATTACGATAGGCCCTCTGGTTGTGGAGGCGATTCGTCCGGTTACAACCAAGCCATTGGATGTCCACTTGATGATTGTGGAGCCAGAAAAGTATGTAGAGGGATTTGCTAAGGCGGGTGCAGATATTATCTCCGTACATGCAGAGCATAATGCTTCCCCACACCTACACCGCACCTTGGGGCAAATTAAAGAGCTTGGTAAGAAAGCTGGGGTTGTACTGAATCCTGGCACTCCTCTAGAGCTAATTGAATACGTTCTAGAATTGTGCGATTTAGTACTGATTATGAGCGTCAACCCTGGTTTTGGTGGTCAAAGCTTTATCCCTGGTGTGTTACCCAAAATTCGCAAGCTGCGTCAAATGTGTGATGAACGTGGTCTTGACCCTTGGATTGAAGTGGATGGAGGACTGAAGGCAAACAATACTTGGCAAGTTTTGGAAGCGGGAGCCAATGCAGTTGTCGCCGGTTCTGCTGTATTTAACGCTAAGGATTATGCTGAAGCCATTACAGCAATTCGCAACAGCAAGCGTCCTAGCCCAGAATTAGCTAAGGTTTAATTCATTTTTGGATTAACTATTCTTCACAAAAAAAAGGTGAGTAAATTGCTCACCTTTTTTTTGTGTAAATAAAAAAACTGGAAGCTATTCAAGTTTTGAACCTCCAGTAGTTACTATATAAATTGAAAGTTTAGAAACCAGAGATAATCCAGGTTGGGAGGACTAGGATTACAATAGTTGAAAGAGAAGCGTATGAGCTACTAGTTCTACCAGCCAAGGAAACGATTTCACCGTAACTTTTCTCTTTCTGTTCCTGGTATTGATGTTAAGCGTTTGCTTTATTAACTAAAGCAACACCAAGCACAGGATAGGAAGTTTTATAAGCATTACTCTCACCGTCTGCAGTCGGTTAAAGCTGTATAAAATTTGGATTGGGGGAATCCACCTCCCCAAATTTTCTTTGCTCAGACTTCCTCAAAAATAGAACCACCAGTAGCAACGGTTGGATCATCAGTCTTGGTTTAGGAGTTATTTACCCCATGAAATGCTGACTACTTTTGTAATCAGTTTGATTTATTTCATAGTCAGAACTAATCATTGATTTTATTTAATTAAATTAACTTGCTTGCCAATCACCTCTATTTTGGTTCAAGTTGTAGTTGTTATTAGTTTACCAATACTGTCAGTATATATTTGCCATTTTGGCAGATTTTTGCAAAAAGTTATCAAATTAATGAGTGCTATAGAAAACCTGCCATGCTATAAATTTTAAATTAGCATAGCAGGTTCTCAGAGACGGAATCACCTCTAGGGCAGAATCTATTGATTCAAAATACTTTTTAATTGAATCCACAAGATTTCAAGGATATATCTTGAGTATTCTCTGGTTTTAATGGTGATTTGCTCGATTGATGTTCGTTAATGTGCTGTGTCAATCTTTGGTCTAAACTACCACCACGGATGTCTGTTTTTTTCTTTCCAACGACTTCCAGATAAGCTAGGTCTTTAATTTTGCTCAAGCAGCTTGATGATACATTACTATCAGACCTAGAATCATTAGCGTGTTTCAGCATTTTGAGATTTTCACTTTGCTGTTGTTTGGTTCTGTTGGCTTGAGAGTTTTCTTTGAGCAATCGATTGTAGGTGCGATATGGAATGTAATGGAGAGGATTATAACCACCAAATCTCAGCATTAAAACACATGCCCAGGAATACTTCCCAGCAAGAATTGCTTCAACTACTTTGTCAAATTGTTGAGCCTTGACTGTCTTATCTAAGTTGTTACTAATGCCAGCAATGTCTTGATTCATCATAGTTTTTAGTTATCTGGGATGAAGTAAACTAGTTCAGGTTCTGCGATTGTTGCTGTTTCAATTGAGGTGTACAGACTGCACTAGCCTTTTTGCAGCTGTGGAATCGCTTCTCGGAAATTATCAGCAATGGGACTGTGTTGGATGTTGACAAGAGATAAAAATCTATGAATCAACAGACGTGTACATAACTTTCCCAAGCTCTGATTGACTCTTGCAGCTTTGAGCGGTAAAGACTCAGGCTGATGATTCTTTCTTTCCATGAACTGACCTTTGATTAAAAACTTGATTGTTTTTAATCAAGTTTGTTGGCTGCTCAGTCTTAATTATCCAGATTCCCTCCAATGAATGGAAGAAACTGTAGCTTTTACTTGTTATTAAGTGAAAGTTCAAAATTTATCTTTTGTCTTGTCGGATGACTGATAGGACAAAATCTCAGTGTGATTATTGGTAGATGTAGTTTTATCTTCTTAAACTTTCTCAACTCCTAATTCAATAAATTGTCTCTGTTCAAACGGTTGTATTTCTTACTACTGCTGAATTAGGCATTTTCCGGGAAAATTGCATATTTTTTTGGATAGTGGAGAAAATTTATTTATCTTTGAGCATTAACAACGTCATTCGTATTTATACTATTTTTTGTCGTTAATGTCATCTACTAAGTTAGCAGATTTATAAGCTAAATTTACTGAATGTATTCTGATACTTACTTGCGTATTGTGCAACTTTTACTTTTGTCCCTCTTTGCTAATTCATGGGGGGTCTTACCCCTCACACAATATCAATTTAAACCCTTTAGTATTGTCAAGTCACTAGAAAATATTACCATTAAATTTGATGTAAAACAACTTCTAAAAATAGTATATATAGAGAATAAAAAGTGTTAGCAGGCATGGTGTTGAGCCTATTTTTCAATAAGTTCAATTAGAGGACTATATCTATCAGCCTTGTATTTCTTGATTTACAAGAGCTACAGCTTCAGCGTATCTACATGAAAACGCTGTAAACTGATCATAAATATTTCATGAGTGTCAGTCATGAATTTATAGATAGCCTAGTTTTAAAATTAAATTACTGGTTATGAATAATAGAGGAATCGTAAGTTGTTTAAAAAGTCTCAGTACTCTTGTATGGGGTGTTAGCAGAACGTAACGCACCCTACATATATTTCAAAAACAAATAATAATCTTATAGCTTTAATCATCATTATTATGACTAAAGTAAAATGACCATAACTGGATGCTTTTACCCAAAAAGGTGTGGCAGATTAAGTCTGTACAACATTAAATAGTTTTGTAATAGAGATAAAGCAGCTAATACAGAATATTATTAAGCTGATTTAGTAGTACTTTTTTATGTATTAATATTTAAAATATTTATAAACTTGAGATTAAAAATGTAGTGGTACTTGGACTAAATAGTAGTAAAAACACCAATTACCATGAGTTCTTCATGAATGCCTTGCTCAACAAGAATACCTCGGTCTAGAACACTGCGCTGTTAAGGTAATGCGCCAGATATCCAAAATCAGGAAGCTGATGGTAAAAAGATTAACGGAAAAGAAGCTTTATCCTGTTTAGCTAGCTCCAAACTCTGGATGCGAAAGCCACGCCTTGGCTATGGTTGGGAAATCAATATGCGATCGCCTTTAACTCTCCAGACAACTATATAATGAATTTCTTGCCAATGAGCTATCTGTGGGTTATAATATGAGTCCGGCTTACTAAGACTCGCCCTCACTAATAGCGCTTCATATCCCAAAGTTTGGGCTACTTTTGCTAAACCCTGGAGAGATACACGTCTATGATCTACCCGCGCTAACTGAGGCAAAGTGTAGAGATTTAAACATAAGCTCCAGTATTGGCTAATCATTGCCAAGCACGTAGCACCACGATCTGGTGAACTTTGTTTTTGAGTAAAGGAATAGGAACGCCATAACCTAGCCTTTGATTGTGAACATAGTCTGGGAAATATTAGCAATATTTATCGCTAAAGCTAGTAATATTCGCATTTTTTGAAACGTAGTCTTGAATTCTCAATGCTTCAACTCTTACCATTACTGTAATTTTCCTCCGCTTCCGGAAACACTCGGAAAATAAAATCACAAATCTAGACTCTGCTTTCTCAGATGAAGATGGGCTAAATTTGGCAACGCGCATATTATATGTGGAATAGGGGAAAGGGGAAGGGGAAAAGGGAAAAAGATGTATTCAAAACCTTTTCCCTTTTCCCCTCTAACCAAACCTTATTGCTAGGGGTAGCTGTATACCCCTACGTGTGTTGCATGAAAACGAGAATGGCTTTGACCGTTAATCAATTAATAACTAAGTAAATTCCCCAAATCGCCATTGGTCGCAGGTAAGTGCTAGCGCGGAAAGTACCCGCTGCGGTGATAGCTTCAGGTGTGCGAAATTGCAGACCATTGTTATAAATTTGCTGCACCACAGCTTGCGTCAACTTTAACGCTTCATCCTTCATTCCCATCTGCACGAGAAAAGCCGCCAGCCCAAAGTTTATTCCCGTCCAAACTTCTAGAGGGTGAGTAGCTTGGGGATTTTCTGGTGAACCATCAGGACGAACACCATTAGCAGCACCAAACTCACCATTGCAGAATTTCAAAAAGCACGCATCATAAACAGTTTTTAGGGCAGAAAGGGTGCGATCGCTCGGTACAATATCAGGTAAATCCAGCAGACGGGCATAAAACTGTCCGCACAATTGATCTGCCATCACCACATCGGAACCACTTTCACTATCAAGTTTGTAATATTGCCCATTCCAGAGTTTTTCTTGGTAAATAGGCAGAGATTGTTGTAACCAAGTTTCATAGATAGATTTTTGGGCTGCCAACTCTGCTGTGTTACCTGTCTGGTAAGTTAATAAAATATCGCTAATTGCGATCGCAGCCTCTAGCGCCGCCAACCACAACCCACCACAATAGGCGCTGACACCCTGTAACCGCCAATCATCAAAGGTTTGGTCAGGCGCACCAGAATTTTCCGGAATCCCATCGCCATCAAGGTCAAAAGTTTTCAGGTAGTCAAGGGTTTGAACGATCGCATTCCAACAATCTGCCAAGAATTCTACATCGTCAGCACCCGTGAGCAGAAAATCACGGTACACTTGCAAAACAAAATCACTACCCAAATCTTTCCACAAATTGCAGTCTTGATAGCTGGTGTAATTAGTTTTCTCCCAAACGTGTTCATTGGGTGCGCCTAAATCGTGGGGTGTTGCACCTGCGACTTTACGAACTGCAATCGGGCTTTCTGCCTTAATTGTCATGTAATAACCAATGATTCGGGGAGTATCATCACCTTGAGGAATCGCCCTTGCAAATGCTCGAATCACCGACTTTTCTAATTCTGGAAATAGCATCAGCAGGGCAAAAGAGCCATACAACCGTACATCTAGACTTTCATACCAGCGGTAATCTAAGCACTCCAGCACCGCAAACTGACCGATGGGGTCAAGTTCTGATGCTGCACTCCAGAGAGTACCGCCGCTGGTGAGGTCATAAAGCTCATTAAATAGAGCCATTTTAAACCAGTCGGGTAAATCTTCCCGGTCGATAATCGGTTTTTGCCAACTTTGAATTTGCGATCGCCAGGTTTGGTATTCTTGTAGGGCAGTAGATGCGATCGCCCAAGCATTATTTCCACTTTTACCAAAAAAGTCCGTATATCTGCGATAATAATCAACCCCAGCCGCAAATTCTGTAATGGGTAAATCCCAAGCGAGGACAAAGGGGATTTCGAGAGTTTCGCCTGGTTGGAGAGTGAAACGGAGTGCGATCGCAGCCCCTAATTGTGTATTATCTGTTGCTGGAGTCGGATCTAGATAATTAGGCAAAGAACCATCTTTCGCAAAGCTTTCCCATATTTCCTCACCCGTTCCTTCTGGATTCCAGCAGGTGTGGTGAAATAATTCAACTTGGGGATGCTTCAGCGTGGCAATACACCAAGTTCCGTCACCTTCTTGCAAAGCATCACTACCAACCCGACCTAATACACAACCAAACTGTTGTGTATTTTCAACTATTTGGTTATAGTTTCCTTGACTTTCGCCCCAGCGTGGTTGGTATTCGTAAACCGGACTACCATCATCGCGCACTTGCACTTGGGGAGATTTGAGGGCATTAGTAAACCAGCCCACCATATTTTGCCAAGTCAGCATAATGCTGAGAGTAATAGGTGCATCTGTGGGGTTGTGGGCATTCCAGAGGAATAGTGCCACAGGGTAGCTAGTTTCTTGATAATTGCCTGCCCAGATTGGTGAAAACTGCTCACAAGTCAACTGTGCTTGAAATACATTTTCATACACAAACCAGCTACGTGGGTATAGCGCGTGATAATTGCCCGTTCCTTTTGTGTCGGCAAGTGTCGGATACCACTGCCAAGCTTGGAGAGTGCTATCATCGGGTGCTTGCGTAGACAAAGCGTAGGCTTGGGAAGATGTACCACTGGATTCAAACACACTGAATTGACAAGCGGGAACGTTTTTGAAGGTATGTTCACCACCGTCGATGTGCCACAGGTTGAAATCTCCCCGTGAAGAACGACCGATGCAACCTGCACCAAAGCCACCTAAAGGCGTACCATGCCAAGGGCCATCATCAATATTACTTGCGTAGCGGACGGTATAAGGTTTGTCCCAGCCTAAGCCGATAGGACGGCTCCAAGTACAAGAGGGAATTTTCGGGGAAAGTTGATTTGTCATCACCTGATGTTACAGCGTGCAGTTACTTGAAATACTCACCGGGCTGAAGCCTCGGTGATTCTTGACGCTTCAGAGGCTTCAGCGCTGGAGCAACAATTAGACGGGGTTATTTTGAAGCTAGGCTAATTATCATTTTTTCAAAAATTTTCAGCACATGTTCCTCTCCATTGTCCCTAGTAAAAATGCTAAAATTTGGGTGAGAATTGATTTCAATTAACCAATATTGATTATCTCGGTCTAATACGATATCTAAGCCACCATAATCAAGGTCTAATTCTTCAAAAACTGGTTTAGCAAAATTAGCAATATCTGACAATATTTGTGGATCGTTGATATACTTTGCTTTTGCACCATTCCAGTGCAGAGGGCTAAGATTTCCTGCGAACTCTGCATTACTTATATCTTTTTCATAGAGCAAAACTAACTCTTTATTTAAGAAAACTGCTCTATATTCAGATTTTATGTCAATAAATTCTTGAGCAAGAGCGACATAATCATACTTTTTAAAATTCACATTAAAAATTTCTTTTAAAGCATTTTCAATTTCATCTTGATTCTGACATAAAAATACATTATGTCCGCTAGAGCCAGAATTCCTTTTAACAATCACTGGCGTTTCAAAATTTTCTTTTATTTCTAATACGATATTTTGAATAGTTGGAAATTTTAAGTAGATTTTATACTCTATGTCACAAAAAGGAGAAAGAAAACCTACTGTCCGAGGAAGTTTAATTTTTTTATTTAAAACATGATAAGTGTATTCCTTATCTTTCATAAGATGTGATACTGCTTGATTAATCAGTGGAGTACTATAGTTACAAAAATAATGGGGTTTATTATTGAGTTTGATTTTGATTAAGTTTTCAGCAGGATGAATAACTTCATAGCTGATGTTTAAGTTGTTACAAGCTTGCAGCAATAGCGAAACGTTGTCTAACATAAATAATTAAAATTAAACCTCTAAATTACGAATTATTTTAACTGGTTGTTTGCCGTTTAAAAATTACTATCTCAGTACCAACAACTGGGTTACGAGCTATTAGCCTCTTTTGGGAGTCGATAATTTCTAAATGGGTAAAATCAAGTTCTTGAGAGCGTTGTAATATCTCCGCAGCTAGTTTGTCTTGCTGAGATTCTTGGAGAGTATACCAATCATCACTAATTTTGACTGTCAGATTACTCGTGCGAAAGTTGGCTTCAATTGACTTTATCAGACCAGAGGCAATGCGATCGCTAATTTCGGCTACCTGATTTTCAATAGCCGCAATCAAGGCTTGTTCTGGTGTCAATTCTATGATTGGTGTCGGTGTTGGCGTTGGCGTGGGAGTTACTTCTGGTTCCGGTTCCGGCGTTGGTGGGGTGGTTTCTACTTCTGGCGGCGGCGTAATTTCCTCTGGTGGCTGTGGTTCAGGTGCAACTGACTCCGGTGGCGTAGTTATCGTTGGTGTCGGTACAGGAACCTCCTCAACTGGGGGAACTGCTGCTATTTCAGTAGGTTTACCAGTAAAGACAGTCGTAGTCGTCCAAACGAGAATTACAGCAATTCCAGTAACAATTCCCGTCAAAGCCGTATCTGATAACTTTGTTGACAAATTTGATGGTAAAAACAAGCGGATTGTCCTTAACAGTCCACCCCATCGCAACTGAAGCTGCTGGAAAAACCTGGGTGTTTCCTCAGTACCAGGTAGGGGTGCTGTCTCCAGTTTGTCCACCGTTGTTTCTAAAACCCCAATCGTCCCTCGGAGAAGTTGGATAATTTTAGCCTTCCAAAAGGGCTGAACTCTCTGGTAAGGTTTTTGGGGAGGTTGAGTTACTTGCTCATCCGTCGGTTTTGACTGATTGTCTTGTGACATGGAACTTTCACCAAAAGCAGCGAATCAAAGACAAACAACGTATATTATTACTGATGCTGCCTTCTTTTGCCTTAATGTATCATTTCGTTGCACATTGCTTCGGCTAATCTGACTATTTATTAAATTTGGTGAGCTATGAAACTAAAACGTCGTCAATTTTTATTTTTAAGCAGCCTCAGCGCCATTAGTACAGGATTTTTTTCCTGGATGTTAGTTCGTCAAAATAATCAAAGTGCTGATATTAGTGATTTAACAACAGCTATAGCCGCCAACCCAGTCAAAAAAGACTTGTTATTACGTTTTTTGTCTGTAGCAGATACGGGGACTGGAGCTAAAGGACAGTATGCTGTGGCTGGAGCAATGAATGCGTATCACAAACAAAATCCTTATAATTTAGTCGTTTTAGCTGGAGATAATATTTACAATAACGGCGAAATCGAGAAAATTAATGCAGTTTTTGAGCGTCCTTATCAATCTTTGCTAAAGCAAGGTGTGAAATTTCAGGCTTGTTTAGGTAATCACGATATTCGTACTGCTAATGGTGATCCACAAGTCAAGTATGCCGGCTTTAATATGAAGGGAAGACGCTACTATACATTTAGCCGTGGCTCTGTGCAATTTTTTGCTTTAGATACTAACAGTAATGCTGATTGGAAAAATCAACTACCTTGGTTAGAAAAAGAATTAAGTCTTAGTAAAGCCCCTTGGAAAGTCGTATTTGGCCACCATCCAATTTATTCATCTGGTGTCTATGGGACTAATACAGAGTTTATTAAAACTTTTACTCCGCTGTTTCAAAAATACGGCGTTCAAGTTTATATAAATGGTCACGAACACCATTATGAACGCACTCGTACTATTAATGGAACGACTTATTTAGTTACTGGTGGTGGTGCAGGTACTCGTCCTGTAGGGCGTTCAGAATGGACAGAGCATTCTGCTGAGAAGCTGAGTTTTGCAGCGTATGAGGTGTATCCAGATAGAATAGAAGTAAGTGCGATCGCTACTGATAAGCGCGTTTTTGATAAAGGGATTATTCAATTAAAATCAGCTTAGTTAGATGACTCAGCCAGAACTTCCTTCTGCACTCAACAATATTGTAGAATCATCTCAAACACCAGATGCTATATTTTCTGCATTATTGCCAGCTATAGGCGATTTTTTACAGTCTGACAGATGTTTTCTATACCTGCACAATCCACAGACAAACCTTGGTAGAGTTGCATTTTGTTGGATTCGCACTCCAGATGTACCTACCGTCTACAATGAAAAATGGGAAGCGCAGCCCCCAACTTTAGTAGATGATGATCCAATGTTTGCGGCTGCGCTACGTGCTGAACCTTCAATCTTTGTCGAAGATGTAGAAACTGCTGATTCTCAGGTTTTAAATCGCGAATTTGAACAGAAGTATTTTGGACATCGCGCCCTGATTCATGCCCATATCCGCCAAAATGGCCAACTCTGGGGAATTTTACAACCATGCATTTTTGGTAATCCCAGAGTTTGGACTGAATATGAACGAGGGGTGATTAATAATCTTGTCGAAAAAATTACACCTTTGACAGTTTCTTATGTCAAGTCTGCTTTTGATTAGCTGTTTTTTACCGATTTCTTAACTGTATTGAATTACTACGTTCAGCGTTGTTAAAACTATGAAAGTCAAACGCTTGGAAATGCAATCCTTCCGTGGAATTGGCGATTTGACCCTGGAGTTTGATGAAACGGGGCCAACGGTACTAATTGGTATTAACGGCGTTGGGAAATCGAGCATTCTTGATTGTCTAGCTATTTTTTTATCACAGTTTACAGCATATATTCAAAGCTCTTCAGATTCCATACGTTTTTTTAATAATAAAGACATTAGTAATGGCTGTGAGGAAACACATAATGAAATTACATTTCTAATAGATTCGCAGGAGATAGTTTTAAATATAACTAAAATTAGTTCAGGTGTTATTCAAGAATCTCTGACAAGACATAGAGAGCTTTTTCAGTTTAGCGTTTTGCTCAAGGAAAAGTTGCAGATGCAACAAATATCAAATAGTGAATATCAGCAATTGCAACCAATATTAAACTCTATATTTACAACTATTGATCCTGAAATATCTGATCCTGTTAGTTTGGATAATGATAATCCTGCTACTCTTTCTAGTCTTCAATACACGAAAGGTTTACAAGCTGTAGTTGATGCTCTGCGTCATCAGTTAGAAAATAGTTTTGAAGCCAACATTCCTTTAGTAATTTACTACCCTGTTAATCGTGCTGTTATTGACATGCCTTTAGAGATTTCAGAGGTAAGTTCATTTAAGCAAGTGGATGCATATAATCAGGCACTTACAGGAGGAAGAATAGACTTCAAAACATTTTTTGAATGGTTTAGAAATCGAGAAGACTTAGAGAACGAGAGACGAAGAGATAATCCTGATTATCGAGACAAACAATTAGAAACAGTCAGACAAGCTATATCTTCATTGATACCAGAATTCTCAAACTTACGAGTTGAGCGTTCACCTCTGCGAATGACTGTCAGAAAAAGAAATGAGAAACTCATCGTTAATCAGCTATCTGATGGGGAGAAATGCCTGCTGGCTATGGTGGGAGATTTAGCAAGACGATTAGCGATCGCTAACCCAGGTTTAACAGAACCACTCGAAGGTGAGGGTGTTGTTTTAATTGATGAAATTGAGTTACACTTACACCCCAAATGGCAACGAGAAATTATTCCAGCTTTGACAAGAACATTCCCCAATTGCCAATTTATTGTCACTACCCATTCGCCTCAAGTACTTAGCCAAGTCAAACCGGAAGGAATTTATATTCTAGAAAAAACAGACGAAGGTGTTATTGCCAAAAAACCAGAAAGTTCCTTTGGGAGAGACAGTAATCGTATCTTAGAAGACCTCATGGGTGTTCCAGAACGTCCACAGGAAATTAAGGAAAGTCTTTTAGAGCTTTTTCGACTAATTGATGCTGGAAATATTGAAGGTGCTAGGCAATTACGTCAACAATTGGCTATTGAAATTGGAGCAGATGAGCCAGAGTTTGTTAAAGCGGATGTACTAATTCGGCGGAAGGAAATTCTAAACCGATGAAGTACATTAAAAAGAGTCAGGAACCAGAAAAATTTACCAAGTGGAAGGCTCTGGAAAATGATGATTGGAAACCTAGCTGGGATGATAATTTTCAAACACCAGAAAAACCTGTTGTACATGATGCTTTACTAAAAGAACAGGGATATATCTGTTGCTATTGTGGAATGCGTATCACTAGAGCAACTAGCCACATAGAACACCTAAAACCTCGTAGTACTTATCCAAATCTGGCACTTGAGTACACAAATCTGATCGCTTCATGTCAAGGAGAAAGTGAAGAACCTCCTACTGTTCCGGTGCATTGCGGACATAAGAAAAAGTATTGGTACGACGAAAATTTGATGGTTTCACCTTTGGAAATAGACTGTGGTAATTTTTTTAAATATCCTGCTTCAGGTGAAATTCAACCAACAGATAATCCAGGCAAAAAAGCTGTTGCTGAAACAACAATTAAGAAGCTTGCACTTGACATTGACAAATTGCAAAAGATGCGTAGAGTAGCAATTGATGCTGCATTACTAGCTACTGAAGGTTTGACTGAAATAGAAATACAACTACTTGCTGAAGGTTACGAAAAACCTGATGTTGATGGACAACATACTCCGTTTTGTGCTGCAATTAGCTATTTACTTAAAAACTATTTTTGATTGAGTAAAATGTCTGCGTAAGTGTAACCCGCCTTAAATATCACATTTACTTTATACTAAATAACATTACATTAATACTCACCGCAAAACTTTATGATTCTTGAGGCAGTTATTCTTAATGTCAAATCTGGACTAGAACCGGATTTTGAAGCTGCTTTCAAAAAAGCTTCTAAAATTATTTCTTCAATGGACGGATATTTATCCCATGAATTGCATAAATGTATAGAAGTCCAAGGTAAATACTTATTACTTGTCAGATGGGAAACTTTAGAATCTCATACTGTAGGATTTAGAAATTCTGCTGAGTATCAAGAGTGGAAAAAACTCCTGCATCATTTTTATGAACCATTTCCCACTGTTGAACACTTTGAAGAAATTGAAATATGAAAAACAAGATTCCCTACTTTTTTGAAAAGTTGGGAATCTATGGTTTTATTTTCAAACTTTTTGCAACTGTGCTACTCTTGGGTCAACAATTTTCTGCCCCAAGCTGGCAAATTTAATTGCTACAGACATTTTATTACCTGTTCCAAATACATGCGTGATTTCACCAAGCCCAAAAGTTTTATGTAATACTCTATCGCCCACTTGCCAATTCTGTGTTGAGTCTTGTTTACCATTAGAAGTAGAAGCGCTTTTGGTATAACTTTGACGGCTTGCGCGTTTGGTAGATAATAACTCTTCTGGTAATTCGTCGAGAAATTGCGATCGCATCGCAGGTTCACGAGAACCATACAAACGACGTTCCCGCGCGTGTGATAAATACAACCTTTCTTGAGCGCGAGTAATCCCCACATAACACAGGCGGCGTTCCTCTTCCAAAGATGCAGGATCACCCAGCGAACGATAGCCGGGAAATAGTCCTTGTTCTAATCCCACCAAAAATACTACGGGAAATTCTAAACCTTTGGAAGCGTGCAAAGTCATCAATGAAACGGCTGTTTGCCCTTCTTTTAAGTTATCCAAATCGGAACTGAGGGCGGCGCTACTCAGAAAGTCTCGGAGGGAAACCTCTTCATTTTCTTCTTGAAATTGCAGTGCTGCGTTATAAAGTTCCTGGACGTTTTGTACCCGATCTGTGGCTTCATCTGTGCCTTGACTCATCAAGTCTTGAACGTAACCAGAATCTTCTAATATTCCTTGCAAAACCTCAGTCACGGGAAGCGTGCCGATTTGTGCTTGCCAACGGCTAATCATGGCGGCAAAGTTATTTACAGCTTTTGTCGCTCGTCCAGCTAATGTATTAACTGATGTTTCGTCGCTGAGTATTTCCCACAGGGTTGTGCCTAATTGTTGGGAGGCGTTCATCAAAGCATCAATAGTGGTTTTGCCAACTCCTCGGCGGGGAGTATTGATAACTCGTAATAAACTGACTGTATCAGATGGGTTAGCGATCGCTCTTAAATATGCGATGACATCTTTGATCTCTTTGCGATCGTAAAATCTCATTCCTCCCACAACTGTGTAAGGAATTTGATATTTCACCAACAATTCTTCAAATGGTCGAGATTGGGCATTTGTCCGATAAAGTATGGCAAAACTACCCCAGTCTAACTCTGGATTTTGGTTTTCTAAAGTGCTAATTTGATTAATTACAAATGCCGCTTCTGCAAGTTCTTCATCGGCTTTGTGACAAGTAATCTGCTCACCCGGCCCCCGCGTCGCTTTCAGGATTTTATCAATCCGTTGGGTGTTATTTTCAATTAATTCATTAGCCGCTTGCAGAATATTTTCACAAGAACGATAGTTTTCTTCCAACTTAACCATCGTTTGGGTGTCATCATCCACTAAACCATCACCAAAGTCTTCCTGAAATCCCAGCAAGATGGTGAAATCTGCCATCCGAAAGCTATAAATTGATTGATCTGCATCGCCAACAACGAAAACTGAGCGATTTTGCCATTCCCATTCGCTCTTTTTGGTTTCGCCGTTAGTCACTAATAAGTGGATGAGTTGATACTGAGTGCGATTAGTATCCTGATATTCATCTACGAGGATATGGCAAAACTTCCGATGCCAATAACCCAATACTTGCTCGTTTTGCTGAAATAATCTAGTCGGCACAAGAATTAGATCGTCAAAATCGAGAGCGTTGTTTTCTGCTAATTTATCTTGATATAAATTGTAAACTTGGGCAATTACCCGTCCGCGATAATTTGGTTGATCTTGCTCAAATTCTTGGGGCGATAAACCTTGATTTTTAGCGTTACTAATAGCATAACGGACGGAGCGAGCGTCAAACTTCTTATCGTCTAAATTTAGCTGTTTATTAACAATTTCTTTAATCAGAGTCATCACATCTGATTCATCAAAAATAGAGAAATTACGATTCCAACGCCGTCCTTTTTCGTCTACGTATTTTTCAATATCAAAACGGAGAATACGAGAAAATAGACTGTGGAAAGTGCCACACCACAAATCCTTGATAGTGCTTTTGTAAACTTGCGATCGCAGTTGCGTTTGTTGATATTCTGTCAACAAATCCAACCGCTGACCGTGTTGTTTCATCGCCAGTTGTTCAGCAAACAGCCGTTGAACCCGGTCTTTCATTTCCCGCGCGGCTTTGTTGGTAAAAGTAACAGCCAGGATATTTTCTGGATCAACACGGTGTTTCAGAATCAGATTGGCAATCCGATAAGTCAGTGCTCGTGTTTTACCGGAACCTGCGCCAGCAACAACTAGCAACGGGCCACAGTAGTGTTCGACAGCTTGACGTTGACTAGGGTTAAGGTGACTGAGAAAGTCGATGGTTGTTGTCATGGATGTGAAAAAGCGATTGCCTGGTGTCACATCAATAGAGAGTCGCTATTGCCCAGGTTACAATATCCTAACGAAACTTGGTTAATAAAGATTGTGTGGCAATCTTCTTAACCAGAATGGTACTGTATCATAATTTATGTATCAGTAAGATAGTTGGTTTCATCAGCACGTCGGTAACAAAACCACTAATTTTTAATCGCGAGAACCCTTGATTTTTAAAGCTCTTTGGGAAATGAATCAGCCCTGCCTTAGTAAGGGAGAGTTAGAGGGGGTGAGAAGCAATACTGCATGGGTAAAGCATTTTGAACTCGGAATTGGGTTTGGGGAAAAGGGTAAAGGGTAAAGGTTAAAGGTTTTTTCTTTCCCCTTACCCCTTACCCTTTTCCCCAAAACCCGACAAGTATTGGGGTGAGAAGGACTTGTGTATACACCGTAGCTTACATTACGCTTTTGGGTTAACACACACTGGGAAAATGCTGGAGACGCAATTCATCGCGTCTCTACAATTGAATTTGATGAATTACGCCATGACCATACCGCCATCGACGTTAAAGACTTGTCCGGTGATGTAGTTGGCGGCAGGATCGGCGGCGAGGAAGCGCACCATCCCAGCGACTTCTTCAGGTTGACCGAAGCGGCCGAGTGGAATGTATTTCAGAATATCTTCGGGGTTGTTGAGATCGCTGGTCATATCGGTGGTGATGAATCCAGGGGCGACGGCGTTAACGGTGATACCGCGTGTAGCTAGTTCTTTAGCAACGCTTTTGGTGAAGCCGATTACACCTGCTTTAGCGGCGCTGTAGTTTGACTGACCTGGGTTGCCCATTTGCCCAGCAACGGAGGTAATGTTGATAATCCGCCCCGATCGCTGCTTGAGCATAATTTTACTGGCGGCGCGTGTACATAAGAAAACACCAGTTAAATTAAGGTCTATCACAGCTTGCCAATCTTCTGGCTTCAAACGTAAAAGCAGTGTGTCACGAGTAATACCTGCGTTGTTGACTAAGATATCCACACGGCTGAACTTTTCCATGACGGTGTTAACTAGTGTGTCTACTTGATCGCTTTTAGAAACGTCTGCCTGGATAGCGATCGCTTGACCTCCCGCTTCTGTAATTTCTGTAACAACTGCCTCAGCCGCAGCGCTAGAACTGGCATAATTGACAACTGCGATCGCTCCTTGTGAGGCTAATTCAATTGCGATCGCTCGTCCAATTCCTCGTGAAGCACCTGTCACAATTGCGACTTTATCTTGTAATAGTGTCATTTAATGTTCCTCAATCTTAGAAATACCGCGCTAATTATCTTATGGTGATTTCGGGAACATCTGAATATTGTCTAGATAAAATCTAACTCTTGCAGGATGACAATCTTGCTGGCATGATGCAAATTAGATATCTAAATAGATAAAGTTCTACGTCGTTTAAATATCTATAGGACTCATATTTTATTTCTGAAAAAACTCAGTATAACTAAGAAGCCTTCTTTCCCGTTGCCTGTAGCAAGATTGCCTATTGCCTGTCTACGCAAATTCGTTCAGAAATCAAAGCGGATTCCTATATGAGTTGTTTTTTGTTAATAGATGAATAACTTGAAGCAATATATTGCTGATTTATTTATAGCTGCACCACCGAATAGCCCGTCGTAGAAATCGCTCTCGTGAGGCCTCTATAATTATTCGGTTAGTCACAATAGGTTTAAATACATATCTAATGGATATGCATAAACTCAAATAGTATATGTATTTTATTATAATTATTTAAGTTTTTTAGCTGGTAAATCAGTCTATATTAACTAATCTAATCTTTTCCCAACAAAAACCTATAATCCTATACCTATTTTATTTTCTAAGAATTACTATTGAAACAAACAATTGAAAATCGGCGTGTGTCACAATGGCAACTAAAAAAGAATTTAACAGTTTTGATGATATGCTATCCGCTTCTGATGTGCCTGTATTAGTAGATTTTTACGCTGACTGGTGTGGCCCCTGTCAGATGATGGTGCCAATTTTAGAGCAAGTCAATGCCCAACTTAAGGATCGCCTACGAATTGTCAAAATCGATACAGAAAAATACACAGACTTGGCCAGTCAGTATAAAATTGCCTCTCTCCCAACCCTCGTACTGTTTAAGCAAGGTAAGCCTGTGGATCGGATAGAGGGAGTGATGCAAGCACCGCAGTTGGTGCAATATCTACAAACAAAGATTTAAGTTAATACTGATAATTTGGGTTTTGCTTCTTAGAGGCGCGATACTTCGCGTCTCTTTCAGTAGATGGCGAATAAAACCTTAAGTAAATATTAAGCATATTTACTTATACCTCTAGAGAAAGTAGTTTAGAAATTGAGATGGCTATATTGTATAGATATCATAAAATGTCTTGACAATAAAAGCAATACATGGATAGTAACCAAGAAAAATTTAACAAAGCCTATATTTGGGTAAATCTTGATTTTGATAAGGTTAAACACAGAATAAATGCAGTGACTTGCCAAATTGAGCAGGTTATACAAAAGCACCAACTTTCAAATCAAAGTAAAAACTCAGGTAAAAGAAACAATTAGGTTATGTGTGAGACTATATGTCTTATGGGTTACGCACTTTATTTTTAGAGTAGTGTAGGCGTTGCCCAAACTAAGCATCGCAACAGTTTTGCATAACATATTTTGAGCAAAAAATATTATTATTTGATAATCGTCCACCGACTTTCTACTTATTTATTTAGTGATTATTTTATCCTCAACACTCCTTTTCAGGAGTGTTACTTTTAGGAGGATATTCGCTTGCTAGTTATGGTGTGGAAAATGATGGCATGGCTATTTGGAGGTCTTGTTAGAATGTAAAAGTAGTCCGAAGTACACCTACAGTCGTAGTCTCATTGTTGCTGTTACCTTCTGGGTTAAAGAGAACAAACGCACCAGGGGTAATGCTGATATTATCGCTAACTTGAAAGCGATAATAGCCTTCTAAATGGTAAGGAGTTGCCCGATTGTCGCCTGTGGGGGTAAGTTGAGCAGAACCACCAGTATCAGTACGGTAAAGCGGCTGACCAAAAATAATCCCGGCATTGTTCCCTGACTTGAATAAATCTCTGAAGTGAACTCCCACCATCCAACTTGTAAAAGTGGTGGAAGCATTCACGCTATCAGAAGAATCATCAATAAATAATGCTGCACCGTAGCCAGATAAGGCTATTTTGGGAGAAAATCGCCATGTTACTGTACCCCCAAAGGAGTTGAGTTTGACGGGTGTCCCAGCGTCAACACCAGCTAAAGCACCAACATCACCACTAATTAATCCAGTACCTAAAATATTGATTTCGTGATAACTATTGGCATAGTTTAGACCAATATCTAAGTCAGGACTGGGCTTGAAGGTTAACTGTGCAGCAACAACACTACTCCCACTAAATAAACCACCTCCCAAAGGTGTCGTAGAAACTCCTGGTAGTACCTCATCAGCAGATTTTTGGGGTAAATTGGCATTGACGCTACCGTATAAAGCTCGTAAATCCAAATTCGGGGAAATACTATAAATAAATCCCGCCGCCGATGCTAAACCAGTACCCGAAGTTCCACCAGAAATCCGTACCACAGGATTTAAGCCTGCAAAACGAGAAATTGACTCTTGTCCTTCGCCATAAAAAGGTGTAACTGCTGGGAAAGCATCTGATGTTTCTGCCGCAGTTCCAGCAAACAAGGTTAATTTATTCGCGACGGGAAAGATATACAGCAATTTGTAAAGCTGAACATCGTTCGCGCCAACACTCGACAAAGTATTGACATTTAAGCCTGGAAATTGCGGCTCAAAACTGGTACGAGCGCTACTAGAACTTAAAAGGGGTGCAGCTAATCCTAAACTTTGTTGCAGGCTACCTTGTCCATCGACTCCACCCAAAAAGTTATAGGCTTGCAATCCAGTAATTAATAAATCTTTACCAGTAAAGCTAGTGGTGAGATTTAATCGCACTCTATTGACTAGGATGATGTTCGGGTCACTGTCATTAGGAGCGCCGCCGGTAGCACCAACACCAGCAATAATTACTTCTCCATTAAGTTTAGTAGTTGTAGAAAATTGATTTGCTTCTAGTTCTGCGGTACGAGCTTCTACAGCATCTACTCGACCCCGCAATGTTGTCAATTCCGCCGTAAATTGTTCTTGTAGTTTCTGTAACGTGGCTAAATCTTCTTTCTTAACCAAATCACCAGTTGCAGTGGCAATCAGTTCGTTGATTCGTTCTAAACAAGCATTTAAGCCAGCAGCAAATTCATAGCGAGTCATCGCCCGATTACCGCGATAGGTTTGATTGGGATAACCTGCAATGCAACCATAGCGCTCAACCAAAGATTGTAGTGCCTGAAAAGCCCAATCGGTCGGTTGTACATCAGATAATTGGGATACAGATGTTACTTGTGCAAGTTTGTCTGAGGATGAAGATGAATTTATCGATTTTGGTGTGAGTGGCTGTTGAAACTTAACAGCAGAATCTACTCCTGAATCTTGATTTATTTGATTCTCATTAGCTATCAGCAATTCACTGGAGATACTATTTGTCAAGTTGCTTTGATGAGAATCATTTTTTTGATAATTGCTATCATTTTGATTAATAGCTAAGTTTTTATCTGCAATTTCTAAATTAGGAAGGGCTTGCACAGGTGATAACCCGGCAATTAAGCATATAAATCCCATCCCACTAGCAGAAGCTAGTAGATATTTTGCCATGAAAACTCCTGACGCATATAATATGGTAAAAATTAATTGCGATTTTAAAATTGATTGATAAGTAAATTTAAAGTAGATTTAGCGAAAGAATCTTGCTAACTTTAAATTTTCGATATCAGGATTTTTTCTGAATTGACTTACCGCAAAATCAGCTTATATCGCAAGTATTAAATTATAGTAAATACTATTTTGAGAAAGAATTAACAAATAATCATATTGAGAGTTTTGATAATTACTATTGGCAAAAGAATAATTACATCCGTCTGATTTTATGATAAAGAATTTAGGTATTTAGCCGAGATGAGAGGCTCAATACCTAGCAAAGAGTAATTTACCCAAAAAATTAATTTGGAGTGTAGGGAAGATCGGGAGGAAAAGGACGGAAATCATTTATCTTGGGATTGTTAACCAGTTTCATCCCAGAGAAGCTTTAGCGATCGCATAAAGAAAATTTTTAGAGGATGATACATACCACGCTTTAAAAAAATACGCAATACCTTACAGTAAGTAATATTTTTAACAAAACATTTGTAACTACCCTTGCAGTTTATTTACCCACCGCCTGCTATTCTTATAGTTACTTCGGTCTGTCATAGCAGATAGATTATCCTCAATAATGTTTAAATTTTTTAGCGCTCATATACCATCCTGGTAATGTGGGTGCTTTTACTTTATGCTTCATAGCAGCAAAAAACCTAACCCCTTTCCGCGTTGGGAAAGGGGAGAAATTCAAAGTCTCTCTCATTTCAGGAGAAAGGTTTTCCAGATAGCTTAAGCTGACAGTGAAGCTTTAACTTGACCAAAACGGCGATCGCGATTTTGATAGCTCAACAAAGCCTGATAAAATGCTTCTCTATTAAAATCTGGCCAAAAAATGTCCGTGAAATACATCTCTGTATAAGCCATTTGCCATAAGAGAAAATTACTCAATCGCATCTCACCACTAGTACGAATCAGTAAATCGGGTTCTGGAGTATCTGCGGTGTAGAGGTGTTGTTCTAAAAGACTTTCATTCACTTCTTGGGCGCTGAGTTTGCCCTGTTCCACCAGTTGAGCTACTTGACGGCAAACTCTGGTAATTTCGTTGCGGCTACCGTAGTTGACTGCAACAGTAAAGTGGATTGCTTGATTGTTCAACGTCTCTTTCATTGAACGTTCCATTTCCGTCTGTAGAGACTTGGGTAAAGCCGATAAATCTCCAATAAACGAGATTCGTACTCCTTCACGATGCATCTGAGCTAACTCGCGGCGTAGTAATCGCTCAAACAACAGCATCAGAAAATTCACTTCTTCAACGGGACGCTGCCAATTTTCTGTTGAGAAAGCGTAGGCTGTCAACGCTTTGATTCCCCAATCTTTGCAACAACGTAATAGTTCTTTGAGTGTTTTTGCTCCTTGGCGATGTCCGGCGATGCGCGGTAATCCTCGACTGGTTGCCCATCGTCCGTTACCATCCATGATCACGGCGATATGTTGGGGTATTTTTTGGGGGTTTAAATCGGCTGATTTGTCATTTGTCATTTGTCATTTATCCTTTGTTATTTCTTAATGAGTAATTTCAAATAAATCTTGCAAATATTTTGGTGTGAGGGTGTTGTTCCAACTCCACAGATGATGCATTGTGTAGGCGAAGGTGAAGAAGAGAGTTGTTTTGTTGGTTAATGACCAAGCATTCCAGTTGAGTGTACCCATCATGCGGCGGAGAGTACGCATGAGGTTGTTACGTTGATAGTTTGGCGATTGCGTTTTGATTAGCGTGCGTCCAATTCGTATCAACCCAGTATCAGGAAAAGTCCAGACTCCAAACCCCCAGAATTTGGTCATGTGGTTGATTTCATCCTGTGCTAATTCCTCTAAAACATCCTGGAGTGCGCCAGTGGTATGAGCCATGAGCCAAATATAAAGACAGGTTGCACCGTATTCTGTGGCAATGCGGTGTAAGCCGTGGCGATATAAGTCTTCGTAAGCGTCATCTGTGGGAAGATAGCTTCTAACAGTCCGAAATTTTGGGGTAATTTTCTCGCCTGTTAATTGGGTGTAGATTTTGATTAATGCTGGTGTGTGCTGACGTTCTTCTTTTTCCCACAAACCAAGTTCCAGCAATTCGCCATCTTTACCAATAGTTCCACCAACAAACCGAGCCATCTGAGGATGCAATTTTTCTAAATACTGCCGACTTGTTTGGGTATAGCCGCGAATGGGCGCTTCTGTATCCATCGCACCTATCAAGATAGATAAAAATACCTCTGCGTCTAAACCGATAATTTGATTGCGGTTAATTGTTTGCCAATCAATGGGTTTCCAGGGACGCGGTTGGGGATTGGCAAACTGTATCGGTAAATCTTGCAGACGCTCATGTAGTTTTTCGACTGCAATATATTTGTCTATAAGGGAACGAATGCGGCGCTGTGTTTGCAAGTAATGAGGACTGTGATAGCTTTGACCTGCTAAGTCTTCTGTGATTGGGCTGAGGGTGTTAAGCATATTTTTATACTTAATTTGTTATCTCTATGCCCAATAGCCTAAGCGATCGCACTTCCTTTTGTCAGTCGGCTGAAGTCGGCAGTTTTATGTAATGGGGTTGCAAAAGTCGGGTAAAAAGTCTTTATTGTCGTTGTAGTAAACTGCAATCAAGGTATTTTCAAACCACTATTAACTGACTCTTAAAACGGGTGGCTTATTTACGCTGTGCGGTACTATAGGGACTCATATTTGATTTCTGAAAAAACTCAGTACAACTAAGAAGCCTTCTTGACTGTAGCAAGATTGCCTATTGCCTATTGCCTATTGCCTGCCTACGCAAATTAGTTCAGAAATCAAAGCGGATTCCTATAGTCGTCTGTCTCGTTAATTATGAGTGGTTATAAAAGTTCGTAGTCAAGACTTTAGTCCTGACTACGAACTTAGTAATGCAGATATTCTAGGCGATGCGATCGCATCAAGCCGCTTCCCGCAGTTGTGGTTGTGACGGCACACTCACCTCTGGAAATGAAAGCGAGAGTTGTTCAGCTTGAGGTACTGCGGCTTGCTGCAAAACTTGAACTTCGATATTCACACTCACCAAATAACTACCTGTATCAGCACCAACTGCTTCGGCAATTAGTTTAGCAATGTCTGGGCGTTTGGCAGTCAGCGGGTCACGTAAAATACACCGATCCCATTCATGCTTGGCAGTCGGATTGAGGTTGAGAATATAATGCTTCATCATCGAACTAACCCTTGAATCCATCTTCCAGAAGGTTTTCACAGAGCCATTATGCATTTGGCTAGGCTTTGTGGACGCTCTCTATATTATAGTATATTTGTACTAATATGGGCAATATCTGAGTGAGAAAGTAGGAGATTTAGACCATTAGTAGTAGTGCAGAGGCGTGCATTAGGTATATTCCCGTGCTAGATCCCATTGTTTTGGGGGCTTTATTTGAATCGAGAGGCTAATAATCAAAGCGCGTCCTCTCCAACTTGGCAGCCAATCCCCAGTCCCCAGTCCCCAATCCCCAATCCCCAATCACTAATCCCTGAAAATCTGCCCATAGGTAATTCCTAATAAAAAGCTATTGCAACTAAGCTTACAAAGCAACGCCAAATTTTTATATAAATTGCTATATGGTAGATATCTATATTATTGACCTATTTGTGATTGGTCTGCTTTTGTTGATGGTCACATTAGCGTCAGGTTTAATTGCTCGCTTACCTCTTTCTTTTGCGATTATCTACCTACTGGTTGGCATTTTTCTAGGCCCTTATAGTTTAGGTCTAATTCAATTACGTCAAGATGAAGCTTTCAACGCCGAATTATTAGAGAGATTAACAGAACTGGTAGTAATTATTTCTGTATTTAGCTGCGGCTTAAAAATTGTTCGCCCATTAAGGTTAAAGGTTTGGGATATTACGGTGCGATTAATTGTCTTTCTGATGCCAATTTCAATTTTTGCTTTGGCTGCTGTAGGTAAATTGTTTTTAGGAATGAATTGGGGAGAAGCAATTTTATTAGGGGCAATTCTCGCACCAACAGATCCAGTCTTAGCATCAGAAGTACAACTGACCAATACAAACGACCAAGATGAGTTGAGATTTGGTTTAACTTCTGAAGGTGGATTAAATGATGCTTTAGCTTTTCCCTTCGTTTATTTTGGCATTCATGCATTAGAAGATGATAACTGGAGTAACTGGTTTCAACAGTGGATTACGGTTGATTTAATTTGGGCGATCGCAGTTGGTATTATTATGGGAATTGCTGTTGCTAAATCAATAGTTTGGATTGACGAAAAAATTCAAAAGCGTCTCCCTTCCGATAAAATCATGGAAGATTTTATTGCCATCAGCATAATTTTGTTAACTTATTCATTAACAGAAGTAGTTAATGGCTATGGATTTCTGGCAGTATTTGTAGCTGGTTTAGTCGTCCAACGCAGTTATAAAAATCCTGAAAAGCCGCTAGCACAATTAGAATTTATTGAGCGACTTGAAAAGCTCCTAGAAGTTGGAACAATTTTACTATTGGGTTCAATATTATTATTGCAACCAATGCTCAATTATGCTGTGCAATCTTTGATAGTGATAATTTCATTATTTTTGATCATCAGACCTTTAGGAGTTTGGATTAGCACAATAGGTAAAAGCCCTCTAGAATCACGCCGTAGAAGTATGCATCCAGGAACTCGTTTGTTATTTGGATGGTTTGGTATTCGCGGTGTTGGCTCTTTATACTATCTCGCCTATGCCTTTGGTCATGGCTTAAAAGGTGAAGCTGCCGAACAAATTGCCTGGATAACTTATACTACGATTGTAGTCTCTGTAATTGTGCATGGAATTAGTGCAACTCCATTAATGAAGTGGTATGAACACAATCTTAGTAATCAAAGAAAAACTGCTTCATAAATGTAGGGTGTGTTATGCCAAAAGCTAACGCACCTTAAATTTTTGTGCCTTATTATCGGCGATTACACAACCTACAATTTAATTTTATTGACTATTTACCTGTCACTTTTTCAATCACTTCTTTCGCTTTTTCACCAAAACTTTCCGGAGGATTTTGTTCTTTCTCAGCCTTCAAATTCCTTTCGTAAGCCTTCTCAATAGTATTAAGGTTGGTTGAATCTTTTTTTGCTTGCTCATAAGCTTTTTGTCGATCTTCTTCTCGAATGCCAACACCTGGGTCATATTCATAAGCACGATTAACTTTTTCTTCAGAATTTGGTTTGTAGTCTGGAGGTATTAGCTTCAATTCTTCAAGAGTAGTTGCATGACTAGCTTGCTGACCGACAATAAATGAACCTGACAAGCTGATGAAAACCATCAAGCCAACAACCAAAATACTAGAAAATGCTTGTTTGAAAGTTAATACAATTTTTTGCATTGAGAAATCCTCCCATTTTATTTATGAGTCTTTTCCATGTATAAATAGATTCGATACTCAAGACTCACAGGCATACTAAATGTTTAAGTACAGTTATTACTTCTACCGCAGGATATATTAATTTTTAGTTATAGTTCCTTTTTTTAGCTTAGTGGGATTTTACCCTAAATAGCTCTCCCTAACCCCAATACGGTTCAGTTAGGCATGAAAAAACTTGTAGAGACGGCGATTTATCGCGTCTCGAAAAACCAAAATTGTTGCCAGTAGGCCTTAGAGGTTGTTTGAAAAGTCTTTGGCTGTGATTTTAAGCACTTGTTGATCCCCCCTAACCCCCCTTAAAAAGGCTACCGTGTATACACAAGTCGAATTACCCCCCTTAATCCCCCCTTGGAAAGGGGGGAAAAAGAAATCTAGTTCCCTCCCCTTTGCAAGGGGAGGGTTAGGGTGGGGTAAAACCTTGGGTTTTTCAGCTATTTCAGACTTGTGTATACACCGTAGCCTTAAAAAGGGGGGAACCGGAATTAAAGTCCCCCTTTTTAAGGGGGATTTAGGGGGATCTAAAACTTTTGATACCAATAAGAGGACTTTTAAAACATCCTCTTAACCCAAGCGTATTTAGCTATAACCAACTGTAATTAATTTTAATTCCTCGGCTTTGCATTGCCTCTTCAAATAAATTTGTTGGTAGTGCTTCTTCCACAGCAAAAACACCTGGTTTATTGAGTTTGCCTTCTAGCAATAATTGGGCAATACTACCTGTGCCACAACCAGAAGCCATAGCTGTATTTTCATGCACTATAGTTGAACAATAAACAGCAGTTTTACCATTTTTTTGCCCTGTCACTTCTGAACGAACTGCTACCCCAATTCCACTAAAATTATTAGTGACATCTGTCATTGAGTGGCTGACATGAGATAGAAATTCAATCATGTAACGTCGCTGCATTAACCACTTGGGAAAAATGTGTGCTGCAATCCAAGTTAGATGATTGTAAAAATCGGGAACAGAGCCAAACTTAGTAATTACAGTTTTTACTGATGGGAAAGCATGGGGCAGTGTAAAGGTTTCTGGCATATCAAACCAGTAAACCCCGCTACGTCTATATGGGGATGGAAACTCAACTACTTCCCTTTCACTGTAAGGCTTGACTATTTCCCATTTTCCATCTATCCAAGCCTCAAAAGGATACTGCAATCCTAGAAAAGTTGTCCGCATCACTGTAATGCCAGCACCACCAGAACCAGAAACTAAATAACTTAAATGGATCTTTTCTGGTTGATCAAATTGTTCAACTCCCTGCCGTACCATACTATTAGAAATGCCAGGGAAAATACCAGTATTAATAATTGCTGTCACACCAGCAGCAGCAGCTTGTTCATGATGACTGAGAGCCTTGCTGGTATAAGAGCGATGATCGCTGACATCTAGATAATTAACGCCCTGAGCAATACAGGTTTCGAGAACATTAGTATCTCGATAGTGAAATGGCCCAGCACAATGGATGACTAAGTTAGAGTTTGCGATCGCATCTCGCAGCTTGTCAACTTCTACTAAGTCCAATATCAAAAACTGCACTTGTCCTCCCGAAGACAAGCTAACAGCTTTGCCAAACTCCGCAGAACGTCCAGTAATTGTAATTTTTGCCTGCGTATGGGTAGCTAGATCCTGAGCAACACTACTACCAATCCGCCCTCGTCCACCAAGAATTAAAACGCTGTCTGTCATTACTCCAAATTCGCAAGACTAACCTTATTTCATCAGTTTTGTGTCCTGTTTGCCATCGGTTATAAGTATGATTTATACAAGTTAACGAAATTTCTGCTACAAAGATGTTAACAGGGACGTACATTCAGTAAATCGCAAAGTTTTCCTCAAGAGCGATGCTTGGAAAATGTTGTTTTTTAACTCTTAACTTTTTTGATAGCGCATTCCTGGTAGTTGCGAAACGAAACCCATAAGTTCCAACTGTAACAAAGCACTGGAAACTGAGCCAGCAGCCATACTGGTTTGTTGGACAATAAAATCGAAGGGTAAAGCTTCACTTGCGAACGCATCCATTACCCTTTGTAATTCTGGTGATAAAGTTGGCAAACTTAACTGTTCTGGTGCTATGGAAGCCTCGACTCCATCAAGTTGTGGTATTGCTCCTAGCATTTTTAACAGTTCATCTAGTTCCTTAAGAATGAAAGAAGCTCCCTGACTCAGTAACTTTAAGCACCCTTGTGAGGGGTAATCATCAAGTCTTCCAGGTAATGCATAGACATCTCTACCAAATTCATTTGCATAGGTGGCTGTTATTAAAGCACCAGACTTTAACGGTGCTTCCATGACCAAGATGGCGCGGCTTAAACCTGCAATAATTCGGTTACGACGGGGAAAGTGCGTGCGATCGGGTGGGGTTTTTGTCGGATACTCACTCACAACTAACCCAGCTGTCAAAATCTGCTGATACAAATCCCGATTTTTATGTGGATAGATGACATCTACACCAGTTCCCAAAACTGCGATCGTGCGTCCACCTGCTTTCATAGCGGCGCTATGGCTTTCTGTGTCAATTCCCTCTGCCATTCCAGAAACAACTGTAAAGCCATTTTTAGCCAAAGCTGTGCTAATTTGGCGAGTCCAACGAATACCGTATTCTGAGGGTTGGCGTGTTCCAACAATTCCAACCAGTGGTTTTTGTCCGAGATTTTCTTGGAGTTCGACTTCACCGCGATAGTACAAAATCGGCGGCGGACTTGGAGTTTCCAGCAGTAAGCGGGGATAATTTGCATCTGCTGGTGTCCAGAAATGAGAGTTTTCCTGCTGGTGCTTGGTGAATAGTTGTTCTGGTTGCAAACGCGATCGCTGTTGTACTACTTTTTCTAATGTTTGCAAACCAAAACCTTCCACTTCTCCCAATTGTGCCTTGGTAGCGTTCCAAGCAGTTGCCAGCGTACCAAAATGCTGTTGCAGCCGTCGCAATAATACCGGGCCAATTCCAGAAATTTGTGCCCAAGCTAGCCAATATGCACCTTCTTCTACCACCGTTCCATCCTCACACCTACTGGATTGAGTATTCCCAAATTTGACCTCATACCAATTCAATTAATAATTGCAACACATCCTTGGGTAAAGACGCGATTCATCGCGTCTCTACAAGATGGTTTATTTGTCGCATTCTATTTGCATACCTGCACCTCACCGGATTGAAAATGGCTATACCCTTGACCTTTTTTTAATTAAAAATTATTGTTCTTAATTTTTAATTAATTAATTTGGGGTACAAGCCCCTACTGATAGCGCCGGCGGCAAGCGAGTCCGCGTACTCTTACAGAGAAGCAAGCTACGCGCAGCGTCTCGTAGAGAGCGTCTTGCAATTTTTAATTAATAATTTTTAATTTTTAATTGGAGTGTTCGCGCAGCGTCTCGTAGAGAAGCGACTTGACTTTTGACCCTTGACTCTTGACTATTAACTATTGACTATCTATTTTTATATTTTGTGATGAAATATTTCTATCGTCTTCTAATAAGCCTATGTGGGTGCCTAATATTTTTACTGCTGCATAGTGGACTTGGTTTGTTGCCTAGTTTGGCAGCCGAAAAAGTTACTGTCAGGTACGGATTGTTTGAGCAATCGATCCCGGTGGCAGATATACGCAACTATGACAAGACACAAAAGGCTTCTAGCGATTTGCAATCTTTCCTAGATTACCTAAGCGCTAAGGAGAAACAGAAGTTTCAAGATGCCCTTCAGGTAAAAATGTCTCTTGATATTGTGGCTTTAGATAAGCTGCTCAACACAGGAATGGGCAAGCAAATTTTATCTTTTGCTTCTAGTGCGATCGCTCGTCGCGATCAAGCCAGTACACAAGCACTACGATCTGCCTTGATTTTAGGATCAAAATCACCAGAAGGTCTAGGCATAACCAGCTTTCTAGAAGCTTATCCTAGTAATCAACTAGTTGTTGACGTGTCAAAAATTTCCCGGCTAGTTGGCATGGCAAATTCTTCTTCTAGTTCTGCTGATGCACCACCAAAGGACAACGTAAGTACTTCACCTTTAGGAAAAATTGCACTGCAATATCAGACACTCGCAGCCCAAGATAAACAATTCTCCGGTTGCTTATTTGGCGATTCTATTTCGGCTGGACTTGGTAATACCCTTGGGAGTGGTACTTTTAATTTTGGGTTAAATGGTCTGAGTACAATCTCATTATTGGAACAACTGAAAAGTTTAATTCCTACTAAGGTGAAATGCGAAAAAGCTATTATTGCCATAGGTGGAAATGATGCTTGGTATGGAATTAGTGATGAGTTGTTTAGCAAAAATCTCCAAGAGGCGATCGCACTTGTGCGAACAATGGGAAATAAAGAGATTTTTCTCATTCCGGCTTTTTATTCAACAGTTGCAGCAAGCTCAGATCCAACTGTAGCAGCCCCACTTTCTAGAGTTGAACAAATTAATGTTCTGATTAATCAAGTTGCTGAAACAGAAAAAGTGCCAGTTGCAGCAGCAGGACTAGCACCCTTGTATGAAAATAATGTTCTTAAAGAAAATTTGACCAGTGATGGTGACGATCTGAATGCAGAGGGTCTAAAAATTTATCGTCAAGCATTATTAGAAATACTGGGTAAGTAAGTATGTCAACCTAAAAGCTTATTTGACAAGTGTTTCGCCGTGACTTTAGGCACTTTTCGATCTCCCCTAACCCTCCTTCAAAAGGCTACGGTGTACACACAAGTCTGAAGTAGTTTACGAATCTGGTTTTTACCCCACCCTAACCCTCCCCTTGCAAACTACGGTGTACACACAAGTCTGAAATAGCTGATTAACCAAGGTTTTACCCCACCCTAGCCCTCCTTTCAAGGGTAGGGGT